>JBIKWF010000134.1:0-10548 GCA_044356455.1 Bdellovibrionota bacterium | reverse complement strand
CGACAAGAGCCTCTCTGACTAGAAGCAAGTGCTTTGCGGCTTGACCGTGCATCTCGGCATGCCCCGAATGGTTTGTAATTGCCGCATCGCTAAAGCCCATAACCCCTTTAGCCAACCTAAAGTTGTGCGCGATAGTGCTCCCAAAGGCCAAATCCGATCGGTCTTTCTGAGGACTCACCGCATGCACGAGCTTCTCGAACGCACTATTCTTGAAACCGGGGGCGCTTTTCTCGTGCGGGTCAAGACGATGGTAGGAGGGAGATGGTGCAGTTTGACTCGGCATATAGTAACTCCTAACTCGGTTTACTCATTGCTATTATGAGCCGGAGTCGCCCGGTCGAAGCATAAGAGAGCAGCAAATTCAAAAAAAGCTTGTCGAGAAGAGGTAAGCTACCGAAACGTTTCGGCATATCGAGCGGTGTTCTATACACTGACTCGGGATCACGTTGTCTCGGCGCGGGCCTCTCTCGCGACTGCTCCCCTACTAGTCAACCTCCAGCCCGAATTCTTCAGCCGCCATCTTTAGCTCAACCAAAAGGCCTTGCGTGCTTTGATCAATCTGCTCTAGTGCCTCAGCCTCGGCATCGAAAGTTTCAATCATCTCATCAAGAAGATTCAGTTCTTTCTCTAGTGCATTTATTCGGGCAGCTAGTTCTTCGTTCGTCATATAAGGTCTCACAAGAATGATTAAACTTTCTTTTGGAAGATACGCTTGAGGCTAGGCCGCTTTTCGTCGCCCCGCTCTCTCTGCAGTTGCCTGCTCAAGCTTCGCTTGCGCTCGAACAGCCTCAATTTTCGCCTCAACTACGTCAAAGGCTTCCTCAAATCCCTTCCTCACTCGTCCGCCTATAATCTTTCGAGCCTCGGCCATGTCTTCAGCGGTTCCCGACTGTGCCTGAATCCGAGCTTCCCTAAGTAATGCAAGCTCTTCCTTTACCTGTTCGCGCATGTACTCGAAAACTTCCTTCTGCTGCTCTGAAGTTAGCCCACTCTTGAGAATAGCCTTCTTCATATCTCCCATTCTACCAAGCGCCGATTCTGTAGCGTTAGAAAAGCGATAGCTCTCTACTGTCCCAACAACCATCTCCTTAAGGTCTTCAGCACGCTTTACGATCCCGGAACGCACTTCCTGATACTTACTTACTGCCGATTGCTTGACCTCAATGGCACCTTCCTTTGTGTCACGTGCGAACTCTCGGAAGGCAGCGATGTTTTCCCTTCCGATTTGAACTGCAGTGTCGATCTTGTTGAGGGCGAAACCGAGACTAAAGAGTGCTTCACGGCCAAGTGCTTTGCCGAGGCTCATCGCCCCTTCCGCGAACGAACGCGCAAGTGACGAGACGGCCTCAAAGGCTTTCTCACCTCGGGCCATATGATCTTGGGTAGAATTTCTTGCGCCTGCTTGAACAGCAATTGCCATGTAACCTCCGATACAACCTAATGCCTTTGAGACGATTCCCATAAGGCTAAATATCTAATTGAAGATTATGCTGGAAGCCTGGAAAAGTTTGCCTTAACGATACTAATTCGCTTATAGCGATAATCTAGCGGACTTACGGAGAGCGGGAGTTCCAAATCTAAGAGATTCTCTTATCCTCTCAATGAGGAATCGAACGCTGGCCAACAGGTATTGGTAGTCAGCCTCCTTACCCTGCGCGAGGGGATCGCGATGAATCGGCGGAATAGGGGCTAAAGCTTTAACTTCGGGGCGTCAAGGGACCGGACGCCCTTTGCACTGCAGCCAAGATGTTCTCTTTGTTATCAAGATCAGGCTCTGCTCGCAGAGCCCCAAGATTAGTGGGTGAAACTCCAACTCGTCTCGGATGAGGAAGGTCTCTTAGTAGCTTGCAGAGCTCGCGCAGCTTCTCCCTCACAATTTTTGAGTTCTCTTCAGAGAGTTCAGAATCTTGCTTAGGTTTTAACTGCGCTGCAGCAGCAAGAACCCACTTAGCTTCTTGCGCAACTCGTCGCACGTCTTCCAACTTGGCAAGAATCGGCGGGATGTCCCGCTCAGCTTGAGAGGCAAGGGCCTCGACTATTGGGGATGCTACCGCCCGGAAGAGTGCCGGGAGAGATTGAATAACCTTCGAGGACTCTTCCTGCTCTATCGGTTTCGAACGAACCAGGGAGAGAGCTTCGAAAGGAAGTTCTACTCCCTTCGGAAGGCAAGACAGCGGGAGCCTCATTTCGCAAGAGTGAGACACCCCGACTGATTCTGGGACTTCAAGGGAGAAGACTACTTCCCCCTCGCGCTGCGGTAGCGGGGGCAAAATCCCCAGTTTTCCCGTGGCTCCACGGAGAAGGCCTGAAACATAGGGGAAATCTGGGACACTCTGGTTCCTTCCCTCAAACCCATCAGAGACTTTCCCCCAACCTGAACCCGTCGCGCAGGAATGTGCGACTATCTCCCGCAATAACCTCCAATTTTCCAAAGCAGTCGAGAGAAAGCGCGACACCGAGGGGATTCCGGAGTCGCAGCCGGGCACTAGCTTGGTCTCAATACTTGAAAGCACTTGACCAAGATCTCGCGCTGAATCAGCCGTAAGGCGAGGCATTTCCAAATGACGCCTGAGATCAAGTACACTTCGCTTCAAATTATAGAGCTGAGCCAACCCCTCTTCCGCGAAATGCCGCTCATAGCGGCTTCCTTTCATTGGAGTTGCCCCAAAGGAATTAAGACCAGCCCAATGCAGAATCCCGTGCTCTCGCGCCAACGAATACCATGCATGAACTATCTCATGTCCCGCGGTCCCTCTTATTTCCTCTCTCCCTACTGGGATTCGAAGTAGCTCATCGGATGAGCTAGGAATTCTACCGAGCGCTCGAACTGCGCTACCACACACGAGTCTCATCATCCTTCCGAACCCAAAACTTCCAAGAGAATCAGAGTCGGAAAAATCGAACATCACTTGGCGCACAAGCTGAGGAGAATCGACCTCTGGCCTCATGAGCCTGGTCCACTGAGGAAGCCTCGGATCGAGGGTAGCCGGGAGAGTAGCCTCAACGCGTGGCACTCGTTCGCTCCCTTCCGAAACCAGACGCACATTCGAGAAGCCCTCTGACTCAAGAGTTTGAGCCAATGAGCGTCCCGCAATCATGGACACGGCGAACTGAATTTCCCTGTGAGAAACAGTTCCGGATTCGCAACTATTGTAGACCTTAATTAATCCCGGGAGATCTTCGGGATGCCCGGCCTCGGCAAATCCCGCTATCAAGCGCGAGCGTGAGCACGAGAATTTCTTCGCACTTGTAAGTTCAGTGTCTTTCTCGCGAACGGGTTCGCTTGCCATTCTCCGCAAGCTTTCCTCGATCTCGATATCCGAAAGAGTGGCGCTAGAAAGAGCCTTAGTTGAATCGAATCCGGAGGCAGCTTCTCGTTTAATTTTCTCGATGGATAGCATTACGAAGCTGCGGCCGGCTGTCCCGGAAAGCAGGTAGCGAATACCCTCGATACTATCGGAATAGTCCGTTAGGCGTTCAAGCATCCTTCCCCGCCAGGAGTTAGGGTCAAAAGTATCTGGTGCTACCTTTACGTCCTCTATTCCGACTCCACGACGGCTTAGAATCTGGTATGCACCAAGCTTTCGCATGGCCGAGTCGGCAATGCCTTTCCTAATGCTTTCAAAGGCAAACCTAGCAGTAGTAAGTGCTGCACTCGCAAGAACCGCTATTCCCGCGCCTATAACTGGCGAGATGTGCGGCATTTCAAAGGGCAAAACGCCGGATGCGCGCGTATTGAAAAACTGGAGAAGAGCCATTGTCTGACCAGCCAGAAATACGGCGCGGACGGGGTAGGGAGCTTGACGCAGCCAGGTCAAAGGCTTGACCAAAGCGTCTATGACGCCTTTTGCGGCGCTTAAGGCGACGCTTGATGTGGAACTAACACTCGCTGACTTGCTTTTTGGCTCACTAACTATGGAACTACCGCCCTGTGCCATGCGTGGCCCAGAGTCGGCCTCAGGGGCAGAGGGAAAGCCAAGCCTAAGAAATGAATCTGCACTTGAGCTAGGTTCGCACAGATCGGAAGGACTTCGAGCGAAAGGCACCAACTCCTTAGCACCGCCTTGTAGTCTCACCGCATTCACCTGACTCTAGCTAACAAGACCATCATAATCCGTGAATCGCGATTATAGAATGCGAGAATTCAACCCTAAAATGAGGAACGCTTTGCCGAAAGGTATACGTGTGAAAGACTAAGACACCTTGGATGCGGGGTCTCCCCCCTTTGGCTTTCTTTCGTTCCTTTCATCTACGGCTACTTCTGTTGTGCTATCTAACTCCCATTTGTCTTCACCAAGCTTCTGAACATAGTTATCCTTCAGAACTCTGCCGCCATCGTTCCGTATTCGACTCATGACCGCACGGTGGCCATTGAACCTCTCTTGCTCCGCGCCCTTTCTGTCGACTCCTTCTGCGTGCTCTGTCTTAACACTAGCTCTGGCGTATCTCCCGTATATCTCCTTGGTGCCTTCCCAGATTCCACTGAAGGACGGCAACTTAAGCTTAAGCTGTGTTTCGCGGAATCTCTTCACGCCCCTCTCGATGCCCTCTTTCACGGCCGCTTCAACCGCTTCTCCAATTCCTTCACGGTATCCCTTCCACGACGCCTCTGCGTACTCGTCTGCCAGACTAGCTACCGACTTACCTTGGGCTTTTGCCTGTCTTTCAACTGTTTCGCCCATAACTTTACTAAGCGGCGAGTCGCCTTGCCCTAGCAGCACGCTCCGCATCTCTTTCATGAAAACGTCTTTCTGCCGCTCCACTATCATCTCGGTAAGCGGCTTCTTCATTCCCTCGGTGAGATTCCTTACAATCTCGGCATCAATTTCCTTGGTTTTTTTCGCCGCTGCACTCTTCCAGGCGTCGATGTCTTTTTGCCAGGCACTCTGATTGAAAGGGGTATCTTTGCTAAAGAACGACCCGTGCTGATCTCTAAGTGCCTTCTTAACGTCCGCGGCAGCCTCGCGCGCCCTCTTAGGATCCCATCCCTGCTTTTCTAGTTTTTGAGCAAGTTCCTTTTTGCTCATCTTGTGCGCGTCTTGCAGTAACTCGAAGACCAACTTCTCCGCTTTTGCTGCAACGCCTGCATCCTTCATCAATCTACTTGTAGCGTCGAGGCCAACTTCCCTGAAGGCTTTTTCGAAGTGAGCAGGATTCATTTCCTTTGCAAGCTTCTCAAGAAGCTGCTCTCTAATCGGGCCTGATGTTGCAGCGTCAAATAACTTGCCCGCGTCTTTACCGAGGATGGTTCCTATCACCTTCATGGACCCCGCATCGACACTCTTCACTGCGGTGGCCTCAAGGATCTCCTTCGTGAGGTCTTTTCCAACACTTTTGACTAAGTTCTCTCCAAGCTCTTCGCCAGCTTTCTTAAAGAATTCCTTTGACGCAGTCTTCAGCACTTGCTTCGCTGCAGTTTTCATACTCGTCCGCAGCATCATTACGCCGACCAGCGCACCGGCCGCCGCACCGCCGGTCGCTACTGTCGCCGCTATAGAGCCTATCGACATTGCCGCCATCGCGCCGTGCATTACGGCCTGCCCAAAATGGACTGCCGCCCCAACTCTATCCCCGGTACCGAGGCAATAAAGGGCTTGGCCTAGATGCTTTACCGCGCCATAGGCATCTGCAAGACCAGTGAATTCAACGAATGCGGTGCCGGCACCCTTAAAAGCTTGAAGGGCACCAGCAAAATCTCCTTTGAAAATTCTTCCAACACCAACACAAATATCTGTGATTCCTAACCCGTCAGACATTCCTTTGAGAAAGGAACCAACTTTCTGGAGGGAGTCAATGGGGTGAGTTACGACATGAATGAGTACTCGCGGTCCAAGTGTAATCGCTTTAAGACTCAGCTCCGCTGCAGCCTTCCATGTAGCGGGATCCGTAAGTTTCTCGCCCACCCATGTAAGAGCGGAACCCACTCCGCTCCAGAATTCCTTGGAGAAGAGCATCTTGGGCGCATCGACATAAAGAAGCTTGCCTATAGCGACCACGCCCTTTCCGATACCACGAGCAACATCCGCTGCATCGGAGACAAAAGATTTCGCCTTGCTCCATAGTCCAGCCCAGAAGCCGCTTCGCTCCTCCTTAATCCCATTCTTTGGAGCGGCGCTGAGCGCTTCTAAAGCTAGCGTGTGGGAGACAGTCGCTACTTTTGAACTTTCTGTCCCAACTCCCGCAGCCTCATGGTAAGGGGCTGCAAGGGAACGCTGCACCTCATGCCTCAAGGCTGAGACACGAGGCGCCGCCAAATGATTTGAAGCCGCGACTATCTTTTGTGAAGCAGCGATTCCGGCAAGCTCAGCTTGAAGATCCGCATGATTTCCGGTCAATGCTCTTAAGCCAACATCTTCCTTCACTCTAGCTGATGATAGATTCGTACTGTCTCCCATAACCCTCTTGCAACACGGTGAGGCAATTAACCCATTCGACCTACTTATCTGATATGGGCGCTACAAAATCCTAAATGCCTTAGAGAGGGCAAAGAGCAAGCTCAAGAGGCATAACTAGCAGGAATTACAACACTTCTCGGAAGTCGGTATTAGAATGACCAGATCCTGCGATTACGGGTGGTCAATCCGTGCTCGGATCAAGACACCATCGGTATAGCTTGCACCAACTACTACTTCCTGGGACTCCCATGCGTAGCGGATTGGGATGTATTCGACTGGAACCATACCAGGGTTTCTATTAAAGACCTCAGCGTGCTTAAGCAGCTGAACAAAAGAAGCGTCTCTTACTCCTGGATTCCCTGGGCCTGGGGGAGCCGAGTAATGATGTGTCAGAAAAATTCGGTCATTACCACCAGCTCCGAAACCGTTCATCCCGTGGGCCGTTGCAGTAGTAATCTCTGCGGCAACCCCCTCCTTGAAGGTACCAACTACCTTATGCATGTCAGGATTCGTGGTCCTTTCCCATGTCTTGGCAGCGGGGACATTTTTGTCACGGAAGTACACACGAAGCCTACGCCGATACTGCTTATCGACAGGTGTTGTAAACTCCGCCTCATCAAGTGCGAATGCAGTGGAGATAATCTCAGGATCACGCCCGAGCTCTTTTTGCCTAACGAACCACGCATGTATTAACTTCAGAAACCTCAAATGCTGCTCTTCCGTTGAAGGGGTTTTCCCATCGATTGTAAGCGGCGCTGCAAATTCCTCAATAACCGCAGCACCATATCCGGAAGCAGGATGAACTACACCATCAAAATTCTTCTTTCCGTCAAGCATGGGCGCAAAGGCCCGATACTCCGCCGGCGTCAAGAAAGACTCACTACGCTCAGCATTACCCTGAGCAGACCCGTTAGGCCCGTCGATAGTTCGGAGAAATGCAACAGGATAAAAGTATTGATACGGACTCAATGCCTCCTTATCGTGAAACCCCCAAGGCCGCATAAAGTCGAAACCCAGCACTTCCTTGACGTCCCCTTCATCAGCGGTTTTAGCAAGGAGATTCACGAAGTGCGCATGAACATCGGTTGTACTCATGGCTTTTGTGGGGCGCATGTGCACTATTCTGACCGTTGATCCGTCAGGTAGCTTTATGCCCCGTGCTGCAGCCTCATTATCAATGATACTCTTGAGAGTAGATTCCGCGATTTCGGGATTTACTCCTTCTCTGGCTCCAAGTGGTGCACTACGACGCCGAGCTTCTCGGTGGGAACTTCCCACAGATGCCTTAAAAACATAGGCGTCAAGCATCTCTTGGGTTGGAACATTTGGTTGAAGATGGAAATCTTGCCCCACGGTATGAGTACACTTCTTAAGCTCGAAGTTGCCCGCAAGTGGCTCAAATATGAGATCACTTCGATTTAAACTGTAACGTAAGTTATTGCGCTGATACGTGGCAGGGTCCTTGCCATCTACCGTGTGAACTTGTCGGTCGATGAGAAAAAGAATACCATTCCTAGTCATCACACCGCGGCGCGCTGCGGCCGCTCCATATACCGTTCCTCGCACGGAGGCTTCTTCATTCTCCGATTGCGCCTCCGCCAGGGATCTAGCTTCAGCAGAGATTGGATGAGTTCCCTTCGGCACCTGGTAGGTAATTACCGCGTGGACCCTGTCATTCTTCGCATCTGCGCGAGCTACTGCCTCAGTGCTAATCACAAAATCAACAGTAAGAATCTTGCCTGGAATTTGGCTAATCTTCTTGGCTAATGTTTCCGTTGTCTTGATAAACAAAGAAGCCCGATCACCAGGTTTTTGAGAATTTAGCCGCTCGCCAAGCACCTCTAACACCATCGTACCTAAACCGCTCGCCGAGCAAACAACACCTTGATTGAAGTTAGAGTTCTTTGCCTCGAATCCCTCCACGGCAAGGGCCGAGGTTGATGGCGCTCCAAGAGCGGCTCTTTCGAACCCAGCTATCGTTCCTACTACTTCGGGCGGCCTGTAGGTTTTAGCTATCCGCCTCGCCTCATCATCCGAAAGTGTAGCACTTGCCGCAGAGGCACCCTCTCGTTTCCAGGGCAGGAACCTTGCCAAATTAGAAAACATACCCAGTCAACTCCTTGCTCCCCACCTACTTCTTCTTCTCGGTCCCGAGCCAGGACTTAACAATTGGCCATCCGCCGCTATATGCCCAATTCACGAAGATACCGCCCACCAGCACCGGGGCGAACCCCCACCCGAAGGCCGCGGTCCCAAACCCAACACTCATAATACCAAGGCCTGTTGCCCAACCGGCAATTCCCCCTGTTGGATTCTCAAACGTATGTCGCAAGAGGCTACCAACTGCCCTGTAAAGTGGGTTGTATCGATTCCAAAGGCACTCTGCAAAAGAACCTCGGGATATTACTTTGCCTTGATACTCCTGCTGCCTCGGCTTCATCTTACTTAGAAGCTCTTGCGTCTCTCGAGAGAGATTCCCAATGACAGTTTCGCGAGTCATCTCATTCTCAAGATTGAAGATATCATAATGCCTTAAGGTTTTTCGGATTGATTCAAGATAGCTTACAAGCGTTACGCGCATGTTATTTATCTCTATATCCCCCATTCCAGGCTCAATCGTAACAGATAGACTATTTCCCGAGCACCGTTTAACGATTCTATCGTATAGCTTTTGAAGCTTGCTTGTGTAACGCGGCTCTACTGAGCCATTCCGAACGCCCTCAATAAGAGGATCGATGAGCTCATTCGACGCTTTCTGCTCTAAATACACCTGTCGGTATGGCCTATCTAATTTCTCGTAAAAGCCACCCCAAACGCGCTGTCCTTCAGGGGTCAGAATATTGTCTAAATAATGGTGATATTTAGCGGATATCTCAGCACCGGACATCTTTCGAAGCAAGATATTCCCACTTGCATCTCGTTGAGCTATGCCCGATACGGCGTCGGTTTGTGGAACATCAAACTCCATGGTGGGGTTGTCTTCGACGAAACTGATCCAGTTGGTAGCATTTCCTACTGATGAGAATTTTTTACCAGGGACTGCGGGATGTTCGATGTCTGTATAGAGGAGAATCTGTTTAATCTCTGTTGATTCCCGCTGGACCCTTTCATTTTCCTCTTTTGCTTTGGCCGGATCTGGATTATTCGAAAGACCCTCTACTCTGATCTTCCCCGTGACTTCTGGGTCTAGATTTACTATTTCGCCAACATTAGATAGCAGCTGCTCAACCACATAGCGGTGCCGCAATCCTAGGCCTTTTGAATATTCCGTTGAAAGGGTGGAGATATTCTCTCCAATGGTTTCCAGTTGGGTCCAGACTTGCTTGACCGTAAGCGGATCCTTTTTACTTGGCGTTATTCCAAACTTATCCGCCTCATCTTTGGTGAGAGACTGCGAAAGCACCGTTCCGAGAACTTTTTCAAACTCCTTTGCTGCTTGATGAATAGCCGCCGGCACTCCGACCGGAGTTTTGTAGCCCTTGGGCTCAGGCGCAAAAGGATTTCTTCCAAGTGCAATACGTAACCATTCAACCGTTCGGCCGGGTGTATCAAAATGGAAGCCTGCTATCTCTTGCGACCGAAGCATTTCAACCATTGGGGCGAAATCCGCGCCGATAGAGGTTCCGTACGAATCTAATTTTGAGAGAAGGAATCCCAAGTTTGCCTCGTGCCTCTCATGCAGACCCTGCGGATCGCGCTTACCGGTGCTCGGGTCAACGTCGCCACCGAACAAAAGAGAAGTAATAGATCTCTTGCTTCCGTCCGGCATGGTGTAACGCTCGCTTCTGACTGCTGCCTCAAAGCCGTCGTATGTTGCTCGGTATTTCGCCTCTAGCTTTGCTCTCTCCGCAGGAACAGTAGCCCGCCGAAGGTCATTGACGATTTGGACCTCGCTATCGAGGTTGACAGTAGCTTCAAGCAACCCAATGGCACGCACTGCCGCGTGCTCCATGCCTGTACGGGCGAATGCAAATTCCGCCGATTTCTTGAGTTGAACCAAGAATCCTTCTGGCTTCTTAACGCCCTGAAGAGCCTCTTCGAGGGGACCTTCGGTTTTATCTACGTACTCTCGAATCATGCGGAGTTCACAGTATGAGAATACCTTTGAAGCAATTTTACCGCCGAGGTACGTCGCAATACCCCAAGAAAGGCT
>JBIKWF010000133.1:0-10685 GCA_044356455.1 Bdellovibrionota bacterium | reverse complement strand
TCGCGCTCTGTGCCGAACTCTCTTCAAAGATATTCCGGACACGGATCGAACTCCCACACCGCGGGCATCTGATACCTACCGTGCACCGGTGGTACCTGCCAAATAGGAACTTACAAGGACACAGAGAGCACAGAGAGAATGAATAAAGTATCGAGGTTTTTCAGAGGTTCCCTAGGCAGCTACAAGCTAGAACCAACGACTAGCGCAATCACTCCGTACCCGTGTTTTGGATTAAGCACTACCGTCCCGTGAATGCGCTCCGCTACGCGCCTTAGGTCAACATTCCCGAAGACTCGCCCCTCTAATTCCCCAAACGCGAGGTGCGTCACTCCGCGATCGATTAGGCTTGTCACTGCTCGCTGTAATTCTGGCTGACTATTGCTTGTGTAGATTGTACCTAGCGCCTGCTCGTATGCCAAAAAAGAAGGCCAAATGTTTTCACCTCTTTTAGCTCCCTTAGTAAAAACAGGCTGGAACATCCAGGTGTGGCGAGCCCACCCGCACACCGAGGGCCGACCCGAGAACGCAGAGAGTCGTCCTGGCATTCCATAGTGATAAGGCACAAGCGGCGAGGTGCCTGTGCCGCAGGTCTCGCCTAGAACAACTTGGCCCGGAAGCCGCGCCAGATAGTCGACGATCCACCAGTCAACCGCGTTCTCCTTTGATAAGAAGGCAAAACCATCTGAGCTCTTTAACTCAGGTGTTCTCTCGAGGCGATTACGCAACAACGGATAGAGTGAAAACACGCTCACGAGAAGAGCCGTGCACAGCGACCAACACAGGGTGCGGTACCGAGCCACCGATTCTAAAGCGGGAAGGCCTGAAAGCACTACCGCCAAAAGCGGCACTAAATAATAACCATCCAGCCAAAAGCGCATCACGGTATTGAACCGAACCCAATCCGTTCGGTTATCGATGGCCCAGTCAGAGACGACAATCTCAGGAAGCAGCCAGGCTATAGCAACCCCGATAGCGAACGCAGCGGCGCGGTTGCTCTCACTCACACCTGCCCTGCGACCCGATAGTCCAATCAAGGAGAACAAAAGAATGGTAATCCCGATCGCTGGCCTTGAAAGCGCTGCTGCGATAACGACCAAGAAACCAACTGAAAAAATAGTAGCGAAGTTTTTCTTAACGGCAGCGATAAATCCTTGGAACTGAAGTCCCACCAAGAGAAAGATTGCCGTAATAACTAGCGGCGCTGCTTGAGCGGTGAGAAACGGTACCGCAGGGCTCGTTAACTCATCCGTAACCCAAACCCACCGGGTCTGTGGCGGGTTTAAGGTGAGGTAACTTGGAAGATATAAGAGCGCAGCGCACGCAGCGCTGATACCGAGAGAGCCAGCCGTTCGCAGAAAACTCTCTTTTCCCTCTGAGCGAAAGCAGCTTGCTAGCACCACTCCAACTGCGAGAGATAATCCACTCGCCGCCAATAAGGCGCTCGCTGGATGCGCCATGGCAAGTGCCGACGCGAGCATGCCGGTAAGAAGAGCACGTACGGTTGAGAATGGGGTGCAAAGTTGCCACATTACGCTTCCCCACAAACACACCTGGAGAAACGGCGCCTGGGCATACGAGTGGCTCTCGCCGGAGAGCAGCAAACCAAACGGGAAAAAGTTCACTGTTCCCTTTACGACTTCATGTTGAATCATCCAGAAGTCGACCGTCGTTCCGCTCCACAGCGCGCTGAGGCCCGCTAGTAATGCAGCCCCGTGCGGCGCAAAAAAGGTGAGCGCTCCGACTAAGAGCGACACTATCACACACCTCCGTTCCGCAATCTTTGAGATTCCGTCAGAGCGAGAAGCTAACGTGGACATCAAGACAAATCCCCACGCTGCCACCGCCAATGGGGCTAGGGTGAGATAGAGGGCATCGAAGATAAGATAGAGCGCGCCGCCCATGAGCGGGGAGCCAAACACCACTCGTGCTAACCAGCTCGCGATGCCGGGCGCCGCCCGCAGCAACAGATGATACTGAACAGGCTCTCCGTGTAACCAGATATTGTTAGGCGGCCAGTTCTCCGAATATAGAAACGACTGTTGCAAAGATAAGTTAAATAGCCGCTCTACCCCTAGGCGCTGTACGGAGTTCTCCCAGTGCAGCGCTGGCCAATGTGTCCTAAGAAAATACGCAATGCAAAAGAGAGCTAGAAAGCTCATTAAAAAGGGGCGATCATTGCTCACTAGGTACCCAACTCGTCTCTTGCTGAGCAGGAAGCTGGCCGTACCGAGGGTAAGTAATGCCGCTGCCAGCGACCACCCGTAGCCAGGTAACACTCGCCCCCATAGCGAAAAAAATAGCAGAAAGATGACCGGACCGGTCAGCAGCGAGATGGTGGTAATCGGCATGCTGCGCTTTGCACCTGAAACGGTGAGTGCATAGGCAATCGCCGGGCGAGCAAAAAAAGCAGGGAGGCAAACAACAAAAAGCGCAGCTAACGCGGCAATCATCAAACCCTCCAACCGAGCACTGATGCGAGAGAGTACCTAGGAGTCTGTCCGGTAGAAAAATTCTACCACTACATGTTGTGGTGGCAACGGGACAGCCCCCCCTACGGATTGTGTCCAAAATGAGGACTTATGTTTCTACGGGACACACTTCTAGCTTGCGTTACAGCGAACACTCCAAGAAGCTCTGGTGGCCGGTGCGGCGGTGCCACTGACTTGATCCAAGTTGATTGCCAAGAGGTCGGTTGCTGCAACTGAGAGAGTAACAGTTCCGGTGCAGGTATTATTGGAGTTGCTGATAGAACACAGATCTGTTGCCGAAGAAACAGTTCCGTAAGCTGACGAGACACTTCTTAAAAGTACCGCGACCCATGTCCTCGTGGGAACCGCAACTCCTGGGGCATTTTCTAGGACAATGGTGAACGCCACCTGAGAGCAGCTCGTACCTGCAACTACCTGCACATCATCAGCATCAGCTAATGCTGTGAGGTCATTGACCTCATTGATTGCGTAACCAATGCTCCCAGAAGCCTGAGCTTCAACTACGTTCCGGGAACCGGTAGAGCCATTAAACGAAAACAGCAATCCCCCACTTGTTCCCGTCGGTCCGGTTGCGCCAGTTGGGCCAGCGGCTCCGGTGTTTCCGGTCAATCCAGTCGGTCCCGTTGGGCCGGTGGGACCAGCTACTCCTGTTGGGCCAGTGGGACCAGTTGCACCGATGTCTCCCGTTAGCCCTGTTGGACCTGTGGCTCCAGTAGCTCCTGTAACACCAGTTGGGCCGGTATCACCCGTCACTCCCGTTGGACCGGTAGCACCTACTGGACCTGTCGATCCCGTAGGTCCAACGTCTCCTGTCGGACCAGTTGCACCGACGTCTCCCGTTACTCCTGTTGGACCTGTGGGGCCAACATCTCCTGTGATACCTGTTGGACCGGTGGCGCCGATGTCTCCCGTCACTCCAGTCGGACCGGTAGCTCCTTCTGGACCTGTCGATCCTGTAGGGCCAATATCTCCTGTCGGGCCGGTTGCACCAGTTGCGCCGACGTCCCCCGTTACTCCCGTTGGACCTGTGGGCCCGATATCTCCTGTGATACCCGTTGGACCAGTAGCGCCGGTGTCGCCCGTCAATCCAGTCGGACCGGTTGCGCCAGTTGCGCCGACGTCTCCCGTTACACCTGTTGGACCTGTGGGCCCGACATCTCCTGCTATACCCGTTGGACCAGTGGCGCCTGTTGCCCCTGCAGGCCCCGTGGCACCAACATCTCCCGTCAATCCCGTTGGCCCCGTTACTCCAGTGGGGCCGACACTGCCTGTTGCTCCGGTTAATCCTGTCGGACCGGTGGCGCCAACTGGGCCCGTCGATCCTGTTGGTCCGACGACTCCCGTAACGCCTGTTGCACCTACTGGCCCCGTAGCGCCAACATTTCCCGTGGGTCCCGTAACGCCGGTTGGGCCAACACTGCCGGTTGCTCCGGTTAATCCAGTCGGACCAGTTGCGCCTACTAGGCCCGTTGACCCCGTAGGTCCAACTACTCCTGTAGCGCCTGTTGCGCCTGTTGCGCCTGCTGGCCCCGTAGCTCCAACATCTCCCGTCAATCCCGTTGGTCCGGTTACTCCGGTGGGGCCAACACTACCGGTAGCTCCCGTTAATCCGATTGCTCCCGATGCGCCGCTCGCACCCGTCGAACCTGCGACACCCTGCGGGCCGGATGGTCCCATAAACGAGCTGGTGTCTATCAACAAAAAGGTGCCGCGTGGACAAGGGCCAGCCTTTCTAGCGATCACACGGGTAAATCGAATTGGTTTATTATCTGGTTTGACCACTTTTTTGACGCAAATGACATCAGCTGATGCCATTCCAGGAGCCAGGCACGCAACTCCAAACAAAACAGCAAAGCCTAGGGCTCTCAAAGTCATAAGAGATAATCAAAAATCGTGACTACTAAGGCTACCGATCCGCATCGACGAGACTCTAGAAATATCTAAAATGAGGGAGAACCGATAGATCGTAGTTGCTTGTCTGCTATCAGAGGCTCTCTCTCGGGCACAATAGAGAACCAAACGGGCGTCGCCCTACAATCCTACTACGCGCGACGCATGCAAAGCTGTGTCATTAATCCATCATAAACCAGAGGGTTGAGAATACTTTCCCAATGATGCCCTGGCCCCCTTTTGCCCTTAAATGTTCATATCTTGGCCAGTCGAATAATCCCTTCGTATACTCCAAAAATATGACTCAACTCTCGATCCCCCACCTTCGTCTCCTTTGCTTCGTCCTCACTTTTTTTCTCTTCGACAGTAGTCATGCGCTCGCACAGGTGCTTTGTTACCGCACAGCCTCTGGCGGGTTTGGGAACAAAAATGTTGTTCAGCTTTTTAACGGGAGCTCGTGTCCCCCCGCATTTTCCTTGGTGCCCAACTCTCTCCTCCGTCGAGGAGCGACGGGGCCAGCAGGACCTGCGGGCGCAGCAGGGCCGACGGGAGCAACGGGACCTTCGGGTGCGACCGGGTCAAGTGGAGCTACGGGGCCAACAGGCCCTGGTGGTGCAGCGGGAGCAACAGGACCCTCTGGTGCGACCGGATCAACTGGCCCCACAGGACCAGGGGGCTCAATCGGACCTACGGGACCAACTGGACTAACAGGGGCAACTGGGCCTACAGGCGCAACCGGGCCGACGGGAGCCAGTGGCTCAGCTTTGTTTGATCTCTCTGGCGCAACAAGCGAAACGACTCTTAATAGCAGCGTCTTCAACTTTCTCCCAATCGTAGGAGTGGGCGGCCCAATTGGAACATCTATCTTCACGATCGCGGATCGCGCGGTTCCTGTGACCTCCACTTGCAGCTCCGTGCGATACGTCTTTCAATTATTGAATGCGCCTGGGGATGGACCAACATGGGACATCTCCTTGATTATCGCGGATGGATACTCCACTACCGATACTGTTACTCTTTGCAGAATCGAGTCGATCGATACTTCCTGTTCCGGAACCGCGGCGGTTAGCATTGCCTCAGGTCAAAGCTTAGCGCTTCAATTTGTGCCAACAGCGGGCCCCGCAACCACAAGCGTGAAGTGGAATGTGCGTTGTATTGCAAGCTAAGGAACCTTTGAAAAACCTCCATTCTTAATACACCTCTGTGTACCTCCGCGTCCTCTGTGGTGAATTTCTTGATGAAAATTTCACCACAGGACTCAGAGGCGCACAGAGGTAAGCTTTTCAGAAGTTCCCTAAGGAACCGACCTCGGAATTTGGCAAGTGGACTTTTACTAGACCTTCTCTCCCCAGCACGCCCAAAGCTCCTCTCTTCGCACACGCTTGAGCGCAACCTGCATAAATGCCCCTGCAGGCTGATTCACATTCTTATGAAAACTCGTATCGCGTTCCTCGATGCGGAAACCCTCAGCTGAAAGTAGCGCCTTAACCTGTCCCTTGGCCTGCTCTTGCTCAATCCAAGTAAGCCCCGGCTTCTCCTCCTCAATCTCAAGAACGCAAACCTTCCCTTCTTCGGCTTTTCTCTCGCGAGCGTCATGGGCCGTGCGAAGGGCCGCATTCACAAGCATCGCTACCCGCGAAAGGGGAGGATTTTTTAATTCCTCGTCACGCGCTCTCACCAAGCCCACCGGTCCAACCAAGGGCGAAGATCGTTCCACCACCACGACAATATCCCCACTTGTATTTGCCAAGCGTAGGCGACAGATGTCGCTACTTTGGTGGTTGTAGCCAGGGCATGGCGACCTGTTATCTTGACCTCCAAGAAGATAGGTCACCGGAATGTTTCAGCACTGCAATTTCTCAGCAGCAATCAGCGGCAGATAGTTCTCGCATTCTTGTTGCCCCTCGCATTCATTTAGGTAGTGAACGGGCTCACTGAAAGCCAGGAAAGGAGAATTGAGCGCGCACTACCTGTGCAGAGAGCGCTTTGGGAGCACGATTTGGCAAGGAGAGGGCTGGAGATTGCCAAAGATGAGTGTCCTTCCTTAACGTACGATACTCGGGGATCTCACCAAAAAGAACTCTGCATTTCCCTTTCTTTTCGCATGGTTATTAGTGGCCTCGCATCTGCCGCCACAAACCAAGGAGCATTGCCCATAACAGGGCCTGTGGAACACTCTGCTAAGCCCAATAGAAACCGCCCGATTCAGCATCGCACTGAGACTGATGCCGAAGTAACTCCAAGCAAAGTTTGGAAGCTCACCTACAATCATGGGGCACCGTGGGGCTTCGTCGACACTCCGGCGGCTCGAGATGCGAAGATGATTGCAGAATATTTAGGCAAGAAATTTCCTCCCATTAATATTCGATCCGTCTACGAAATTCTAGTAAACGCCTTCGACAACGTTGCGAACTATGGGCGGGAAGACGGATCGATTGCGCGAGGAAAGGTTGCTCTTCGAGAGAATCCTGACGGAAGTTCATTTACTCTTTCCGTTACAAACCGGAGCGCGGCAGTACCCTTACCGAGGACACTAGCCGGGAAAGTATTCACGCCGGCAGACGGCGAAGTCTCAGTTCCAAAGAAGGAGCGTGACCCTGAAACAGGAGGCGGAGCTGGAATTAACTTCATGACTAAGTATCTCCCTTATCTACACTGGAAGGGAGTGAATTGCGAAAGAGCAGCGAGCTTAAGATGGTATGAGACTACCGTCAAAGACGCCCCTTACGTAACTCTAGAATTAAAAGTCCCGCTGCCAACATACACCGAGCAAAGGGAGTTTTTGCGGAGTGAGCATCGTCGTAAACTATGCGAGCGAGGCGATAGAACTGCATTTAAATTGTGGCACGAAGACGCTAAGCAAAAGCCCTCTTCAAAAGCCTTCGTGCGTGGCGCAAGGCTCGTGGTAAGAACCTTGGCTCTCCAAATAGATGATTGGGCAGAGAAAGTTCATGCGCATCCGGATGGCAACCCTGATTACCGACATCAAGCGAATTTTTATAACCTTACGCGCGGGGTAGCTGCATGCGCTCACGTACTAAAGAAAGAAACTAAAAGAGAGGCGCGCGGCGCGCTGCTTAAGGTTCTGCAATACGGTGGCCAAGCGGAGCAAGCGTCACATGCTCTTCTCGCCATAGAGCCTGACCGCAGCTCATTAACCCGCGATGTTGCTGAAGCCCTTCTTCCTGACCTGTCAAAGCCTCATCGCCGTATTACAGCCCTCTTAGCTCTTGAGAGCTATGCTAATGCATCAAAGACGACCGAAGCCCAGATACTCGGCCCAATAACAAGTGAAATCGCTCGCGGAGGAACGTTTGCCGGCCGCTTCGCTAAATCTTTATCGGCTTGTGGCGCGCTAGAAACATATGAATTTGAGCTGCGACAAGGAATGGCCGCCCTTCTGAGAAGAATGCGAACGACTCCGGACCCTAAAGAAGCCTCCAATATAAGGGACCGGTTTAGCGGACTAGTGGAAGCAATCCGCTTTTTCCCAGCGATTCCCCCTCGCATTGAACTCCTACTCGTAAAAGCGCTCGTGGTGAAAGATGCGGGGTATTATCCTAACGAGCTCCTAACCGAAAGGGGCCTCTCCCCCATAGGAGTTAAAGCCTTGGGACGAGAGCTTAGAGAAATTGCGCGCAAAATAGGCGGCGAGAAAGCAGACCTCTACTATCTTGTGGAGCAGGTAAAAATTCATGGAAACAAAATACCAGACCTTTTCGAGAGCGCCTGCGCTCTGATGCGCTCCTCGAACTCAGATAATGGTTATAGTGCAGGTGAAATCCTAAAAACTATAGAGCTCTCCCCTGCTCAGATAAGTGTACTAGTTACCGAACTTAATTCTTCAGTACCTGAGAGCGCCTTAAAGGACTCCGCCACGTCTGCCGCAGGAAGAATTGCACAGGCCCTGGAGCAGGCCGATCCGAAACTTATTTCAGGCGCTAGAGATGGACTTATTAAAATGATCCTTCGGGGCGTAGATGCCTTCTATGCAGAGAAGCTCTTAGAAAAGATTGGCATTCGAAATAGCGACCGAGTTATACTTGAGGCAGCGCTTCTCAGAACCCCCAAAGGAGATTCAACATATTATCTCGCTAGAGCTGCAAAGCTCCCCATCGTTGCTGGCTGAGTGGCTCCGGAAATAGATTCTTCTAATTACTAATGAGGAAGCCACTCTCAGTGCCGGAGATCTCTACCTGCTCTCGATATTCAGGCAGTTATCGTTCAGTAGGCGATACGAAACACATCTGAGCCAGCCTTGAAGCGCACAGGGGAATAACACAACTAAATCAGTACCCAGAGCTATCCCAAGCGCCGAGAATCATCTACGATTACCTCGCTAATGTTTCGTAGCACCATTTTGGGCTCACGAGTCGCGAAGAGAGTTTATGCATACCCGGCGCGCCGCCTTGGCGATACTTAATCAAGTTGACGAAGGCAGCGCCTTCTCCTCGAAGTTGCTCTCTAGCTACTCTAATAATCAGAAGGTGATTTTCCCTTTACTGCAGAAGCTGGTGAAGGGAACGCTCTCCTGGCGTGAGCGCATCGATGAGACGTTGCGCGGCATCATCCCCGAAAAGGAGGCCTCTGCCCTCAAGAAGGATTGGAATATTCTTAGACTTGCTGCCTACCAGTTTCTGTATCTCGATGAAGTCCCGGTTCCACTGGTGCTCAAGGAGAGCTCCGGCCTCGCCTCCTCTCAGAACAACGCGCGGCGTATTACGAGCATTCTCGGAAACCTTCTCCACGATAAAACCACACGCAAGAATATCCCGGACGCCGAGGGCTCTCACCCGGCCTGGATTCTCGCAGAATGGGAAGAGGCTTTCGGAAAGTCTGAAACTGCAAAACTATGCGCGGCAAATAACGTGCGCTGGCCTGTCTCAATTCGCGCAAATACGCTCCTTGCGAGCCCTTCCCAAGTAGAGAAATTCTTGCGCAGAGAGCGGGTCAAGATTCGAAGCTCCCAGTATGTGCGAGGATGCTTTATCGTTGAAAGCCTGCCGAAAGATTGCCGGCTCCATGAGCTCGAATCATTTCAAAAGGGCTTGTTCCAAGTTCAAGACGAGAGCGCTTCAGTGGTAGGAATGCTTCTTAACCCTCGCCCAGGCGAAACGATTGTGGATCTGTGCGCAGCTCCCGGCGGAAAGACGACGCACCTTGCCGCACTCATGCGCAATCAGGGCCGGATTATTGCGGTTGATGTCCATGAATCAGCTCTGCTTAAACTTAAAGACAACTGCAAAAAGCTTGGCGTAAAAATTGTTCGCACCACCCATGCGGATGGCGCCTCCCTTGCCCTGCCCTTTAAGGTTGATGCGGTAGTAGTCGACGCCCCGTGTTCGGGACTTGGAGTTCTAGGACGCAAAGTTGACATTAGGTGGGCTAAGTCGAAGGAGCAGATTCCTGAATTAGCTGAACTTCAACTGCGACTACTTCTTCACGCAGCCACTCTTTTGAAGTCTGGTGGCCGAATGACCTATAGCACGTGCACCCTGCACCGCGATGAGAATCAAAAGGTAATTCAAGCGTTTCTGAAGCAACGTCCCGACTTTAAAGTTCTCAGAGCTCAGGAACAGGGCTTTGGGAAACTGGCAACTAACGAAGGCTACATACTTACCCTACCCCACAAGCATGGAATGGGCGGGGGATTTGCGGTTCTTTTGCAGCATCAGAAGGTCGAAGAAGCGTAAAGATATCGGCCAGAACTAACCGTCATGTCTCACGGGATCCCTAACGGGTCCGTGAGACTGCATTGGTGTACTTTACCTACTAAGCCAGGCTCATCAGAACCTCCACTCCGGCGAGCCAGGGGAGTGCTCTTATCTCTCTTCCTGTCTCTGGACTCGCGCTGAATGTCTGAGCAACGGTACCGCCATACAAGCAGAGCAATGCCGCCCCTGGGAATTCCGCTGCTAAGAGGCGCAGATGTTTGAGATGCCGCTCTGAGATCTCCTTCCCCGATTTGATCTCAACAAGCGCGATAACTTTTTTCCCTCGAGAGATTACCAAATCCACTTCAGCTCCGCCTCTGGTTGCGAGGTAGGAGTAGTCAAAGTCAATTTCCCGGTAAGCGAAGCGCCGCATTATCTCAACGATAACGAGCTCCTGAAGCAGTGACGTTTTCCCCGTACCTCTTGCACCGAAGAGAAAGAAACGGTGTGTTTTTGATAGGTTAACGATCCTGCCGTACATACTCGGAAATTTACAGCATTTTCCCGAGTGCGGTTAAGAATTATCCTAGGCTGCGAATTGCCTACAATAAAGACTTTTACCCTCCGACAACGCAGCCCCCCTCGCTAACAC
>JBIKWF010000043.1:0-32806 GCA_044356455.1 Bdellovibrionota bacterium | reverse complement strand
TTATGCGAAAAATTCAGTATGACCTTGTTCAGCAAAGAATCTTGATGGCAATTGGGCTCATGGAGCGAATCACTCTCGATGAGCCGCTCGACGTTCAGATAAATATCGTTAAGGCGTTTTGCAATAACACTATCAAGGGGGGAAGCGACCAAACGAGGCGCGACGACCTCCTCTCGGCTATCAAGAAGGTTGAACAAATAGCTGAGAACCTGATGATTTCAAGCGACTATTTGAAAGCTGCGGCGGTGGATTTGCAAAAGAAATTGGAACCGGTGGCGAAAAGCGCTGAGCCGGAATCTTACCAGCTAATGAAAGACAACTAGGAGTGTGTCCCGTAGAAACATGAATCTTCATTTTGGAGACAATCCGTAGGTGGGCTGTTCCGTTGCCACCACAACATGTGGTGGTAGAAATTTTCTACGGGACAGACTCCTAGGGGAACCTCCAAAAACCCCATTCTCACTACACCTCTGTGTACCTTCGTGTCCTCCGTGGTGAATTTCTTGATGAAAATTCACCGCAGAGGCTCCAGAGGTGCACAGAGGTTGTTTTTTCAGAAGCCTAGAGAGTTCCCCCCATGCGGGTCACCTTGAATAGGAACTCCGCCCCGATCACGGAGAAAGAGACAAAAAGCCCGGCAAACCTCCCCCTCAAAGACCGCGGGCTCTAGCCCACGAATCCATTGCCTGTCCTCTTCTCCCATAAATCCGACTCTCACCAGGAAACTAAGTACGCATTGAAGTCTTTGCTCCTGCAGCAAAACTTCCGGCGATTCAGCCAAGAAAAACTCTTTCCGCTGGGCAAGGCCAAAATCACTTAGCGCGACATCAAAACGAGCAAACATTTCGACCGCGAGAAAATCGAATAGAGTTCGCGCCTCAGGTTTACGGCGCGCATCTGTCCCTACCGACTCTACACTCGCCTTGGTTAGCTCAAGCGTGCGAAGACAAACGAACGGCGAATTGCCGGCAAAATATTGCTCGACGGGCCAGTCTCCCATGTGCTTATTGTATACGAGCTCAAGCGTATTAGAATCTTGGGCTGCTTCTAGATCCCTCTCCACAGATTCTCTTAACTCGAATGTTGGATTCGAGTAGAAACCTACAATTGCCTCAAGTAGCAATTCACGAATGTCTTTACTAAGCGCTTCATGCACCAAGGACATTTGTTGGGCAACCTCACTCTGAATCCTTGTAAGCGCCCCGCAGCGCTGCTCAATAAGATTCCATGAAGCCTCCGCCCCCGCATGAAAATCGAGTTCCTTTCGAAGAAGCTTATCCGGCTCCATTCGAGCAAGGTGACTAGCTTCACAATGAGCAAGCAGTGCCAGCAGTTCATCGATTCCTTCACCCACGCCGAGAACGGCCTTAGGAGCGGGCTGCCCGTTGGCCTCGGAAATCTTACGGTTTGTAATAGGGTCCATAGGTTCTCTCCACAAATTGTTAATTGCAGAAAGAATCTTACGTACCCCTTCCTCCTAAGGCATCCGTACGCGCTGTCGAAGAGGTTGCCTATGTATCAAAAGGAACAGAAATGTTTTATATATAACAAATGACAATTCGTCCCCAAAAGAAGGAAGATTCCGTTGCGCAGAGAGTCCGAAGTTACGTGCATGCGCACCCTCTTGTGCTCGAGTGCATGAGACTGGGGCTCCTTAATCACCGCGCTCTTGCCCGGGAAATTGCGGGGCAGCGTCAGAGAAAGGGAATTGAAGCATATGCAATTGCGATAGGCCGGCTTGCGGCGCGCATGAAAAAGGCAAACGCCAGCGCGCCTCGTGCCGACGCGGTACTTCGCGGAGCTTCGATCGTCATTCGAACTCAGATGAGCGTAGCAACCATAGAAGGAGCGCTTCCCGGAGAAGCGATTATCAAGCTCAAACAGTTACTGCCACCGAGAACTCCCGTTGCCTTCGTTCAAGCAGAGAATCACTCCATTATCCTTGCCCCCGAAAGGCACCAGCTTCTCCTTACCAAACTATCGAAGGTAACCCCCGCCTCAATTCGAAAGGGGCTGGCTCAGGTATCTTTCATCTTTAGTGCTCAAGCCGTCGACACTCGCGGCGTGATTGCGCAGCTCACTTCCTTGCTTTCAGGAAACGAGATTAATTTGGTTGAAATAATCGGGGTGAGTGGAGAACTTCTGCTTCTCATGCCCGAGGAACAACTTGGAGAAGCGCTTGAGGTTCTCAAGCGGGCAGGTGTTGGGCGGATGGCAACCTAGGAGCGTGTCCCGGAGAAACATGAATTTGCATTTTGGACAGACTCCTAGGAGAGTGTCTCCCTGCCCTCCACAACTTATAGTGGTGAAAGCTTCCTGCAAGACGAGCTCCTAAGGCCCACCCTCAAACTATGGCTCTTACACCAAAGCTCCGGAGCGATTAAGGCACTTTTCGCCTTGATCTATCTCTGAATAAGCCCCAAGTTTAGCCAAGGTCTGGGAACATAGGTATTAGCTGCCTCCCTCGAACTTGCCGCACTCCCCAACTCAGTGATGATGCACGTTTATGAACCTTAGTGAGCGCGACCGAAGAATTCTTTCTCAGATCCATCTTCGCGCAGACCTTCCCATCTCTCAACTCGCCACACTTGCCGGCTGCCAGCCACACTCCGTAAGACGCACGATCGCTTCGTATCATACCCGTGGAGTGCTCTCAGAGTACGCGCTTATAAATCCTTATGCTCTGGGACTTTTTGAATATTCAATATACTTCTCCTGCTCGGGAGGACGCGCACGTGACAAGTTTCTCCAGGCGCTTATTAACTCGGAGCGAGTGCTTCAAGTGATGGAACTTGGGGGAGAGTTCTCATTTGGCGCTTCATTGCTGCACCGCGACCCCTGGAGTGCGGCACAACTTCTTACCGATCTTTGCAACCAGACAGGAGTATCTCTCCTTCGAAAGACCCATGGAGTGTATCTTGAGTATACTCAGTTCAGAAGAAGATACCTTGATGCCACAAAGTCTGGGTTGACTTCCCTCACCACAAAGCGCCCAGAGAACAGAATTACGATTGATGAATTAGACCATCAGCTGCTTAAGGCCATAGCAGCGAGTCCGCGCGCATCAATCTCGGAACTAAGCCGAATGGCACGAGCTCCTGCGAGCACCTTAGAATATCGAATGAAAAAACTTCAGGCAGCAGAGGTATACAACGGCACTATATTCCAGCTCGAAACCTCAAGAATTGGAATTCAAGTGGTATGGCTTCTCATCGCTGTGAAAAGCTTTGGCGCCGCCTCGGCGGATAAGGTACTTCACTTCTGCTCCACTCACCCGAGAGTCACTTCATTGGTAAAAGCCCTTGGCACTTGGGACTTTGAAGTCTCAATAGAAGTGAACAATCTTAGCGATGTACCAGAAATCACCCGAGAACTTGAGAATCAACTTGGCGGGGACCTTGTAGATCTACGCGTCGCCCCCTGCCTCTCGGTGCTTAAATGGTGCATGTATCCGTTTCGGAATACCATGCCGTAGGCCAAGCTCCCTCTACTCTTTCGACTTAAGCCGATCCCCATTTGCGGCAATAAAGGCCCGAATCTCGTCCGCCATATCAAGCAGCCGGGTCCACTGTTCCTTGTAGAGGGTCACGGGAAACCTTCCAAGACCATAAACCGAAAGCCCGCCCTTCTCGCCAATTTTCATTGATAGGCCCTTTTCTTTGGTCTTTTTAAGGGCCTCGTTCTCGGCGCGAAGTTTCTCTAGCTCGGCTTTCATGTCTGCAGGATCGTTGCTCATTATTGGCTCCCAATGGTTGGGGCAAGTAGTACCAGCTTAAGCGCAATCCATCCAGCCACCTTTCAAGGCGGCTAAATGGCTCCAACTAATGGGTGGATTAGGGACGAGACAAGGACAAGATAGTCTACCTGAGGGGTGAGGCGAAGGTTCTTTAGCGTTTTCGATGAAGCCCCTCTCCCTCTGCTCCCGAGATGAGTAGGAAGAGAATGACGCTAAGAAGTACGTGCCAAGACTCTATCATGCGGACTCGCGAAATAGGGCGACTTTATGCGTTTACGCCTGCCTGCGAGGGTAGTCCAGAAAAAGTTTTCGTTGGCGAATGAGTATTCCAGTGGTTCCAGTAGCTTCCGTGAAGACTACGAAGACTGGAAGCTCCAGAACTCTGCCTCATTTGTTTAGGCTTCCTGTAACCGAGAGAATGCAAAAGCCACGAGCCCGGGCAAAAATCAAAGAGAGAGACGGGCATTCGTCAAAGCCTCACCGCAGATATTAAATTACAGTATGGCAAACCCAACTTCCCATGACCGCGCTGTCGCAGCCCGAAGACTCGCAGAAGTGAAAAGACCCATTACTCAGCTCGACGGACTAGATCTGTCGGGAGAACTCCTTAGAGGCGAGGCGGCGCACGCAAAACTAACCGCCAATTCTTGGCGCAGCGATCAGGCCTTTACGGCAGCTACGGCCCTTGAGCCGCAGGCGAAACACTTGAAGGCCCCCGATTCCCAATTTACTCGAAAGTTTCCCTTCCTTTGGTCTCGACGAAACGGACACAGGCCTCCATCAACCCAAGATAAACGCTCCCCACGTCTTGGAAGCCCGAGCGCCCGCTCATAGAAGACGACGAGGGGAGGGATCTTGGCTTTCAGCTGTTCCGCTTTCATTGTCGCCCCCCCAAAAAAATAGGCGAATAGCGGAGTCCTCGGCAAAAACGGGGGTGGCATAAACACCACAGATTTCCTAAAAAAGGGGCATCCCTATGCGAACCCGCTCCTCTATAGCCAAAGTCTGCCTTGGCCGGCTCGGTCCTCGCACTTTGCGCCTTGTCGCCGCGCTTATCTCGAGTTTTTTTGCTGGCTCGACATCGTCGCTCCAAGCCGAGGACATGAAGCCTGCGCTCAATAGCGCACTTGAGATGTCTCTTGAAGATCTCATGCAGGTCGAGATCGTTTCGGCCTCGAAAACCTCTTCGACCATCGAGGACACCCCCGCTTCAGTGCAAGTTATAACCTCAAAAGACATACAGCGATTTGGCTATCGATCGCTGAGCGAGGCGCTCCAGAATGTCTTAGGGTTTTATATAACTGACGACCGAAACTATGAGTACCTTGGCGTGCGCGGATTCTCGCGTCCGGGAGATTTCAACACGCGCGTTCTCGTACTGCTTGATGGGCATCGTCTCAACGATCCGATATACGATGAGGGGCCAGTCGGAAATCACTTCCCGGTTTCAATCGAAAACATCGAGCGTATTGAGATCATTAAAGGCCCCGGATCCGCTGTCTGGGGAACCAACGCACTGCTTGCGGTAATTAACGTCTTCACCAAACGAGGGAAAGACATCGATGGAACGGTTATTGGGGGAGACGTTGGATCAGAACTACGACGCAAAGGATACGCTCAGTTTGGAAAAGAGTACGCGAATGGGCTTGATGTTGCGGCCGCCGTCTCTGCTCTTAACTCACAGGGCGCAAGCGAATTATTTTTCCCTGAGTTCAGTAGCGATCCTGCAGAGGGCACAGCTCGTTACAACGACGACGAAAAATATCGCAATGGATACCTTAGCGCACGCTACCAGGAATTCTCTTTCTTGGTAGCAGCTGGGCGACGGCGCAAGACTACTCCTACAGCTTCCTATGGCAGCATTTTCGGCTCAGATGATCTCTACTCTATTGACGAGTCCGTGCGTGCTGAAGTGAGCTACGAAACCACCGTAGCCCCCGAGCAGGAAGGAAAACTAATAGTCCGAGCAGGCTACGATTACACCCGCTATCACGGGCTTTACGCCTACGCGCTGGAAGATGGGAGCTCCTCTCTGTATCGAGACTATTCTTACGCTCGCCATATTGGTGGCGAGACCCGCTTCTCGTTTTCCCCTTTAGAATCAATCTCAATTGTTCTAGGTGGCGAGGCCCACAGCAATTTCGACCTTGAGAACGGCGGTGGCACAGTTGAGCCCTACGTGGAAGAAGATTCAAGAACAACCAACGACTATTCCTTTGGCGCACTTTTTGCCAATCTTCGTGCAGAGATCCTGCCTTCTCTTCTTGTAGAAGGCGGCTTACGCCTTGACCACTACAGCACCTTTGGCAATAGCTGGAATCCCCGCCTTGGAATTATCGTAAAGCCGCTTGAGGGCAGCGCCCTTAAGTTTTCCTACGGAAGAGCCTTTCGTGCTCCCAACGACTACGAACTACACTTTGAAAGCCCATCAATTGCGCCCAATCCAAACCTCGAACCGGAAAAGATGGAGAACTTCGAGGTTATATGGGAGCAGAATCTCGGCTCAAATACGCATATAACCACAAGCTACTTTCACTACACTCTCGATGAAATCATCACCCAAGGGATTGGAGCAGACGATCGTTTTGTCTTCTCGAATCTTGACGGGGTAGAGGCGCATGGCGTTGAACTCGACGCGCGATCGCGCACAACCCAAGGGATCGAATATTTCGGAGGACTCTCGTATGTCGATGCGGAAGATAAGAATTCAGGAAGTCATCTAACGAATTCCCCTTATCTTCTGGGTCGTGGTGGCTTTTCAGTGCCGATGCTTGAGGAGAAAATTTTCCTCTCCCCAGAATTTAGATACAATGGCCCGCGTTCAACTATCCAAGGCTCTACCTCGAGCTCAAATACCATCGTAAATGTAACCATTCTTGGGAAAAAACTTCTTCCCCACTTCACCATGGCACTTTCCGCATACAACCTGCTCGACCGCAGGATTTCTTACCCGGCAGGAAACGAACATACACAAGACACTATTCCCGGAAGGGGGAGAGAGCTGCGCTTTTCGATTGAGGCGAAGTTCTAGTCTGACCTACTGTGCCAGGAAAATTGGCTTGGTCGGCGGCTGTTTGAACGATGCTCATTATCTTCATGGTCATTCTTGGATCAGTTCAAGGCAGAGATATTCACAAGGGAATGAAGATGCTTAGAAACAGGTTGTGAAGTAGAATATTTCGGCACATTAAAAAGCGACACTGGCGCCACTTTCCCGAAAGCGGGGTTGAAGAACACTGTGTAAAAATTAGATATAAGATGATAGGCTCAAACCATCATTCTAAATGAACGAGAGGCCCCATGAGCAAAAAACTAAGCTGGGATGAGATCAAAAAACAATACGATGGCGAGTGGGTAGAGCTAGTGGATTTTGAATGGGACGAAACGGAAGCAGACCCTCAATCGGGAGTTGTAAGAGTTCATTCAAAGGATAAAAAGGAATTTCACAAACTCATTCTTAATCGACCTGGCTGTGAAGCTGCTATCGTATATGTTGGTGAGATATTCTCTGAGCAGTCGAACCACATCTTCAGTGCTAATCTTCATCAGTATTCTGGTACAGTAAAATGAAGCGCTGCTACAAAATTAACCCTCACAAGAATACACCTCTCATTTCTGGGAAATTGGTCGGCACCGGAAAACCTATCAATGTGCGTCTTGTGTTTGATACAGGAGCAGCACTTACGCAATTTAGTACCCGCATAATTGAAAGTCTTGGTTATTCAGCTCGTGATGGAATTCAAGAAGCAACGGTTTCTGGACCGACCGGACCGTTGGAGGTCGGCTACACGCTTCACCTAAAAGAGTTGACGGTGTTGGGCAAAAAGTTTTCTCAACCTTTAGTGGCTGCTTTTGATTTTGACCATCTTGAAAATGCGAACATTGATGGCTTGCTTGGTTTTGATCTGATTAAAGAGTTCCACGTTGAGATGAATGGACCAAAAGGTGAACTGGTAGTTTTTGAATAGCTTTCAATAACGGGATCTACTGCAATTGAGAAAATCATGCTCCCCGATTTTTTGCATCTCTTCTAGAAGCCCCGTAAGAAGATAACTACTCCAATTCAGCAGCGCCTCATCGGGGTCGATCCCCCAAGACGGTATACGCCTTAAGAATTGCAGGTCCATGACTGTGTTGGTGAGATGAGAGTTATAGGCCAGGCTCACCACTCGCAGATCGAACGGTTTGAGCACTCTAGACATTTACAGCCGTCAGTCGGAGGATTTAACAAAACTCGCTAATTTTTGATGCATTTCAACATGTTACACAGAGGCCCCAATTACAACAATTAACATCTCGCCTCACACCGATTTTACAAACCACTCGAATAGCGGAGCGGCCACAGTCTCTAACGAGCACCTTATAGCCCCCCCCCAATACTCAGCAGCATGTAACTCGGGAGAGCGAATTGCCCCCCCTTCCAACCATCACTACAAACCTTTGCTGGGATGCTCATGAATTCAGTTTCCGAATCCGCAGGGGCTTGTGTTGATCGACGGAAAGGAGAACTTCGGATTAATGCGGGCAGGGCGCGTGGGGCAACGAGCTGCTCTTAGCTGTGATCTATTATCTTTTTTGTGGATTCGTGTGTGAGCGCCTTCGCTTCGCTCAGTCGGCGCACGGAAGGGCTGAGGTGATTTGAGGCACGCCCGGCTCCGCTTCGCTGCGCCGCGGCGCCATAAAGCTTGCTCGCTTCGCTCAGTCGGCGCACGGAGGAGCTAAGGTGGTTTGGGGCACGCCCGGCTTCGCTTCGCTGTGCCGCGGCGCCATAAAGCTTGCTCGCTTCGCTCAGTCGGCGCTTGGAAGGGCTAAGGTGATTTCAGCACGCCCGGCTCCGCTTCGCTGCGCCGCGGCGCCATAAAGCTTGCTCGCTTCGCTCGGCGGCGCGCGGGAGAGATAGGGTGATTTCAGCACGCCCGGCTCCGCTTCGCTGCGCCGCGGCGCCATAAAGCTTGCTCGCTTCGCTCGGCGGCGCTTTATGGCGGAGAGAGGGGGATTCGAACCCCCGATACAGCGTTAACCGTATACTTGATTTCGAATCCACACTTCCGAAACATCACGACGATGTTTTCCCATATTTCTAGGCAGTTAGAGTGGATCGGATACGGTGATTGAAAGTGCTTTTCGATGATGAGTTACCAAGGATTGCCCCAGGAGTGTCCCAAGGACGAGCCTCGAACTAGCGTTAAGGCACTTAGGGTCACCAAGGTAACGGATGATTCTCTAGCTCCCCTGTGCTATCCCAGGCTTAGAGTTCAAGAACCAGCGAGGCCAATATGCTTACCAGGGGGCTCATTTCTCTTTCTATATTCATCCTAGCTCTCACTATACCCTTAGCGGCACAGGAGCATGGAACATCCCCCTTACTTGGCGGCACAACAATCGATCCTTACAACACAAACCTCGCTTACATTGAGTTCGGCGACGGGAGTCGTTGCTCCGGATTACTTGTGGGATCCAGTACGGTCCTAACCGCGGCACACTGCCTTGAGTCGGAAATTCCGAACGAAGCTTACGTTGTGGGGCTTTACGGTCAACTACGGTCCGTGCGCCAGCGATACATCCATCCTTTCTACATAAGATCCGTTCCTTTTAGCCTCTTTAATAACCGTCATGATTTGGGAGTCCTTGAACTAAGCAACCCCGTTACGGAGGCTCTCCCTACCCCGATTCTTTTGGACGATCCAGTGAGGTCTGGCGAGCTGGCTGTTGTAGGGGGATTCGGGGCGAATGAAACAACCGACTTGCTTGCCAAGGCAGCTCCCGTGCGAATCGCAACTCTCCCACCGGGGATGTTCGAAACACTCTTGAACTTGTCAAACGCCAGTACCTGCTCCGGTGATTCAGGGGGCCCTCTTGTACAGCAATTTGGAAAGATCTCTGCCGCTATAGGAGTGGTCTCAGGAGGTTCTACCCAAGTACTGGCTGGAATTTGTGTCGCTACAGGGAACGACTCGTCTTTCTACGTCGACCTGCAATCCACCTCTTCGCAGGCGTTCTTATTCCAATTTGCTGATATTCAGTTCGTTTCCGGACGCCTGATCGAATTCAAGACCAAAGCCGATAAGGCTATTAAAACCTGCGGTAGCGTGATTCGCGCGAAGGACTTCCCCACACTTGTCAAAAATTTTAACGCTCTAGCAAAGGCGGTCAATCAGTTAAATCGCCTTGCGGATGGTCGAAGACGCGCTGTTCTCAAGAAAATTATCTCTACACTAAATTCTGCAGCGACTGTCCGAACAAAGCGAGAATTCACCCGCGAATTGAACAACGTACAAAATCTACTTCGAAAATTATCTGGAATGGGAGTGTCCTAATCGCGCCTCAAACGCCGGGCCCTATCAATTTCGTAGATGCGGAATTCCTCTCTCAAACCCGGGACTACCGCAAAGTTACATCAGCCGCGTATGCTTTAACGAACTCGTAAATTTCTGGGTTTTGAACGTTCACGAAACCAGAGATTGACCCATCCTGACAGCCGTTAACGGTAAAACTTGTAACCCCAACCACGGAGGTTATCCCACCGACGGTCTGGGTAGCGGGCCCCCCTGAATCCCCCTGGCAAATAGCGCTGCCGGTGCTATCGAACGAAGCGCTGAACTGGAAAGGGGTAACCGCCCCAATCTCCATGAAACCCGCCCGAAAATCCTCTGCCTGAGGCTGATAGCCAGAATTTTCGTTGCGCCCATAACCAAAAATAGTAATGCGCTCGCCCGTGGCTATCGGGTCGGAAATCAGTAGAGGAACGGGGCCGATATCCAAAACGCTATCGATGGTAATCATTGCTACGTCGTAAGGAGAATCTACCTGACCGTCATAGAATGGATGATTGCGGCCCCCTACAATATTGTGGAATCGACCGTCGGCAAACACCGCGGCACCACCCGGGGAAGACGCCACGGCAACACAATGCGCCGCGGTCAGGGCATCATTCACAGTTACCATCGTGGCCGAGCAGTTACTAATCGGAGCTCCCTCTAACGAAAAACCCACAATTGCGACAACAGGGCTTCGGGAGTAGTTGCATTGGTCTCCACCAAACACCCTTAAATTGAGATCGTCGCATGCGTTAGAGCTGTCCGAACTCCCCCCCCCTCCTCCGCCACAGGCTGTGAATAAAAACACGAGAGACGAGAAAGCTAGCTTAGAAGAAAAGTGCATATGATTCTCCTATGGCGTCAAAGGGCCACCTTTCGCGAAAGACTAGCGCGCCGCGCAAGTAATGTGAAACACTTTATTCAGACGCTTTTCCGACTTTTGGCAGGATCGAATCACGGCCATGCGAATAGACGCCTAAAGTAATCTACCCAATTGCCAGTCTCATCCTTCGTGGCTTTTGGCTTCACTACCTCAGCTCCCGCCGCCCGCAATAGCGACAATAGTTCAATGAGTCGACGAGTCACGGGAATTTCCGGGCAGAAGTCATACTCAATGTAAACATTTGGGACACAGGTGAAGAACTTAAGATTCGGATCACTTGAAGTAGCCACCTTCTCGAGGGAAGAGAAATCTAGAGCAACGGGGAGAATCCATTGCCGTGCCTCGCCGAGAATGATTCGGGAATCCGCTGTGGCGATTGTCGGGCATGTCGAAGCACTAGCGCAATTAACAATGTGAATAAGGTAATCAGAGTTCTCGCACGGTATCATTGCCTTGGCTTTCGAATCATAACAATTCTTAGCTTGAAAAATGCTGAATACCTCCCCTAGTTCCTGAGCAGGAATATTTTTATCCCAAAGCACACTCAACTGTAATTTTACTTTCTCTTCCTCCATCCAAAGTTTGAGGGTAAGATCTCCCTTATTTCTGTTCGTCCGAGCATCAGCCTCGAGATAGGGGACTCTGTCAGGCGAAAAAAGCACCTTCCAATCCAGAGCGTCACTAGCGTCTCTCGATTCGGAGAATCCCCCCTGAAAATGAATTTTTAGACGGGTGAGTTCCTGGTGAGAAAGATAGGACAGTTGCCCCGGATGTGTACTCAACGCGGCATCCAATCCCTTACGATCTACAGACATTGCATCAAAATAAGACAGGAGAGCCGCCACCATGTCCTGCGTCACTGAAAGATCTCCCTTGCCGGTCTCGGAGTAGAACTGATGAAAGAGAAGAGCTCTTTCCTCCTCGACCGTTCTTGCTTGGCCACCTAAAAACGCGTACGCGCAGGAGGAGGCACAAGAGGACTCTTCAACAAGCGTGACCAACTCATCCGTCTTCCGATCCTCCATTTCATAGGGACCACCGACAACTGTATCCAGTCGCAGCGATCGAATCGCGTACCCTAGGGCCAGGCCACCAACCAGACTCCCTCCTGGGCTGTGTAGATACAAGTCCTGCCCAGCCCCCGGTTTCAGAGCTAACAGCTCGCTCGCGGTGCTTTCGGTAATGACACCAATTCCAAGAATGTGCTCGCCGCAGAATGAGGCGGTTCCAACGCAAGGCTCGAATCTAGAGAACGACATCGGCTGTTTGTATCGATCGTTAACCGACGAGTCGCCGAGGCACGGATGAGCACTTATGCAGAGGTAAAAAATGAAGGCTAAGCTTACGACACCAGCTCGACTGAGGGGCTCATTGAGATTCGCCGGCTCTCCCATGCTTGATCCGATGCTTCCCTGCGACTCAGCTTCGAAATAACCAACGAATCGTCCCGCTGCGCATATGACCCTTGCTCAATCTATCGCACCACTAAAGGAGCGGGATACAGCGCCGAAAGATCCGCTTCCTCGATGAGTGAAAGCACGTTGGTCATGGTTGCGGAATTCTCAAGGCACGTGCCCTCACTATTGAGATATGAGTTCCTACTGATAGTTTGACGTCCCTGGTCAAAATTTGGCCGCAGAAGAACAGTTCGCCCGCCTAGTTTATTCACGATGTTGCCGGCAAGGAGGGAGTCGGGCGCGGCGCTAAAGTCTCCCGGGAACCCATACATAGGACCGGTGCAACCTGGCGAAGTAAAGAAGACATCTTGGATCAAAACAAATCCTGCCCGAGTTGCGCAAACGGGATAAACTTTGCTCTCTATTGAGAGCGAGGTTAGCACCGCGGCGAAGGGGCCTGCGATGCCTGGATTAAGCGGACATCCATAGCCGAGGACCGGCCCGACCTCCTGCTGATTTGCATCATACAAAGCTAGACCAGGGCCGACTGGACCTATAGGACCTGGCTCTCCAGTTGGACCTTGCGCACCAGGCGTCCCAGGCTCTCCTTGTGGCCCCGCAATCCCTGTCGGCCCGACTGGTCCAGTCAGCCCCGTCGGACCAGTTGCACCCGTAGCCCCGGCGGCACCCGGAGCGCCCGCGGCACCTGGAGTCCCTGGAGCACCGCGGAATCCAAGAGTATCAAGAGTTGCGGAAGTAACTGGAATTTGACCTCTCCCGCACTTCGCAGCTGCAATAAGTTTTCCACTCTTATCAAGGCACACTCGAAGAGGAGCGGCGAATGCATCGCTACTTACGAGCGCAGATAGAAGAGTCGCAATCGCGATAATTCTCATGGGGATTCCCTCGTTGATGCCAGGTGTTTGAAAGTGCTGTTGAACGCTAACAGACAGCACCAAGTAGTCAAGCACAACAAGAGGCATCGAGGAGTTAGCACTTATCTTTCGGACGCTAGGACACGTCGATTGATCTCTTTGTGTCCGAGGATCCTTCCTCTCTCTTCGAGCTCCTGGCCGCAATGATATTGATTACCGGAACTATTGGAGAGTCGTCCCGTGGGTCTACTGCCGTGACGGGCTTACTGCTCGCTGGTCAACTTGCTCAAATACTCTAAACATTTGCAGTCACCAGTCTGAGGATTTAACAAAATCCCACAATTTAGGATACGTTTCAGCACGTTGCACAGAGGCCCCAATTGCAACAATTAACATTTCACCTCGCTCCAATTATGCAAAGCACTCAAATAGCAGAGTGGTCACAGTCTCTATCGAGCACCTTCAAGCCCCCCCCAATACTCAGCGGCATGCAACTCGGTAGAGCGAATTGACACCCTGCCAATCATAACTACAAACCTTTCCTGGGGTGCTCATGAATTCAGTTTCCGAATCCGCAGGGGCTTGTGTTGATCGACGGAAAGGAGAACTTCGGATTAATGCGGGCAGGGCGCGTGGGGCAACGAGCTGCTCTTAGCTGTGATCTATTATCTTTTTTGTGGATTCGTGCTTGGGCGCCTTCGCTTCGCTCAGTCGGCGCACGGAGGAGCTAAGGTGGTTTGGGGCACGCCCGGCTTCGCTTCGCTGTGCCGCGGCGCCATAAAGCTTGCTCGCTTCGCTCGGCGGCGCTTTATGGCGGAGAGAGGGGGATTCGAACCCCCGATACAGCGTTAACCGTATACTTGATTTCGAATCAAGCGCCTTCAACCACTCGGCCATCTCTCCGCGGGTGATTTTTCTCTTACCACAAGGTAGTACGCGGGACTGAACCCGCTACGCTCCTCGGGTGCTCCTGGCAGTGCCAAGTCGAGCAAACCACAGGGGGAGGACGGTAGAGCGATAGAGGTTTTTCTGTCAATGGTTTAGGGGGTAGAAGCTCGCACTTCGTTAAAAAGGCCTCTCACATCCACACCTTGGCGATTTTAAGTTCGCTTGGTCCCGCAATACCATAATGTTACGTTTGACTTCCCTTTACACACTACTTTGGAGCTCAAGGATGGAAGTTGTGGTGATAAGATGCCTATTGGTAACTCTGCTGGTCCTGAGCAGCGGATGTGCGCCCACCACTCTCAGCCGACTGCAAACGCAAGCTCCCTCTGGGGAGGCTGAGAGTATCTGGCGCAAGTCTATGAGTGCGCACGGAGCTGAAGCTTTTGCAGAGGTTAGAGATCTGAACGTACGATACGCCGGAGAATGGTCATACCTTGGTCCGAGCTTTCAAAAGATTCTAGCTGACGTTGAACATCGTCAGGGCTCGGAGGAACGACTTCTCATTTCTGAGCAAGTAATAAGTCAGAGTCACACAGGCCCCGCTGGAAACAAATTTGTGGCCTCCTCGCCCACTTCTAGCAAAGTATGGCTCAATTCATCGCCCGTCACCGACGACGCGATTATCCAATCTTCGACGCTTGTCGCCCAAGTATACCGGCTGTTCCTTTTGGGCCCTTTTTACTTCCAGAGATCGGGAGTTACTTGGTTCTCGGCCCCGGATGGCAAGGTGGATGAACGAGATACGTACTCCGTAGCTGCGGTTCTCCGTCCTGGTTTTGGCTTCTCAGAGGAGGACCGAGTCTTACTCTCAATCGACAAGGAAAATCACCTATTACTTCGCGTGCTGCTAACCTTAAATGGCTCTCCCTCGACGCGTGGAGCAGAAGTCGATGTAACCTTCAAGAATTTCCAGCGTATTAACGGTATTCTTTGGCCGACCTATTTCGATGAAAGAATTCGTGCTCCCCTCCGACTGCACGCGCACACCTGGTGGCTTAAAGGCCTAGATACCAATCGGGGATATCGAGCTGAAGATATTACGGAGGGGGTGTTTCGAGGTGAGGCGGCTGCGCCTGCTGCGGAGCTTACAAAAGCGCGCTAGTTGTTGCAGGGAACATTCCGAAGCCCTAGGGACTTCATGAAAGGGGTCAGGCAGCGACTCGCCGCGCAGCAAAGAAGCTCTTAAGAAGGTCTGAACACTCATTTTTACGCACCCCGGCAAGGAATTTTGGTGCAGGACCCGTACGATCATCGAGAACAAGATTATAAACGGATCCCATAGCCCCGAAGCGAGAATCCCCTGCCCCAAACACGACCGCTGGAATCCTGGCGAGCCGTAAGGCCCCAAGGCACATGACACAAGGCTCTAACGTACAGACGAGAAGCGAGTTCGTAAGGCGCCAATTTTCAAGCGTTGCGCTCGCCTCTTGAATTGCAAGCATTTCGGCATGTGCGGTAGCCCGCTGGAGCTGTTCTACCTTGTTATGACCACGGCCTAGAATTAGCCCTCGCGAGACCCCCTGGGCGTCTAAGGCGCCCCCCAGAAAGGATGCGGGCGAGGATGCCGGCGAAGATGAAGACGCAGTATCGGTCCATATCACCGCGCCAACGGGCACTTCCAACTCCTCAGCAGCTCGCCGCGCTTCGGCCAAAGCCAGCGCCATAAGCTCTTCGAGCAGATTGCCACTTAATACTTCGCTAAAAAGTTCCATTGCCCCAATATCGCCTAAATCTGCCTGTCCTTCCCGATCTCACCAAATCGCCTCGCCTCCGTTGAAATTTCCGCCGTCTCAAACTGAGAATCGCCGAAATCCCAACAAGTAATGGCCCAGCCAATCCTAAATCACACGGCCTCGACCACAAGAAGGAAGGCGCAAATGTTCTGTGATACCTGTCCATTCTTAGACAAGCGTAGGCCGCCATGGCGGTAGAAAACCCTGCCTGCTCCAAAACCAGACAGCACCCTGGCTAGCAAGGGGCCCCGAAAATCGAGGAACCAGCAAGCAAGCAGGCTACCTATCCAACGATAGGCACCAAAAACAGGGGCAAAAGGCAGCCCGCAACAAGAAAATGACGGGTTTTTAGGAAGAAATGGCGCGCCCTGGAGGATTCGAACCACCGGCCTTCTGATTCGTAGTCAGATGCTCTATCCAGCTGAGCTAAGGGCGCGCATTCTTACTTTGAGCGGTGGATTTCTATCAGATAAATGACCTGAAGGCAAAAACGTTAGGGTCTGAATTATTGCATTGTCTCGGATACCTACGATAACCTCCCCCCAACGAAATGCTTTTTGGGCATTTCGCTGCGGAAGGGTGGCCGAGTGGTTTAAGGCACTGGTCTTGAAAACCAGAGACCTGGAAACGGGTCCGGGGGTTCGAATCCCTTCCCTTCCGCCACTATTGCTTTAAGAAAAAGTTTTTTTTCTTTCCTAACTTACTAGCAGTTGGGCAAGGTTGGTTTAATATCAGGTTCGTCTTATATAAAACCGAAACGTTTTGTATCGGCGGCGTCTCCTAATGGGTCTCCCATTTGAGATGTTCGTAAGGTGTAGCTCACGCGGAGAGATGGCCGAGAGGCTGAAGGCGGCGGTTTGCTAAACCGCTATACGGGATCAAACCTGTATCGGGGGTTCGAATCCCCCTCTCTCCGCCATAACGCGCCAGTGAACGAAGTGAACAAGCGTTATGGCGCCGCGGCGTAGCGAAGCGAAGACGGGCGTGATCGCATCACCTCCGCTTTCACATGCGCAGCCGAGCGAAGCGAGCAAGCTTTATGGCGCAGCGAAGCGGAGCCGGGCGTGCTGAAATCGCCCAAGCTCTTCGCAGCGAAGCGAGCAAATAAAAAAGGACACTCAAACAAGAATCCCCCAACGGCATTCTTGCAAAAGTGCCCGCGACAACAAACTTGAACACCCCTCCCCGGGTATTCATTTTTGCCTTGTAGCTTTATCGGCATGTTCCCTTAAAATCTATCTGCTTCCGCAGGAAGCAAATAGATTTGGAGAGATGGCCGAGCGGCTGAAGGCGCACGCTTGGAAAGCGTGTATAGGGGAAACCTTATCGAGGGTTCGAATCCCTCTCTCTCCGCCATAAAGCGCCGTCGAGCGAAGCGAGCAAGCTTTATGGCGCCGCGGCGCAGCGAAGCGGAGCCGGGCGTGCCCCAAACCACCTCAACTCCCCCAAGCGCAGCCGAGCGAAGCGAGCAAGCTTTATGGCGCCGCGGCACAGCGAAGCGAAGCCGGGCGTGCCCCAAACCACCCCAGCCCTCCCGCGCGCCGCCAAGCGAAGCGAGCAAGCTTTATGGCAGAGCGAAGCCAAGGTGAAAGCAATCTCTATGATCAAAATCTGCAGCCTCATTTTCTCCCTCACACTACTTCTAGTTTCTCCTATTCAGGCTGAAACCGTCTCTACGAACCAATTCATTCTGCGGTTGCCCGAGACTTGGAGGGTTGAGCACAACAAAAAGGACACCCTGCTCGCTTACTCACCTGTGAACATGGTGAAGCCAATGCCAGTCCCCTTCATGATATCCTACGGGACGGTTAAAGAGGTGAGTCGAGTGCTTGCCATCTCAAAGCCTTTCTTCCCTGAATACAAAAAGTCAGTCCTTGCAAGACTATCAAGCAAGAAAGGGTTGAGCTGTAGTGTGGTGAAGGAATTGACAAGGGGGATCATTGAGAATGCGGCCCTCGTGCATTGCGTCGCAGCAATTGAAAACAAAACGCAGCACTCATTGATCTTGCTTATACTTTCTGGAGAAGGATTGATTGACCTTCGCTACCCCAGCATAAGATCACTCGATGAGACCAAAAAAGAATTCATCGAGTTTCTCAGTTTTGTTACCGTAGGCAAAGAAAAGTTTCGATTGAGTTCACTTGACTTTGCAGGGTAATCTCTTTGGGACACCCAATCTCCGCAGCCAAGAGTGGGACCCGAGGTCCCCTTTATGCCGCTAAGGGGCTGGAATTAGTAGTCACCCTAGCGCAGCCTGATTTCGGCAAGGGGAAAGAGTGGGCGTTCGCCATAAAGCGCCGTCGAGCGAAGCGAGCAAGCTTTATGGCGCCGCGGCACAGCGAAGCGGAGCCGGGCGTGCTTGAATCACCTCTGTTTCACCACGCGCCGTCGAGCGAAGCGAGCAAGCTTTATGGCGCCGCGGCACAGCGAAGCGGAGCCGGGCGTGCCCAAACCACCCCAGCTCCCCCACGCGCCGTCGAGCGAAGCGAGCAAGCTTTATGGCGAAGCGAGCAAGCTTTATGGCGAGCCAGCCCGAAAGCCCCCTATCCAAAGCAAAAACTCCCAAGACTCTCAAAACACCCCCACCAAAGCCCGAATCCCTTCGCCACCAAACACGCCCACGGCAACAAAAAAGCCAACAGAAATGACAACCCCCAAGAACCCGGCGAGCCAGCAAAGGTCATCTTCCTCAACAACCCCAAGCGCCAGAAACACGGTCGACCACGCCGGAGGAAAGTTTGCGCCTGGCGGAAAAGGAAGCGCCAACATAACCCCCGCAAGCGCGATAAGAATTCCGCCAAAACGAACCGTAGAGAAAGGAAGAAAGCGCCGCTCTTTCACCACCCCTTCAAGTCGACCAAGAATCTTTGCAGCCAAGGAGAATACAGGCTCAAGCTGCCGCCGCGGGGCAAGTCGACTACCCCAGCGCGCCGGAATCCAGGGCATTTTGTTAGCCGCAACACGAAGTCCAACCAACGTAACAAACACTCCCAGGATTAGGGAAAGTCCGGGCAATGGTAAGGGAGTAAGTAGAGGGATTGCTGCTATCAGAGCAACAAACGCATGCGTCCGCCCTGCAAGAGAGCTCGCAAGCATAGAATAGGTAACGTTGTCCTGCTTGCAGAGGTCCGCTAGGGCACGCAGTTCGTTTGAGGCACTAAGGTTCGACATTGAAGACAGTCTTGAACAAGATGCGCATCGCGGCAATGCGCCTGATGGGCCGAACCTGAAGAAACTTTCTTCTACTATAAGGGCAGTAACTACTCAGCTACATGTAAATAGTTTGAATTTGCAAGCTTGCCGGTGACGCGCAGAGAACTTGAACTGCTCGCGCCATTCTTGATTATTTTAGTGGTAACAAGACTCTTCGATTTCCCGTAGTGAACCGAAGAAAAGAATGTACGAGAATCGACATCCTGACTCACGCCAAAGGAATAACTCGAAGCGACCTTCACATCGAATTGCCCCATGATTTGGTCCGTATCACCTTCGTAAACTGAAAATATAGGCTTCGAAGGGTTACTCTGGATGGAAATATCAGCTGTTTCATCACCCGCGACATCACCCACGAATGCGAAATGAAACTTCCCGGTTTGCGAAATGGTTTTATAGAGACTTCCAGTAATCTTCACTATATCGAGATCCAGAGAGGTTACTTTCTTCTTGCCGACCTTTCTCGTCCTGGAAGTATTAAAGATTAACTCAGCAACTCCATCACCATCGACATCCCCGCAGCCTCTGAGCGATTTATCAGAATAGATTTTGCTTAGTTTAAACTTAGACTTGGGCCCTCCCTTACGTTTCACGAAGAGAGTGCTCCTTGCAAAACTAGCCATCTCAGTTTCTAAAGAGCTATCAAAATTGCAGCCAATAAGAATTACCGAGGTGATTGTCCCAAACTGCTCCTTGGTTATGACCGAGCTCTCTCGATTGACAAAAAACCAGTCGAAATTCTTCTTGCCCTTACTTAAAACAGCGATATCAGCAGCGCCATCTCCATCATAGTCTCCAAGAGCTGGAACAATGAAGGGTTTCTTGATCTTGTAATCCTTCGATACTCCAGAGGATACGACTTTTAAAACTCCCGACTTTTCCTTACTGGAGAACATGACTACATCAGAGACTCCGTCTTTATCGAAATCATGGGGCATAGCTGGAATTAAGAAAACGACAGGTGCCGACGACTCGCTTTGAGCACCCTGCTCTCCAGCCGCTGCGGTTAAAGAAAACGTTCCCCCTACAAGGACGGGGTCGAGGGTTACGCTCCAATTCCCGCTCTCATCTGAAGTTGTTGTTCCCACTGAAAGGGAACCGCTGAAAACTTCGATCCGAGTATTAGGCTGGGACGTCCCAAACACCTTGGAGAGTGGAAGAGACTTGAATCCTGGGGACGTCCTAATAGTCGGAACTCCAGGCTGAAGCAGATACTGAATCGAAAATGGGGCTGCTGCGCTGTTTGCGTTACCCGCCAGATCCTCGGCCACTGAACTTGCAATAGTAACGGTGACTATTCCATTGGCAGTCGGGGTTACGTCCGCGGTATAGGAACCGCCGGATCCTGCAAAATTCGTAACCTGTGCATTGTCAGCACTGATATCACCAACCACGAATCCAGCTACGGACTCTGAGAAAGTTATCCTGATGGGAATCGGAGAAAGTGCCGTGGGGCTCGTTGCCGAACTTGAGATCGAGACTGAAGGAGCGGTTCCATCAATCGCTCTCGTAAATTGAACCGCTTCGGTGTTCGGGTTGCTTGAGGCATCTACCGCTACGCCCGCTGCGATGTCGATCGATATTGTACTCGCCGCTTCGGAAGGGATCGCATCAACGGTGAAGGTAGCACTACTCGCCCCTTCTCCTTCGGCGTAAAAATTTTCGAGCCTGGTGTTCGCCGAACTTATATCGTTGATGGTAAAGTCGAAGACAGGCTTTGAGAAGGTGATAGTAATTGGAATCGGGGAAACCGAGGTGGGATCACTGGTCGAACTAGAGATCTCAACCGATGGATTGACTGAGTCTACAGTTACGTTTGTTATGGTTTCGGTTGCGGGCGGGTTGCCGAGCGCATCCTGGTAGCGAAGAATCAATGAGTACACACCATCAGCAACCGAATTTGCATTAGTAGATACTACGCCTGAAGAGAGGTGTATCTGTTTGGGGTTTAGGTCAAAAGTAGCGCTGGTCGTATTACTCAAAACTGCGACTGCCACCGTTGAACTCGAAGCATCAACGAATTGTAGCTGCACGGAACCGGTCAGCGGCGATTCTTGAAGGGTATATTCGATTGGCAATGGATTGGAGCTTGTGCCTGACTCTGGGGAGATGAAAAGAGGAGCGAGCGTTTCGTTATCATAGGTAATTGAGAACTGGGAGGCGGCATTATTTGAATTTCCAACCGCGTCTTGTGCGGTCCCAGAGGCGATATCAATAGCAACCTCACTCCCGCTTGCGGAAGGGGTAGCGCTCACCGCATAAGTATCACCTGAACCCGAGAAGTTGCTGAGGGTTGCCTGGCTTACGGTGATATCCCCAACAACAAAGCCGCTTACGGGCTCCGAGAATGTTATGGTCAGTGGTATCGGGGAGGTATTGGTAGGACTACTTGCTGAAGTTGAAATGACTACCGTTGGTAGAACCGTATCAACGGTGATGCTTGAAGCTGTGGTGCTTGCCAGCGGGTTCCCAAGCGCATCTTGATACCTCAGTCGTATCGAATAGACACCATCCGCAATTGAATTCGCGGTGGTAGAGACAACCCCTGAAGCGAGATTTATGTTTTTAGGATCAAGGCTAAAGGAAGCGCTTGTAGAGTTCGTGAGTGTTGCGGTTGCAACCACCGTGCTGGAAGCATTGATAAAGCTCAGTTCAACACTGCCACTCTGTGGGGCTTCAGGCAGAGTGTAACTCACCAAGAAAGTTGCTCCTCCTGTTCCTGTAAGAGGAGTAGTGAGCATGGGAGAATCAGTGGTCGTGTCATAGGTTCTTGAAAGCTGTGTTGCGGCGCTATTCGAATTGCCTAGCCCATCCTCTGCAACGCTTGAGCCCACGTTGACCAGCACCAAGCCGTCAGTTGCGGGAGTAATGTCTGCCGAATACGTAGTTCCGGAGCCAGAGAAATTTCCCGCGGAACCATTGGTGACCGTGATGTCTCCCACCACAAATCCGGTTACTGATTTTGAAAAAGTAAACGAGACCGGAATTGGGGATGTTCGGGTTGGGTTCGCTGCTGAGCTACTAATAGTTACCGCCGGGCTTGAAGTGTCAATGGTCACGCCGGATACAGAAGTCGAGGCCGCAGCATTCCCTGCTGCGTCTTGGTAGGTGAGAGTGACCGTGTAGGCCCCATCAGGAACTGAGCTGGCAGTGGAGCTTAGTACAATGCTGGGGTTATCAGTTCCAATAGATTTTATATCCTCAGTAAAGGAATTGCTGGTGGCGTTATTCAAGGTGAGATTCGCCACCACAGCGCTACTTCCGTTTATGAACGATACACGCACGCTTCCTGCGCTTGGGGTTTCAGGCAGTGAGTAGGTAATCACTACGTGACGGCCTACTGCTCCTGTAGCGGGAGAAGAAAGCATGGGGGCTGTTGTTACCGTATCAAGCACCAAGCTCTTGTTGCTACCGAGCGATCCCGCCGCCCCCGGACTAGGGAGCGTTAGTATGGCATCCCCTCCCTCGGAATCCTTTATAGTTCCCGCATTAAGCCCTAATGCAGAGGTTGAAACGTAATCTAAGTCAGAAGAAGCGTGACCGGAGGCAACTGTATACGTAAAGTTAAGTATGTTTGTTCCGCTCCCTGAATCGTAATTGACTACCGCATCACTCGCTCCCGTCTCAAGGGTAAGCTGAGGAGTCCCTGTTACGGTCACAATTTGATCAAAGACAACTTGAATACTAATGGTGCTTCCTGTCGAATAAGTTCCATTGGTGGTTGCTGATGTTACATTAAGTACGTTGAGCGTTGGAGGGGTGGTTGAAAGTGTGGTGTATCCCTTGGTGACAAAACCGTTATTGATAAAGGCAGCGCTCAGATCAAAATCGAGAAAGACCCCAGAAGTAGTAGGGTAATCAGCGCTTAAGGTGTATCCGGTGATGTAGAAGTGCCCCCGATTATCAAGAATGATCGCCGCCGGATCTTCCGATAAGGTTCCCCCAAAGAAAGTCGATGCAAGCAAGGTGGTGAGGCCAGAATCAAATTTACTTATCGCGCCATCGCCAGTATTGAAGGTGGTATCATAGGCACCGGCAGTCGTGGGGTATCCAGAACCGTTTGTTCGGCCCCCGATATACACATTTCCCGAGTAATCAAGCGCAATTGATGCGGGAGTCTCGTCGCTAGCTGATCCAATGAACGTTGCGCTAAGAAGTGAGCTGAGATTTGTATCGAGCCTTGCAATGGCAGCATCACTGCCTCCGTTATGGGATTCATCATAGGCCCCGGTTGTTGTGGGGAAATCTGAACTCGAGGTATTGAGAAGCGCATACGGTTGATTAGCCGAGTTTATTGAAACTGAGATAGGGACGTCGTTCGAGCTGCCTCCCAAGAAAGTTGAGCGGGAGAGTGTGGATAAGGTTGGAGTGAATTTACTAATGAACCCATCGTTCCCTCCATTGTAACTTACATCGTAGCCGCTCCCTGTCACAGGGAAGTCTGAGCTTGCCGTGAATCCAATTAAATAATAATTCCCCGCGCTGTCCCGTGCTATCTCGGTCGAGAAATCGTTCGCCGATCCGCCAATATAAGTTGAGGCTAAAAGTGTGGTCAGTGAGGAGTTAAGTTTTGCGATGACGACGTCCCAACCACCATTGGCAACTTCATCATAGGCTCCGGTGGTGGTTGGGAAGTTCGAGCCATTTGTTGAGCCCATCACTACCACGTCAGTGCTACCATCAAGCATAATGTCTTCCGTCATTACGGAGCCATTACTTGCAAGGCACGTTGATGCAAGCAGTGAAGAGAGAGTTGAATTAAACTTGCTCACCACAATTGCTGACCCGGTGAAGGATTCGCAATAGGCTCCGCTGGTTGTCGGATAGTTGCTACTACTTGAAGTTCCTGAGATATAGACGTTGCCGCTTTCATCAATCGCGACAGAACCACCCGTGTCGCTTGAGCTGCCACCTATAAACGTTGTGCTTAAAATACCAGAAAAGTCAGGAAGAAATCTCGCAACCAGAATATCGTTGCTCCCACTTATGGTGTGGTTGTATCCGCCGCCCAGAGGAAGAGCGGTAGCATCCGCGGTGTACCCTATCACATAGATGTTTTGGCTTGAATCTTGAGCCATATTGAAGAGGTAATTGGCAGCTGCTCCTCCGTAGTAGGTAGAGGCGAGGAAGGGATCAATGATGAGTTCTTTTGAACGGTCATATTCGCCGAGGCTAAATCCGTAGCTATTTCCGTGCAATCGATAGGCGACATCAATAGCCACCTGTGTTCCGTCGTGGATTTGATACGCAATGGGCTTTGAGAAGCGAACGTCGCCTAAATCAGTTGACACAACTAACGCGTCAGTCGAGGGATCTACTGAAAGATTATGCATCCCCTCAAATGACATCAAAATGGCACTAGGGTCTTCTCTCGGAGCGACAGTGAACAACTTCTCTACGGTATTCCCGTGGGCGATGAGCTCAAGTTTAACTCCACGCCAGGGGTCGCCGAGACCCACTGATTTGTATGTCTCTGCTCCTGAGATCCATTTGCTTTTGTTATCACCAAGGAAAAAGTTAACCACCGTGTCACTCTTCTCTCCTGCCTTGGGAAGAATGTTGGGTGAATTGGGACTGGAGAAAACCTCCTTAAGCACGATCCCCGACCTTGATTCGCTTGCTGCGCCGGCCTTGGGTAGCTCGTAGATAACTTCATTGTTGGTAACGAGAACTCTGCCGGTAAAGGTTTGCGCGTAGAACTTTATCGCCGGATCGAATTGACCCTTATTGGCGATAAAGGGAAGCACCAATTGGTTGGCTTTTTCGGCGTTCTCTTGCAGAAGCTTTGCTTTTTCGCCTGGGCGCCCTTCGTTCCCAGATGATTGATTATGCCGCAGAGCTCCCCCAGCTGAGCATGCGCTCAAGGTGGCGGCAAAAATGAGCAGGCATAGCATTTTGTTCATAGGTAAGCCGAGGGAGGGATACAGCAGACCGTATTTGGATGTAGGTTCTTGGAATGCTGCTTCGCTCAAACGGCATTATAAATGTCTGCCAGGCCTGATTAGAGCAGGATATCCGCTACTCAAGGCACGGACGTCGATGCTGTGTTTCTTCATTCCTACTTCGGCAAAGCAGGAATCTTCCTTCGTCAGGCTCGTCCAGTGGGAATCGAGTTTCGCTCATCGATATTGAAGCATTTATGAATCCTTATTATGACGCAAATGCCTCTCAAGGCGTCCTACTTGAGCAGCTCTACATTCAAGCAGACGAGGCGAATGCGCAGTTCTCGGAGGAATACGCGCGGAGATTTCCCGGGGCGACACCCTTTAGTGGGGGAAACTGCTATGATGCCGTAAGGCTCATTGAACAGTCTCTTCGATCGGGCGTCTCCTTAGAGAACAGTCACTTCATACTCAGGAGCTATGGGAACTTATAGCGCCGTCGGCGACGGCACGTTTAGTCTCCCCGCGACCGTAAAGCGAATCACTCGTAGCGGCTTCGAGAAAGTCGAAGAGAAAGAAACGAGAGGAAGGACTAACTTGGCAGAAGAGACAAAAATTACGCCGTGAGAAGAATCCAAGGAGGAAGTTTGAAGAAGGACAACCCACTCCTTTGAAAAGAGTCACGGCTCTCCTAAAGGAGAGCCGTGAGCTCGCTGCGTTATCGGCACTTAATCTGCCGGCAACGGCACATATTGGGGAGGACCATGCCTGGATCATTCACCACGCACGCCATCCTATTCCCTGTGGTTGAGTCGTTCGCACAGGTGCCTCTGTCATAACAGGGACCTGGAATATCGGCCTCACCGCGAGGAGGGCAACCAACACTGACACACGATTGCTGCATCGTATCTCCCGAACTATCAGCGTAGTCTATGCAGCAATCACTTCCCGCAGGTGGCTTGCCATTCTGACATGCTGGAGGAGCGGCAGGAGTCGGAGAAGGTGTAGGTGTCGCGGTAACAGTTGGAGCAGGAGTAGGACTCGCTGCTCGCTTGCAGCTACACCCATCACCCGTCTCATTTACCATGCAAATTCCCTGCTTCGTACAGGATCCTGAGCACTTTATTCGTCCCTGGTCGTCGAACCCACTTGCCTTGCAAGTATCCGCGCAACCGGCACACCCGTTCCCGGCGTCATTAGTTACACATTCTCCGCCTTGGCTCTTGTCGCAACGACCTGAGCATTGGAGCTGTCCGTCATTTCCAAATCCGGAATTGCACTTATCAACTGCGGGCTGACATGAGCATCCCGTTTGATCTCCAATAGTGAGAGAATAACAACCTCGCGGGCTGCCATCCGAAGCGGGGGAGCAATCACCGCCGCAAGACCCACCGGTACCACGACATGGAAGAGGGTCTACGCACGAGCAGGTGGGTGCCTTGGTGTCTCCAGGGGCCGGGAGGGATGTTCGCCACGCAACCACCTCACCGGCCTTCCCCGTAGCGGGGGCGGCTGTTGGAGAAGGTGAAACCTTGCAGAGCTTTCCATTCGGGCAGGTACCGCCACATTGCCCACCATCTTGAAATCCACAAGACGGCAGACCAGTGTCCTGGGCAATCAGGGTTGCGTTCTCTTCTGCAATTGAGGCAGAACTCGAGTCATCAACCGTGCTCCAAGAAGGAACAGACTCTTCTTCCGCAAAGAGCGGCGTAAGAGAGGAAAATACCAATGCACCAACGAGGCTTGTTGCGACTAGGCGGAAAAGGTTTGCACGCAAAAAAGGCTTCATAGCCGAGATCCTCATATTTCAGTAAAAAACACTGCGGGACCGTCCCTCATGGGAGCGATAGACCCTGGACCTACGTTTGATGCTGCACGAGCGTTATTAATTTCAAAAATTGCTACCGCGCTAAGTCGATAGCCTTGGAAGCTATCCCACCAGCCCACGGAGCCAATAGCTCGAGGAAAGACAACTCAGCGCATCAGCTGCGCTTTTTGTGAGTCATTTCAAATGATTACAAAAGGAACGCCACGAACAAACCGAGAGCAATTATTCCTTTCACCACAATAAGGGCAGTGGAGAACCTTGATCCTATCGGCTAGCACCTTTGGAATTCCTCATTCCAGAGATGATAACCCGGGCGATGATAACGGGAATCAAAAGAAGAACAACGAGAGTAAAGAGCGACAGGTAAAGCACGGAATCACTGAAGAGGCCGCTGAAAAGTTCCATAAGACACCTCACAATAGGTTCCAATGACCTTGGGCACTCTCTCGCATTGGTTGAGCAATGCCAAGAAAAATCCTCTTCGAAGCAATCAGGCGCCGTTACTTTTTAGGCATCAAACATGAACTTTTCATTCAGGCTACTTATGGGATCTCCTCGATAACGAAACTTCGTAAGCCTTAGAAGCCAACGATGCCCTACTAGAACCAAGTCCGGCGCCAAGCTCTTGGGCGAATTCGCTTCATATAGAAATGTGGCAGGGACATCGATTCAAAATTCTCCTTTCAGAAAAACCTCGAGAGATCCCTGCCTTGCGCGTTTCAAACATCACCTCTCTTCCCGAGAATGTGAAGAACAATAGAGAGAAGTACGATCCCGACTCCCACAAGCTCAGTGGAGCTCGGGTACTCACCAAGAAAGAGCGCCGCCGCAACGATAGCGCACGGAACCTCCGCAATCGCAAGAAGCCCAGTCTCCGCTGCTGAAAGCCGCGGAATCGCCCGAGTCACAAGCAAGAATGCCACTGCGCAAGCGGCCCCATTTAGAGAGAACCACCCGAGACTACTTGCGGCTCCTTTCTCGGCGGAAAGAAAGATTGCCACGACCACCGCACCAAGAACCGCAGCTGTTGAGTTCCCAACAAACACCACATCCAAACGGCCGCCGATTTTGCGCTGCGCGACGATGTAGAATGCATAGGCAATTGCCGCGATGCCCGCTGCAGCTGCCCCGAGGAGATGATGACCTCCCCCGCCGACGGTACCCGAAGCCACGACAAATACCCCGACCGTGCCAAGCAGAATCAACCACAGGTCTCTAGCCTTTGTGCGCTCACCATTCCAGAGCCAGGCAATCCATGGGCAAAGAAGCGGAGAGCTATAGGCAATTGAAATTGCGACCGCGGTTTTGGTGAAGGCAAACCCCGCCACAAAGGCAAAGTTGCAAAGCACCGCTGCGCAGGCCGCAATAATTGCCGCGTGGTCCCACGCTTTACGGCGAAACACTTCAGGCCTAAAGGCAGCAAGCAGCACTGCCGTAAGTAGACAGCGCATCACCGCCGCAACCATAGCGTGAGAACCGCCAGTCTTGACAAGTACCGCACCGAACCCGAACAGCAACGCACTCAAAAGCACGTCGCGCCTCGCGTGAGAAAGCTTCAAAGTGAATCTCCTTTCAAATAGTTAAAGAACCTTTGTGAATCGATATCCCTTCGACGGAGCTCTCCCTCGAAGGGACTACGACCTGCCCTTTACCCGCACGAAATTTGTAAAAGAACCGCTGAGGAATCTCTGAAAAACCTCGAGATTTCTTCTCTTCTCTCTGTGAGCTCTGTGTCCTCTGTGGTTTTTCAACTATTTTTATCAACCACAGAGGGCACAGAGTTCACAGAGCAGGCTTTTTCAGAGATTTCCTAAATTACGGCTGACGCTTGAGCTGCGCACGCATAGCGTCTGCGTCCTGAGCGCTTGGGCTTCGCGAAGCGACCGAAAATCCCATGCGCCCGGACTCGACGCTGAATATCTCGGGAACTCTCATAACGGAGCGCTGAGGCGTAAAGGAAATAGAACCGGAAGCGCCCGAAAAATCTTTCGTACCGAGCAAGGCTTGGCGGATATCTTGAGTAGAACGAGACGAGGCGCGCTGCAGTGCACGCGCGACGATCCAGGTAGCGTCATATCCCTTATCAGCGCTGGTTCCCGGCTTCTCACCGTAACGCGCGAAAAATTTTGCCTGGAACTCGGTGCTAGGCTCCGGATACGCAGCATAGTGTGTCCCGTCGAGCGCCCCATGAGAAATAGAAAGGGCGGAATCATACATCAGAACTGAAAGTTTTTGCCCCTTAAATCCAAGCTGCGCGAGCTGGCGCGCCGCCACCCCCATTTGCTCAGCAAAGCAGGTAAACAGCACAGCCTCGGCCCCGCTGCTTACGATGCGCGTAGACTCCACGCGAAGATCTCTTTGATCTGGAGTAGGGACAACTTCTGCTACGACGCTTCCCCCCAAGCGCTCGAACTCCTCCTTAAAGACGCGCGCCTGAGTAATTGACCAGGGCTGCTCGGCCCCAAAGATGGCTACTTTTGTGAGACCTAACTCCTGGGCATAAGCCGCCATGCGCCTCGCGCCGTATTCGTCATGTGGCCAAATATTAAAAAGATTGGGGCCTGCCTCGTTAAAATCTCTCACGCCAAGAGAAGGGGAGATCATAATGACATCCTGGTCCTTCTTAGCGACGGGAGATATGGCGTTGCCGGCTGCGCTCCATGAAGGTCCAATTATTAAGTTCACTCCTTTAAGACGAAGACTGCGGTAACCAGAAAGCGATGCGTTAAGGCTATCCTCCGCACTATCTTCCGCCACAAGCTCAAGGCGCTCTCCTTTAATCCCCCCCGCTCTATTTATCTCCTCTGCCGCAAGCTCGGCGCCCTTAAGGGCAGCAACTCCCCACTCGGCGCAGGGCCCAGTTTGGCAAAGCAGGGCTCCTACCTTGAAGGGTTCTGCATAGGCAGGAAAGGCAGAGGAAATGAAGAACGTCAGTACAAAGAACGAAAAAAGTCTCATAGGCATCTCCGTAAAGCTCTTGAGGGATGAGCATACGGACCCGTCAGCGCTACTCTATGAGCACTCGTCACTTTGATTTTTTTGTGGCAATATCCAGCTGTATTTACTACGTATAAAAGTGTCGATTAAGTTACGTCATATATCTGACGACGATCTATCGACGACGCAGCCTATGATAGAACAAACATTCAAGGCCCTTGGATTCACCGCCAACGAAGCGGCCCTGTACCTCATGCTTGCCGAGACGGGGAAGTCCACTATTCAGCTCCTCGCAAAGAGAGCGAAGCTACCGCGCACCACTGCCTACTCCGTACTAGAAGGACTCGCGCAAAAGGGACTGGTCTCCGAAGAAAAGCGCGGAGCGTCCCGATTTTTCGTCGCCAACCAGCCACAAGCTCTCCTGCGCATGGTGAAGCGCGAGCGAGAAGAACTTTCTAAGCGCGAGAAGATTGCGGAACTATTCGTAGAGGAACTAAAGCCACTTTTTCGCTCGAAGTTTTTCAGTGTCCCCAAAATTCAGTTCTTCGAGGGACGCGAAGCCGTAGAAGCGATGCTCTATGATTTTACGCCGCGCTGGATTGAAAGCGCGCGCATGACTGACAACATTTGGTGGGGCTACCAAGACCACACTTTTGTGGAGCGCTACCGCGCCTGGCTCGATTATTATTGGAGCGTAAAGCACCCCGATAATAAGATACAGCTCATTTCAAACGATGCTCCCGTAGAAAAGGAACTAAAAGGAAAGGTCCAAGGACGTCAGATCCTGCCAGTCCCTGGAGATTTCAATTTCTCAAGCACTATCTGGGTCTGCGGCGAGTACATCTCTTTGGTAATGACAAGGAACGAGCCCAACTATGCCTTTCTCATTCAAGACGCGGTGTTTGCTGAGAACATGCGCTTACTGTTTCGGCTGCTTTGGGGAATGCTCGGCAAGGCCAGCTAAGCCGCGCCTACGGCGTGGGAACACCTCAACTCAGAGGCCTCAATACTAAGAACCTCTGAAAATCCTCGAGTCTAACTACACCTCTGTGTACCTTCGTCTCCTCTGTGGTGAATTCCTTGATGAAAATTTCACCACAGAGGTAAGTTTTTCAGAGGCTACCTAAGACTCCGACCGCGCAGGCGTTGCTTCTGCTAGCGGAACGGGTAGTTACTCACTTTATAGTGCCGGACCACCGGCGCACTCACGACGCTGTCTACAACACCATCTAGCCCATTCTCTAAACGAGTCCTAAACTCCTCTTCGGCGCGCTGAGAGGAAACGGAGGCACACATTTCGACGTCCCACTCGCCCACGCCGATTGTAGTGCTATAGACAGACGGATCGGTCTTTGCAAAATCTAAGATGCGCGCCAGCGACTTCGCGTCAGACCGCCGCAGGCGAATTCGATGGACGAACGCAGACATGCCAAGCGAACTCATTACTTCCACTTCAGGCCAATATTGATGCCCGACAATGACTTTTTCTTTTTCAAGGCGCTGCACGCGGTAATTCAAACTCGACATGGCAATCCCTACCTTACGGGCGATCTGAGAAAGTGCAGAATCTTCAATCGTTGAAAGAGCCTTGAGAATCTTGTGATCTAAAGCATCAACTGACTTCTGCCCAACAGCACCGAGCGTAACTACATGACTGTGTAGCTGCTCAGGTGCTAGGTACTTTAAGGGGAAATCCGAAAGCGAAACGGTCACTATCAGAGTTCGATTACCAAAAACCTCTCCGAAACGCTCACAAACCGACGAAAGAACTTGCGCCGCCTCCGACGGAGTCTTGCCAAGGATGTCGACTTTATATTCGAGCTCGCCGCCGAACTCTCCCAAATATCCCACTTGAGGATGATCGCTCAGATACTTCACAATTGCCTTCCGCGAGCGATAGGCAGCGGAGGCGAGCGAAAACCAATAGCCATAAATGGCATAGCCTAGCTGGTAGATATCAATTACTACGCGCCGGCGCAGCAAGCCCATCCCAATTAGCTTATTGAGCGCATACCTCACTTGATGCGGACGAAGCTTGGTGAGCTTACACAGTTGTGGAACAGTGGCATCGGCTCGAAGCTGAACTGTGCCTAAGACTTTGAGCTCTACCGGGGAAAGCTTCATGGTTTTCCATTTATTCTGGTCTCGTAGGCGTAATCCTGCCCACTCTGACTATCGCCTCGTTTATCCCATTTAGAGTGATCCGAAGCGGCCCGAAGATCACTCTCCTGGAACCTGCAGCTTTGAACTACTTGCCTTGCGGAGAACAATCGCCCCCCTCTCCGACGCAAGCGATATTCTGGCCGCATCTTCTGAAGTTACCAAAAGAGTAATTTGCCCCTGCCCCCCTGTACTCTCCGCGGTCTCTCTGTTCGCCGAAGATTCAAACGAAAGCACATGGGCACTCGAAACTATTTCAATAACTCGTCCTGTCGCAGGCTCAGTCGATGGTCGGTAGGCAACCGCCACTCGGTCGCCTGGGCGTGCTGACTCGATTGCTACGTTCCCCCCAATGGTAATGGCTCTATACCCCTGTGGAATATAGGGGGCCGGGACAGGCACAGGAAATTCGCTCGGGGCAACTCGGTCCTGAGCCATGGAGTTAGCGCCAAATCCCCAAAAGCAGAGACCAAGAATGGCGCATAATGTAAGCGGGACGATCCTCATCCTGGTGTTATATCTCGGCTAGAATAGCGCGGCACCAGGTCCTTCTTGGCCGCAGGGGGCTCGTATGCAAGCTGCGCCGGGATCGTTTCGCTCTGAACCACCAACGAAACTTCATCGGGCAGGAAAAACATAGTGCCATCATATACTTAGACGACATCTCCCGAGCCATACGCTCCTCCTGAGCCAGTCCCCGATAAGGGCAAGAGTCAATAACGTTGCAGCCAGCCTACTACATAGCTATAATAGCCATATGAGAAAGGTATCAATTTCTAAATTAAAGAACGAGTTAAGCGCTATATTAGCTACAATAAGAAGCGTCGGTTCCATCACGGTATGCGACCGAGACCAACCAGTGGCCGTCATCTACCCACCAGAACTTAGTACCTTAAA
>JBIKWF010000163.1:0-7181 GCA_044356455.1 Bdellovibrionota bacterium | reverse complement strand
AAACGACGAGAGTGGGCGGGCTGCGCGCCTCGAAAGGGCGGGAATAATCGGACCGGCTCGAGGTCGATTGGATCTCAAATTACTTCTTAGCGCCGCGCCTACACTTCTCAAGAAAGCAGATGCCGTAAAGATGCTCCTCGAGGAGCGGGAGGACGGGAGGTGAAGTTCTGGGACAGTTCAGCGATCGTTCCGCTCCTCGTAGATCAACCTGCAACGGCCGAGCAGCAGGCTCTGCTAAAAGCAGACAGCTCAATGATTGTGTGGTGGATGAGCGAGTCGGAGTGTTTTTCAGCTCTTGCGAGACTTGAGCGAGAGGGGGCTTTGAACAATAAGGGATTTCTAGAAGCAGCTGCCAGACTTGATGCCCTTTCAACAAATTGGCTTGTGGTTAGTCCAATCGAGTCTGTAAAGCGGGAGGTCCGCAGAATTTTACGCGTCCACCCGCTTCGGTGCGCGGACGCGTTTCAGCTCGCTGCTGCTACTATCGCAAGCGAGAGGGCCCCATCCTCCCTTGCGTTCGCCACCCTCGACGAGCGCCTCGCTTTGGCCGCGTCGAAAGAGGGCTTTCCGATTATTTCTTGAGTCTTCTGCTATGGTGAGGGGCTCCCCGCATCAGCAGGCCCCGCAAGGAAAACCCATAATATCGCAAATCCTTAAGCCCTATGGTAGAAACATGGTCGTGACCAGTGATCACGAATTCAGTCTGGACATGAATTCCTTAGAGCACCAGCATTCATAAAGAGTACCGCACACCATGAATGAGCAACCCTCAAGCCCCGCCCTATCGCAGCAGCACCTCACCGGCGCGTCATCTCTCGCCGCTTCCGCCGCGAGATTTACTCACAACACCCTCGATGCCACGAACTACGACTGGCTCGGGAAACGCTATCAGGGAAAAGTTCGAGATGTGTACGAACGCCCCGACGCGCTTATTCTTATTGCAACTGACCGGCAGTCTGCATTTGATATTTCTTGGTGCTCCATTCCGCTCAAGGGCCAAGTCTTAAACCAAATTAGCAATTGGTGGTTCCAAAAGATTGCGCACGTCATGCCGCACCACGTGATCGCCTCGCCGGATGCCAATGTAGTGGTGGCAAAGAAACTTAAGATGTTTCAAGTTGAAGTGGTCGTGCGCGCGTATCTGACGGGAACCACCGAAACCTCCGCGTGGGTAAATTATGCCCGAGGAGTAAGAAATTTTTGTGGCAATATTCTTCCCGAGAACCTCAAGAAGAATGAGCCTCTCCCTGAAATAATAGTGACGCCCACCACCAAATCTAAAGAAGATGAGCCCATCGACTCAAAAGGAATCATCGAGCGAGGCCTTGCTACGGCTGCCCAGTGGTCTCAGATAACAGAAGCTGCGCTGCGACTATTTCGAGAGGGCCAGAAAGTAGCCAAAGAGCGCGGTCTCATTCTGGTAGATACCAAGTATGAGTTTGGGCTTGATTCGAATGGGGTGCTTACGGTTGGCGACGAAGTTCACACGCCTGACTCCTCACGATTTTGGATTGCCGATACCTACGCCAAGCGCTTTCAAGCAGGAGAAGAGCCAGACAGTCTCGATAAGGAGTTTTTTCGGCGCTGGCTTGTGTCTGCGGGATTTAATCCAAAACAAGCGCATGCTTCGACTCGGCCTGACATCACGGACGAGGTTCGCGCCATGCTCGCCACTAAGTACATAGAGCTGTATGAACGGATTACAGGAAACTCGTTTGTGTTTCCTGGCTCTGAGCCCGTCACTCAGCGCATAGAAATGAATCTCCGTCGCTACCTACAAAGTGGCAAATAGCCAAGAAGAGGTCCCAATATTGGCGAGTGAAGCCCACCTCAACTCGTCCCTAAGAGCCCCGCAAGCGCGGAAGGTGTAATAATCTCAGGAAGACACGCCGCAAGAGCGCTCTCACTTGGCAGCCCGATTCCGCTATCATCGCCATGGGTATAAAGGGAAATATGCAGAGGCGGGACGTCTATCTTGATACCCAAAAGCTCCTCGCATTTCTGATAAAAGCTAAGAGCTGCGGGGACCTCGACGCGCTGAATAATCGCTTCGGCATGCAAGACACTCTCGGACCCACTTGGAGTAACCACCCTTTTATCCTTGCGAATACGCAAGAACTCGGACTGAGGAATAATCTCCCAAGAACGCTCGGCGATCAGCGACTCGATTCGAGTGCGCAAGGAGGAATCGCTTTCCGACCGGCGACGAATCTCTCCCCCAACAGCACTTCCAAGCAAAGTGACATGGAACTCTGACTTCACTTTGAAGGTTAGTCCATCAAGCACCAATTCGCGGGGCAATCTCGGGAAGCACCCTTGGGCAAGATGCAGAAGTAAGGCCCCGGTGTCCTGCATTTGCTCTGGCGGCGAGCAGAGTATCCTAGGAGGAAAAGAACAGTCGGCCGCACCATGGTCCGCTGGGCTCTTCTGAAGATACATTTCACTCATGGACTAATTCTCAACAAATAGGGCTGGAGATCTTCAATTAGGGAAGCTCTGAAAAAGTCCACTCCGTGAACTCTGTGCCCTCTGTGGTTGATTTAAATTGTTGAAAAACCACAGAGGGCACAGAGTTCACAGAGAGAAAAAATAGAATATCGAGGTTTTTCAGAGGTTTCTTAGTTAATCGCTCATCGGAAACATCACTTTAGTTCTCCTCGAGAGAGCTATTTGTCTGCAACTTCAACAAACTGCCCGTCCCGAATAGTCTTAAGCACAATATTCCCTGCAAGCACGCCTTCATTCTTAAACTTAGGATTACGAGCAAACTTTTCCAGCACACAAGAAGACTCGCCGTGGCATTCAGCTACCACGTTACCAAGCAGCTCCGCTGCTAAGCGCGGAAAATAACTAAAGGCGTCGGAGCCCTCGGGCACCTCTGGATATGAGTAGAATAGCCCCTCCGCATTCTCTTTCTCGCTGGTGATTACGTCGGGCATTTGAGCGGCATATACCGAGAAGGCCGGGCGACGAGCAACACCTACTTTTTTCAGTTCGGAGAGGAAACCCAAAAGCAAAGGGGCAGCATCGGGAATAAAAAGCACATCGAAATCAACTTTCTTAAGTGCGAGCGCCGCTGCCTTCATGAACTGAACATCGAACGCAGGAGCATGCAGAGAATAGGCGACCTCCCCGTCAAAGGCTTTAAGAAATCCCCCTTCAATCGCTTGGCTAAACTCATTCTCTACATAGACAATAGCGACCTTGCGGAGTCCCCTGGCTTTCATTTGGCCTGCAAGAAAGGCCCCATCCGATTCAAGCGAATACTGGGCCGAATACATACGGTTGCCCGAGGCACCAAATACCGAGACTGGGGCCGCGCTGGGAAGAAGAGCGAGTTTTGATTGACCCTTTAGCAAGGGCGCCACCGCCTTTTGCGGCGACCCACAGCAAGGGCCCACAAAAAAGGAGAGCCCATCTGCCGAGGAAAGCTTCTTAAATGCGGTAACCGCCTTGGCAGGATCGCATGCATCATCCTCAAATACCCAAGTTACGCCGGGCACCCGCACCTTCTCTATTCCCTCGCGAACGGATTTTCCGTAACTTGCAAAATTTCCGCTTAAGGGCGCCAGCACGCCTATGCGATACTCTACTTGGGACTCAGGAACGTCGGCGAGAAGTGGGGAGATTCCAATCGCTCCTAGTAGGAGAAAGAGCATCGGAATAACGAAACCACGTCGCATTTGAATTGCTTTCATACCGCCTCAATAACACGACAATTGTGTCCTGCAGCAATAAATATTTTTCCGTTCTCACCTTATAGGCAGAACGTCCCACCAAGAAGCCGCAACTCGTTGAATAGAATTCAGACTCGAATCCTTAGGAGCCTCTGGGTAGGGCGCCCTGTCCTCAGGGCGCCGCAAGATCTCTCGTTCCGGCACATGGCATGTATTTGTGCACCTCACAGATTGCGGTTCGCTACCGCCCATAGATGCCCCGCGACATTTGTTGCGGCACCGCGAGGACGCGGCGCCCTACCGAGAATGCAATTCTTTACATTGGAACCTCTTCACTCTGTGGTGAATTTCTTCATGAAGATTTCACCATGGAGGGCGCAGAGGTACGCAAAGGTGAGTTTCCAGAGGTTCCCTTAGTCCGATCCCATTTTAAGGAGTCTCGATTTCGAATGTTAAGAGTATTCGAAATTCACAGATTGGCTCTTATGAGGGCCGGCTATCTTCCAATTAAGAACAATACAATCGCCTCGGTACTCGACAGAAGCTGAATAGAAATCATCCACACATTGATGAGGATGCTGAGAAGCCCATCGGCCATCGCCGGAGAATTCCAGTCTAAGGACAACAATTTCTCCGCCAGGTCGCCGTTTCTCAATTTGAAGCCCGCCCTTAGCGGCAACTGACCAGCGCACGAGGTTGTAAAAGGACATGGCGAGTCCTGAATCCTGCGAGCTGCGCCCCTCCCCCCGTTCCTCCACGACCCAAACACCAGGGGACTCTTCCACGACCCGCACTGTGCCATGCCCTGAGTATGAGCATGGGGCTCCGTCTTCCTTCCAACTCGCAAAAACTCGCAGAACTCGCATCTTTGCAAGCGCAGAGAAGAATTGCTCTACTGCTGAAGAAGGACCGACGCGCATGGTACCCAGGGCAAAAGAAGGATAAAATTGAGGACGATTTGAGATCTAGGGAACCTCAAAAAACTTAATCCGTAACATATGAAAAATACTTCTTCCACCCCACCACCTCCCCAAGAAACGAAAGCGAGTGCCTGGAAGCCCGGCGACAAGATCTCCCATCCAGTGCAATCGCACGTAGCTATCGATATCGCCTCTCTTGCTGCGCCCGAGGCCTATAGACTACTCATTTCAGGAATCGTTCCGCGCCCCATAGCTTTCGTTTCAACAAGAAGTAACTCAGGGATAAACAACCTCGCCCCTTTTAGTTTTTACTGCGGCGTTGCGAGCAATCCCCCTTGCCTCGCCATTTCGATTGCGCGTAAGCCCGACGGAACGAAGAAAGACACATTAAGAAACATCGAAGAAACCGGCTCATTTGTCGTCAACAGCTCCCACGACTGGCTCGCAGAGCCTCTCGTTCATTGCGCCGCAAGCTTCCCTTACGGCGTAGACGAGATGCAGAAAGTGGGGCTTACCCCGCTCCCCTCCGTACGCGTACTTCCACCAAGAGTTGCAGAATCCGCGCTGCAGTATGAGTGCGAACTTTACAAGAGCGTTGAGGTGGGAGATGGCAGTCCGGGATCGGCGACGCTAGTCCTCGGCCGGGTGCTGCACTGCCACGTCAGCTCACACCTCTACATTAATGGCAGAATAGATTTTGCTAATCTTCGCCCCCTCTCCCGCCTTGGGGGAATCTCGTATGCGACGCTGGGGGATATCTTTGAACTTGAAATCCCCAAGCTCTAACTAGGGAATCTCTGGAAAACATCGCTTTTTTATTTTTTTCTCAGTGACCTCTGTGTCCTCTGTGGTTTTTCAACAATTTAAATCAACCACAGAGGGCACAGAGTTCACAGAGCGGACTTTTTCAGAAATTCCCTAGGAAAACATCGCATTCTTGGCTCCGAAAACGCCGCGTTTTGTTAAGAGCAGACAAGGCAGCGCCGACCTTTCACCTACGAGGAAGACAGGGGAAAGCGACTGGTCCCTAGGCCTAAGGCTTTCGCAGCGGTGGTGGTTATCATGACTAAAGTCCTAGTAGTTGAAGACGCAGATTCTCTACGCGAGGTCCTTTGCTCCGTCCTGGAGAGCGAGGGCTTTGAAGTAGTTGCATGCGCCTCGGGCGAAGAGGCACTCCCAGTTCTCAAGACACGCTCCTTTGACTGTATTCTTTCAGATTATAAGCTCCCCACTCTGAGCGGCATCGACCTCCTGCGCGAGGCTCGCAAGCTGTACCCAGCAGTTCCCTTTGTCATCATGACGGCCTACGGGTCAATTCAACTTGCCGTTGAAGCCATGAAGCAAGGCGCCACGGATTTCATAAGCAAGCCTTTCGAGCCACAATCACTTTGCGATTTACTGACTCAAGTTATAAAGCACCGCCGTATCATTGATAGATCTGCCGGAATTCGCTCTCGGCGCGAACGGCGCTTCCTTACCCAAGATAAGGCAGTCGAGCGCATGCTTGCGCAGGCGAAGAAAGTCGCAGCCGTGGACACTTCCGCGCTTATTCTCGGGGAATCCGGCACCGGCAAAGAACTTCTCGCACGCTACATTCACGAGCATAGCCCGAGACGAGATCAGCCTTTTGTTGCTATTAACTGCGCCGCGACGCCTGAAACGCTGCTTGAAAGTGAGTTTTTTGGACACGAAGCTGGGGCATTCACGGGGGCCACCCAAACTCGCCCAGGGCTATTCGAAATTGCATCAAACGGCACCATTTTTCTTGATGAAGTGGGCGACATGCCTCTCGCACTCCAGGTAAAACTTCTTCGAGCTCTGCAGGAACGCGAGATCAAGCGCGTCGGCGGAACAAAGACGATTAAGATTAATCCTCGAATCTTGGCCGCAACCAATAAGAACGTTGAGCAGGCCATGCAGAACGGAAGTTTACGCGAAGACTTTTACTACCGACTTGCCGTAATTACTTTCACCATTCCGAGCCTTCGAGAGAGAAAGGATGACATCGCTCTTCTCGCCGATAACTATCTTGAGTATTTCGGAAAAGCTTCGGGGAGAACACCGAAACTCAGCGACGCCGCAAAGAAGGTAGTACTGAATTATCCTTGGCCCGGAAATGCCAGGGAGCTCGAGAATGTGATTGAACGCGCTTCTGTGCTGGCCGAGGAGGAGATTAAACCAGAACACTTAGGCATATCTCTTCCTTTAGACTTTGCTTCAATATCAGAGGCACGAGAAACTCTTACCCAGGTTGCCCAGCGTGCTGCGCAAGAGGCCGAGATTAAACTGATCGCTCAGGCTCTTAAGCATACCCAAGGTAACAAGACCCAAGCTGCGCACATGCTTGGCGTGAGCTACAAGACTCTTCTGAACAAGGTAAAAGAGTATAACCTTGGCACTGCGACGGAGGAGCCTCAGGAATTAGAGGAAGAGAAAATGCATCATTTAAGCTAGGGAACCGCCGGGTAGACCCGGCGGGAGGGAAGCCCCCTGACCGCCGAAGCCCCCCACAGACCCGTACGTGCGCAATTAACGCATACGGTTCCTCAAGGGTAACATTTACTGCTGCACCGCGTATCATATT
>JBIKWF010000002.1:0-136909 GCA_044356455.1 Bdellovibrionota bacterium | reverse complement strand
GCTGGAGTAGTGCTTGAAGATGAGGTGTTTTGCGGCCCCTCTTGCGTGTTTACGAATGTCTATACCCCTCGAGCTTTCATCGAACGCAAAAGTGAATTTAGACAAACGCTCGTAAAACGCGGCGCGGCAATAGGAGCTAACGCCACCGTAGTATGCGGCGTTACTATCGGAAGATACGCCTTCATCGGTGCGGGAGCCGTAGTTAAGAGCGATGTTCCAGATTATGGCCTCTTTGTCGGTGTTCCGGCGCGCAGAGTTGGCTGGGTGTGCAAGTGCGGAGTGACGCTCAAGAAGAGCGAGAAGGGAGTCCTCTCGTGCGCTTCTTGCCAAAGTTCATACGAAGAGAAAGGTGAGCAGCTTATTGTCATCAAGGAAAACGTATGACGCCACTTTCCATGCTCGATATGAAGCGCCAGTACGCGCACATGAAGCAGGACATTGATGCGGCGCTCGCGCGTTGCTTGGAGCACCAACAATGGATTCTTGGTCCCGAGGTCGCGGAACTAGAGAGGCGAATCGCAGAGTTCTCAGGCTCGAGCCATGCTATCGGAATGTCCTCGGGAACTGAAGCGCTTCTTGTTGCATTGAGAGCCCTTGCTCTCGTGCGTCACAAGCAGGAATTTTTCTCCAAGGATCAATTGGTGATCACTACTGCGGCAACCTTTACCGCAACAGGCGACACGATCCTCAGAGCTGGGGCAACGCCAGTATTCCTCGATATTGATCCCAAAACCTACTGCCTTGATCCTGAGCGTGTCAGGAGCTTCTTGGCCTCAACCTCAGCTTCGGTCGTAGGGATTCTCCCTGTCCATTTATATGGGCAGTGCGCCGATATGGATGCGCTTAATGCTTTGGCTAAGGAGCGAGGGTTATTTCTTCTCGAGGATGTCGCTCAAGGGTTTGGGGCGCGTTGGGGGACTCACTACGCAGGAAGTATCGGAGATCTTGGTACGTATAGCTTTTTCCCATCCAAGAACCTCGGTGGATTTGGTGATGGTGGGATGGTCGTGACGAGTGATAAGGCACTCGCCGATACCTGCGCCATGCTCATCAAGCACGGGGGAAAGGATAAATATAACGTCGAAATCGTGGGCTATAATGCTCGCCTTGATACTCTTCAAGCAGCAATTGTTCAGGCGCGCTTTAAGTATCTTAGAGACTTCAATATACGAAGGCAGGCCCTCGCGCGATTTTACACCGAGGCGCTATCTGGCATCCCGGACCTTGTCCTCCCATTCATTGACCCGCGAGGCGAGCACGTCTTTCATCAATATACGCTGCGAGTGAAGGGCGGTCGCCGGGATGCCTTGCAGGAATTCCTTAAGGAGAGCGGAATTCAGAGCATGGTGTATTACCCCGTGCCTCTTCATCGCATGAAGCTATTCGAGGGACGTAGCGTGGTTCCCGAGGCGCTCGTGCATTCTGAGCAGATGGTGAAAGAAGTCTTAAGCATCCCCATAGAGCCTCTTTTTGAAGAGAGTGAGCGCGAGCGAGTCGTGCAAACAATTATAAGGTTCTTTTCCAAGCGATAAGGTCATTTGCATGTGCGGAATTGCTGGCATTCTTGACCCGCGCGGGGGGCTCTCCACGGAAGAATTAACACGCTTTACGCTGAGTGTGAGGCACCGCGGGCCAGATGGTTATGGCACTCACATAGTGGGACCTGTGGGTCTTGGTCAGGTTCGTCTTGCAATTTTGGACCTTAGCGACGCCGGAAAATGTCCGATGCGCTACGAGGCTCCGTCGGGCCGGATATACTGGATTACCTTTAATGGCGAGGTTTTTAATTTTCTAGAACTCCGCTCCGAGCTTAGCGCTCTTGGGTACAGGTTTAATTCCGACACTGATACTGAAGTGTGTGCCGCAGCCTTTGATAAGTGGGGTGAGGCATTCCTGGATCGCTGCAACGGTATGTGGGCAATCGCTATCTGGGACGAAAGCGCGCAGGAACTTTTTATCGCGCGTGATAGATTCGGGGTCAAACCGCTCTACTATCACGCGGGCCGGCGTTTTGCGTTCGCATCGGAGCTTAAAGCTTTCCTTGCCTTGGGTGATTTCACTTCTCAGCTCAACGAAGAAATAGTGGGGCCACTTTTTGAAAGGGCGCGCTACGACGGGGTTACCGATTCGACAGCTCTGAAGGGAGTGAAATCGCTCTTAGGCGGGCACTCGGTGAGAGTGAAAGCTGATGGCTCCTATGTCGTGCGTCGCTGGTGGGAGACCTCTCAGCACTTAGTTGCTGTTCCACCTCGCTATGAAGACCAGGTCGAAACCTTTCGGGAATTGCTGCTCGATGCCACGCGCCTTCGTATGCGAAGCGATGTTCCTGTAGGGACGTGCCTAAGCGGAGGTGTTGATTCGAGTGCGGTAGCAGGGTGTATGCATCACCTTCACACGCAGCCCAGTAAATCTTTGGAGAGAACGGCGGGTGATTGGCAGCGCGCTTTTATCGCCACGTTTCCGGGCAGTCCGATTGATGAGCGAGTGCATGCGGAGACCATGCTTCAGGCGCTCGGTGCGAAGCCTACTTTTCTAGAATTTAATTCGGACGAAGCTCTTCGAAATCTGGTTGATTGCATCTGGTCACTGGATGAGCCAACCGGTGGATACGCCGTGCAAGTTTGGCTTCTTTACCGGGAAATGCGCCGCAACAAAGTGGTAGTTTCTCTTGATGGGCACGGAGGAGATGAGCTTCTTGCAGGGTATGCCTGGTATCTCGATTATCAATGGGGCAAGCTTAATCAACATCTCTATGAGGAGTACCACTCGAAAGTTTTGCCAACTATCCTGAGAAATTTTGACCGCTGCTCGGCCGCGCATGGTGTCGAAGTGCGTATGCCGCTCATGGACTACCGGCTTGTGCAGTTTGCATTCTCCCTTGACGCTTCGGCTAAACTGGGTGGAGGAGTCACCAAAAGAATTCTGCGCGACGCCATTCGAGGCATAGTTCCTGAGTCAATCAGACTGCGAAGACAAAAGATCGGATTTAATGCGCCGATGATAGAATGGTTTAATGGCGGATTGCTGCCCCTCATAGAAAAAGTGGTTTCTCACCGCGTCTGGAAGCAAAGCCCCTTCTTTAATGGACCAGTACTTGGGCAGCAGATTCTTGAGCGCTGCCGCGCACGTGGCTGGACCGCTTCCGATTGGGATACTACCTATAAGGTTTCCACTCTACTTAATTTTTCGATTTGGCAGATGCTGTATACCGAGCGCTGTGCGGAGGATCTCTTATGAATAAGGTCCCGCATGTCGTGAGCGTTTTAGGTGCTCAAGCACTTGGGCAAGAGATCGAGCGCGTGCTCATGAAAATTGGGAAGCTTCCTCTTTCGCAGCCTCTCAATTTTTCGTTTGCAATTCTCTCAGCGCCGCGAGACCTCCCGCCGCTTCCCGGTGGTGTCGCCATGTATGTTGTTGACTCTGCGGAAGGGCATCACGCGAACCTGCGCCAAGCTGATATTCTTGTCGAATTGCCCTCAAACAACCCTGAGCATGCCGAGACGAAGCAGCGTATCGCTCAGATAGTCTCTCGAGGCGGCAGGGTTCTTACGCCAGATTCTTGGCCTAAGCAGGCCTCTGGCACGACCCCGCGCTGCACTTCGTATTCAATCGAAACCCTCGAAAAAGTAGTGCTGGAGGCATTGCAAGAGGCTGCTCAGGAAAAATCTGCGCAGATTGATTCTGCCACTTCTCGCTCCACGGCGCCTACCACGCGACCTCTTCGCATGCTGCAGATTCTCACCTCATATGAGGAATCAATTCTTCAATTGTATAAGGCGCAGCCAGGGCTTTCTCTGAGGCCTTTTGACGAGCAAGTCGATGCGCTCGTTCAAGATGGGTTTAATGCTGCGCACATTCTTGCGCCCGCGCTGCGAGCGCATGATTTTGAAACTGGGGTAATCGTTGCGAACAGCCGTCCTGCTCAGGAGAAGTGGCTCACGGAACACAAAGTTCTTGTGCCAATTTCTCGCGATTGGGTTAAGGAAATTACGCGTGCACAGATCGCCTTTTACCAGCCTGACATTGTCTATACCAATGACCCTCTGACCTTTGAGGCAGGCTTTATCAATTCCCTCCCTTTCCGGCCGAGACTAATGGTGGGCTGGCGAGCGGCGCCCATACCCGGTGGAATCTCATGGGCTGGGTATGACTTGATGGTTTCAAATATTTCGGGCTGCAGAGAGATCATGCTCGCCTTAGGAGCGGCGAGTGTCGCCCCTCACAACCCTGGGTTTCCACGCTGGCTTGCTGAAAAATTAGTCTCTCAGCCACATCAGACCGACGTGGTGTTTGCAGGATCGTTGACTAAAGGACATCAACGCCGAGTTGAGTACGTCGATTTTCTTGCTCGCAGTACCATCGACCAGGCGAATCATGGGCGTCGCTTTTCTTCCGAGTTCTATGTTGGTGGAGACCCCCAGTTTATTCCACCAGCAGTTCGGAGCCTTAACCGCGGCGACCTCTTTGGGAGACGGTACTTTGAGGCGCTGCGCCGTGGTCGCATAGTGCTTGATATAAGGGGCAGTGCCATTACTCTTCATGACCCTGTTTCGGGCAAGCATTATGATATGGCGGGTACTGAATCAGGCAGTATGCGGCTCTTCGAGGGCACGGGCTGCGGCTCGCTGCTTTTGACAGATCATCACGCAGGGCTATCGCGGTACTTTGAGGTAGGGAAGGAAATAGTTTCCTTTAGCGATGAGCGTGACATGCTAGAGAAGATTGCCTTCTACGCGGCGCACCCTGAGCAAGCTGAGGTAATTGCACAAGCTGGCCATGCCCGCTGCATGCGTGACCACTCTGTAGAAAAACATGCGCAGCGTTTCGCCGAGTTACTGCGGGCTTCGCTCGAGGGTCTAGAGTTCCCGGGTCTTGTGCGAGCTGGGCAGCGGTAAAAAAGGAATAGAAGCATGGCGGGAGAAAAGAGACTTTTCGTAAAAGCGCTGGTAGAGGAGCTTACTCTTAAACCTCTTCAAGTCCTTGGCAGTCTTGACCAAGTTATTTCACGTCCCGTAGTCCTTTCGGACCCGGCCCCTTCGGATGGAATTGCTTTTTGCAAGAGTGCAACGAGCGAGGCGCTCGCGATGATTCGCTCCAGCGGCGCGCGAACGGTGATTTGTCGTGCATCAGAGCCTCTCTCTGAGCTGGCGGCGACCGGGAAAACAATTCTAGTCGTGGAGAACCCAAGGCTTTATTTTATCCAAGTAGTGCAGCGGTATTTTTCTCCAGAAGTTTCGAAAGGAGTTCATCCAACTGCGGTAGTGGATCCTAGCGCGCAGATTGATCCTTCCGTAGCAATCGGCCCTATGGCGTATATTGGCCCGCACTGCACGATTGCGAGTGGGACAGTGGTGCACGGAAGAGTCTATATATACGGGAATACCCGTATTGGACGAAATGTGATTATTCACGCAGGTGCGGTGATCGGAGCTGATGGGTTTGGTTACGAGCGCAACGCCGAAGGCGGGTTTGAAAAGTTCCCTCATGCCGGGGGCGTGGTGATAGGTGATGAGGTCGAGATTGGTGCCAATACCTGCATCGACCGAGGTACTTTGGGAGACACTACCATTAAGGCAGGCTCAAAAATCGATAATCTTGTGCACATTGCCCATAATGTATGCGTGGAAGAGAACTGTGCAGTGATCGCACATGCCATGCTGGCCGGGAGCGTGAAAGTGGGAACGGGTTCGTGGGTAGCCCCAAGCACGGCGGTGCGTGAGAGCATAAAAATTGGAGCGCATAGCCTTATCGGCCTTGGTGCGGTGGTAGTTTCAGATGTGGCAGAAGGCGCAACCGTTATGGGCTCGCCTGCAAGAGAGAGCGGGGAATATAAGGCGCTCCTAAAAGCCATGAAGAATCTTGTCGGCAAGTCGTAGTCTGTTCTTCTCGCTGGCAGTGAGGCCTCGAACCGTTTACTGGAGCGCCTGTTGGACTGCGGGGAACAGACTCCTCGCGTCTTGCATGATTTCGTCAAGCTCTCTTTGGTTAGGAGCGGTGCCGCTAAGTGCTTTCAGTGTGATATCTCTAAGGTCATTCGCGAGACTTTCGGCCTCAATCAAGGTCCTTAAGAATGCGCGCGCGTCATCTTTTATCGTTTGAATAACCCCTTGAATGGCCTTTGTCTGAAGCACCTCGGAAGCGTTGATATTCTCGTTAACTTTTATCTCCTGAGCGAGGGCGGTTAGGTTGTCGCTTACTGTTGCCGCGGGCATCGAGCAAACAATGCTCCAGGATTGATCGTTTCCTTTAAGCCGGACAATCCTAATATTGGGCTCTTCCTCTGAGGCTTTGGTGAATAGAGTGATTTCGGGCGCACCTGTTTCGGTTTGGCTTCCCCAGCGGAAGGGAACCCTAAGAGTTATCTTGCCCTCCGTTTCAAATTCAGATCTATCAACGACGAGCAGTCCTGCGGCTGCCGCGGCGTGGAGCTCGCTCACAGTTCCCAGAATACCGTTCTTCACCCCTGCTTTCATTGCCGCGCTGCAGCTTATCGCCTCACCGAATGAAGCTCCCGCATCGCGGAGGATAAAACGCGAAAGGTGAGGATCCTCGCAGCTTCTTAATTCCTCAAGAGCCTTAATACCCCCGTATAGCGGAGCAAACACTTCGGATCCCGGTAGTTGACCGAATGCAGAGAAAAGGGTGTTTTCACTGCGAGCGCGAAAAGAGAAGGCGTCTGGACTCGTGTGGCCTAGGCTAAGGTGGTGGTCAGACGCGGCATGGTAAAGTTCATGGTGGGTAGAGCTGAGTGGCCGACCAAGAAGGAGTTCGTCACACGACACGGATACGAAGCCTGAATGTGAGTGAATCGTTTCCGCATGAGACAATGCGAGTGTTGCTGGATCGAATCCCAGCTTTCCCCCGAATCGCTCGTTGTATCTACGAGCGACACTCCCCAGGGGGCTTTCGTCCTGCCGAAATCTGAAGACCGCAAAAGAGTGCTCGGGGACTTGAGGAGAAACCACCTCGTCAATGGAAAGCTTCCTCGCGGTCACCACTGCTCTTGTTGCGTCGAGCAGCGGGTCTATCACTGCTCTAAGAGCTGGGTCTTCCCAGTCCTCGGGAAGTCTTTGGCCGAAGGACTCTCGTGCGGCAGCAAAATGTCGAAGTAGATTGCCAGCGATAGGATCTCTCTCTGAGTCTGTTGCGACGCGGAGCAACTCTTCTCGCCCGGGAAGGCGGGTATGGGTGGTAGTAAGAGACATTTGAACCGATAGAAAAAAACGGCAGCCTGCTAGGGTTATGGGGAGGAGAGGTAGTCATGTGCCGCTTTCGTAGAGAATCTCTTCCTCCTGCTGTAATCCTTGCCCTTGCGGACCTGTGGGCAATGATTCTAGCTAGTTAGCGGCGTGTTGGGCTCTGAGGGTTTGCCCGTTATGCATGAGAGTGGGTGTCCCGAGGGGACAATGCTACCGAGTTGATGCTTTTAGCGTGAGCCCAAGCTCGGGAGCCAAATCTCGCATGCGAACTATGTGCTTATAAGCCTCATGCGGAGGGCAGAGTTCGAGTGCTCGCATTACAACTATTTGTGAGGGCTGGTCGAAGGAATGAAAGACGTCAGTGAATTTTCTCGTTGCATCGAGGAACGAGGCTGCAACTTTATCGTAGGTGGACTGTAGGTTTCCTTCCGTGCGGCCAGGATTCTTGGTGCGCAGATCTTCGATCAGATGTTCTCTCTGTGAGCGAACGTAATCATAGTTGCTTCCTCTTAAATTGAGGTACCTCAGGTTGCTTAGATTCCCGTCGTAGACCATCGCGGTGAATTCATCCATGAATGAGCTGTAAAGAATCTGTGCGCATTCCTTGGCATGATACCGCAATTTCTGATCTGGGTTAGTCGGAACAATCTCGGTATTTGGAGCTGAACCACGAGCCCAAAGTCTATGCTGCCTCTCATGAATAATGACCTGGCGCTCTTCAAGGATCGTTTTAAGATCGAAGTCTCTTCGCTCCAGCGGCAGAAGCAACAAATCGACTGGCGTTCCTCTTATGTTAACTGTTGTCGCTAGGCCTCCCACCTGATGGATGCGGACAAAGCTGTCCGTCGGATCGAATATTCCGCGAGCGGCGTCCTGGATATCGAAAAGCTCACCTGACAGCACGAGAGTGGAACCCAACGCACTTACCGTTAGGCCCTGAAGGTCTTGTTTTGCAGCTGCTCTGACGATTTCATCGTGCGGAATATTTGTCACTATATCGGCCGTGTTCCGGGCCTTTTGTTCATGCAGCCGAACTCGCTCCTCGACGACTTGCTGGAGTTTTGCGGGAAGGGTCCGAATAAGAGGCGCGGTATTTGGATCGCGTCCCTCTATTTCACTCCTAAAGTACTCTACATCGAGAGCATGGAGCGAATGTGCGAGTGCGAAGAGGCTTCGGTAAGGAGCTGCTCTGATTTGCCTGCGATTAGAAACGCCCCTCATGGATTGCTTGGTGGCAGCCAGCGCATCGCGTTGAACCTCGGTGAGGCGTTTTTCAAATTCTTTCGAATTATTCTCGAACTCTTTCGTGAGGTCGAGTATCTGAAAGCCTAAGGTAGCAACGGTACGTTTCGGCTCATCTCGGATTCGCCCTCTCTCAAATCCTGATGCAGTTGGCTCCAAGGTGAACGCTGCCAAGCGTGGGAGTGAAGGCGAGTTAACTTTCACTCCGCGTTCCTTCTGAATCCATGATTCTATATCGGAGCCAAGGATCTCACCTCCTCTATGAGGTAGACCTACTAAAAATTGCGCGACGAACTTTGGCCCTAATTCGTGGGCCGTTCGTGAACAATGTCCACGCTGACCAACTATCGGTTCGAAGCCGTCCGTTCCGGCTGGGATAAACTGTGTGAGAATATTTATCGCAAGATCCTGCGCTCCTGAACCACGGTAGCCCCAGTTCCACCCTCCGGGAGAACCGAGAATCGTTCGCCAAGTGACATTGGTACTAACCAGCTCATCGCCACTTGGCTGCCTATTTCTGCGCAGAATTACCGTCTTAGTTTCTGGGTCCCAGGGCAGGGAGCAGTCCATCAAGGCAGCAGTACCTTGTCCGCCCGGTTCTTCTAAAGAGAGGTCACTTTCAGGAGGAATGAGCGCGGGGTGAACTATCTTTGGAATTCGGTCTTTTGGTTGAATGAGTCGCATACACAAATCTTGAAGCGGGCATATGCGTTATGCTCTCTTGGAGTTCCTTTGTGCCATTTTAAATCTCCGGGGCCCCTCCCCCGATGCGTCCTCTCTTTGGGTGGACTTGTATCAATGATTATATCTGTTTAGCAGCGATGACGGTCTCCCCTTCTGCTTCCGTGGCAGCAGTAGGTCGGCGTCCCAAGGGCACGCTCCTGGCGGGATTAGTTAAAGCTAGAACTTTCGACTAGGGCAGTGGAGCGAAGTCCCACTGCATAGTCACCGTGCCAATAATTTGGGAACCCGTGAAACGAGCAAATGAAGGGGCATAACGCACGGGTACTGCGTCAGAGGTTACCGAGAGTTCGGCAGTTACCTCCTGCGGGCTTTGCTCGGTCCCATTTGGGCAGATCCTGGTTTCAATCCCTGCGCTGAAATTTAGAAGAGCTACCGAAAGGTCGTACTGAAACCCAAGGCCTGCGACGGGTGAGAGATAAAGTAGCATCGCACCTGTTGACGGCGGCTGCGGACTCACCTGTGAAACGTCAACCGAGGCCTGACAACCTCCCAAAGTGCCTGTCTTGCGATACGAGTCGATGTTCGCCGTCTCAAGCGCATAAAAAGCGATATTGCCTGCACTTGGATTGTTAGGGTCAGGCGGAAGAATCGATTGCAGCGCCAAAGTTGCCGAGCCTTGCCATTCATAATCCACGGTGGCGTCAGGTAGCCTGATGCGATCGATTCCGGCAAAAGTCCCCTGTATACGCTGAGGGATACAAAGCTGACTAAGCATACGCTGAGCTATCGCCTCGAAAAGCGTCTCAAGGCTCGTCGGAAGACCGCTTAGTTCTTGGCTTGCAACAACTCTTCCCGATTTAAGATCCACAATCTGCATAGAAGCAGTGCCATCAGACTCGAGCGTGTCATTGAGCACTCCGACTGACCCCGTAATACGAAACTGAGGCGCATTGGCGTTCAGGACTTTGGTTGCTGCCTTAAGATCAATAGGCTCCGAGAAGAGAGCAGAAGATTGTCGTCGAAGCTCTTTAAGGACATCCTGAAAGCGCCCAAACTTTCGATCCTCGACTACTGCCACAGAGCAGGATTTGGGAGCCAGAACTAAATCCGTAATCAGAATGTCATCGAAGGTGATCGGACGTCCCTCTGGATTTCGATAGGTTTGCCCTTGGGGGCCGCGAGCCAAAACATTTCCAACGCTGATACGAGTTTCTGCCGTGGCACTAAGCGCCGCTGCCGCTTGAGGGCTTCGTGGCGTGACTCGCTTTCCCTTCTTCACTGAAGCAAAAGCAATCTTGGTCACGGGCCCGCGCTTTCCAAACATGGAGGTGATGAGCGCAAACTTGCCAGGCGGCAATTCAAGCGAGTACTTCCCGCTGCGGCTGATAGAGCCAGCAACCATGGGCGTAGGCTTATCCAATTGGTATGCGCGAATGTTCCCCGCTCGAAATCCAGGCACTGATTTCGTCTTTCCGACTACCACCCCCTCCTGGCCGAAGGCCATGCCCTCGAACGCACCGAAAAGCAGACAGAATAAGAAGCAGAGTGCCAAGTTGAACATTCGCATAGGTGCAGTGCTCCGAGGTGAGTATTACCCGTCAGTGCTCCAAGTCTCACTAAAATGCGATTCTAACTCAAGCTACTTAGTCCTGGCTCTAATTCGGTAATTCAGAAGGTTGAAAATAGTCGACTAAGGGGCTGATCGCGCCTGCCAAGGGACACCCTCGATTTCCTCTGAAAGCTGCGCCCACGCGGATTTGTAGTTAAGAATTCCAGTTGATTAGCAACACAGGCAGGCTTTGAGTCACTTTCGCTAAAGAAAAGAACGATACGTTTCAAAAGCCTCTGCAAGTTTGCGGCACCCTTGCACGCCGCGCACGGTCGCAAGGCTTCTCACCATTTCGGGGCTCGCATAGTCACGAAAGGTTTGGGTCTCATAGCACTTCAGGCACCCAATCTTTACGTTGAGATGCCTCTCTTCGAGAGCTGAGAACGTGGTGTTAGAAAACGTAATCATATTCCACGGCATCTCATAGCCATAAACGCTTGCAGACTTAAATGCTCGAAACGTTTCTTGCGCGATGACTTGGTGATCTTGATGCGTGTCATTGAGGGAGGGCGCGAAGACAAGATCCGGCGCAAGTTCCTTTCGAGTCTTGACCATCTTTTCGAGAATGTCCTGCCGATGTTCTCCGAATTTTCTCACGGGGAATTTATCGATGATCACATGCGAACTTGGAATCCCAAGGAGATTCATCGATGCGCGGCACTCCTTTACGAGAGCATCAGTCGGAAATGGCGCTGGTACGGACTGCTCGCAGGCTGAAAATACGTGGACAAAAACCTCAGCTCCCTGCTCTAGATACTTCGCCATCGTGGCGCCGCAGCCGAATTCGGCGTCGTCGGTATGTGGTCCAAGAACAAGTACTTTCATAGCAAGAGCTCAGAAGCTGGGTTCAGTGTGCGTCCATGCGAGCAGAGACGATACTTCAAGATTCGTTATTCGAAATAGATAAGACTGTAGTCCCCCGTGTATCCTGTTTGCTGAAATATCCATTCCCATTCGGCCGGAGTGTGGAAGGCGCGGCACGTAAGCTGCCAATACATCAAATTCACTTTCTCACGTTCGTTGCGATATCCTTCGGTGCAAATATACTTGCCGCCCTTCCCGACACGCTCAATTTCCTTAAGCGCCTTCCAGAGGTCATAAATGTAAAGGTTGTGAATGGTGATAATGGAGATCACCAAATCGAAGGATTTGTCCGCAAAAGGAAGTTCCTTCGCGTCGCCTACCCGAAGGAACGGCTTCACTTCTTCTTTGGCGTTCTCAATCGCGTATTCGGAAATATCAAGGCCAGTAACCTTAAGTCCTGGGACAACCTGGGTGAGTTCATAAAGAAGAAATCCCTTGCCGCATCCGACATCGAGTACGGAGTCACCGGCTTTAAGTTTATAGTGAGAGGCAAGGGCTTCGGCGACAGCGCGCCAGCGTCCATCGTAACGAAATCCGCCATAGCCGTGGCGACGGTCTCCGTCCCAGTAATCTTTGCCGAATTTAATCGCGACTTCCGCGCACTCGGCTTTGTCGTAATCAAGAACGCGCTGACGGTAATCTCTCTTGGTTGAAGTATGAATTTTGGTGATGAAGTCGATGTATGCCACGTGGGTACTCCTTGTGAACTGAATTAAATCTCTATCATGTGCGCGAGAGCTCTCACTTTCGCCATTTGCCGTGCTCGGCGCGCTTCGAGAGGTTCCTTCCCTTGTGCAAAGCTTCTTCGCTCGGAGGCGACGGGTAGGAATTCCGCAAGCATTATGCAGCACCATTTCATTTGATACACGGGAAAAATGAGATCTGAATGCAGAGTGTAGCGTTCAGGTACTGAAAGAATGCCTTTTAGGGCGTTTCGGAAAAGGGGGCGAAAGGTATGGGGGACGGGAATACGGGGCTGACAAAAGAAATCACTCGTAGTCCGCGCCGGGTCATCCCATCCCGCGTACTCAAAATCGAGAAACACAAGCGCTCCTTGGCTTGTAATAAGGGCATTGTGGAAACCAAAATCAGAGGGCGAAAGGATGCGCTCTTCAGGAGCCAGGAGGTGTGAAGTCGAGAAGCCCTCTTTGCGGGCGCGGGAAGAAATTCGGTCACTGACTTTGTCCCAGAGAGGCAAGAGCGCCTCGTTAACAAAGCCACGCGCCTCAGCTCCTTGAGGGGTGGTAGAGTCAATTTCAGAAAGTCGTTCAAGTCGCCGCGCGACGCAGCTTAGATGCTCATCAACGCTAAAGCACGGCTCAGAGCCGAGCGGGAAATCTTTGGCTGCGCCGCTTTTTGCACAGCGGCTTATCGCAATGAGAAATGCTAAAAATTCTTGTACTCTCGTTTCGGTAACGTCCTCGGGGGTGCAGGCACGCCCTTCGATAAACTGATAGAGAGCTAGCCTGTGGGCCGGATCTGCCGCGATAGGTTGAGGAATCGACCTGATGCCGTTATCCCAAAGAAGTTGACTGAAGTTAAACTCGGTGCCGAGGCGGTCCCGAGGGTCTCGCGGGTGAGAAAAATATTCCTTTAAAAGGTAGCACTTTTCACCTCCGCAAACTTCAAACGCTCGATTGTTGCCAGTTCCAGGCATCTCCCGCACTTCGTATGAGGCAGGCATTCCAGCTTTTGCGACAAGTGCCGCAAGCGCCGTGCTGAAGGGTTGGGAGCTCATCCATCACCTCCCTTTGGGTGAGAGTAAGCGAGCAGAAATTTCGTTCCACGATGAGGCCCTGGAATAGCAGGGGGTCTCGCCGTGGTCGCTGTTGGGATCGAAAAGTATTCTGCTTGCTCGCGTGGGAAAGGCTTGTTCGCTTAAAAACTCGGGCAGATCGTCTATAAAGACTTCACATCCAAGCTCAGCAATCCGCGCGAGCTTGGCTTCCTTGGTGAGCTCAAGGTACACCCGAGGAAAGGAATTTGGATGCTTTCGGTCGTATATCGCCTGCGCTTGTAGCCACTCGTAGGCGGATTCGTGTAAATCAAACTGCGGGCCACGAAAGGGGTAGCGGGTTTTGTGGCTTACGATGAAGGTTTCTGCTCCTTGAGCCTTTGCCTTTGCCAGGAACTCTTTGATTCCAGCAAAGGGTGCAGCATCTTTCATGCGTTCGCCGTACACGAGCCCTTGAATTTCAATCCAGCGCTCCTCTTTGCCTTGTTTGCGAAGCTCGTCTCTTACCGCCCCTTTGGTTGCCTTAACGGACGGCGCAAGAATGCCCTCCTCTCTTGCCAGGGCTTCGAAAACTCCGTCGTAGCAGACCACCGTGTTGTCGAAGTCAATTCCAATTTTCATTCGTTGTCCACGCTGACTGCCTGGCGGGAAAGCTGCAGGCGACTACTTTACTCTGCATTACGAAGAGAGCTGCGTATCTTTGCCGCAATGCCTTTGGCATTGAGTCCGAAGTGTTCACGTGCGAATTCTTGTTCGCCTGGCTCATGCAGGAACACATCAGGTGTGCCGATGCGCACAAACTGGGCTCGTCTTTGGGCGGGAGAGGTTTCCGCAATGAGTTCAGAAACTGCGCCGCCAAGTCCTCCAATTACGGAATGCTCTTCAATTGTCGCCACGAGTTGATATCGCTTGAAGGCATCAAAAATGAGCGCTTCATCAAGAGGCTTCACCGTATGGAGACTTACCACGCGTACTGAGAGCTTTTCTTTCTCTAGTAATTCTGCCGCCGCAATAACCTCGGGTAAGAGAGTTCCCGTTGAAAGCAAGCAGACATCAGTCCCCGTTTTAAGTTCGATTCCTTTCCCGATGGTGAATGCGGGAGGAGTCTTGTGAACAACTGGCTCTCCCTTTTTGCCGATGCGGATATAGGAGGGACCGTTGTGAGCAATCGCGGCTCGCAGGGCTGCACGCACTTCCTTCTCATCGCCTGGGCACATCACTGTCATGTGAGGAAGTGCACGCATGATGGCAATATCCTCGCAGGAGTGGTGCGTCGCTCCTAGTGAAGCGTATGAGAGCCCAGCGCCAACACCGACGATAACTACCGGGGATTCATGATAGCAGACATCGACGCGAATCTGCTCGTAGCAGCGCGTAGTAATAAAGGGAGCTATCGTATAGGCAATTGGTCTAAAGCCCGACATCGCGAGCCCAGCGCCCATGCTGATAAGATTTGCTTCGGCGACTCCGCAGTTAAAAAAGCGTGAGCGAGCTACGGATTTATACTCATCAAAGAGACGATTCCCGATGTCGCCTGATAACATCACGACACGTGGATCCTCTTTGGCGAGAGCGGTGAGTTCAGCAGCAAATGCGTTTCTCATGTGAGTCCTAACTCCTTAAGACCCTTTTCAAGGTGCTCTTTCTTGGGGATTTGATAATGCCAGTTGTTGTCGTCTTCCATGAACGACACGCCTTTGCCCTTCACGGTATTGGCGATTATCGCCACGGGCTTTCCGGAGCCATCCGGAACATTCTTCAGAATTTTTGCAAGCGTACCAATATCATGACCATCGACTTCATGAGCGGTCCAGCCGAAGGTTTCCCATTTCTTTCTGAAGGGCTGGAGCGCCATGACTTCTTCGCTCCTGTCAGTCGCTTGCCATTTATTAAAATCGACGACGACGCAGACTTGGTCAAGTTTCTGGCCACCCGCGAACATGGCGGCCTCCCACACCGAGCCTTCGTTGCACTCGCCATCACTAAGCAGGGCGTAGACGCGGTAGGGGAGATTCGCGATGCGGCCGGCAAGCGCCATGCCTAATCCCACGGAAAGGCCATGCCCAAGCGAGCCCGTAGCAAGCTCTACTCCGGGAGCGCAGCGCGGGCTTGGCTGCTCAGGCAGGTGCCCGCCTTCTTTGCAGAACGTTGCTAAGTCGGATTCTGGGAAAAAGCCCTTCATCGCGAGGGTGGCATAGAGGGCGGGAACGGCATGCCCTTTACTGAAAATGAAACGATCTCGCCCTTGGTCGAGGGGCTTTTGGGGATCGATTTTTAAGGCTTCAAAGTACGCCGCAACAAGAATGTCGACAGGAGATAGCGACGAGGCAAGATGCGGCGTCTGAGCATTAAAAGACATCTTAAGCACTTCACCGCGAATTTTTCGCGAGAGGCTGCTGAGCTCTGTGATCCGCTGAGGCGAGAGGTCAAGAGAAGCGCTCATGATTAGCCTTATTTAAGCTTTATGCTTTGCATGGTCTTGATGTTGAAGTACCGGATATCTGAAAGAGGATTGGGGACTTTCCCTTCCTTGAACGCCGCCACAAGATCTTGAATCGCCTCTCCCACTGAGTGCTTAGCGGTGAACCCAATCTCGCGCTGAATTTTTTCGCTTGAGATATGGTATGAGCGATTATCGTCCGTGGGCTTGGTGACTACCTTAACGTCGTCGCCAACGATTGAGCGCACTTTAGTGGCGATATCCGCGACGGTGTGATTCTCGTACCCCGCATTGAATATTTTTCCGTCTATCTTCTCGGACGGGAGCCTTAGTAGCAGTACATAGAGGTCGGTCATGTCCTCTATGTGAATATTGGGGCGCATTTGTGAGCCCCCAAGAACAGTAATCTCACGTTTATTCTGGGCGAGATTCGTCAGGATGTTTACTGCCAAGTCGAGCCTTAGTCTTGGGCTATAACCGCACACGGTGGCCGGTCGAATAGTGACCGTAGTGAAGCCGGGAGCGCGCTCCTTCTGGAGTACGTCTTCGCACATGGCCTTAAACTTTGAGTAGTCCGTAAGAGGCTCAAGGGAGAGGTCTTCTGTCACGTTGGAGACATCTTTGACGCCATACACGCTTGAAGAGGAAGCGTATATGAAACGCTTCACGCCTGATTTTTTAGAAATCTGGACAAGGGGGGCGAAGCAATCAAAGTTAATTGATTTCCCAAGGCCCGGGTCTAGTTCAAAACTTGGGTCATTCGAAATGCAGGCGAGGTGGATGACCGCGTCGCAACCTGGCAGTGAGCGCTCTAGCAACTTGGCATCACGGATATCGCCCTTGATAAGTTCAAGATTTGGATTCCCCTTTACGGAGTCCAGGACATCTTCTCCGTACATGAACAGGTCGAGCACCTTAACTCGAAATCCCTCTTTCAGAAGTTTCGGGACGAGTACGGAGCCGACATAGCCAGCGCCGCCAGTGATGAGAACCTGTTTTAGATCTGTCACGTGAATCCTCCGTGATTTCCGTAGAACGTCGTTACTTGGAGCTGCTGCTCCCACTTCCTAAGTATTGATGCCATTCTTTGGTCGCCTGGGCGATACTATTTTCGTTCCAAACGGGAGCCTCTCTCCAGTGCTCAATTCCGGCCAGCATGCGTTTGACGCCGTCTGCAAAACTGACCTGGGCTTTCCAGTTAAGTGCTTGATTTATCTTCGAAATATCGGCAAACGTGCAGTCGGGCTCTCCCGGTCTTTTGGGCACGTAGGTTATTGGCCCGCCTAGGCGCTGAACAAGTTCATTTATACTGTAGGTGTTGCTGCTTCCCACGTTGAAGATTTCTCCAACGACCGAAGACTCCGCAGCTCTTACAAAGGCATCTGCCACGTCAGTGACAAAGGTAAAGTCTCTGGTCTGGGTTCCGTCTCCGACCACCGTAAAAGGCTTCCCATGTAATTTTTGAGCGAGGAAGACTCCAAAAACGGCGCCATACGTTCCAGAAGTTCTGGCGCGAGGGCCATAGACATTAAAAAGCCTCAGGGACACTGCTGGGATACCGTAGACCTGGCTCCAGTGCATCACACAGGATTCCCCAAGGTACTTGGTGAGTGCGTAGGGGTACATCGGCTTAATGGGAGCTGTTTCAGGCGTAGGAACAATATCGGCAAGCCCATAGCAGCTAGAAGAAGCCGTATAAAGGAAGCGCTTTACCCCGGCGGCTCGGGCTGCTTCAAGAACTGAGACAGTTCCCGTTACATTTGAGTGGTAATACTTCACCGGCTCTTGAATCGACGGAACAATATCCGCCAGGGCTGCCATGTGGAAAACCCAGTCAATTCCCTTAAAAAGCGGCGAAATCTTCGCGAGGTCAGCGATGTCAGCCTGACAAACGCTGAGCTGCTTGTGGCCCTCAAGATGGGCAAGATTTGAGAGTCTACCGGTAGAGAGATTGTCGATTACGGTGACTGAATGGCCGTCGGCGATAAGCCTATCAACGAGATTGCTTCCAATGAATCCAGCGCCGCCAGTAACAAGAGTTCGCATGAGAGCTCACCAATAGAATTGTCTCTTATTTTTAGCAGATTACACCGCTTCGCCAAAGGAACATTTAGCCTCAGGGATCTCTAAAAAATTCCCCTTAGTGGTCTCTGTGGTCTTAGTGGTTGTTTTCATAAACCACTAAGACCACAGAGTTCACAAAGGGAAGGGAAAATTTGCCCATCTTAGGGTCCTTCGGGTGACTCCCTAAGAACCGGTTGGCCTCGGCAGACATCCCAACAGAAAGAGAGGCCAAAAGGATGTGGCTATGGGGCTCTGCCTTTTCTCGCTACCATGGGGAGCGAAGAGGGCAGGGGGCGTCTTTTGCGGCTCGGTTCTCTTAAGGGTGTTTCGCGCGTGGGAGTTCCTGTCAAAGGCAGGCTTCGGCGGGCGCTCGCATCTGTATTTTTTGAGAAGGGTCCCATCATGAAGGTCAGCTACTCTCACCTCCCTGGACAGTTCGCCAATCCAGAACCAATTTTCGATAGCCTTAGGGCGCTCTTAAAAAGCGGCGACTTCACCTTAGGAAAGCAGGTAGCAGAATTAGAAGAAAAATTTGCGAGAATCGTGAGCAAGACTCCTTACGCAGTCAGCGTAGGAACCGGCACCGATGCAATCCGGCTTTCTCTTGTCGCTCTCGGCATTGGACCTGGCGATGAAGTCATCACCGCGGCGAACACCTTTTATGCCACAGGAGGAGCGATTGCGACGACAGGAGCGCGCCCTGTTTTTGTTGATTGCCGAGATGACTTTTGTATCGACGTCACTCAAATCGAGCGAGCGATTACTCCCAAGACAAAAGCAATCGTTCCCGTGCACCTGATGGGCGCGATGTCCGACATGCCGCGCATTCTAGAAATCGCAAAGAAGCACGGCCTCGAGGTGATTGAAGATGCGTGCCAAGGGATGGGCGCAGAACTCCACGGCAAGCGCTCTGGCTCTTACGGTCTCACCGGTGCCTTTAGTCTTCATCCTCTCAAGAACCTAAATGTCTGGGGTGATGGCGGAGTTATCACGACAAGCTCTAAGGAGATGGCGGAGAAACTCCAGAAACTTCGCAACCATGGTCTGCGCGACCGTGACCACTGTGATTTCTTTGGCTACAACTGCCGCCTCGATACCCTTCACGCCGTTGTGGGACTACACATAGTAGAAACGTTCGATTGGATTATTGGAGAGCGCCGAAAACACGCCGACTTCTACGACCAAGAGTTCGCGAAGATCCCCCAGCTCCGCGTTGCGCCTCGCGACCCCAACATGCGCTGGGTGCACCATAATTACGTGGTGTACGTAGACAAGAAGCGCGACGACCTGCTTGCCTTCCTATTGAAGCAAGGAATTGAAGCAAAAGTGCATTATCCTATTCCGCTGCACCTTCAAAAAGCTTGCGAATATCTAGGCTATAAGCGCGGAGATTTCCCGGTCGCAGAGAGGCATGCGGAAATAATGCTTTCTCTGCCTGTGCATCAGCATTTAACTCACGATGAACTCGGTTATGTAGTCGATTGTATTCGGAGCTTCTACCGATGAGCGAGATAAAAGTTAAATACATTGATATCCCACTTCAGTTCTCAAGGCTCCGGGCAGAAATCATGCCCAAAGTCGAAGAAGTTCTGTCGTCGGGAAATTACATTCTAGGTCCTGCTGTTCCCGAATTTGAGGAACGCTTCGCAAAGCTGCACGGAAGCCGCTACGCCTTAGGTGTAGCAGACGGAAGTGATGCATTATTTCTTGCACTTAAAGTTTTTGGCGTAGGCCCGGGCGACGAAGTTATCACAGCGCCCAATTCATTTCTTGCAAGCGCATGGACTATTGTCGCCGCCGGCGCCCGCCCAGTTTTTGCCGACGTGCGAGATGATTTCAACATTGACCCAGAAAAAATCGAAAAGGCTATTACTCCGCGCACGAAGGCAATCATGCCCGTTCATCTGACGGGGCGCTCCGCAGATATGGCGCCTATCATGGACATCGCTAAGCGGAAGGGGCTTAAGGTAGTCGAAGATGCTGCTCAGGCGGTAGCTGCGCGTTACCGTGGTAAAGGAGTCGGGGCTCTTGGCGATATCGGCTGCTTCTCATTACATCCGCTGAAGAACTTAAACGCCGCAGGCGACGCGGGCGTGATGACCACGGATAACGAAGAATACTACAAGCTTCTTCTTAAGCTGAGAAATCACGGTCTAAAGAACCGCGATGAGTGTGAAGTATGGGGCTTTAATTCAAGACTTGATACCGTCCAAGCCGCGATCCTGAACGTAAAGATGAATCACATTGAAGCCTGGACCACGAGGCTTCGTGAGATTGCTGGCGTCTACCAAGCGGCGCTCGCTCCCTACGTCCAGGTCCCTACCGACAAGGACTACGAGTACGCGGTCTATCACACGTTTATTATCCAGACCGACCGCCGCAATGAACTGCGTGATCACTTATTGGCAAAGGGTATTGAAACAAAGATTCACTATCCAATCCCGATTCACCTCCAAGAGTGCGCCCGAGACCTTGGCTACAAGCGCGGCGATTTTCCTGTCACGGAAAGGCAGTCAGGGAGAATTCTCAGCTTGCCGATTTATCCAGAATTAACGGATCAGCAAATTGCGACCGTAATTCAAGAAGTAAAGAAATTCTTTGGCGCGTAGCGTATGACAATTGCGATTATTGCGAGTAATTCCTTCTCGGGCTCCGCCCTCGTGCAGTACCTGCTCTCGGCAACGGAAGATAAGATTCTAGGTTTCAACCGTTCGCCCGAGTATCCCGCAGTAATGCTGCCGTATCTGCACAAGAAAGAGAGACCCGGAAGATTTTCCTTCTACCAGCTCGACATCAATACCAAGCTTCCTGAGATTATGCAGGTACTTGATAAAGAGAAGCCGCGCTTTGTAATTAATTTCGCGGCTCAAGGCGAAGTTGCGCAAAGCTGGAATTTCCCGGTGAAGTGGTTCCAAACGAATGCCGTTGGCGTCGTGGGACTAATGGACGCACTCTCGAAACGTGATTACTTGGAGCGCTTTGTCCAGATTTCAACTCCAGAGGTGTACGGCTCCTGTAATCACCAGAAAGAGGACCCCACTCTGTTTAACCCAAGTTCTCCCTACGCCGCCTCAAAAGGGTCGGCCGATCTCTTCTGTACTTGCCTGCACAAAGTGAAGGGCTTCCCCTCGGTAACGATTCGTTCGACGAACGTCTACGGAGCGCATCAGCAGCTTTATAGAATCATTCCGCGCACGGTTATTTATCGGAAGTTAGGGAAGATTATCGAGCTTCACGGCGGCGGTCAGGCGGTTAAGTCGTATCTTCATATTCGAGATGTTTGCCACGGGATTTATTTGGCGATGACAAAGGGCACGGTCGGTGGTTTGTACCACTTCGGGCCAGAAGGTGACGGCATTAGCATTCGCGATCTGGTGCGTATGGTGTGCTCAGCGCTCGGAGAGAGCTTCGATGCTTCCACCAAGACGGTGGGTGAAAGAACGGGGCAGGACCAGGCTTATATTCTTGATTGGGCTAAGGCCAAAAAGGAGCTTGGATGGATGCCTACTGTTTCTCTTGAAGAGGGAGTGGGGGAGATGATTTCTTGGATCCATGGGGGGTGGGAAGAGATTGCTAAGTTGCCGCATGATTATGTGGTCAGAGACTAGCAATCGCAAATTCCAAGCAGGATTTGGTAATGTAATCAGGCTGGGACTGCAGTTGTTTAGGAAACTTCTTCGGTTACCTGTCTTCGGAGCCACTACAAATCTTTATCGCCTCTTCAGTGGTGATAGGGTTGCTTTCAAGCGCTGCGACGCAATCCTCTAGTTCAGAGATCCAGTCAGAAATCTTTCCCGCTTCGATGAGAGTGGCGCTTGCTCCTCTTGTCTCTGTGTTCTTATCCATTTGACTCGAAGCTATCGACGCCAACATAGAGTAGAAATTATTCAAAGCTAGTGAACTCCCAAAGATTGGATTTTCTGGCTCTCTCTGTGGTTGATGGAGAGGGTTCTCTTGCTGTGCGGCAGCGCTAGGCGTGAGCGCAGAGCAAATAATGAAGAGCGAGAGACCAGCAGCAAAGATCTGCTTGAACATAAAGACTCCGACGAAGACTCACTCTAAGGTCAGAGACAGAATGAAGAATGCTTCATATGAGTAATTCGTAAGAGAAGATTGGAGCCACTGGTGCCCTTGCATAAGCGACGAGTAGAGAATGGGAGAATTCCCCCGGTCGAATCACAGAAGACTCTAGGCGTCTCTTGCCTAGACGATGAGATAAGCTAGCTGTTAACCCAGCGGGCTTTGATAGACGTAAGCATCCATCGCTACGATCGGAGCGGACATCGCTTGGCAGCGACCTGAAGCGCGCCCAATAGGGGCGCCCCCAATCCCACTCGAGCAAGGGAGACGAGCGGCTTTCATTCCACGTCCTAAATGCTCGAAATAAAGGGACAATAGGGAGTATGCCAAAGATCTATGCCTCAAATGAGTGGGTGCCCCATTGAGGTCGTACTCCTTGAGCCCTTCCTTACCGTTGAGACCCCTCAATAAATGCCATTTTAAGGCACTTTTTTTCTCAGAGCCTAATAACAGCACAGCGAGGCCACCTATCAACAATCAGAAGTAGGTCCGCCTTGCAAACTTCGAGAAAGTTTCTTCTCGGCTAACGGTAACGAGTTGCGTGACCTCTATGAACCAACCGCATTTGGGGTGTCAAATCCCTAATCATCCACCTCACATTCCAGAGCAAACTCTCGAGCACTTAAGGTCCCAGACTGCCGCGGTAAGAGAGGCAATTCGCGAACTAGATCTTGGTGAAGAAAGCTACAAGGTCTTCTGGAGCCGAATAGTTTCTCTCGAAAAACTTTTTCTCCAGGCATTAGGGTCTCACGAGGAGGGGGTTCTTCGAGCATGGGTTAGTTCGCTTGGAGATTCAGATATCGCCTCGTTGGGGCAGTTGCTGGGCGAAGCAGGAGATACTCTGTACGGGGCTCTCTCCAGTGGGAGCTCGAAGGAGGTGCTCAGCAAGCTGGATGGTCTAGGAGTTCTCGTTATCCACAGTCCTCAAGTGTACGTGGAGACAGACATTCAAGCTGCGCCTTTACTTGGTAGTGGGGCGGGATGGACCGAGGGCGAGTATCAGCCGAGGCTCATGCAGCTCATTACTCAGCTTCAAGATCTCGGAATTTTCAAAGAGGATATAGTTGTCCGTGCTGGCGCATTGCGAGAGAACATGATGCGGAAAGAGCCTTATGTAATCGTTGAGATCCCCGGCATAGATAAAGAAGTAGTTGTTTGTGACCAATCGCGAGAGATTACCTTTGTGGCTCAGAGAATCTTCGGGCCAAACTTTTACGAGGGACGGTCAAAAGCGGCACTAAGAACCACGGACGGTATTTTTGCCGTCACCTATCATAGAAAGGAGCAGTGGCTTGAGGAGATCTCGCGATTACTCTTCCCGGCAGACACTTCCGAAAAGAAACGACTCGACGTACGGGGCAATGAGGGTCTGAGAGATGCAATCAAGGCTGCCCAATCTATGTCACCAGAAGTTTGGTGCCGCATGTCGCAGACGCAAAAACGCGCTTACCGCGTGCCTGGTACCAACATGGGCTTAACTGCGCTTGCGGGGCGCTTCGGGCTATCTGGCCTTACTGGCAATCCTATAGGCAATCACGTCTATCATTTAGAGCTGGGAGCGAAGATTTTTGGTGAAGGCACTGTTATTTCGGATAAGCTTTTCTTTGAGCGCGCGACACCTGAACAGCTTGCGGCCAAGGTCAGAGAGGAAATGACGGCTAAGCAATGGAGCGAGATGACGCAGAAGCAGAAATTGGCTTATCGCGTGCCCGGCTCGGATATGGGGCTAACAAAGCTCGCCAGACGCGTGGGTATCACGGGAAGTCCCATAAGCAATCACGACGTCCACTTGCAACTTGGCGAAAAGATTTTTGGCGATGGCACCGCCATTTCAGAAGAGCTCTTTGTTCAGCGCGCGACACCTGATCAGCTGGCAGCCAAGATCAGGGAGAAAATGACGGCCGCGGAATGGTGCCTGATGACGAGTAAAGCAAAATCAGCTTTCCGTGTGCCCGGAACTGATATGGGACTTACACGACTCGCCACACGTTTCGATGTTGGGGGAGAACCAATAGGCCACCACGAGGTTCACTTACAGCTGGGCGAAAGGATCTTCGGCGAAGGCACCGTCATTTCAGAGGAGCTGATCATAGAGCGCGCGACACCTGAACAGTTAGGAGTCAGGATCAGAGAGAAATTGACGGCTCAGCATTGGAGCGAGATGACGGAAGCGCAGAGAAAATCGTATCAAGTTCCCGGTACTGAAATTCGGCTTAGGGCTCTCGCCACACTTTTTGGTGTAAAGGGAGACCCTGTGACCACTAAAGCGTTTCACTTACAACTGGGCCAAAAGATCTTTGGGGAAGGCACTGTCATCTCTGAAAAGCTGTTCGTTGAGTATGCGACAGCGGAACAGTTGGCAGCAAAGGTCAGAGAAGAAGCGACTGCTGAGAACTGGAGGGGAATGAAGGTGAGCCAGAAAAAGGCTTATCGCGTGCCGGGAACGAATTTGGGGCTAAGAGCCCTCGCCACACGCATGGGTATCCCGGGAAGTCCCATAACCAATCACAAGGATCACTTGCGCCTCGGGGAAAAGATCTTTGGTGAAGGCACCGTCATTTCAGAAAAGCTGTTTTTTGAGAGCGTGACACCAGAACAGCTGGCGGCCAAGGTCAAGGAGGAAATGACGGCTAAGCAATGGAGTGAGATGACGCAGAAGCAGAAAGGCGCTTACCGCGTGCCTGGCTCTGATATGGGGCTCAAGAGACTCGCCACACGCATGGGTATCGGGGGAAGTCCGATAGACAATCAGGGTGTCCACTTGCAGCTAGGCGAAAAGATCTTTCGCGAAGGCATTGCCATTTCAGAAAGGCTGTTTCTAGAGCGCGCGACACCTGAACAACTTGCGGTCAAGATAAAAGAGAAAATGACGGCGCAACATTGGAGTGAGATGACCAGCAAGCAGAAAGCATCTTATCGCGTGCCAGGAGCTGATATGGGGCTAAAAGCTCTCGCCACCCGTTTTGGTATAGAGGGAGACCCGATAGGCTATCACAAGGTTCACTTACAACTGGGCAAAAAAATCTTTGGCGAATTCACTGTCATTTCAGAAAAGCTGTTCAAGGAGTGCGCGACACCTGATCAGTTGGCAGCCAAGATAATCGAGAAAATGACGGCTCAACAGTGGAGCGAGATGAGGCAAAAGCAGAAAGCCGCTTATCGCGTGCCAGGAACTGATATGGGGCTAAGAGCTCTCGCCACCCGCTTGGGTATAGAGGGAGACCCGGTAGCCTATCATGAGGTGCACTTACAGCTCAGAAAGAAGATCTTTGGTGACACTTGATGATGCCGATCAGTTGTCCTGGGTTAAAGAGCGACTTCTTAGGGAGCCTCTGAAAAGCCCCCAGATTTGTTTTCCTCTGAGCTGTTTTTCCTTCGGGTACCCCGCGTTATTCATTAGTTTTCAAGTAACGCGGAGCCGTCTACGCCATACGGCTTCGCCGAGGTCGCACTGAATCCCTTTCCCCGCAGCCTCGAGGCTTACGTGGCTTCGCGTTAACCCCAAATTTCACTGGCACACGATACTTTAGGGAATGACGCCAAGGGAAATCAAAGTTCTTCAGAAGGTATCCAAGAAGAAAAATGTCCGATTTGTGCTGTTCCAAGCGCTACGACCAATAATAATGTAGCGGCATGCTTTTTCGCACCAAACTTCTTCTCATCATGATAAGTCTCGCAGTCGCGAGTAGTGTCGCGATTGCAGCGCTGCTTGAATATCGAGCGCGTAAGACGATTTTCGAGACCTTTCAGGCAAAGGCACTCTCGATGGCGGCTGCTACGGCCGAGGCCATCGATCCGAGTCTGCACGCGACGCTTCGAACGCGAAATGATGAGGGCTCTGCCGCGTATGTCAGGATTCGAGACCTTCTGCGCCGAATTCGGAATGCGAATCGTCGAGAGGACACGCGAGTTTCGTATCTTTACACGGTGGCTCGGTCTGCCGAAGCCCCTCATCTTCTAATGTTCGTGGTCGATGCCGAAGAAGACCCAGCAAAGGTATCTCATCTTGGTGATGTAGTAAGAGCCCAAGAGTTGAAGGATATCGATATATCAAAGCCTCAGGTTTTCGACGATTTTATCCAAGATGAATGGGGCCGTTGGCTCACGGCTTTCTATCCGATACGAAATTCGGAAGGAGAAGCTATTGCCGCAGTGGCGGTTGACATTGATAGCCGGCGGGTACTCGGGTTTGAGAAGCGTTTTTTCACCTACGGACTCCTCGTCCTTGGGCTAAGTATTGCGCTTAGCTTGCTGGCCGCACTTTTTACCACTCGCCTCGTGCTTCGCCCGCTTCATAGTCTCCAAGAGGGGATGCGAGCGGTAGCGCGAGGAAATTTCTCAGGAGCTCTGCCTTCTGAACGCAAAGATGAATTCGGCGATGCGCTCAACGAGCTTTCGACGATGGCGAAAGGCCTGGAGGAGCGCGAGAGGGTTAAATCAGCCTTCTCTCGGTATGTTTCGCATCAAGTAGCCGATGCCATTCTGGCGAGTGGTAATCCTACTGAAATGAAGGGGACGCGCCGCCGGGTTACCGTTCTTTTCTCTGACATTCGCGGATTTACGGCCATGTCGGAACATCTAAAACCAGAGGAGGTAGTGGGAGTCTTGAACGACTACTTTGAAAGAATGGTTGAGATTGTATTCCGGAATAATGGAACGCTGGATAAGTTCATCGGTGATGGGCTTATGGCAATTTTTGGGGCACCCGCAGAGGATCCCGATCAAGAAGAGCACGCCTTGCGTGCGGCCCTTGAAATGAGGCAAGCACTCTCGGAAATTGCAGTGAAAATTCGCGAGCGCCACGGTGTGGAGCTTCGAATCGGGATGGGAATTAACTCAGGGCATGCCATCGTAGGAAACATCGGGTCCTCCAAGCGTATGGAGTATACCGCGATAGGAGATCCCGTTAATCTTGCCAGTCGCCTAGAGTCACACACGAAAGAGCTTGGGGTGGATTTGCTCATTAGTGAATACACGGCGTACGGCCTTCAAGGATCTTTCAGTAAGCAGCTTCGAAAAATTGGGGCGGTGAAGGTGCGAGGGCGAAACGAAGAGGTAACGGTATATACCTGTGATTAGTAATGTATTTCTCCTTTAGGAACCGGTGATTGCAGCAAAGTCACCCCCCGCCTTTGGTTGATGAGTTCATCTTCGGGCGACCATTTTCTTGAGTCGGCCAAGTTCTCTGTCGATCTAGATACTTACGATCGCCGCAGTCCAAAGAGAATTGCACAGTAGTGGGAAATTCTCCCATTTTAAGTTGCTCCAAACCACAGCCCCCTAATAACTCCCTTTGAAATCTGCGGAGCATGTACGCCGCAAGTAAAAATAGGGAGCTCGTATGATTCATTCTTCGCGGTACTATCTGGTCGATCTTGCGTCTCACATAACGACGAAGCGGGGTGTCTTAATCGCCGCACTTTTGCTTACGGGGCTAACTTCCTTAGTAACCTCTGCGTCCGCTCAAAGCATTACTCTCTGTCAGCGGAAGAACATCAAGCAGGAGGGGCGCAACATCAGTCCTACGACTCGAGTGCAGGCGCTAGAGCTTGGAAGTAGCGGCAAATGTCGTAAGGGATTTCGCGCAGTAGTCTCCATTCCCTCGCCTGAAGATATCACTAAGATCTCGAATAAAATAATTGACGAAAAAATCGCTGCGTCCGTTGGGCCGAGGGGCGATCAAGGCCCCATAGGCCCTACGGGGCCGAAAGGCGAAACTGGAGAGCGAGGCCCTCAGGGAATTCAAGGTATCCGGGGTATACAAGGGGAAACTGGTCCTGCGGGCCCGCAGGGCGACCAAGGTTTGCAAGGGCCGCGTGGAGAAAAAGGAGAGACAGGAGCTCAAGGTCCTGTCGGACCAGAGGGGCCCCAGGGACCGGAAGGCGCCGTAGGCCCGGCTGGTATAGCGAATCCTGCGGGGCTTGGATTGCCTGAGGGTGGAGCGGGATGCATCTGGGCTGATTCGTACAACTCTCAATGCAATGGAGCACCAGGCTGCTCGCTCTATCCTGGTCAACCGACTCGGCAGCTCAATGTGCCCCCGCGCGGGTGGTACATGGCGGGATTGCACGTAAACAGAGGAATTCTGAATTATATCCTGCTCTGCCCGTTCACCTACAGGTAGCCTGTCTGTTGGGGGCACTTGCATCATAAGTGCCCCCAACTTAGGCACTGCAAAACGAGGGCAGAATACAACTCTCTCAGGTGCTTTGGAGTGAGAGAATTCACTAGGCAACGTTAGTAGCTGCTATTCCCGGTTCTCTCTTAAGGGCTCCCCCGCGGGTTTCTCTGTCTAGGTACGCAGACTAATGCCTAGGGATTTCACATGTTCTGGTCCCTGAAGCAGTTCTTCTCTTCCCCGCGATCAGGGGGTATGCGACGTCCTTACCTCCGACAATCTGGCTCATCGCTCGTTGAGACACTGCTGCTCGTTGGCTTGGTGGCCCTTATGATGGTCGCAGGGGGGAGGATGTTCGGTAAAACCGTTACTTCTCGCGTCTGCTCCGCCGCTACTCAGCTTGAAGCTGCAGGACTGAACAGCCCCTCACTGCCGAATAAGCCGCCTTCCTCTACTTTCGGCGGTGGTACTTGCAGCACTACAAACACGAATGGCAGTATCTCTACCGAAATCTCGATACCCAGTTCCGACATAAGTCCCGCCATTGAAGAAATGTAATGTGTGCTAGGAGTGTGTCCCCTAGAAACATAAATCTTAATTTCGGATGTACTCCGTAGGGGGCTGTCCCGCAGCCACCAAAACATCTAGCGGCAGAAGTTTCGAACGGGACAGACCCCTAGTCACCTTTCTTGAGCGTGCGATGTTCTTCATTGCTCGATTGCGGCAGTTGTATCGCGCTAAATGAGCCAAATGATACACGCACTCCCGAGGGCCTATCTTTCTGATTGCTCGCGAGATCCTTATCTCTATCGGACAAAAACTCTCGCACTCGTTTATGAAAAGCCTTGCCTTCCTCGGCAAGCCAGCGGCGAATCTCGGGAACCGTATCCAAGAAGACATTGTCGTATTCCGTGCGGGCATGAAGGTTTCTTAACTTTTCAGGTTCGCTCAGATTCTGCACCACACTCTGAATAAGAAGCTCGGTATCATGAGCGAGCATTTCCCACCCCTCAGAAGCATCTTCTACGTTAGTAAAAACGCCTTCGAGTAGCTTCAATCCTCGAGGAGTGCGCTGTATAACTTTCATTCGCTCAAGTTCAAACAGCACTGTTCCAGGGTTAAAATCGGAGCTTTCCGCCCGTACTAAAGCGCTAAATTCACTTTCTGGTGGACCGAATGAAAGGGTGCGAGGCGCGCCTTGTTTCGTGGTGAAGCGCGAATCGGCTTCCCAGCGCGCAAGTATTTTTGCGATAACACCTCCCCGAGTAACCTCTTTTACTTCTCGGTTCTTCAGAATTCTGGTCGAATCTTTGCGGTGAAGACCCGAGAGCACGCTCACTCGGCTTGGGTTAACTTTTGATGAGACTCGATTTATTTCTTCCGAGGCAAGTTCAACCAAGGCAACTTTGAGTACTTCAAGCAGCTCTTGGAATCTAAGCCCTGCACGAAGCAGCAAGCGAAGCACGGGTTTCATGAGCTTTACGGCATGCGGTGCTTTGAGAGGTGGTAATTGCGCGCTCATAGAAGTGAGATTTTTTCCCCTTTAATATCCTATCGGCGCTTCCTCTGGGATAGTACAGATTTTAAGGCTCAATCTAAGCTATTGAAATAATGAGCTTAAAGGCGAAACAGCACGTCTCAGCGATATCATAAAAAATGGACTATTTTCCCATTTTAAGTCACGCCTAAACACTTCGGCTGCATATTCCTTGATAAGAACTCGCGAGGCGGGCAGCGAACTTCTCCTCGCGCGGGACATCTCGTGTGAGAAGCATTTACTTAAGGGCTGGAGGTTATAGGGCTATGAATTTGAAGTGTGGATTCCTCTTAGGACTTGGGCTTAGTGCGATCTTGGCTACGGCGGAGTCGCATGCTCAAGCGCAGAAGGTTGAGATTCTAGATAAAGTTGCGCGGGCAGGTGTGCGCCGTTTGAGCAATTCACAGAAAACTCAGGACCAGAGGCTCACCGAGCTTGACCGCCGCACTTATGAGGCTGGTAAGTCATTAGAATCTACCAAACTCGAGATTTCTTCTTTGCAGATAAAGTTGAGTAGCGGGGAGCTCAAAGGACCCAAGGGAGATACTGGACCTCAAGGTCCACAAGGCGAGCGTGGAGCTCAGGGGCTACAGGGGCTACAGGGGCTGCAGGGGCTGCAGGGGGTACAGGGGGTACAGGGGCTGCAGGGAGAGGCTGGGCCCCAAGGGCCGCAGGGAGAGCCAGGACCTCAAGGGCCACGTGCGGAAGGTGCCGACTTTCGTTTTGTTCCTGCGACCCTCACCCACATCAAGCGCCAATTCAGATTCGCTGAGCCTCCCATCCAGCGGGTGACCGCAAATGCAACACAAGATGGGCTCACGCGGCTCGAGCCGCTTCTTTTTAATGGGATGTCAACTGATGAATGGCCGAATAATCATGCCAGCGGTCGTATCTCTCCAGCTGATGCGGATGAGTGGCGTAACGACTCGAACGCCCTCATGGAAGTGTCGGGATATGTTGCGATGCGCTGCCCTTACGATATTGGGGTGATTGCGATGGTACGAGATGCGACAAACCCAGACTCTGTTAGATCGCCGAGAACTTTCATTCTTAGCCAGGATAGAAGTATGCATTTTCTTAACTGGGTTGAGGGTCCAATCTACACGGTTCGTCAGAGTGCTGTTGCCCCGAAGCTAAAATATGGTGTGGCTAAGTCAACCAGCTATCCTCACATTAGTTATTTCTTCCCAACCTTCAAAGTCACGCTGAATCCTGGAGAATCACTCCAGTTTGAGATGTGGGGCAATACGTATGAGGGCTGCCGTGTTGAACTACCTTGCCAGGATGAAAGTTATCAACATGGATTTTGCAGTAAAATATGGATGAATGCCTCGCAGCTCGAAACAGTACAGAGATAAGATAACCCAATTGGAGCCATCGCGTTGTTAAGCTCGATGGATGGACAAAGGATTGTCGCAGTATCCCACCACCCTGGGAGGGGCGAGAGACGAGGGGCCGAAGACCCCCAAGTCTCTTGCCCCTCCTTTTTTCTTCCTGCCGTGCTCTCTCAGGCCCACTACCTCCACTCCCGCTTCTCTACTCTCCCATTAGCCCAAAAAGCTTTGTAGCGAATGAAATCCGCTATATCCTCTGGATCGGATAGATCCTTTAAAAATCTTTTGTCGGGTAAAGTGTGAAGAGAGGTTTTTTCGCCTTCGGGCAGAAAGGTAGGTTTTGTGTCATTTCCGCGCGCTCCCGTCTCGAAAATGTCGTTCGCTATTCAGGTGCCGGTGTGCGTTGCACTGGCGTTGGTCGTTGATTACTTTGGGTCGGGCCTTTTCTTTGGCTCGTCCACCTTCTGGGACTTCGCAAAGACCCTTGGCTTTGCGTTCCTTCTGTTCTTCGGCATGCGCATGATGATGTCCTATTACGATGCGCCACTGGGATGTCTCTTCGTTGTTTACCTGACGGTGTGGATGATTCACTCCTACGCATCGGCGGCCAATGCAACTCCGGGCACCGAGGGGCTACTCATGCTCATCTCGCGTCCCTTGTGGTGCCTTATGCTCGGTTCGATTGCCTCGAATGCGCTCGAGGTCAGGTGGGGCCCCACGCAGAATGCTGCTCCATCAGCAAACGCTAAGGAGGGTACAAATGGCTCTTCTGAATGATGCCCTCGGCGTCGTTCAGAGGAAGTCTCTACGTCGGCTGTTCGTTTCGGAGGATATCTCGTCAGGGATTGCGCGCCGGTTATCGGTAAGGATCTTCTCTTCACACTTTTACCGGCGCCAGCCCAGCTCCACTTCGATGGGCACTCCTACTGCACTGCCACATTCTCGTAGACACTGCTCTCCGAATCCCCCATCCAAGCCAATTTATGCTTAAATGTTAGGCTATCCTCGAATTGCTCTTGAAATAGCTGCACCCGGAGGCTCTGGGCGTAATGAGGTAAAGTTGTTCTGAGCTATCAACTGATATTGAAGAAACTCCTCGCGGCTTGCAAAAGGTGTGATTCGAAGAAGCGCCTGAAGTCCTGCCACGCGTTCATTGAGACTCGGAGAACGATCCTTGAGGGGCATTTGGGAAATCATGCTGAGCTCCACTGCGGCTTTCCCTGCTTCTGCCAGTCTCTCTGGATCAACGGGCATAGTTGCTTGTCGTGACATTTTGATCTGAGCGAGCGGAACAGTAACATCTTCCCTTCGAGCCGTCTGAGGTGAAGCGAAGCGTTGAATATCGGGGGTAATTACTACGGGACGGTTCGCATTAAGTTCCACAGGGTTGGATACGGAAGCGGGAATTGTGATGGTGCGAGTTCCGCTACTGCCATTAGTAAACATAACGAGTCTCCTTCTTTTAGGGCCCGCAATCGCGGTGCCGTAGAGCCGCCGTTCTTATCGGAAATTGTGCGGGAAAGTTTCCTATAGGCCGGTGAGTGCCATCGCTATAGTGGATTCGAACCCGATCAAACACACTTGGTCAGTAGTTCCGCGGTTCGAAGCCTTAGAGAGTTACCCACGACAAACACAGAGCTTAGTGCCATGGCAGCCGAAGCGAGCATGGGATCGAGGAGTAAGCCCCACATCGGATAGAGCGCTCCCATCGCAAGCGGGATGAGCAGTGCATTGTATCCGAAGGCCCAGAGGAGATTCATTCGAATTGTTCGAATAGTCGCTCGCGCAAGAAGTATAGCCTGGGGAACCAGGGTTAAGTCGCGATGGAGGAGGGTAATATCGGCAGCGTCCATTGCGACATCGGTGCCTGAGCTCAGGGCTATGCCCACGTCAGCTGCTGCAAGTGCGGGCGCATCGTTAACGCCGTCTCCTACCATAGCCACTTTCTTGCCGTCGGTTCTGAGCAGCTGAATACGCGCAGCTTTTTCGTGGGGCAACGTCTGAGCATACACTTCTTTGATGCCGATTTCTTCTGCTACCCGCTTCGCGGTGCTTTCGTTATCCCCGGTGAGCAGAACGCTTGATATGCCAAGCTCGCGTAGCCACTCGATAGTGCTGCGCGCCGACGTTCTGACCTTATCTTTGGCTGCGATCATTCCGACAAGAGAACTTTCCTTAGCTAAGAGGACTACCGTTTTCCCCTCTGCCGCGAGGGATTCGAGCTTCTGCTTTTTCTGAGTTCCCATCGGCATTTGTAGCAATCCTCTATTGCCTAGCTGATAGGGAATTCCATGTATCAGGCCGCGAACTCCCTTTCCTGGGATTGCTGAGAACTCTGTCGCCTGGTCGAGGAGGATTTTACGTAGTTCAGCCTGCTTAAGAATCGCTTCGGCAAGTGGGTGCTCAGAGCCTTTTTCTAAGGTCGATGCGATGCTCAGGATGTCGTTTTCTGACATCTCGCCGAAAGGGATGATGTCAGTAACTTCGAGATTTCCTTCGGTGAGCGTGCCGGTTTTGTCAAACACCACGGTGTCAATGCTATGCAGTCGCTCGAGAGACGGCGCATTTTTTACCAGAATCCCACTATCTGCGCCTCGTCCTGCCGCCACCATTATCGCAGTTGGTGTTGCAAGCCCCATGGCGCACGGGCACGCCACAATGAGTACCGCTACTGCGTTTATGGTGGCCCGCGTGAGGGCTGGCTCGGGACCAAAAAGCGCCCAGAGAACGAAAGTAATGGCGGAGAGGATTAGGACCGTGGGGACAAAATATGAAGCAACTGAGTCCGCCAGGCGCTGAATCTCTGCTTTGCTGCCTTGAGCTTGCTCAACAAGTTTCACGATACGAGCGAGTGTTGAGTCCTTTCCAATACGCGTGGCGCGATACAAGAAAGTTCCCGTGGTATTGAGCGTGCCGCCTATAACCTCGCTGTCAACTCCTTTCTCAACCGGTATGCTTTCTCCGGTTACCATAGCTTCGTTGATGGCCGAGGCGCCGTCGGTAACTTCGCCGTCAACGGGAATTTTTTCGCCGGGGCGTACACGAAGTATGTCCCCAAGAGCAATGGTTTCGATTGGAACGTCTACTTCTTCGGCTCCTTGAACTCTGCGCGCAGTTTTGGCCTCAAGGCTGAGGAGACGGCGGATTGCAGAGGAAGTTCGCTCCTTCGCGCGATCCTCAAGAAATCGTCCAATCAACACAAAGAGAATGATAACGACCGAGGCATCAAAATATGGCATGGGGGAAACTTCCGCTGCTGCAACTACCGAGGGGAAGAACGCCACAAAGCTCGAATAGAAAAAGGCAACGGAAGTTCCGAGCACGACAAGCGTATCCATGGTAGCGAGGCGGTGTTTGAGGGCCCGGAATGCATTGCGGTAGAAATCAGCTCCAGCCCAAAATTGCACCGGAGCAGCGAGAAGAAGCTGCACCCAGCCAAGATGAAGAAAGTCCGGCGCGCTGTGCATGATGCCAGGAAAAGTCGCCCATACCAAAAGAATAGCGATTGGAGCGCTAAGAAGGATTTTTCGCTTAAGTGAGTGGCGAAGGCTCTCTAGTGCTTCGTCGGCGAAGTTCGTTGTGGCGCCGTTCTCCAGGATTTTTGCTTCGTAGCCTGCGGCGCTGACTGCCTCAATGAGCTTTCGTATATCTGTTTCTCCTCGCAGGTAGAAGATTTGCGCGCGATGGGTCGCAAGATTAACTGAGACGTCCCTTACTCCCTCAACGTTCCGAAGTGTGCCCTCAACGCGGCGCACACAGGAGGCGCACGTCATTCCGCGAATGCTGAGCTCTTGTTGCGCATCTTTTTTAGAAGGAGCATTCTTCTCCATGCGGGCTTCCTAGTCCAAGAATCTGCGTCGAAGCTCGGGAGAGGGAACTAAACACGTCCCTCTCCTTCCAAACCACCGATAGCGATTTCTTGCAATAACTCGGTACAGCCAATCTCGCAAATGGCGAGGGATTAGAAGTCCTGCTCGTGCAAGAATTCCCAAGCCCCGCAGTTCTAGGGCGACGCGTAAGGCTGCTTCGCTTTCAAAATAAACCGAGCCATTTTGGATCAGCACCAGGCTCTTAAGTGAATCGTCGATGATCCCGGCTTCTTTTAATTTCCTCGCATGCTCAGATTGCAATGAGGCAAATTGAAACGTCTCGGTCCTCTCGCGCGCAAGTACAAAGCCCACCGTCCAGGCGCAAAGATTGCACACTCCATCAAAGAGGATGAGAGGTGGTAGGCCTGGGTCTTCCGATTCGAATTTCATAGCGTCACTATACTTGAGTGCGCAATGCAATCATACGACTAACGCCATGCATATGCCATTACATGCGCCATGGCGAACAACGTAAAATTACTACCCCATTCGAGCCTTACTGCGGTAAAATGCGTGCGAGATTTGAACGCAGCCGCATTCATGGAGAGGACATGATGGAGAAAATGCCAACGATGCTAGATGTTATGACGCCTGCTCCCCTGACCATTGAAGTCGGGAGCAGCTTGAAGCAGGCGCGCGCGATAATGGCGAGTCACGGAATTCGGCACTTGCCAGTTACGGCCGTAGGGAGACTCGTGGGGCTACTTACCGACCGAGATATGAAGTTTGCTCTCGCGGTAGGGGCGGGAGTGGCAGACGCCGATAATGTTAAAGTTGAGGATGTTTGTCTCGATGAGCCTTACTCGGTTGAGCACTCAGCTCGCCTTGATCAAGTTCTCAAAACTATGGGTGACCTGCACATTGGCTCGGCCCTGGTGCTGAGGAGCGGAAAGCTTGTCGGGATTTTTACTTTAGTTGATGCGGCCAAGAAGCTCTGTGAGATTCTACCCCAAATGTATCCTGATGCCTGAGGTGAGCTTCCAGTGAGCCTACTTCAGGAGTGACTCGACGCCCTTTCGAATAACGGAGCGGTCGATGAATGAACTGTGGCCTAGGATTCGTACCGCTTCCGATCCCGCGATGTTTCCAAGGAAAGCAATAAGCTCTGGCGGGCAGTTAAGAGAAGCGAAGGGGGACGTAATGGCAAGAACCGCGTCGCCTGATCCGATACGATCGACTACTTTTGTGGCAAGTCCTGGCCCCTCAGCGAAGCCGTGCTCAGGGCTATAGGTGAGAATGCCGTGTTTTCCTCTCGTGACCGTGATGGTCTTGCAATGAGTAGTTTCCAGTAGACCTAGTATCATCTTTCGTACGTCGCCCTCGCGAGTACGCCGATCGAGACCAAGTTCCATGGAAGACAATGAAATGTAGTCTGCGCGCGGGTAAGCAGAGATAGTGTGAAATCCCCTGTTTCCCGCGTTTGCCTGGGTATTCACCGCAAGAAATTTTGAGTGCTTGCAAATCAAAGCTCGCGCCCGCTCGGAAATCATTCCGTGGCCGTAATCCGCGACTATGACGACATCGTAATTCGGAAGAATGGCGCGTAGTTTTTCACAAAGCGCTTCTTCTTCAGATGATGGCACAGGAGTGTCGTCCATCGTGTACACTTCGAAGAGCTTCTGGAGCAGGTAGTTCTCTACGTAACGGAGCTTTACAATTGTCGGCCGCCCCTCATTAAAAACAAAATGAGGCGTGACGTTTGGCCTAAGGCGCTCTCGAATGAAGGACTCAAACGAATTCTTTGTCCCAAGGCAGCTTAAGACGTCAACCTTTGCACAAATTCCTGCCACATGGTTCGCAATGGCAAGAACTCCTCCGATAAACTGCTCGCCCGAAATAAAGCGAGTAACAAGTACTGGTTCTTTACCTGCTTTCCCGATGGCGTCGCAGTAGTGATATTCGTCAATTACGGTTTCGCCAAGGACGAGTACTTTTAGATCGTGAACTTTCGTTAAGAGCTGATTGATTGATTTTGCGGTGTGCCGTGTTCTGAAGTCGGCAAGATAGCGACTTACTTCCTCGGTAAATGGAGAGAGAAACGAATTTATCAGAGAGGAAGAGCTAAATTGAATGTCGTCCGTGAATACAACTTTGCCCCCAAGTTTTTCAACGAGAGCAAGCTCGGTACTCAGTTTCGAATCTGGAGGAGTCTCTCGGGTTTTGTAATCACTGCCCTTGAAAAAAAGAGAGGGGCGAATCTTCTGGATTGCGGTCTCTGCGGAGGGAGAAGGGTTCACGGCAACGAAATCGACGCACTCAAGTGCAGCGATGCTTTCTGCCCTGAGATCCTGATTAAATGCCGGCCGATGTGGGCCTTTGTTTACGAATTCGTCTGCGGTGAGGGTGACCACAAGAATGTCGGATTGATGCTTCGCCTCTTTGAAGTGCCTGAGATGACCCACATGCAGGAGATCGAAGACTCCATGGCAGTGCCCAATAGTAAGTTTTCGCTTACCTTCGAGAATTTTCTCGAGCTCGTCGAGCGAGTAAATTTTGCTAGGTTGGGTCATTCGAAAAAAGCTCAAGCAAAACGATAGTTTGAGTATCCCCGCTCTCACTACCTACAGCAATCCTATATGGATCGATGCAGAGGTGGGGCGCTTGGTTGCTCATACGATAATACGAGCTTTTGTGAAACGTAGTTTTGCGGGGCGTTGAGGTCGAAAATTTGTGTGTCCCTTTGGTATCGGCTTCATGGGCACTCGTACACAGGGATCCCATGAGGTTTAATGGTGACTTAGGTAACCTCTTTAATAGTCCACTCTGAGATCTCTGTGTCCTCTGTGGTTGATTTAAATCGTTGAAAAACCACAGAGCACACAGAGGACACTGAGAGAAAGAATAAAATATCGAGGTTTTTCAGGGGCTCCTGAGTAACCGTTGAGATGAAGCGGTTAGGACTTTCTGCCAACGGCTTGATAGATTCCACGCACCATGGCGGAAAGCATATCCTCCGTGAGCCCCGGATAAACACCAAGCCAAAACGTATTGGTGAGTACAAGATCACTTTGTTCAAGTTTGCCGACTACCCGATACCTTTTAGGGTCCTTTCTTATCTCATCGAAGCAGGGCTGCCTTAAAAGATTACCTGCGAACAGCATGCGAGTCTGAATGTTAAGAGATTCCAATAGGCGCACAAAGGAATCACGGGTCGGAGCCTGGGCGCTTGAGGAAACCTCAGGTCTGATGGTGAGCAAGAATCCAAACCAACTCGGCTCTGAATTCGCAGTAGCCTCTGGCAGCACAAAAATATCGCTAAGGCCCGTAAGAGCCTCACGTAAAAACTTCCAGTTCTGCTGACGCTTCTTAATGAAATCTGGAAGTTTCTTGAGTTGAGTGCAGCCAATCGCTGCCTGCATGTCGGTAGCTTTAAGATTATAGCCAAAATGGCTGTAGATATACTTGTGGTCATAGCCTCGGGGCAGCGTGCCTAGCTGCTGATCGAAGCGAATTCCGCAGGTGTTATCTTTTCCGGCAGCGCACCAGCAGTCCCGCCCCCAGTCTCGAAATGACTCGATTATTCGCTTCAGCTTTAAGTGTTTGGAGTAAACGGCGCCGCCTTCGCCCATGGTCATGTGATGCGGTGGATAAAAGCTGCTTGTCGCCACATCGCCAAAAGTGCCTGTGAGCTGTCCTTGGTAGCGAGAGCCAAGTGCGTCGCAGTTGTCCTCCACAAGCCACAGATTATGGCGCTGGCAAAATTCGGTGACTACCTTAAGGTTAAACGGATTGCCGAGAGTATGGGCAAGCATGACTGCCTTGGTGCGCTCACTGCGCGCCGACTCGAGAGCAGACACGTCAATATTATAGGTGCCATCCATTACCGAGATGTCACAGAAGACGGGGATACAACCGTACTGAATAATAGGCGAAGCCGTAGTCGGAAAGCCCGCGGCTACGGTGATTACTTCATCTCCTGGTTGTATCTGGCGATCTTTGAGGAGGGGGGAGGTGAGCGCTGCAAAAGCAATCAAGTTTGCCGACGAACCCGAATTAACCAGGCATGAGAATCTAAGGCCCAAAAACTTTGCAAAGGCACGCTCGAATTCTTCGGAGAATCTTCCGGTCGTGAGCCAGAAATCAAGTGATGAATCGAGCAGGGAGGCCATGTCCTCAAAATCGTAAACGCGGCCGGCATAGGGGATGCGATCGCCTGGCGCGAATGCTTTAGAAAGCTTGGGGGCATGGAATGCGGAGTAGAAGCGCTCAGCCTCGTTTTTGACTAAGCCACGGAGAATCTCCTCTTTGCACGAAGAGGAGACCGTTCCAAGGATCTTCTCCTCGCCTGAGAGCGAGATTTGGAATCTGCGGGAAACGTCGCAAAAGAGGGGAGTGATGGGAAACGCTGGGTCTGCCGAAGGGCCAAGCGTTGCGATTGCCGGACTATGTTTGGTCTTCTGCTGCGCAGAGAGTGCAAGGACTTCTAACGAGGAATTGTCCAGTCGTTCAAGCACAAGCCATGGCGCAGGAGGCTCCGCCACGTGGCCTTTTGCTGTTATTATCGTGCCGCACTCAAGTTGTTTCACAAGTATTGCCTAGGAGATGACGCTACCATTTCTTCCAAAATGCTTCGCCGTCATCCCAAAGTTTATTTAAATGAATGAGATCTCGTTCGTTATCAACACACTCCCATTTGCCAAGATGGCGGTAGACCGCAACCTGCCCTTCGCTGGCAAGTTTAGGAAAGGCTCCTATTTCAAGGTCGCAGCGCTCGTCTTCGGTGAGATATGAGAGAAGCTCGCGGTTAAAAACCATAAATCCGCCGTTAATCAATCCCACTGAAGCCTGTGGCTTCTCCTCGAACGAAATGAGTCTGCCATCTTGCTCAAGAATCTCTCCGAAACGCGCAGGGGGGTACACTCCCGTAATTGTCACCATACGGCCATGTGACTTGTGGAACTCGAGTAGGGCGCCTAGGTCGATATCAGCAACTCCGTCGCCGTACGTGAGCATGTTCACCTCATCGAGATACTTCTGAATGCGCTTTACGCGTGCGCCCTTGAGAGCTTTGAGGCCAGTATACGCGAGGGTCACGTTCCAGTCTGCCTCATCGTTTTTGCTTAGCGGGTTTACTGCTCCTGTGCCTAAGGAAACCTGCACGTCTCCGCTGTACGCTTCATAGCGCAGAAAATAATCCTTTATCACCTCGCTTCGGTATCCAAGACTAAGCACAAAATCCTTGAAGCCATACGCAGCGTAGCGCTTCATGATGTGCCAGAGAATAGGGCGGTCACCAATACGCACCATGGGCTTAGGGATCACCTCGGTGATTCCCCCAAGGCGTGTGCCGAGTCCACCTGCAAGAATAATAACCTTCATGCGCGTGCCCTTTGTTTTGAATCGAGGATATCAAAAATATACTCAAGGCGAACCGATGAAAGATACTGCGCGCCCCAGCTTTTTGCCTTTGCAGAGCGGCTCGGGAGAGCGAGAGCCTCGCGAAGTTGTGCGGCTCCGTGTTCGGACTCCGCTGCTAATTGAAGAACGAGGTCTGAGGGGAGCTCCGAAGAGAACCCAAATTCGCTTCTCACAAGCGCGACGTTGCCATTCTCGTGCAGTGATTTTAGCACCGCGCCCTCAATTGCTGCTGACCAGAGGCTTGGACAAAGCACCATGCGTGCACGTCTTACCTCTTTATCGAGCCCGCTTTCCCAGCGCAGCGCTTTAAAAGTAATGTTTGAAGGCCAGTCCTGGCGACCGAGGCGCTTCTCGAGATCTTCGCGAGCAGACGGTACCAAGAAGCGAAGTTCGGGAAGTCGTCGTGCAAGCTCAATGGTGTACCAGAAGCCTTTCGCGGGATGTTCCTCGGCGTGGTACACCACATCGAAGGGGGGTGTTCCAACAAGTGAAACAAGTTCTGCAGTTTTCATTCCAACCACATGAGCTTCCGTCTGTGCGCCGAAGTGACCGAGAATCAATTTCTTTTGTGCCTCGCTTTGGCAAAAAAACGTGAGGTGCGGCAAATATTCAAGGAGGGATTGCATAGATCCGAGAGTTTCTTGCTTCGCGGCACCGGATGGAAACGGCTCGCAACTGGCATGGCATCGACTGAGGTTTCCCACACAGTCGAGACATTCGCCAAGTTTTCCTTCGCGGTAATTGTATGAACGCACACAAAAAAAGCTGTTATCGAGCACATACATGCCGATTCGATTTCTGTTTCTTAGAAGCGTTCGGACGAGAGGCCAGCCGATAGTTTGTGGATGAAGCAGGAGAAGCGAGGAGTCTGAGATTCCACTAAGTCGAATACGTTCCGCGAGGCCAAAGCGCCCTCCCATGTTTGGGTGGATTTTTCGGTATCCACGCGCCTCTGCAATAGGTAGCAGCGCTTCCAGAAATCTTCCCGTTCCGGAACTATCAGGGGAGAGCCCGGCGAGAAGATATCTTCCTCCCTGCTGAAACCCAGATTTGAAGCAGGCATTTCGCGAGCAATCCGATTCGATGTCAGAAAGGAAAGAATGAGCAGCCTGAGACTGAGGAAACGTTGCTTGCTCCTTCTGAAGAGCCGGAAGGACTTTTTCAAATACGCCAGCGTGTGCAGCAGAGAAGGCCATCAGGAGCTGCAGATTCTCCAGCGGAGGACCCATCTCGACAGCACGCTCAAACGCGGTGAGCGCGAGAAGAAACTGGTTCTGTTGCAAGAGGTTCTGCCCTGATGCAATGAGCTCTTCCCTCGTGGAAGGTTCAGACTGAAGCGTCATTGCTGCTCCTTCTGCTCGCGATGCCAAGCGATCGTGCGCACCATTCCCTCGTCCAGCGAAGTTCTTGGTGCCCAGCCTAAGGCACGAGCGGATTGTAAATTGGCGCAGGCGTGCATAATTTCGTGTGGAGCATACTCCAGCGCCCCGAAGCGTAGTTTAGTTGAAGAATTAGTTCTTGTTTTAATTAGTTCTACTGCCTGTCGTAGGGAGATGGCGTTCCCCGAGCCTATTTCAGTCTGAATACATTTGCCTTTTTCAAGCCGTGGACTTTGAAGGGCTGCGAGAAATGCCTCAGCGACGTCACTGGCGAAAACAAAGTCTCGTGTCTGTTCGCCTCGGGTAAGATCGATTCCCTCATCATTTCGAAGGCAGGCTCGAATTATTGAAGGGATAAATTTTTTGACGCCATCATTTATGCCATAGGCATGTTGCAAGGCGAGGTTCACGATAGCAATTCTCTTCGTGCAAGCAATAGTAGGGAGCCAATCAGAAAGCTGTCGTTTGGAGAGACTATAGCTGTCACGCGTGGGCGGATAAAAAGTGTCCGCGTTGATAAAAACTTCGAGCCCGTGATCCGCAAAGTGTTCGATGAGTTCGAGCGGCTGAATGACGTTGGCACGGAGCAGGTCGGTCTGGGATTCTCCGGTACGGCCGTAGCTAACAGCAGTGCTTATGATTCCTTCTATACTTCCCGCCTTTGAAAGCGCGGCAGGAAGAGACGGGTAATCAGCAAGAGAGAGCCATGCGAGTTTGTGCCGAATGTTTGAAAGTCGATGAGGTGGGGTGATGCCAGAAGTGAGTGCCGTGACGTGATAGCCGTGTTCAACGAGCAAGTGCGCAACGTGGCTACCGATAAAGCCGGTGGCGCCCGTTAAAAGAATGTTCTTTCCCTTGAATTGCACGGTCTTTCCTTGTACCGCTTTCCGTTCTAATTATCTCAACCCTACGCACGCGCCTCAAAATCCTTGCGTGAGCCTTGATTGCCGTAGCTCGCAATCTGCTCAAGTGCAAGATCTCGAAGCTCCTGCGCGGGAGCTTTTGAGTAGAACAGCTTATACCATTTCACTGTCATTTCGGCTGCCTGAGCAACGCTAAATCGTGGGTGCCAGTCGAGGAGCTGCTGAGCTCTCGTGCTATCCAGAGAGAGGAGAGTGCTTTCATAGAGAGCGGGATCCGGAGCTTGAACTTCGAGCGCCGATCCTTTGCCCCACGCCTTTGAAACGAGTTCGGCAAGTTCGCCGACCGTTTCAATTCCGGCATTGTCAGGCCCAAAATTCCACGCATCACATGCCCAAGGACTTCCGTTAAAGAGATGTTCAGCTAGACTTATATAGCCGAAGAGAGGTTCAATCACATGTTGCCACGGTCTCACCGCAGCGGGATTTCTCAGTGTCGCTTTGCGGCCTTCTGAAAAACATCGCATCAAATCTGGCACTAACCGCTCCGCAGCCCAGTCTCCTCCCCCAATGACGTTTCCCGCGCGCGCCGTGGCTATTCCGACGCCATGGTCATCTAAGGCATCGACAGGAAAGAAGGAGCGTCGGTAGGCATCGGCAGCGAGCTCCGTGCAGGCCTTGCTGCTGGCGTAAGGATCTCGTCCGCCAAGTCGGTCGGTCTCCCTATAGCCCCAGACCCATTCCTTATTCTCGTAACATTTATCAGTGGTGACGGTCACGAGTGCGCGTACTCCGCCAACGGTTCGCATGGCTTCGAGTACGTTCACCGTTCCCATGGTGTTTACTTCAAAGGTTTCTCTGGGAGTTCGGTAGGATTCTCGCACCAGTGGTTGTGCGGCGAGGTGAAAGATTATCTCTGGTTTCGCCGCCCGCATGACCTCCTCAAGTCGAGGGTAGTCGCGAATGTCAGCCTCAATGGAGGCGACGTGGTCCTTGAGATTGCATGCTTCAAACATGCTTGGAGAAGTAGGCGGACGAAGAGCGTAGCCTGTGACAAGAGCTCCGTAGCTTCTCAGCCAAAGGGAGAGCCAACTGCCCTTGAAACCAGTGTGGCCCGTAATAAGTACGCGGCGATTGTTCCACAGGGAGATCCCAGTTAGTTCCTTAGAGGGGGCCGGTTTTGAGGAGCGAGTACTCATGGAAAACCTTTTAAAACGGCGGCCGTAGATCCTGCCCAAGAGGGACGTAAGTATGGCTACCCATCATTTTAGATGCGCAGAGGGGGTGTTTCGGTACGCGGGGCCCGCTATTTTCAGAGGTAGTTTTGTTTAGTAAGATTAATGGCTTAGGCCACCTCTTCTTCGTCGTGGTCTGCAGCGGCGGGGGCAGTCTCGGCTCCATGCGGTCCGCCTAGGCCGTACTCTTTGAGCTTGTAGAGTAGCGCGCGGTGACTAATTTCAAGCACTTTCGCAGCGCGAGTACGATTGCCCCCAGTTCGAGTGAGAGCGCGCTGAATGAGATCAATTTCAAGAGCTTTCGTTTGTTGCTTGATTGAAAGCACGTCGCTGCCAATTCCCTCGGGTTGTGGCTTAAGCGCCGGTTGAGTTTTCCCTCGGACGTGTTCAGGGAACACCGACGGATCGATAGCGTCGGTGTCGCTGAGGACGAGGGCTCGTTCAACACAATTTTCGAGTTCGCGTACATTGCCCTTCCATGAGTAGCTCATGAGAACTTGCATTGCCTCGGGAGAGAAAACGCGCGTCGGCAGTCCAAGGCGCTTGGCATGTTTAGTCATAAAGTGTTCGACCAGGAGAGGAATATCTTCCGGCCGATCGCGAAGAGGTGGTATGTGAATCGACACTACATTGAGGCGATAAAAGAGGTCGTCTCTAAAGCGGCCCTTTTTAATATCTTCCTCAAGGTCGCGCAGCGTCGCGGCGATTACCCGAATATCAACACTAATGAGCTGCTCATCTCCTACCCGCCGAATTTGCTGCTCTTGCAGTGCGCGAAGCAGTTTTACTTGCAGATGGAGTGGCATCTCGCCTATTTCGTCTAAGAAAATAGTGCCTCCGCTTGCTTCCTCAAGAAGCCCGCGCTTGTCGCGAGTGGCATCAGTAAATGAGCCTTTTTTATGGCCAAAAAGCTCAGATTCAATAAGTGACTCCGGAATGGCTCCGCAGTTTATTGCAACGAATGGCTTTCCTCGCCGCGGTGAGTTGTAATGGAGCGCTTGCGCGAGAAGCTCCTTTCCCGTTCCAGATTCTCCCGTGATAAGTACGGTGGTGCTGAACGCCGCGAGGCGTTTCACCGTCGAAAAAATGCTTCGCATCGAATCACTTTTGGCGACGATGTTTGCGAATGAAAAGCGCTGAGTAATTGCAGAGCGAAGTGAGGCGTTTTCAAGCTCTAATTTTTTCTTCTCTTCAATTTTTCTGAGCAGGAAGAGAAGCTCTTCCATGTCAAAAGGCTTAGCGACGTAGTCGTAGGCGCCTTCCCGCAGTGCCTGTAAGGCGAGGTCGTGGCTGCCAAAAGCGGTCATGAGAACAGTAGAGCAATTGGGTGCTGATTCCCTCGCAGTCTTTATGAAGCCCAGCCCGTCCCCATCGGGCAGGCGTAAATCACAGAGCACGATGTCAAAAGGCTGAGACCGTATGCTTGCGACTCCTGCTTGCAGAGAGGGGGCCGTCTGAGCATGATACCCCGCGCCTTCAACCGAGGTTTTTAGTGCGTCTGAGAGAGACGCGTCGTCTTCGACAATCAGAATGGAGAGCTGAGGCGTTTCGTCTATGCTCATGTCCATTTGATGCGTAGGGGTAGGGGCTCGATTTGAACTATTTGCGCACTAGAATTCCAGTAATATGAGGTAGTTAATTGCCTTGCCGCATAATTTGCGACAAGGGCGCAGAGTCTGCGGGGCATTTGCCGGTGAAGACCTGTGATTTGTAACCCGAGACTCTGGCTTTTGAGGTTTCTTGAATTGGACGATATGACGGTGATGAGGGTCAAAAAGGTAGTCGAGCGTCTACTCAAAGCTATTATCCTTTTGCTCATTCCAGTGCTCGTGCTCTCCGGCTACGTGCTTTGGCAGCAGGAACTTTTCATTTTCCCAGGCGTTACTTTCCCCAAGAGCAGCGCGCCATTTGTTTTGCTTCCTGGTGTGCGCGAATTAAAACTTTCGACAAGTGACGGAGAAACTCTTCAGGCTTTCACGACGCTCTCCGAAGGGGAGGAGCCACCATTCGTTGCGGTTATTTTTCATGGGAACGGAGAGACAGCGGAGCAACAGAATTTTATTCCCTTCTTTAAAAAAGTTGGGATACCAGCTCTTACGTTTGACTACCGAGGCTATGGACATTCAACAGGCTGGCCATCGGAGGAAGGGATCTATAAGGATGCCGAAGCTGCAGCGGCGATGGTGCAGAATCTTACAGGCCTACCTTTCTCGAAATTTGTGTTACTTGGGAATTCCATCGGAAGTGGACCAGCGGCATATCTCGCAAGTAAAATTCAGCCACGCGCACTGATTATCGTTGCGGGCTATCAAGATTTTGCGGAGCTCGTCGCCGAGAAGCCCCCCTATAGTTTGCTTCGATTTGGACTACGATATCGCTTTCCGGTGCGCGATTACTTAAGAAAGTTAACATCTCAGTGTGTGATTCTAGCGCACGGCGAAAAAGACGAAATCATCCCATTCTCGCACCTTGCAGGAATATCATCTGCAGTTCCTTCGAGTTCGACTCTGCGAGTTTTAACCTCAGACAGAGCAATGCACGGTGATATTTATTACAAGGTTGAGCAGCAGCTTGTTGATGAGACGCGAGGCTGTCTTGGTCTTTAGTGGCTTATAAAAACAACCACTAAGAATACCAAGATCACTAAGGGGAAGTTTTTCAGAGGTCCCTTAGGTAGGGAATTCCATACGGAAGCGTCACTCATTCCTTGCTTCTGCGGCGCTGAGCCTCAGGGCTAACCTGTGCTTAAGAAGCGGCCGCGCAAGCGCCAGTTCATAGCGTTCCTCTGTTACCTCGCTCCCCCAAAGAGTGTGCTTTTCGCGCGCGGTGATTTGGAAACCATTCTTCGCGTAAAGCTCTCCTGCTCTGCTTAACGAATGTACCGTCCACAAAAACACTGAGCGAAATTCTTGCTCTTTTGCGAAAGCGAGAGCTTTCTGAATGAGCTCTCGGCCTAGGCCAATGCCCCTAGCCTCGGGGCTGACGAGAAACCAACGCAGCTGAGCTGTTGTTTTTGTCGTCTCCACCATAGCAATCGTGCCTACAATTTTCCGTCGGCCTCTGCGATCCAGAGACGCTGGCGTTTTCCCGGAGCCTTGGCAAATTCAGAAAGAGGCCCAGCCACATAGGCCTCAAAAGCGCAGTTCCAGCCGTATTCGGCCGAATAGATGGTGCCATGCATGCCAATAATGCGGCCTAAATCACCTGGGAGAAGATTCTCACGAAAGGTAACACTGCTTAAATTCATGGGATCTTTCTTTTATGAGGCGGCCTCAAGGGCAAAAACACTTCTAGGCCATTCTTCTTAAGGGGAATACGTTGTAGGGTCCTCGGCGTCAATTAAGATCCCGAGCTTCTATGAAACAGCCTTTAAATATACAGGCTCCCCCTCAGCCTAAAAACTCCTTCCGCGTCATTCTCAACCTTGCGACTGCTCAGCGCTTAGATGCGGTGCTGCTAGCTGAGCTTAGAGCTCAGGATAGAAATTCTCAGCTCAAAGTGATCTCACGTAAGTCATTTAAGGAGCTCTTCAAGACTCGGCGGATACAGCTTAAGGGGCAGTCGGCAGTGCCTTCCTCTTTTTTGGCCGAGGGTGTTTCTTATGTCGACATCTTGGGGTTCGAGGAGCAGGAAGTTGCGGCACCACGCCCGGCAGAAGAAGAGGCGAGCTGAGCCCCTATTCGAGGGGATCGCGAAAAGGGCTACTTGCAGCACTCTAGGGAGTTCGGAGCCTTGGAGGGCGTATGAGCATTAGGGGCTAGGAGTGTGTCCCGTAGAAACATAAATCCTCATTTTGGACACAATCCGTAGGGGGGGCTGTCCCGGTTGCCACCACAGCATGTAGTGGTAGCGAAAGGGAAAGCGACAACGTTCCGCCCGTATCATCCCGATCAAGTGTTACTGCTGCCACCGAGCCTTAGGGAGTGGTTACCAGAGAATCACGCAATAAACGAACGGGTAAGACCTTTCCAGATTTTCGAACTTCAATTCGGAGGTAAATTCTCCATAAATATTAGTCTCTTACGCGCGCGCACATTATAGATGTGGATTTTCGCGAAAATCCACATCTATAATGACGATATGTATACCCGGGCAATCGATATCGCGCAGGCCACTGCCATAAAATCTCTGCTACTAATCGGGCCCCGCCAAACTGGCAAGAGCACCCTTCTGAGAATCACGTTTCCTGACGCCGAGTATTACAATCTGGCTGAGTCGGATACGTTCCGCGAACTAAGCGCCCGCCCAGAGCTAGTGCGAGAGCGGCTGGGAAGTAACACTTCTATCCTGATTATTGATGAGGCGCAGCGGGTCCCTGATGTCTTCAATGAGTGTCAGGTGCTCCTTGATAGGAATCCTAAACTACGGGTAGTGCTTACGGGAAGCAGTGCTCGCGCGCTTAAGCGACGTGGAGTGAACCTGTTACCTGGTCGAATTTTTCGCAGAGAACTCTTCCCTCTTGTCTCTGCGGAACTGGGCACGGCGCGAATTGACGAGCGCCTCGTAAAGGGATCTCTCCCTGGCATTATCGACAGCCCACGATATCGCGAGGAGCTTCGCAACTACGTCAGTCTCTATCTCGATGAAGAAGTGCGGGCAGAGGGGCTCGTTCGGGGGATCGGCGCGTTCGCTCGCTTCCTGCCAATCGCAGCTCTTGCCCACGGCACCCAAGTAAATTTTGCGAAAATTTCAAGGCTGAGCGAGGTTAAGGTTAATACCGTAAGGTCCTATTTCGAGGTCCTCACTGATACCTTACTCGGGTTTGAACTTCCGGCCTGGAGGAGGAGTAGAACGAGAAAGGCGAGCGCGACAAGCAAGTTCTATATCTTCGATATGGGAGTGGTTAACGGAATACTAAATCAGTTTGAATCGCAATCTCAAGTGAACGGAATTCCTCTCGAGCATCTCGTGCTCAATGAGGTGCGAACTTACCTTTCCTACAATCAACTCGATCTTCCGATTGCATTCTGGCGTACATCCTCGGGAATTGAAGTTGACTTGCTGATTGGCGAAAGGGTTGCTGTGGAAATAAAGACCACACGCCGAGCCATCTCTGACGACATGCGGGGACTCGTTGCGCTCTCTGAAGAGATTCCTCACCTTCGCCGCATACTTGTCTGCAACGAGCCCAACCAACGCACGCTCGACAATGGCATTGAGATTGTTCCCGTGGCCGAGTTTCTGGAGCAACTCTGGAAAAAGCAGATTGTCTAGCCGTGATATCTCACGGGATCCCTGCGCTCCGCTTCGGGTCCGAGAGATTGCCGTTGAAAATCGGCCATCTCGTCTCCGCGCCGTAGCCGATAGGCGAAGGCGGCCGGGCGTTAACAGCCAACCTCGTATCGAGGTTACTCAATTAAATTCGTTCCGTCCGGCCCAAAGCCGCGGCTGCGCTGCATCGCAATCATTTGGTCCGAGTAGCGGCCTGCCGCGTCTGCTACAAGAAAAGGGGGTTCTTCTTGCAGAGGCTTATCGGAGCGAAGCTTTGCCGAATAGAGAGAGAAGAGGGGCGGCTTATGAGGACGGGGAATCACATCTTGAATGGTGCAAATGGTGAGACCTGCTTCCTCAACTAAGGTAATGCCGCGCTGCTTTTGCTGCCAAGGAAAGCAATAAACAAAGACTCCGTCGTCTTCAAGGTGGCGCTTCGCAGCTCTCGCATAGTCTCCGACATCCCCGCGGAGCTCAAAGCGCGCGTGGGCCTTTTGGCTGTCTTCTGGAAGTACTCCTGCGTCTTTCGGAAAGTAAGGGGGGCTGCCCGTGATGAGAGGAAATTTTTCGCCTAGGGACAAATCTCGTAGGTCTCCATGAATTGCCCGCACTCGTGAGTTTAGACCATTGCAAGCAATGTTTGCAGTAAGAAGCTTGAAGCTTAGTTCTTGCGCCTCGACGCACGTAAGAGCGGATCTTTCGCCTAAGCCCCAAAGGACTACGAGTCCAACGGTGCCTATGCCTGTGCCTAAGTCCAGTACGCGCTGGGCGATTGGGCTTTTATTCAGCGCGTACCAGGCTGTCGTCGTGTCGTCTATCGAGTGCCTGTGTCCCTTTAATCTTTGAAATATCCTTAAGGGACCTGTGAGGCCACTCACAGAGACTTCCTCCCCGAGCTCATGTTCAAGCGCGGATTTGTTATTCAAGAATGTTTGATGGATGGGAGTCACAAATCCAGATCTCTCGTCGGTAATTACTCGGCTTTCGCCCCGGGCGTTCGACCTTATACGAAAAAGTATAAGCCGAGGAAGGCTAAGCCCAAGAATTTATCTCGTAAGGAAGCCCTTGGAGTCGTAACGTTTTGAAACTATGAGCAAGAAATCAAAGCCCTCCGGCACTGCTTCTTTACCCGTAAGGCCTAGTAACAGACTTGGTATAGGATGCCTTCTCGCTCTTGCCCTACCCTTTGCACTCGCCGGGACAGGCATCATAGGTCTCGGGCTCTGGCCGCTGTTGCGTAGTGCGCAGTCAACTTCGTGGACTCAAATTCCCGCGCATATACAAGAGGCCTCAGTGGAAGTGACCTCGGATAGTGAGAGTGGACCGACTTATAGGCTCGTGGGGCGGTTCCGTTATGATTATGAAGGAAGGCAGTTTGAGAGCACTCGACTTCATTTTTATCTTGGCTCCGACAGCCTGTCAGATTTTCATCTTAGTAAACTTGAAGAATTAAAACCCTTCATCCGCTCTGACTCAATGTTCCCGGTGTTTGTGAATCCTTCGGATCCTAAAGATGCGGTTGTGTTTCGTGATATTCGTTGGGGAGCGATTACGGGATACCTAATCTTTGGACTCGTATTTGCGGTAGTGGGATTTGGGCTCATGATTGGGGGGCTTCGCGCGTCACCTGCGGAGGAAGATTAAGGAGCCTCCAAGAGCGCCAGCTCCGCTGATTTCTAAGTTCTTAGGCACCTCTCAAAGACCTCGTCATCTTATTCTTTCTCTCTGTGATCTCTGTGTCCTCTGTGGTTTTTTAATAAGTTAGATCAACCACAGAGGGCACCGAGTTCACAGAGCAGACTTTTTCAGAGTTTTCTTAGCTCGCGAAACTCTGGAAAATGCCCGGAGTGAATTGCCTCCAGTGGTGCACTTTGTCCTGAATAAGAAGATCATAGTGAACGATGTGAGACTTCAGCTCATTCTTGTAGAGAGAGATGCTCTGGTAGAGTTCCTCGGGAGTTCTCGCATTAAGGTACAGAATCATGTCGTAGTCCCCGAGCATGCGGCCTGCATAGAAGATGTTCCGGAGTTTCTCAAAGGGGCGTTTGAGTATCCTAAGAGGCGTGTCCTGAGACACTCTTACCAGGAGGTAATAAGTTACAAATCCTAGTCGAGAAAGATTGGGTATGCCCCCAAAGTTCAAGATTATTCCCTTCTTGATAAGGCTTAGAATGTGGCGCCGCGTCGTAACTCTGTCGAGTCCCGCAGCGTCTGAAATATCGGAAATGCTCATGCGCGGATTATCAGCGAGGGCTTTGAGAATCTGCGAATCACCCTTCGCGAGTGGGCAGAGCTCAAAAGTTTCAGAGACAGGAAAGCGCTTGTTCGTGAGCATATCACTGAAAGAGTGATCGGCCTTTCTTTCAAAGGCAGTCTTTAAATCAAGGATAGGATTAAGTTGAGTGAACTCAAGGTCCGACAGGTGGGTTAAGATGCGGTAGTCTCGAATCTTAAGAGCAGTTTTTGCAAAAAGTTCACTCTTGATTTCGTTGAGATGAAAGCCGTTTCGCGCATCAACAATTATTTGAACATCATACCGTCCAATAAAACTGTTCACCCACATCACAAAGGGATGGGCGGCGAATTGATTGCAAACGACGGTGAGATCTCCTACCGGTGCTTCAAAAGAAAGAAGCAGATGGTAGCGAGTAAGCCCAAGCTTTCGGGCGTCAATGAAGAGGACGAATTGCTTGAGGAGTTCTTCGCGCTCGAGCCGCTGGATGCGGTATTCGATAGTGTCTTTTGAGACGCCAAGGGCTGCGCCAAGCGTGGTGTGCGGGATGCGGCAGTTCTGCGCAAGAATCTCGAGTATCTGCTTATCCTTCTTCTCGACAGTCGCTAAGTGATTATTAAAAGTCATAAAGTATAATCAATACGCGTATATTTTGCTTAGGATTATAGCATATCGCCAACTACGGAGGAGATGAAATCCCTTCCGTGGAGGCAGTATGGAACCCGTCCCTGAAAGTCCTAATCCCGCAGTGTCGCTTTCAGGCGCGGTGCAAGGTCTTCAATTTCCTCTGACGCCCCCTCGTGGAGTTTTTTTCTCGGCAGAGGGGCACGAACATTGCTTTGCCACGGGGCGGCAAGTCATCTCTGAGCGAGGGACTTGTATTGTTGGGATGAGTCCAGGGAATACCTATTTTAGAGAAGATACGATTGCGCTGCTCCTCAAGGGCTGTGCTGAGCATTTTTCGCGGGTAGTCGTTTTTATCCCTGCGGCCTCTGCTCGCCATACTTTTGCGGCGCTTGGCTATTCCGAGGCACAAGCCGCCGCAAAAGCGCGACTTAAAGGCAACAATTTGCGTCACCGCTGCGAGCGTGTAGCGCAGGCTCATGGGGTGAAGCTTGAGTTTGTTGAATGGGACACTCACGTGATAAGTGCGACTGATTATGCTGAGGCGCAGCAAAAAATTGCAGAGCTCTACGAGCGAAGTCCTGAGTTTAAAAGGTCTGTTCAGGAGGCGACTCGAGGCGTTCTTGAGGGGCGTTTACCGAGGAACACTCTTGCGGAGGCTGGAATTGAAAGAGGGGCTCAGTACTTGCTCGAAGAGTTAGCGTTTCTCGAGGCCTGTCCGCAGCTTCTGAGAGTTCCCCGGGCAGCATATGTGTATCACCGGCGATGGCCGGTATTTGAGAATTTTATAGAGGGCGCCTTTGACGGACAGCGGCGTGCAGACGTCGGGTTTATTCTTGCCGCCGTTGCCGGTGGGTGAGTAGGGAAGGGGTCAGGGCATGCTCCTCGCATGGTTCTTCAGTAGATCTTCCACGAACGCTCGGAGTTCTATCTCTCGATCGGGGTTGGGCGGAATGTCGTTAGTGCCTTGAATTCGAATCATCGCTTTGTCGTCGAGGAGAACTTTAACGAGGTGGATTTCCTGCGGTCTGATGGCTGCAACTGCACGAGCTATGTTTGCTCTTGCGTGGGGGTTGTCGAGAAGGAGTAGTTGCTCTACCAGCTCGGTACTCGCGTTCTGAACTATGTCCTTTGCTTTTAAGAAATCTTGGCCAGGCAAGAATGGCCCGGCGCCTTCTGGGCCCAGGCGCGTGCGTCCCAAAGCGATGAGTTCAGTTACCAAAAGTATAGTCGCCTTGGGCGCTTGCAGGTTCTCGAGCGTAATTGTGCTCATAGGCTTATTTCTTCCAACTGGAAGCGCGTGTAAGGTAGGCAACATTGTTACTAGTAGGACCATTGTGACGAGAAGTCCCAAACAGGATGGTTTGTTTCCCCCGTTACCTTTAAAACTTTCTCCAGTTGGCGATTGGTGAGTATTCAGGGGGTGTTTCAGGGGTAGCCCGAAGTGCTGGATCCTCCCGCTCATTCTGCTTATTTCTCCGAATAATCGATAGCTGCTTTATGTGGTTCTTTCTCTCGCTTGGCAATGCATTCTTCGAATCAATAGGCGATGCGTGTGCGAAGTCGAGCACCGCGCAGGAATGGTCACAATTCTGTTCTCGTCTTAAAACAGTTCAGCCTCTACCGCCTCGATGAGTGCATGCACAATCGTGATATGCACCTCTTGAATTCGCTCAGTCACTTTAGACGGAACCTTTAAGCAGAGATTGGCGACTTCGTTAAGTGTTCCCCCGCTCTCTCCTGTAAGGGCAATTGTTGTTGCCCCGAGCTCTCGGCCAGCCTTGAGCGCGCGCACGACGTTCTTGGAGTTCCCGGAGGTGCTAAATCCAAAGAGCAGGTCTCCGGGCTGACAAAAGGTTCGAGCCTGGCGTTCGAAGGCGGACTCAAAGTCATAGTCGTTTGACCAGCAGGTAAGTACGGCTGGGTCCATAAAGTGCATAGCGCGGATGCCAGGTCGCTCTCGCTTAAAGCGCGCGACGAGCTCTTCAACCAGGTGCATCGCATCGCAGGTCGAACCACCGTTTCCACAGGCGTAGATAGCCTTGCCGCTTCTGGCGGTATTGCAGAAAAGCGAGGCGGCCTTGCCAACCCCGTCGAGCAGGGCCTCGTCGGCGCAAGCCGCTGCTTTTACTCTGGAGGCCTCCTCTAGAATCGTTCGAATCGAGCTTTTCATCTTAAATGTCTCCCGGAGACTCTAATACCACCCCTGGCACCAGGTATCTCATAACAGATTTAGAAGCTCCCCTGGAACAGAGCGGCTTCACGAGGTACAATAATAGTAATGGATTTAAGTCTTGTTGTCCCTGCGATTGTTTTTTTGGCCCTTGGGGCCTCTATCGTAGGCTATCTTATTTGGGTTTTATTCACCGCCCTTGCCGGTAATACACGGGGCTGGGGTGAGACTGCGCGCTTTCGGCGCAAAGAGCAGGATCTAAGGAGTGCCGATAAGCTCCTTGAGCTTAAGGATTGGTCTTCGGCCCTTGCAGCGCTCGAGGGGGCTTTTTACTTTGAACAAGTTCGTACCAACGAGCAGTTAATCGAGAAGTCTCTCGGGCACAACTTATCAGTTCTCACGCGTCTTCTTTCGGTTGCCGAAGGTCTTGATAGGTCAGTTTCTAACGCTGCGATACTGGAGGATCTTGTCGAATCACGGTGCGATCTGATGCGTGCATTTTTCGAAGCCGCAAATGCGAGGGAGACTCTAAAGAAATCTAGAAAGCGTCAGGTGCCGCGCTGGGCTTTTGAAGAGTATGATAAGAAGCTGCTCGAAATTGCAGACCGCCTGACCACTAATCGCAAAACTCTGGAGTCGCAGATCAAGATTACTTTCGTTGCCTTGCGAACTCAAAGCCGCGCTGTGAATGATGGCTCGGAAATTACGATTCACTAAATGCAAAATCTCAAAGAAACCGCTCCCATTCATGGACTTGTGGTGCTCCATGAAGATGCGAACCTCTTTGCCATCATCAAGCCCGCATTGATTCATAGCGTGGAGCTTCCTCGTTTGGGAGACGTTGCGCAGGACGAGGACGAGGGCGGAGAAGCAGACTCCAAGTCCGTTGCTGGATTGCTTCTTGCCGGATTGCCTGAGCTTGGCGGCGTGGCTCCTCAGACTGGGGATGCCGGTCTGGTGCAGCGCTTAGATTTTGAAACAAGTGGAGTTCTGGTAGGGGCAAAAAATAAGGAAACTTGGAACAGAATTCGCGAGGCCTTCAAGCAGGGTCTTGCTGAGAAGAGGTATCTTGTTGTCCTCGAAGGGCGCCTTGAATCACAGATTTCAATTGATGCGCCCATAGGCTCCCCCTACCGAAGAGCAAGTAAGGTGCGAGCCTATGTGGCTGGAAAGAAGCAGGCTGGACGCGAGAGGGCCCAGCCGGCCGAATCTCATTTTACCTCCTTGGTTCGCGACCCGCATGGCGCGTGGACTCTTGCCGAAGTCGAAGCCTCAACCGGCAGGCGGCATCAGGTCCGCGTCCATGCCGCAGCTTTGGGACACCCACTTTTAGGAGACGCTCTCTATGGTTCCAAGGGAAACTTGCTGAATCCGGGCGAGGGAATTCCGCCATTTGCTCTTCATGCGGCAAGTTTGAAGATTGCCGGAGTTGGCGCGTTTGAAGCACCGACACCACCTTACTTTGCTCCGTACCTTGGGAAGGGGCGGTGAAGAACTCGTCTTTTAAGTTCGAATAGGGGCAGCCGAGCTTGCCTGTGCGAGCGCAAGATAATATTCTAGGCCTCTGGAATTGCTGGGTTTCTTATCTGCTTTGCGGGCATCTTTTTTACAACTCTTCGCGCAAGTTCTCTGAGACTAAGAGAGACGGGACTAATAGAGACGGAAGAATCGCAAAATCTAAAGCTACCAACTTGCAGAGTTGCCCATAACCATTGTCCCTTAAGCGCTCCTTTTTGGGAGCCTTTCGGAGACCTCAAAAAAATTTGTGAGTAGAAGCAGGGCCTTGGAGGCTTGTGGAGAGACAGGTGTCTCTCCCGGAGCACTCCCGGGAGTTTTAAGGTTTCTTGCTGACAACTTGAGTGCCTTACTGAGGCGCTGAAATGTCAGCAAGTCTGGTTATTTGCCGCAGCGCTGCGGCTCTAGGTGATGCTGACTTTGGTAAGCGGAAAGGATCCACTTTGGAGTCTACAACTGGTTTGCAGATGGCGCCGTACATGGCATGCGTTTTCGAGGCGCTCTTCGGAGAGGCGCGCCAGAAGGTGCTCGGCGGGAACGCTCAGCCTCTTGATGGGGCTGAGAAGTTCGCGGTCGACATGATTCGACAGCGTGGAACGCTCAAGGTTCTCCTGCCGGAGGGGAGGGATGTCATGGACGATGTTGCCTTCACATTCCCCTTCGACAGGGACAATTCGGCGCTTCCGGACTGGACCGAGCTGCCTTCCTACAAGGGGCAAATCGGGTGTCTGAGCGTGATGGGTGAGATTCTAGGCGTCAATGAGGGCCATGCTTTGATGCTGGTTCACGAGTACGCCTGCGGGTCCAAGCCCCTAAGCCTCGAAGAGCCGATCTGCCTCATCGTGCCGGCTGTTCGGGCTCAGTATCTCGTCGTTTTTGAGGCCGAGTAAAGTCCGCCTTCACATGCTCGGCAAAAAGCGTTTTCCCCCTCCCGGGAGACGCTCCGAGCAAAGAGACTTGGTATCGCGAGACGGTTCTCGCTTGTTCGCTAATTGGCCTATGGGTTTGGGACTCTGCTAGTTGAGCGTATAAAGTCCTAGGAAACTGGAAGATCTTGTTTCAGTGCCGCCAAAAGGTAAAAAAAAAGGACCCCGAAGGGCCCTTTTTTTCTTACAGTTCTGATTCAAGGAGCTACATCACTTAAAGAAGGCTCTAGCGAGTTAGAACGACACTCGCTTGAATATTCCTGATTAGAATATTTCTGAAGGCGGCGTCTTCTCAAGAACGTCGTGGATAAGAGAATGCATCACCGTATTAAGTCCATTCGACATGCGGCAGTTGTTGCTCTTTCCTCTGCGACCGGAGGAATCAACAGGGACCGCCACGAAGAATCCATCACGCTTATGAAGGATTTCAATGGTATAAGTAGTCTTAAATTTCTCTGACTGATATTGATATACGTTCTTCACGTTCGCTCCTTTCACGGTTGCTCCTATTGGATCGAGTTCACATAAGCCGGGACTTAAAGGTCCCTGACTATTTAAGGCCTTATCAGCCTGATGCTCACCTGATCCCGGGTTCTGCGTCTTAGGAAGCAACAAATCCTTGGTTCTCGTCGTTCCTTGTAAGCACTCCTCCTTTTGGGAAGGCTTGTGGGAATCAGACTCACGAGAAGCAGCTTCACAGGAAGCTGTTCCAAGGGATATTCCTAAGGGCAGACGCCACTCCGGGTCCCGAACCTCAGCAGCGCGAAGTCCTAACAAACTCTTAACAGAAAATTCTCGCTCCACGTAGCCTATATCTAGGGGGCGAGACCGGAACAGCCCATTGTATAGAGCCCAAAGATGCAAAGCAATTGTGGAGGGCACTCCTAGAATGATATAACTACTCAAAAACTCTAGGCTTTTATCGATGGCGTCGCCGCGTGAGCCGCCAAGAACGATTACTTTGGAGAGCATGGAGTCGTAATGTGATGAAACGCTGTCTCCTTCCAGGAAGCCCGTGTCCTCCCTTACCCAAGGGAATTTAGCGGAGCGTAGCGTGGTAATTTTACCTGTCGCCGGCCTAAACCCTTGGGCGGGGTCTTCTGCGCAAATTCGAAATTCAATGGCATGCCCTGTGAACGTAACTTCATCCTGAGTGAAGGGGAGCTTCTCTCCTTGAGCAACTCTAAGCTGGAGCTCCACCAGGTCTAGCCCTGTGATGGCTTCTGTAACGGGATGCTCGACCTGGATTCTCGTGTTTACTTCAAGAAAGAAGAATTCTCCGTCTTTTACTAAGAACTCAACGGTGCCGGCATTGTAGTACCCAGATTCTCGTGCTGCTGCTAAGGCCGCTTGGTGAATTCTCGCGCGGAGCTCTGGGGATAAGTGAGGGGCAGGTGCCTCCTCGATGAGTTTTTGGTGCCTGCGTTGTGTGGAGCAGTCACGAGTTCCTAGATGAACAAGATTGCCATGCTTGTCTCCGAAGATCTGAACTTCAACGTGCCTAGGTCGGTCGATGAGCTTTTCCAGGTATATATCTTCATTGGCAAAAAACTTAAGGGCCTCCCCGCGTGCTCTTGGGAGTGCCTCGGCAAGCTCCTCTCGATTAAAGGCGTTTCGCATGCCTCGCCCACCGCCGCCCGCGACAGCCTTTACGAGAACGGGGTAGCCAATTTTATCGGCTGCGTTAAGGAGCTCTTCATTTGAGAGTCCGGCGGGACTACTTGGCGCACAGGGCACCTTGGCTGCGGCCGCGATGGCCTTAGCTTTAGTCTTGCTTCCAAGCGCGGCGATACTTTGGGGGCTTGGGCCTATGAAGATAAGGCCTGCATCCTCTACTCGCTGGGCAAATTCAGCGTTCTCGGAAAGAAATCCATAGCCGGGGTGTACTGCGTTACAGCCGCGCTCTTTTGCAATTTCAACAAGTTTGTCCGCTCTCAGATAGGATTCACGGGCGGGGGCCGGGCCGATGATGACAAGCTCATCCGCACTTCGGGCAAAGAGGCTTTCCTTATCAGCTTCGGAGGCCACCGAGACCGTTTTTATTCCAAGTTTGTGACAGGCGCGTTGGATGCGAAGGGCGATTTCGCCTCGGTTTGCAATTAGAACTTTACTGATTCTAGTATGTTGCTGCTTCATGCGTTAAGGAGCCTCATCTTGGAAGTGCCGCATGTTCGCGGTATGCCTTGTTTACTCCTTGGCGCCAGGGAAGTGTAGTCTAATTGAACGAAGCGTCCCTTGGATCAAGGAGTTGCGGGGGAAGGCTCCCGGAGGAACCCGTTTGTAAGGCTTTCTATGACACAACACCACAAAGTCATCATTCTTGGTTCGGGTCCGGCGGGCCTTACGGCGGCTATTTATACGGGCCGAGCCAATTTAAGCCCGCTTCTCGTACATGGCCCTCTACCTGGTGGGCAGCTGACTACCACCACAGAGGTTGAAAACTTCCCTGGCTTTCCTGAGGGCGTTATGGGCCCGGACCTCATGCAGCATATGGAGGCGCAGGCAAAGCGCTTCGGAACTACCATTCTTGTCGATACGGTGACCGAAGTTGAGCTTTCTCGTAGGCCTTTTGTGCTTAAGACGGGCAAGGTCAGTCTCTCTTGCGACACGCTTATCATTGCGACGGGTGCAACACCAAAGTACATCGGGATCCCCGGGGAGCGAGAGCTTCTTGGCTTTGGAGTTTCGACCTGCGCGACCTGTGACGGGGCTTTCTTCCGTAACAAGGTTATCATGGTGATTGGTGGAGGAGACTCTGCTTGCGAAGAAGCAAACTTCCTCACTCGTTTTGGAAGTAAGGTGCTGCTCGTGCATCGCCGAGATCAGTTGCGCGCCTCCAAGATCATGCAAGATCGCGTCAGGGCGAACCCGAAGATCGAGCTCGTCCTCAACCGTATTCCGCAGAAGATTGAAGGCTCAAAGGAGAAGGGAATAACGCATGTGGTCATGAAGCGTTCGGATACGGGGGCCGAAGAGCAAGTAGCCTGCGACGCCGTTTTCGTTGCGATTGGCCACACTCCGAACTCAAGCCTGTTCGCAGGCAAGATTACGATGGACGAGAATGGCTACATAGTTCCCAAGCCCAACTCGGCAGCGACCAACATTCCGGGCGTGTTCGCCTGTGGGGATGTCCAGGACCACGTGTTCCGTCAGGCAATTACTGCGGCGGGGACTGGGTGCATGGCGGCGATTGAAGCTGAGCGCTGGTTAGAGGCACAGGGTAGCTAAAGAACCTCTGAAAAACCCCCAGATTGTTTTTTTTTCTCCGCGTACCCCGCGTCCTCGGCGCTATACAATACGTTTCAATGAACGCGGAGCCGCCTACTCCTGCGTCGATCCTGGCTTCAGTGCGGCCGCGGCATAGCTTTGGCGGAGTCGGGGGGATGCCGAGAGCTAGTTTTTCAGAGGTTCCCTAATATCCCCCTTCGTGCTCTTATTGGCTGTTTTTTTTAACCAAAGAAGACCTCAAAGTCGCGGAATGCGGTGTTTACTTATCAGCGCCAGTCGGCGCGCTTTTTCGCACCACAATGACCGGAGCGTTAATTGGCCTAAGGGCTGAAAGCTGCCATATGCGCCAGATGAGATCTTGATCGAGAGTAAGGTCCTCTTCGAGAAGCTGCTTGCCATCAAATGCAAACAAAGGCTGCGAGAGTTTCATCCCGGGAAGGAGTCGGTCGAGAGTAATCTTCGTTTCATTTGCGGCTACGGGTTGCTCTCTGTTAGTGCGAGCCTTTTCGATGAGGTCCACGTTCTCGCGAATATCCTTGCGGATGAGGTGCGCAGGATTACTCTTGGCAAGCGCCTCCGAGAGAAACTTCGCAAGGCAGCAGGTGACCGCTGGGTGAAGATCTCTGAGTTTTCCGGAACCGATACGGCGCATCAGGCTGTGAGCGGCGCGAGGGTTCCAGTGCCCAGATTGGTAACAGAGTCGATCGGCAAGGTCGCTTGCCATAATTGCGGATGCGACCAGGCTCACGGGGGTGTCCGCTATGGCGTCTTCTCTTCCGATAAGTTTAGCGAGCGTGGATACAATCTCTGCTTCCCGCGGGAGTTGGTGGGTCGTGGCCAGCGCGTACGCGCTGTCTTTAACGCGGCTGCAAAGTTCCTTCCTTAGAAGAAGTGAGCCTCGTCCTATGAACTCTTTTCTAAAAATGGAGCGATTGGTCTCAGATATCGAGAGCGCGTAGAGCGAGGAGGCGGCCTGAGCCGCTTCTCTTAAGCTGGGGTCGATTTCAAGTGGGGCCAGCATTCTTTGTGTGAGTGTCGCGACGCGCAGAAGATGATTACGCCCCCATTTCCCGGCGATCTCTTGAATGCCGCCTATGAGCTGCTTGCGCTTAGGATCGGAAGGCAGGGCACCCAAGGGCAGATTCTCCGTGGGGTGCGACATCGCAACAAAGTCTGCGCCTCCAAGTTCCCTGTCGACAATGTTGAAGCGCTGAAGCTGCTCAAAAAAGAGACTGGGGATTGAGGCCGCTTGGTCGTAAAGCCGGTGACTTGGGACTTGTGGTTCGTCTTCCGTCGCAGGTTTGGGGGGAACAGGAGCAACTTTGGGGGGCGTTGCGGGAGTTTCGCGGGCTATGGCCCCGGAAGAACTGCGCGGGGCAGCGTTCGGATCAGGATAGTTGGTTGAGATGTAGTTAATCGTCTCAAGCAGGTCTTGCTGACTACATGGCGTTCGAAGAGTCGAGGCGAGAGCAAAGATCTCTTTCAGCTCACTGGCAAGACCGTCAACATCTTTCCCAAGTACAATAACGGGAGCACGCTGCAGTGCAGGCATCTTGCAGAAGGGACCGACGTACTCCTTGGCCCCGGGACGAGTGCCGCAATCGATTACAAGAATAGGCCGCACGAGTGATTCAAGGACTGATGCGGCATCCTCGGCGGACTTTGCTCCCTTGACGGTAAAGCCCTTGCGCTGAAGCGATTCGCGCACCTTTGCAGAGGTGGGGTCTCCCCTATCAATGAACAGAATATCGTGCGAGGCGCTTGCTGGCCGTTGATTCATATTAAAATTGTTCATAGCTGGCCCTGACCCATCAATCCCCACAGGAAGATCGACAAGTTAGGAAAATTACTGAAGGCCCTGGCTCGCTTGTCTCTCTAGTAATTTCAGCCTCTTAGGCCGGTGTTGGGCATTCCCTTGGAGGCTATTGCAGCCGCGCTGTGCTTTCCCCCGCTCCGGGCGCCAGGTGCATTCCCCTGCCGGTCGCGTGCTCACCACAATAGAACATTACTTAAGGAACCTATGAAAAACTCACCTCTGTGTACCTCCGTGTCCTCAGTGATGAAATTATAGTTAAGAGGTTCACCGCAGAGGACGCAGAGGTACACAGAGGTGTATTAGGAATTGAAATCTTTGAGAAGCTCCTTAGTAATAGGTACTTCTATTTCTGCTCCGTGGCGCAATTCGTTCGTGCTCTTTACAATGCGCGCATGAACATGAAGGTAATTCCATTCTCCGCGTCGGTTCTTGGTTCAGAACTTGTGGTGGCTCTCGCTTCGCCCGATCTTGCCAAGGCACTTACTTCAACCAAGTCTCTTCCGCGCTCGGAGGAAGCCCTCAAGGAGCTCTCCCATCTATCTGGGGGGCTTCTTAAGGAGCTTGTGCTTCGTGAGAAATTCGAAGGTGCTAAGGGAGCAGTTCTTTCTGTTCCCCTGCTCAGAAGGAAGAAAATTCTTGAGTTGGTTCTGCTTGGAACAGGAAAAGCGGATAAGGAAACTTTCGATCGCTTTTCGCTGGCGCGAAAACTAGGCGCCACTATCAGTGATCACGCAAGACGAGTGAAGGCTCGAACCGTCGCGGTTCTCCTCGGAGAGTTCTCGAAAGACGGCGCCTTTGTGCAGGCCATAGCGCAAGGCGTTGAGCTCGGAATGTACCGCTTCCTTCGCTATAAGAATGAAAGCGAAGTTAAGAACTCTTTCAAAGCGCCGCAGCTTAGCCTCGTTACCTCGGGAGATGGTTCAAGAGCGCGAGACGCGGTCTTAGAAGCAAGCGCCTTTACGAGCGGGACGATATTGGCGCGAGACCTAGTAAATACCCCGGCGCGAGACTGTACACCGGGAGTGCTTCTTAAAAGTGCGCGCGATCTCGCGCGTCGCTGGGGACTTTCGTTTAAGGCGTTCGATAAGAAGCAACTTGAAAAGCTGGGCGCGCATGCACTTCTCGCGGTTGCTCAGGGAAGCGAGGAGCCTCCTTATCTTCTTAAACTTGCCTACAAGCCTAAAAAACGGACCAAGCGTGTGATTACCCTTGTTGGTAAGGGCGTCACTTTTGATAGTGGAGGACTTTCCATAAAGACCGCTGGCGGTATGGAGACGATGAAAATAGACATGTCAGGTGCCGCTGCCGTGCTTGGCGCCCTGCGAATTATTGCAGAGCTTGGCTGCCCACACGAAGTGCGCGCGTATATTCCAACCGTCGAGAATATGATCAACGGAAGGGCCACGAGACCGGGAGATGTCGTGCGTGGAATAAGCGGAAAAAGCATGGAGATTCTGAACACCGATGCAGAGGGCCGGCTTATTCTTAGCGATGCTCTCACACTTGCTGAGCAAGAAGGGACCGACCAAATTATTGACGTTGCGACTCTCACGGGTGCTTGTGTCGTGGCTCTTGGTAATGACTACGCAGGACTTTTCGCCACTGATGAAAAGTTAGCCACGGGTCTCATTGAAGCGGGCGCTACCGAAGGTGAGCGCTTCTGGCGTATGCCTCTTGCTCCAGAATACAAAGACTTAATTAAGAGTCCTATCGCAGATATCAAGAATACCGGAGGCCCCGTGGGCGGCGCTATAACCGCAGCATTGTTCCTTAAGGAATTTGTCCTCAAGACCCCGTGGGCGCATCTTGATATTGCGGGGCCGGCCATGAGTGATGGAGACAAGGGAGCCGTGCGTAAAGGTGGTACGGGTTTTGCGGCGCGAACGCTTGCACGCTACTTGCTTGAACTTTGACCTCTCGTCCTTTCTCAACCCAAGCTTCGGATGGCTGGGCGCAGCCAAAAGTTAGGGAACCTCTGAGAAACTCACCTGCGAAAGGCGCGACTTAATCTTACAGCCAGTGTCCGAGGTTTTGTGAGCTACCGATTGTAACGCGAAGGACGCGATGGATACGAAGGGAAGAGAATTCAATACCTTCGTGTCCATCGCGTCCTTCGCGTTTTAAGCTTCCCTCTCGAAACACCCCTACATTAACTGGAAGATCAGGTCTAGATTTCTGCAGCTCACTCCGTGGTGAAACTTTCATCAAGGAATTCACCACGGAGGACACGGAGTTCACGGCGGTGTATTAAGAGTGGAGTTTTTTCTCTCTCTCTCTCTCTCTCTCTGATTTTTCAACAGTTTAAATTAACCACAGAGGGCACAGAGCTCACCGAGTGGACTTTTTCAGAGGTTCGCTAAGAAAAGTTTGGTTGCCATTCTACTCGATGCTAGCGTTTCTTGATGGAAGAAGAGCCTGAAGTTTTAGTGCTCTGCGCCGTTGAGGACGAGCACCAGAACCCAGCCTATGTCTATCTTGCTCTTAGTCGTGCTCGTCTAGATGAGTTCCAGCGGGCGCGTCTTAGGGGTGCGGTAGAACTTTCTACTTTTGGACGAATCATTCTTACTGGAGAGGGGGACAAACCGCCGCCAGCTATTGCTGAGTGCCTGGCCCTTGTCTGGTCTGGGTCTCCCATCTTAACCATTCCGTGAGATTGTCATGTTTGCGCGAGTACCGCGGCATACGAACAACATGGTCGTGCTGAGACCCGCGGGGCAGCAGAAGGCGCTGGACCCTTCAGTCAGTGAGTTCCTTGAACATGAATTCGCAAGCAATATTCGAGCGACGAAAACTCCCGAGGGAGAAACAGCCTCCCTTTCTCTTCCACGAACTTCCTTTCGCCTTGCTCTTCGAGATTCGCATGACTTGAGGGAGCTTGTGCGCAAGGGGGGCCTTGTAGTTCAAGAAGTATCCTCGAAAGGCATACTCTTTAAGCGGCTTGAAACATCAGATGTTGTTGCCGGGGCTGTGTATGTAAAAGACGTCAAGCGTGTTGGTGCACGTGGAAGCGGAATTGGGCGGGCTCAGGCACTTCAGGATTCTATAGAAGTATGGGGAGAGCGCCTCAGGGACTGGGCAGAGATAAAGATTCCGGCTGCGATACTTCTTGCGATGCTTGGAGGAATTCTCTGGGGAGCCTATCGCCTAAAGCAAATCGCCGAGGATAAGTTTGGCGAACACGCCAAAGACACTGCTCGCATGCTTGAGGGTGATAAAGGGCTTGAAGCCGTCGTGCAGAAGCGTTCAGGAATCAAGGAACGCGAACCTCGCGCAGAATTAGAAGGGAAAGGGGAGGAGCCTGCTGCGACACCGGCTGATGCGAGCCCTAGAGAGGGAAAGTGACTTAGGGAGCCCCTGAAAGATTCACCTCTGCGCCCTCCGTGGTGAAATTCTTCATGAAAATTTCACCACAGAGAATACGGAGGTACACAGAGGTGTATTAAGAAAGGCGGTTTTTCAGAGACTCCTTACTTGCGCGAGCGCAGCTCTCCCAAGCGCCCTCACGGCCCCCTGGGAGAGACATAGTTTAGTGACGAGCGAGGAACGTAGCGCCTTTTACGTCTTCTTGCGTAAGCTGGTCGGCGGTACCCTTGAATCCCTGAAAAATTGTTACTGGTTTCCCCTCAGTGCTTGCGGCAATTGCTTCGCGCTTTGCTTGGCCGCCGCCGCCCATCATTATTATTTCATCTGAGGTCCTCAGAAACGTAGCCGACTCCTGTCCCCAGTCCTCTCCTTCGACAATCAGATAGCGCATTTTCCCCAATGCATAGTCATAAGCCTTGGCGGATGTGACGCCCATCGCTTCGATGCCAAGCTCCTCACACAGAGAGTAGATAATCTTGGGCACGCCTTCCATAGTCGCTCCGCTTGAGACCACGAGACGAGAACCGTGGCGCTGCTTTGCTTGAGTAAGAAATTCTCGAAGCACCGCAGCTCCTGCCTCGGCGTCGCTGCGCAGTGACGGGTCGGCTTCGATTTTTTGATCTGACCACTGACCAGAGAACCCTACGACTCCAATCACATGCAGGCCGTGTAGCTCCTTGAGCTCTTGAAATTCTGAGCCGGATACAAATTGAGCGGTTGATTTAGAAGCCCAGCGGGCGCGCTCGATGTTTCTCGTGCTAATCTCTGTTCCTGCCGGTGGGACATTCGTAGATACACCTTGCCCTGCTGCTGCGGTGAGCTGCTCATATGCGTTTCCTCGTTCTTTTTGGGTTGCGGGGCGGCTGTGGCCGGAATGGACACCCGCCCATGAAGTAGTCAGAGCGAGGGGCGCAATTGGTGTTTTGAAATAACGTTCTAGGCCGAGCGTTCGGAGAGGCCGTACGCTCACGATAGCTTCGGCTATAAGGAGTATTTTCGCCCGATTTTAGGGCCTACTTCGGTGCGTTCCGTGGCTTGCTTAGGAAGGTCTTCCGCAGTCGTAAAACACATGTTGTTTCAATGTGTTGTGCAGAAAAGAAAGGTATTTTGTAACCTTGTTTCGAGGCACCTTAGCGGCTAGAGTTCTTACCGTATGGAATCCGAAACAATTACCCCCGTAAACATCGAAGACGAGATGCGCCAGTCCTATATGGACTACGCGATGAGCGTTATCATTGGACGTGCGCTCCCCGACGTTCGTGACGGCTTAAAACCCGTTCAGCGCCGCATTCTTTATGCGATGCACAGCGAGGGGCTGCTTTCTAATCGCAAGCACTCAAAGTGCGCGGGTGTTGTCGGTGAAGTTTTAAAAAAATTCCATCCACACGGTGATTCGTCCGTATATGAAGCGCTCGTGCGTTTGGCTCAGCCCTGGAACATGCGCTACCAGCTTGTTGATGGGCAGGGCAACTTTGGATCTATAGACGGTGACCCGGCAGCGGCGTACCGATATACAGAAAGCCGCATGACGGCGCTCTCTGAGCGCTTACTCGAGGATATCGAGAAAGACACTACTGATTTTACCCCCAACTTCGACGACACCACGCTTGAGCCACTTGTTCTCCCCGCGGCTATTCCCAATCTTCTGGTAAACGGCGCGGACGGTATCGCGGTGGGTATGGCCACGCACATCCCTCCCCATAACTTGGGAGAGGTGATCGATGGTGTGATAGCCCTGATTGAGAATCCTTCAATCTCTCTTGCAGAACTGATGCAAAAGATCCCCGGCCCTGACTTCCCCACAGGCGGCGTCATTCATGGGCGAGGTGCTATTTTAAGTGCGTATGCGCACGGCAAGGGCGTGCTCAAGGTGCGCGCTCGCACAAGCATTGAGACCATTAAGACCGGCTCTCGTGAAGCGGAAGCGATAATTGTTACGGAGATTCCGTTCCAAGTTAACAAGGCGCGCCTCATCGAGAAAATGGCGGACCTGGTTAATGACAAACTGATCGACGGCATCGCACGGCTGCGCGATGAGTCTGATAGAAGCGGCATGCGCATCGTGATTGAAGTGAAGCGTGATGCGACCGCAGAAGTCGTCCTGAATCAGCTCTTTAAGCTTACGCCCATGCAGGAGAGCTTTGGTGTGATCAATCTGGCCATCGTTGATGGAAAGCCAGTGGTCTGCTCTCTCACGAAGCTGCTTCAGTATTTCATCAACCACCGCCGTGACGTGGTAACGCGGCGTACGCAGTTCGACTTGCGCAAGGCAAAAGAGCGCATGCATCTCCTTGAGGGATTCAGGATAGTCCTGCTCAATCTCGATGAGGTGATTCAGCTCATTAAGTCTTCAGAGACGGTAGAGATCGCGCGTTCTGGTTTGATTGCGAAGTATGAGCTCAGTGAGCTTCAGGCGAACGCGATCCTCGAAATGCGCTTGCAAAAGCTCACCGGAATGGAGCGCCTTGCCATTGAGAAGGAGCACGCGGAACTTGGGAAAGAGATTCAGCGTCTTCTTTCCATTCTCGCCAACCCACGTGAGGTTGACGCGATTATCACCACTGAACTTAAGGCTATTCGAGCTGATTATGCAGATGATCGCCGGACGGAGATTCTTGATAGCTCGGAGAGCATTGAAGTCGAGGATCTAATCGAAGATGAAGAGATGGTCGTTTCGGTAAGCCGTAAGGGTTACTTGAAGCGCACGGCGCTTTCCACCTATCGCGCGCAGCGCCGCGGCGGAAAGGGGATAACCGGAGCCTCATCAAAGGATGAGGATTTTGTTGAGCATCTCTTTGTAGCCTCAACTCTTTCTGATGTTCTTGTGTTTACTAGCTTGGGTCGCCTCTATTGGCTCAAGGTATATGAAGTTCCGGAGGCCGGCCGCACCGCGCGTGGGCGTGCTCTGATTAATCTCGTGCAGCTTAAGTCTGATGAGACTCCGACCGCGATTTTGCCGATTCGTAAATTTGATGAAAGCCGCTTTGTCTTTATGGTCACCAAGAAAGGTGTCGTAAAGAAGGTTGGCCTGATGGAGTTCTCACGTGCGCGAAAGAGCGGGATTATCGCTTGCACGCTTGATGAAGGCGACAGCCTCATCGCGGTAACGATATGTTCTGTGGGAGACGAGATCATTCTTGCTACTAAGTCAGGAATGGCGATTCGCTTCTCTCAGGATGATGCTCGGGCCATGGGCCGCGGGGCGCGCGGTGTGCGCGGAGTGACTCTTGAAGAAGGGGACGAAGTTGTCGGAATGGCTGTCGTAGCGACCACTGAGGCCTCGCCTCCAGTGGGCGCGGCATCCGTTGAGGCAGGTTCTCCTGAGGGTGCTGCGGTTGCTTCCGATGAGACGAGAATTGGAAAAAACGGTACTCTGCTGTCCGTATGCGAGAATGGATACGGCAAGCGAAGCTTGATTGAGGACTACCGCTCACAGAGCCGCGGCGGAAAGGGCGTTATCGATATTAAGACTGATGAGCGAAATGGCTCGGTAGTCGGCGTGAGCGCGGTTGATAACGAGTCGGATCTTATGATCATCACCACTTCGGGTAAAATTATCCGAATCAAGGCGAGTGGCGTGTCCGTAATTGGGCGTAATACGAAGGGCGTTAAGCTTATCGATCTCGATGAGGGCGAAAAGGTTGTTGCCGTAACGCACCTCATGGAAGCCGATCCGGAGTAGTGCCATTGGAAACCAATTCCCCATCTGCGCCTTCTTCGAAAGCTAGTGGCGAGAAGAATGGCTCGCGAGATTTGCCGCTTGCGGCGGTGCTTGGGCTTGGTAATTGGGGGACTGCGCTTGGTAATCATCTTGCGGCTAAAGGATTTAATGTCCTTGGCTGGTCGATAGAAGAACCCGTAGTTGCGGGAATAAATGCCGAGCACCGGAATCCTAAATTTCTCTCCCAGGTAAAGCTGCACGATTCTTTCGCCGCAACTACCGATCTCGCTTCCGCGCTTACGCGGGAGCTTGTGGTGATAGCGATTCCATCCGCTGCGATAAGTGCGGTGTTCCCCAAGCTTTCCTTTGTTCCGGAGGCGCTAGTCGTGAGCGCCATAAAGGGGGTCGAGGGAAAGACCTTGCGTACCCCTTTGCAGTGTCTTGCCGAGTCGGGGCTTGTGTATAGCGGCGCTGTGGTACTTTCGGGTCCTAGTTTCGCTAAAGATGTGGCGGTTGCTCGGCCGTGTGGGCTCGTCGCTGCTTCGTCAAACGAGAGGGCCGCGCGCCGCGTGGCGGATTTGTTCTCCTGTGAATGGATGAAGGTTTACACTTCCAGCGACACTTTGGGCGTTGAGCTTGGTGGTATTGTTAAGAACGTCATCGCGCTTGCGGTTGGGGTGTGTGACGGCCTTGAGCTAGGGGACTCTGCGCGTGCGGGACTCATCACGCGCGGACTTGCCGAGATGATGCGCCTTGCGCAGGTCATGGGGGCAGATGTGCGGACGCTGTCAGGTCTTTCCGGGCTTGGAGATCTTGTTATGACGGCGACCTGCGATGCGAGTCGCAATCGCACTGTTGGACTTGAATTGGGGCGAGGCAAGAAGCTTCCCGAAATTTTGCGGGCGCTCGGGTCAGTAGCTGAAGGCGTGGAAACAACTCCGCATGTGGTGGAGCTGGCGCGGCGCCACAACGTCGAAATGCCCATCACTCACAATGTTGCACGGCTACTTGCGGGCGAAGTAAACGCACCCGAGCTTGTTCGGCTTCTTATGACGCGGCCGCTTCGGCCTGAGTTGGGGTAGATTTGCTTCTCCTAGTCCCTCTTCCCAAACCCCGGCGCCATGTGCCCGGGCGCAAGTCGGCCTGCATCTAGGTCCCTATGCCAGGCGATGGCTTCAATTGCCGCGTGTCCTGCTTCAAGGCCCTTGTTGTTTTCACCTTTGGTGCGAGCGATGAGATCTTCTAGTTTAAAGACTGGTAGCACTTCCATGATGATGGGTATCTCAAAATCATACATGACTCTGCCGAGTTCACGGATGCAGGTATCGAGTAGCACCTGATAGTGATCCGTGTCTCCCTTCACAATTGCCCCAAACGTTACAATGGCGTCGTAGCGTTCAAGCTTCGCCAGCTTCTTTGCCGCGAGGGGGATCTCGTAACAGCCGGGAACCTTGAAGCGGTCTATCTTTTCGCAGCCTGCTTCTGTGAGAAGTTTCATGCAGGCGTCCGCCATGAGATCGGTGTGCTCTTCATGCCAGCGGCCTTGAAGAATGGCGACGCGAGAGTTTGGGATCTTGTGGCTGGTTTGGGTTTCGTACGATTTCTTCATGCATTCAGTTTACGCTTTGGTGATGGCGTTTCTCAAGGGTGACGTGAGGCGTTTGTTCGGCACCGCGGGGACGCGGCGCCCTACCGGATGAGGCTCGATCGTCTATGGTAGGGCGTCCTGTCCCCAGGGCGCCGAAACATGCTTCGAATTAGCAGGCTATGGTTTTTGCCCCATCAATCGAGATTATAAACTTATGTAGGGTAATCTCTTGGGGTTTGGTTGTGTGATTGTTCGGCGCGGCGAGGACGCGGCGCCCTACCAGTTAAATCCCAAGGAAGGTGCGGGGGGTTTCCACTAGAAGCTTCTGCGTCGTTTCAGAATCTCTGAACGTATCAGTAATTGACTTGGCAAGATCCTTCTCTCCAAGCACATAAGGCCAATCGCTACCCGCCATTACCCGTTCAGCACCAGCGGTCTCAACCAAAAGCCGAAGCTGCGCGGAGCTGCAAAGATGGCTGTCATAAAAAACGCTCTTTGCGAATTCGAGGAAATTAATGGTCGGAGAGGTAAAAAGATCAGGGCGCACCTTAATGCCATGCTCCATGCGCGGGAGCAGCCAAGCAAAATTTCCACCGCCATGCGCGAAACCAATGCGAAGAGTCGGAAGTTTCTTAAGTAGTTCAGCGCAGCAAAGTTTAAACATTGCGGCAGTGGTTTCTTCCGGCATGGTGAGGAGCCACTGACCCCAATTTGACGCAAATCTATTGCTCTGGGGAAAGTACCAAGGGTGCACAAAGATGCAGGCTCCAAGGGCTGCGGCAGTTTCAAATACAGAAAAAAATTCAGGGTCCGAAAGGTCTTTGCCGTTGCAGGTAGTCGCTATCTCAATTCCCGAGAGCCCAAGCTCCTTAATGCAGCGCGTGATCTCGCCGCAGGCGCGTGCTGAATCTTGAAGTGGAATAGTTCCCAGTCCAAAGAATCGACCAGGAAAACGGCGCTGGAGGTCTGCTATTTGGTCGTTCTGATAGCGCGCAATCCCAAGCGTGTGCTCGGGCAAGGCTTCGTAATAAAAATTTTGCGGGGTAGGCGAGAGCGCCATGGCCCAAATGCCTCTTGCTGCCTGTTCATCGAGATAGCGTTCGGGTTCCCAAAGCTTTGAGTCATCGAGGGGGCGAAATTCTTTGCTGCCGCACATCATGGTCGCGCAAGGGCATGCGCCGACGGCATTCTTCCTAATCCAGTAGAAGTCATTCTGGGCCTTAGGAAAACGCTCTGCCCAACGCGGCATGGTAGCAGGGAAGTAGTGCGCGTGTACGTCGATTCCTTGAAGGCTGTGACTAAGTGGAGAAGGTGGCATGATGGACTTTTGATAGAGCGCAAGATTGTCCGGCGGAACACCCTAAGACTACTAAAGCAATATTGGACCACAAAGGATGCTAAGGACGCAAAGAAGGTTCAATAGAGACTAGCAATTTCAACGTATTCCTTTGTGTCCCTTGCGTCCTTTGTGGTGAAAATATTCCGATGCCTTAGGCTTTCTAAAGACCTTTAAGCGGCAATTAAAACAATTTCTATCCACTTAGTGGTCTCTCTGGTCTTAGTGGTTGTTTTTTCTTAAACACTAAGACCACAGAGGCCACTAAGGAAATTAGCTTTCGTGCGCGGCTCTTCGAGGACTTGTAACACCAACGGGGTAGGCATGCACGGTACTATCAATTCCTAGAGTCTTTAAGAATGGCGCAAGGTCGAAGGCGCCAATAACCGATATATAGAGCCTTCCGCCGTGAGAGGAGTCGTAAAAAAAGTCGTAATAATCAGGCTTTAGCGCGGGATTCTCCCTGAGGCGCGCAAAGAGTTTTTGCATTAGAGCGGCAGTTTTCTCAGGGGAGCCGTGGACGAAAAAAGAGTAGCGAGAGGTCGTATCAAGAGAAGCGGCGGGCTGAACGATACTTGGGGCCTGAAGAATAGTTTCTAGTGTTTGCCAACCAGATCCCATGTCAAAGAGAAGCCGAGAATAAGGCGGCTGGACTTTCTGCCAATCCTGAAATGACCCTTGAAACGGCGATTTTGCTTTGCACGCGCGTTCGTATTCCTCGGCCTGGTAACTGAGAAATTCAGACGACTCTTCAAATCCGGGGCGGCCCTCAGCCGCAAAAGCCTCCGCGCCCCGCACGATTTGCCGCGGAGTTTCTGACAGAACAAAATGCAGTACTTGCGGCGCCCATAGACTTTGAGAGCGAATGATAGCGAGGCGATTTCGCTCTTCGCGAATCCTTGCGTAAAAATCCTTGCCGACGCGGCTCTCTTCCTCTTGCGAGAAGGGCTGGATTTCTACTCTTTGAGCAAAAAGCGTAGTGCCGCCGTCAAGTTCTTTGGAGACTTGGTGAATGGTGTAGCCATTGGCATTAACGAATTCCCCCTTATTGGCAGTGCGGTCTTCTGGCCTCCAGCCCTTAAGAATGGGAAGAACCGAGGGGTGAATGTTTACAAATTGGATATCAGGTAGCTCAAGTAGTTCTGCGGGGAGCACCACTTTAAAATTGGAGAGAAGTACGAGCTCAGGAGACATTGATTGAATGCGCTCGGCCAGGGCAGCGCCAAAACGGGAGCGATAGCTCGGATCCTTCTTAAGCGCCTCGGCGTCATACGGGCAGTGCATAAACGAGAAGTCATGGCGCTCGCTGGTGACGAACCCATCATGACTCCCTTGTTCTGTGCCAGGAACGTCCACCGCGTGCATGCTCATTTGAGCAGTGGGCTCAAAATACCGATTGAGGAGCTCTATCACTCTCGTATCGATATCTATCCCGGGAACAATCAAGCCTACGGGTGAAAACGCGTGTGGGAAAAGTGCTGCGTGTTCAAGAATCGCGGAAAAATTCGATACTTCTCTATCTCCGATTAACGCGATGCGGGGCGGAACTTGTTCTCGCGGCGGAGTTCTAAAGACTACGAGGCCTTCTTTTGAGTTTGCAGGACGGCCAGCGATATGAGGGGCAACTGCAATTATGGGCTTAAAAGCTGTATCGCGGCGCGAGGCAGTGGTGATGCGAGAGAGGGTGGTGTGGGACATGCTCCTTCATTTACTCGAGAACTCTTGGGTAATCAAAGGAGGGGGATCTATTTCCATGATAAGAAAGGGACCACTCGACAATAAAATCAATTACTCATATCAACAACTTATGGGATAGGGCCAAAGCTTCTCGATTGGGATGCTTTGAATAGACCATTCTCTTTTCTGATGGTCCGAATCATCTTGAGGCCTGCGCCCGGATTTCTGATTATCTTGACTATCTTGTAGCAATCGAACCTGAGAATTCGCTCGCATCTTGTGCCCGCAGGGGACCCAGAGACTCTCTACCGAGATTGCACGAGAGTTTCGGTAAGTTATGGAAGGGTGAGTGTCGAACCATGCAGCGGAGAGCGGGGGGATGATTGGGCTATTGAGGCTCTTACGGCGCCGGGATTTTCGGCTGATGCGATTCGGATTACTCCGCATGATTTTGGGGAGAAGCCGGGCACCTGGTAGTAAATTACCTCTCGCATTTTTGAGGGGATGGGAATAGCTTCTCCCCCATGTTGTTGCCTAATGATGCGGCATTTCCCGCGAGATCCCCCGGGAATGGTGATCCGAAAGATTCACTCGTCGTTCCCCCCTCTATTGGCCTCCGAGATTCCGAGTTAAAGAGTTTTTGTGGGCTTCGGGGAGCCATTGGAATCCTTGGAGCGTCTCTTGATCCGATAACCCTTGGCCATACGTTCTGTGCCGAAGTAGCGGAGCGCGGGTGTGCGGAGCTCAGTCTCCCTCGTCTCGATTCGGTGGTCTTTGTTCCGACCCCTTACAATCCTCTTAAGGCGCATCGCCCCGGAGCCAGCCCTGACCAGCGGCTTATGATGACTCGCCTTGCCATTGATGACCACCCCACGTGGATGGTGAGTGCGGAGGAATTGCGTAGAGAGCGTCAGCAACCAACCGCCCTTTTTTTGCGAGACGTGCGAGAGCAGATAGCAAAAGATGCGCAGCTTTTCTTTATTATGGGCTCCGATACATTAGGCCGACTTCCGGATTGGAAAATGGCCGAGCTTCTACTTGATTCAGTGCGCCTGATTGTAGTGAGCCGAGGGGCGATAGCTCAGGAAACTTGGGATAGAATCGGGGCTCGGCTTGGGCTGCAGGCGCTCGAGCAGATTCGAGGATCTGTCCTAGATAACCCTCCTCTTGAAATCTCATCTACCGAAGTGCGCCAGCAGCTGGCAGGCGGAGTTGAGCCAAAGAACCTTAGTTCGCGTGTCAGGCAATATATAACAGAGCTGGGACTCTATCAGCCCCGGAGCTCTGAAAGTGGATGAACGATAGGCTTACTAGATGTGCACCAGATGTGCATTAGTAAGGTAACCAATAGAAGCATCTCTAGGACCTTCCTATTTGCCCCCGCGGCCGCTCTCCTCCTGGGCTGCCGAGGATACGGTATGGAAGGTTTCTATTCTCGTTTTAGCTCTGTTGGCTACAATCACCATGGCTTCGAATGGCGAGCAGAGGGGATTTTCAAGCTCAGCAAGCACATTGCCCACCACTTCGCGGGAAGCGATACGGACAAGTTCTTCTGATTCCGGCGCTGACTTAGGCAATTCTAGCGATCCTGCAGTAAGTACGGCGCCAGGGAGAATAAGGCACTCCTGGGGGAGGCGGTTCCGGTACAATTCAGAGTCTGCGAGCAGATCATCCGCGGGCCCACCGACAACCTTCGCCTTAAACCGGAGAACGTCCTCTGCGGTAAACTGCCTCGGCTGCCCTGCGTAGCAGAAGACATCCACGGGACTGTCGTAGGCCACGCTTGCTGGAACAAGAGCCGCAGAAACTTCCGCAGCGATTTGCCGGGAAGGCTCATCTCGATCGACAACTGAAAGAGTGGCTCCGCGGCTGCTAAAGACTCGAGCAAGCTCCATTCCCACTTTACCGCCGGAGTAGTCTACAAGCACTCGAGCCCCGTCGAGGCTTGGAATGCTAAAGCGATTTCTAAGAGCCCACGCGAGACCTTCGATGACGCTTTCTGCGGTGTAGCGGGAGGCATCTGGCTGTAGGCTATAGGTTGCCATCTTTCCACCGCCCTGCACAAAAGCATCTAGCAGATCCTTGCTCAGCCCAGTGTCACGTCTTGCCCAATAATCGTGGCCATCTTTGGATATAGCACTCGCAAGCTTGCGGATTATATCTCTGCGTTCGTTCGCCGCCTTCGCGTCTTGGCTCTTGTAGAGTGCGTCGGGTAGGGTAACCACGAGCTTGCCGCCAGAAACGGGTACTTGTCTGAGCCATGCTTTCCAGCTCGCGTAGCGCGCCGCCGATTCAGCGAACTCTTGCAGTTTGGTTGGCGTATTCACCCATTTGTCAGAGGCTGAGCGAATTTGGAGTCCACCTAGAAACTGCGAGTAAGAATCAGAGTCAAGAACCAATTGAGCGCGCGCAAAGCCGCCCGTGACCTTGAAGCGGTAACTAAAGGAGTGTGCTGGAGGGCGCGAAATTGCTTGAGCGATCAGTGTTGCGGAAGGCATGGTCACTGAGGGCATGGTCACTGAGGGCATGGTCACTGAGGGCATAGTCACACGTGCTTGGGGCGATAGGCTGTCGGCTAGCTGCGCTAGGGATGCGGTCGGAGTATCTTCTCCTCGACCCCTCCTCGGTTGTGCTCCGCGACTTGCCATGAAAAATGTCTTTCCAACAATTCTGAATTTAATTTAGGGGCTCGTGATTTGCTATTGAGTTGGGGCGCCCCAACCGAATCAGTATATAGTGCGTATCAAATTAAACAAAATCTTTCCCGAATAGATAACATCCTGATATTTAAGTTTATTTACCTGCAAAAAAATGTGGCCCTTCTGCGAGGTGCGAACGCGATCGTAGCCGCGCTTTTTCTGCAGACAAAATCATGGCCTCGAATGGAGTAAGCATTCCGTGCCATTCGTCATATTCAGCAAGCACGCGGTTGGTAATATTTCCTGATTCCGGTCGTAAGTCCGGTCGCTCAAGAGCCTTTATGGTGGGGACTACCATGGAGGCAGAAGTTACGACTGCCGCAGGAATAATTAATAGATCTCCGCGTAATCGATAGAACTCGGGGTGGACTAGCAAATCATTGGCGCATCCAGTCACGATTGGGGCTCTAATTTTTGTAAGTTGATGAATGCCCACGGTAGCTGGGGGGCCCGCCCAGCAAAGAGCATCTGCTCGGCGTTCTAGAAGATCTTCAGGTGAAAGAGTTGCAACGCCATAACTTTCCACGAGCTGTGGAGTAATTGGATCTCGATTGCTGATGGTGACTGCCGCGCCGGATTCTACCAGTATGCGTACAATCTGTTGTCCAATTCTTCCCCCCGCTCCTTCGACGAGAATGGAAGATCCGTTCAGAGTTGCACCGGAGCGGTAGCGCAAGGCGGCGGTAATCCCTCCCACGACACTCAGGGCAGTTCTTTCTGCGGCATTCTCGAAGGGGTAGCTTTGATTAATCTTTCCTCCCCCTTCGGCATAGGCATCAAAAAGCTCGTTAGACATGCCCATATCGGGACGAGCATGGTAGTTGCAGTCCTGAAATCGTTCTCCTACTCGCTTCACTAATTCTTTAACTTCCCTACGTGCATCAGGAACGGTGAGAGCGGCGGAGAGAAGTGCGGGAGGCGCTGATATCACGAGCTTTCCCCCACCTAGAGGAAGGGTCCCAAGGGCGCACTTCCAGGTTCCGCAACGTGCGAATCCTTTAACTTTGTCGATGAGGCGATCTTCCCAATCCTGGCCACCTCCTTCTGCATCGTGAAAATCGCCACGTAGCTGAGCCCCGCCTGTGGTTGTCCCCAAAGAGCTATCGTCCACGACAAGAACTGCTAATGCGCCAGTGTTCTTATCACGAAATACTTCGCAGCGTTCTGGGAGCCTCGCTTTAGCCTGTCGAATTTGCAGACGAGCAGCAGCAAGTGCCATCGGATCAAACTTCTCGGGAAGCCTCTTTGGTTCTATTGGAGGAACGCGCGAACCTTCGAGCGGGAAGAGACTTAATAAATCTGGGGGGACCTGGAGGGGCGACTCTAGAATCCCAACCTTTCTGATGTCTCGCTCAATAAATTTTAGAAGTTCGCTCACGGCGCTCCCAATACGTGAGAGTTCCACCGGAGTTAGATCTCGATCTTGGCTTCCAATTTGAGTGGTGAGCATTCGGAGATCTTCAATCGAAGCTCCGATTGCTTCAACTGCATTCTCCGGGATTACTCCCTTGTTAAGTGCAGCAAGCCTTTCACGTAAGGCAGCAAGGCTATTTGTGATGCCAACTGCGGTCACAACTTCATACCGCTAAAAATTAACTTTCAGTTCGTCGCCGCGAGCCTCTCATATTTTGAAGCAAAGTTCCGCGTGCTCTATGCGAATTTTTGAACGATATCAGCGAGTGTTATCCAAATCCAGCTTTTAGGATTCTTGTTCTCGCTCTGCATAACTATCGAATCTATTTGAGAATGTGAGCCTTTCCCCGAGGTGTGCCCTTCCTGCACGCATCGCTACAATAAACGACCCGATCCCAGTTGAGACGCCACTTCTTTCGCCAGCGAAAGGGCCTCTGACAAATCGGGCAGGTTTTCGTGGGTAAGGGATGTTGCGACATAGGTGGAAGGGGGGGGCGAACGTAGCTTAGTTGGAGAAGCTCCTCAGTAGGCGGTGTAACCCAAAGGCACTATAGAGTGAAAGAGCACGTTAGGTTGATTTAGCGCGCAGGGCGCGATGGACACGAAGGGGCGTAAGTTTGCGACACTGACAATGAGCTGCCTAGCGTTGTTCCTGCCCAGAGTTTGCTATTGCCTCTGCAAACTACCAACCGCCTGAACAAGATTAAGGAGCCATCTTGTATGTAGCGCGAGAAGCTCTCGTGTGGTGAGTTCCTTTCCACTTTCGAGGAAAAAGTATCCAGCTCCAAGGTTCCCGACGTAAACGCCGCGCTTGGTGAACTCGTCAACACCAGTTCCGCCCCGGATAGGTGTTTCGAGAACCGCAAAGTTTGTCAGGGGCCGCAGCGGCTCAAACGCAGCTCTAGGGAGCGCAGTGAGTTGGGGAGCACCTTGAAGGCTTGGTCCCATGTCTACATATTGTTGTGTAATGGTAGCTGTTCCAAGTCCACTTTCCTGGCAAATTCGCGAAAGATCCTCTTCGCGATTCTTGAGGCCATCAACGGAGAAATCCCTAATTCGATAGCGAACGACATAGCCCTTTTCAGTCGCGGCGACGTAGTGTGGGTTGGTGTAACCCTGGTCTCCTGAGCTTTCCTCAGAGAGCAGGGGGGAAGATTTGCTTTCCGCCAAAAATTTGAGGAGATGGCCAGCTACGCGGAGAGCGCCATCATTATAGGATTCAGTTTCTGGGGTAACAGCTGGTTCGGCAGTTACCTTAAAGTCTGCGCCTTTCCAGCGGTGCGGGGAAATCTCCGCCTCAAGTGCGTCTGTAAATACGAGGCGATTCTTTTCAATGTCTTGAGCATCAGACCCGCAAATAAGAACCTTTAGTGTCCCAAAGGTCTCCTTTCCTCCGGTTCTGTCGAAAGCAACGGGAAGCACTTGTTCCTGATTCTCGAGTCGCTTAACTAGGCGAGCAAATACGATGGCGGCGTTGAGATAGCCTTCCTCTTTTGCCGTGGCGCCGTGCGTGTCCACTCCGGTGATATCAACCGAAACTTCTTTGAACTCTGAGTAGTTCGGGATTTCGAGAGCCTTAGTCTCAAGGAGAATGTCAGCGCGGCTTGCGTTAAAATTCGAAGTATTGATTTCAAAAGGTGTAGTGCCATCAACCGTCCAGCCGAATGTTACTCCTCGTGCTGCAAGGAGATCGGCGAGACTCGTCACCGCGGCGTGGCTTCCAATTTCCTCGTCGCAGCGAAAGCCGAGAATGATCTCTCCGTGGGGAATGGATGGATTGGAGACAAGGAGCTGGGCCATGGTCATGAGCTCAGCCATGCCGTTTTTGTCGTCGAGTCCAAAGGGAAATTTTCCGCCGCCATGGAGAAGGGTTTGTCCGACGAGCGGAGCAATATGGGGGTAGCGACTCGCGTTAACTTCAAGTTCTGGGACCTCAGAATACGAAATCGATTTGCCATCCCAGTTTGGGAGTTCGTGCAGGCGAGACAAGGGAGAGGTTCCCTTTGAGGTGTCCATGTGCACCATGAGTGCAGTTGGCGGCGGCTGAGCTCCTGAGATGTTTGAGGGAATCGTTACGATAACACTCATCCTGGCGTCGTTAACGGCGCTAAGGCCTAGCCCTGAAAAAAATTTCTTAAGGGCTTCTCCCATCGCGATCTGGCCAGGGGTGCTGGGGATTTTGCCCTGTGCAGTTTCATCGCTTTGAGAATCGATGCTTACCGCAGAGGTGAGATTCGCCGCGGCGAGATCGGCGATTTGTGCCAGGGTCTCTTTCGGCTCTGTAAAGGTGAAGGCCTGAGGGGAGATGGTAGAAGAGGCGCTTGCAGTCGCGGAAGTAGGGGAAGGGGTACTAGGAGGCAAGCTCATCATAGAAACTCCATTTGAGAGCGAGATTTAGGCGGTGTTGTATCTCAGGTGGTAACGAAGTGTCATCTGTCATGTAGGGCATCGGAATGTTTTCACCGCAAAGGACGCAAGGGACACAAAGGAACAAGTTGAAATTGCTAGTTTTTATCGAGCTTTCTTTGCGTCCTTAGCGTCCTTTGTGGTCGGATAGTGTCTTAGGTAAATTTTTGTGTGGTACGCCGAGCAACCTCGCGTCCTAGCTCCCATGATTTCAATGGGCACGGACGGCGTGCTTCTAAAGAAAAACATCGCAATATTGCGAGGTTACCTCCTGTCTTTCTTGAGCCGACCCTTTGGCAAGTAGGGCAAAGGTGCGCTACAAGGGCAGTAGTTATGAATAAAACCTTAGACGCTTTCCTCTCGCTTTCTAAGCCAAGAATTGGCTCCCTCATTATGGTGACCACCGCCCTTGGGTTCTTTATGGGCGGAAATGGAATTGTCTCCTGGCCGCTTCTGGGTATTACCTTGCTTGGAACCTTCATGAGCTGCGCTGGAGCTGCGGCTCTCAATTGTCTTGTGGAGCGCGACGTTGATGCGCGCATGGCTCGCACGTGCGATCGCCCACTCCCTACTGGTTTTCTCAGCCCAAGTCAGGCGCTTACCTATGGAGTGCTGATGGTTCTCGGCGGCGTCAGTCTTCTTGCCGTTAAGGTGAACTTGCTTACTGCTTTCCTCGCGCTACTTACCTGCTTTCTCTATGTGGTTATCTATACTCCTCTCAAGCGCATTACCTGGATGAACACGCTCGTGGGCGCAATTCCTGGGGCTCTTCCTCCGATGGGCGGCTGGGCTGCTGCGACGGGGGAGCTTGGTGTTGGGGCCTGGGTTCTTTTTCTCATTCTCTTTGTTTGGCAGCACCCGCACTTCTATTCCATTGCGTGGATCTACCGAGATGATTACCGGCAGGCTGGCTTTAAGATGCTACCTGCGATTGATACCCCTGAAGGAACTCGAACCTTCCGGCAAATTCTTCTTTATTCGATAGTTCTCATACCTGTTTCAATGCTTCCAATTCTTACGGGGACCGCAAGTTGGCTATACGCTTTTGGCGCAATAGTTCTTGGGGTTACTTCCCTTGCGGTCGCCATGATGTTTCGGCGCTCTAAATCGATAGAGGATGCCAGGCGGCTGCTAAGGACTACGGTGGTGTACTTGCCGCTGCTCTTTTTCCTTATCGTCGCCGATGTGCAGTTCTTCGGATGAAAATCACCCCTCTCCTTAGTGGTCTCTGTGTTCTTAGTGGTTTATTAAAACAACCACTAAGAACACAGAGACCACTAAGGAGAGCTTTTCCCCTCCTCTTTCCTCCACTTCCATAGCAGGGCGATTAGCGCCAGTAGGAGCGCTCCTGGAAGTGCTGACGTGAGATGCAAAAGGATTTCAGGAGCTCCTGCGCCTACGAAAGATACTATCTCAGAGCCTCGTTGATTAGGATTACATTGCCCTGGGAATACCGCTCGGCAGCTCTGAAGTTGTATGAGCAGCACTTGGGAAAATAAAACAAACAGCCCAAGGGTAAACGTGAGGTGACGGAGCTGTAGGTCTTTGGTGGGAAAGCTTCGGCCTGCAAGAATACAAAGAGGTACAAGCGCCCACACCAGATGGTGTCCCCAGAGTGTAGGTGCCAGCAGTATCATGGAAGTGGTCAGCATGCCGTAACGAATGAGAGTGTCTTGAGCCTCTTTGCCTTTCGTGAGCGGCAGAGCTGCAACTACGAGGGGGAGCGTGCCCAAGAGGAGCTTTATGGTGAAGCGTAGTGCCGTGCTTTGATCTGCGCTGAAGAGCTGCAGGACTGCTTTGTCGAAGGCAAAATTAAAAAAGTAATGCCGCTCAAGAGTCCCTGAGAGAAGTGGGCCAAAGGGGATGAGGAAATCTTGATAGACCGAGAGCGGTGTCGTCGCGAGAAGAAAGAGGGCGGCGAGGAGTCCAGTTGCTGCAAAAGATCGTATCACCCTCCATCGACCAAGCCGAAGAGGAAGGAGGATGAGAAGAAAGGGGCTCATTTTTAGCAGAGCGGCAATTGCGAGAACTGCTCCCGCAGGCCCATCTTTATGCCGTAGAAAGAGACATATGTGGCCAGTAATCAGGGCCAAAATGATTGCATTTACTTGTCCTTCTTTGATTCCCCAATACGTGGGCTCAAAACAAAGTACGAGCGACAAAAATAGGCACAGCGAAGTTTCAGACTTCAGCGCACCGGGTCTTAGTCTCTGAAAGATATCCGACAGGCACCAGCTCGAAGCAATAAGGCTGGCAAAGCTTAAGGACACCCACAGCAGCTTGGCATTCTCAAAAGAGAGGTTCCCCCAGAAGCTTAGCCAGTGTGCAAGAAACGGAGGGTAAAAATAGAAGAGGGTGAAGATGCGTCCGTCTGCGACACGAATCGAATAGCTATGGTCGTAAAGATTCTCTAAGTTTCGGACTCTTTGCGCAGCTTCAAAATAAACAGAGAAATCGCCAAGCACGGCGCGGCTTGGTTCAAAAAGATAAAGAGGTATGCCGACGATGAAAATGGCGAGCACCCAACAGGTCGTTATGACATGAGGGCGCCCTATGCTCATATGTTCAATCCTCAGGCGAGAAATGATATCTCTATTTATGAAGTTCTTGGTCGATTCTCTTTTGCATTTCTGGGTCGAGTGGAGTAGCGGGCGTGGCTGGTGATGCTGAGTCGCTCTGCGTAGCGCGGCTAGAAAGCCAAATCGTGAAAATAACTCCGCCTAGTACTAAGAAAACCACTGGTGCTGCCCATGCAAGGGACTGGAACCCAGTTTTCGCGGGAACGGCCCTGATGTTTTCTCCGTAGCGTCCCGCGAGAGAATTGATTATTTCCTCGCGGGCAATCCCTTTTTCAACCATGCCACGGATTTCGTTTTTAAGTTCGACAGCCGAGCTTGAAGGGCAGTCGTTCAGTGAGCGACCAGGACAAAAGGGACTTACAACCTCAAAAAATATCTCTTTCGCAATCGCCTCCTTCGCAGGCGCGAGTGGCTCGGCCGTTACATAGAGGGGAGTTGCCAGAAGAGTCGCGGCGATAATGGCAAATGAGGCAAACCACGCAGTAACTTTCATGTGAGAAGCTCTCCTTTGATTCCAGCGCAGTCTACCCGACTTCCGGGGGTGAGGTCACTCAGGTTCTTGAGCGTGCCAAAGCCAAAACTACGATGAGCTGCACGGTCTAGGGCAATTGAGACGAGCTTCCCCACGACGGCATCGGCGTAGGTTATGGATTCGCCAATAGTTGGAGGCGTATCTCCTTGGAAGCAAAGATGAACAAGCTTACGCGAGAGCTTCCCGACTGCATCGACTTTTTCAATTACTTCTTGGCCAACGTAGCAGCCTTTTCTAAAGGAGAGTGCATCCTTGATCCCTGATTCAGAAAAAAGGCTTTCCTCGTTAAGTTCTTGGGGGAAGCTTGGGATCCCTGAGGTGAGGCGCAGCAGTTCTGCCTCCTCTAAGGACAGCTCCTTCGCGCCGGACGCAAGTAGAGACGTCGTAGCTTCCTTCGCTTTCGTCACGGGCATTAGCCAATCGAGGCCGCCCGCGCCTCCACGCTCAGAGATAACTGAATAACTCTCCCCCTCCAGGGCAACATGGGAGGGAGACTTAGGTGTGAGAGCGCTGTATTCCGGGGACTCGGGTAGCTCTCCTGCGATATGCAATATCGCAAGCTCACCCGAGAGGTCGCTCACAGTGACTCGGTCGGCTACGATGAATTTTTTAAAAGCCGCAAGTACTTGGCCCTGGTCTCCTCCGTCGCAAATAAGAAGGTACGCGCCGCCTGGGAGGGCGAGTACTCGAAAGAGCCCCTGCGTTCGTCCTTGAGCGGTGAGCATGGCTGCACGGCAGGTCGACCCTGGAATGAGCGATTTTATGTCATTTGAGAGACGAGCATTGAGGTAGCGCGGGGCGTCTTTGCCTTCGACGCGAAAGGTAAGAGCGGTCGGTATTGAAAAAAAAGAGAGAGGTTGTGATTTCATTTTTAAACTTCCGCTGGCCTTATCGGTTCGGGGGCCTTAGAGATACTCACAAGGAGCCTTTAAAAGATTTCCCCCTTAGGGAACCTCTGAAAAAACTAAAAATCGACCTTCCACTGTCCTGTTTTTCCTCCGCGTACTCAGCGTCCTCCGCGTTACTTTAAAAGTATTGCATAACGCGGAGTACGCGGAGGGGGAGTTTTTCAGAGGTTCCTTAGTGGTCTCTGTGGTCTTAGTGGTTGGTATTAAAAACCACTAAGGGCGAGGCCTCATCTCACTAACTTCCCAAGCCTATCTCGCCACGAAGGATCCCAAGACCAATAGATAATCAAAGCTCGGCCTTTGACGCGCTGAATCTCTAGCCAGGGTGTTTCTTCCCAGAAACGACTGTCGCGGGAATGATCGCGGTTGTCCCCCATCATGAATATGTGGCCAACTGGAACGCGTTCGGGTCCAAAGTTCTTTATCCCATTTAGCTCATAGCGCGCGTAGGGTTCGTATTGAAGCTGGTTATTCACGAAGAGCTTGGTTTGACGTACCTCGATAAGGTCCCCCGGGACTCCTATGACGCGCTTAATGATGTTGGTGTCAGGCTCATCCGGCCGTGTGAAAACTACAATATCCCCTCGCTGGGGCTCTGCGAATTGGTAAACGAAGTGAGTAACAAAAGGGAGCCTAATCCCATAGGAAAGCTTGCTGACGAGGATATGGTCCCCAATTCTAAGAGTGGGAATCATCGAGCCGGAGGGAATTTTGAAAGCCTCGACAACTGATGCCCGTAATAAGAAAGCAATCACTAAAAAGATAGCGAGTGTTTTAAAGAAGGAGATAACTTCTTGAGCTGCGCTTGGGTTGACGGGAGAGGCTTCCTCTCCAGGGGCAGAGCCATTAAGTGAAGCGCTCGTGGTGGCTGATTGAATCGGAGTTGAGCCCACGGAGGGTGTACTAGCAGAAGTTACATCGGAGGGGGTTGCGACACCTGCGGATAGGGGGGCGGTAACATTTGTATCAGGCTGCTCAGTACTCATAAGTGACAGTGCTCTTTGGCGGCAAGGCCATGTGCAAAAATGCGAGACCCCTAGAGTTAACGCTTCCCTACTTTAAGAACAACCGATCTCCTCTCTGCCGAACTACTAGTTATCCATCTTGGCGCTGCTTAGCGCGGGTTCGGAAGTGGGCTGTTTTACGTTAAGAACTAAAAGAGGAGCTCGTCGAGTATGCTCGCCGAACTCCTCTCTCTATCTTCAAGGACTCCTGGACTAAAAGGCAAGCTTTTAGGGCAAGCAAGTCGTCGGTATATTTAAGGCCTTATGCGTTATATTGCTGGCGGCGACCAAAAACGACCGTGCTGCAGTCTACTTTGATGCCATCTTCCTTGTTGACCACCGTCGAAACAAAGATACCAGGTTCAAAGGCGCGTTGTTTGAGGAGTTCAATCTTGTCCTTGTCGGGGATAGCCATGGTGGCCCTGATTGAGAAGTTAAGCTCAACGATGACCTGACCTGGGGTATCATCAAGAACCTTGGTGATCATGCCGTAGATTGGGTAGGTCTGCCCTATCTCAACCTCGCCCGAGGCGACCTCAAGACCAAATTTCTCGAAGAAGTTTGCGTCGTTGCCAGAGCTATTATTGTCCATGACCATCCTCTTAAACTAAATCTAACGTGCCCAAGCCGCTGGGTCACAAAGTGTTTAGATACTATTCCGGCGAAGGGCCAGAGTTGCTTCTACACAAGTTTTCAACAGCGCCAAAGAAGAGCGTGGATAACCTGGGTAACCATTTGTTTTTATTAAGATTGCCGCGCATCCTGGGGTGTGGAAAATGAAGCTTCTTGATTGTAGCGCAGAAGGGGCCGTGAACCTTGCGAAACTGCTTAATGCGGAGGGGGTATAGTAGGCATGCCCCCTCGCCAAGTATAAGTAATCCACGCCCCGACTAAGCGACTGAAACTACAGATAGGCTTCTGCCTTCTCTAGCTAACGCCGTCCCGTCTCCGCGCTGATTACGTTACGCCTAAGGCCCGCAGACGAGGCGCGTCGTAGCCGATGGGCGAAGCACCTCCCAAAGTTGAGAGCCCCCACGTGGTCACAAATGAAGAATTATCTTTCCACGGGACGCACGCCTAGTTTTTGATGCTGAAAAGGGCGTGCCTGTGGTCCGACGTATGACCCAACAAGATGGCCATTGCCCCGAAGGAGGTATTTGTAGGTGAGCAGCCCCTCAAGCCCGACGGGGCCGCGGGCGTGAATGCGTCCAGTGCTGATACCAACCTCAGCTCCAAAACCATAACGAAATCCATCTGCGAATCGGGTCGAACAATTAGTGAGCACGGACCCAGAGTCGACTTCGCGCAAGAATTGGTCCTCGGCATTTCGATCATTAGCAAGAATTCCATCGGTGTGATGTGAGCCATATCGATTAATGTGCTCAATTGCCTCGTCGATGGTTGTAACGATTCGCACCGCTACCGTGAGGTCGCCATACTCCGTTGACCACTCCGAATCTGAGACGACTTCGGCGTCTGGTAGTAGTGCGGCACTTTGAGCGCAGCAGCGGATTCGAACCTGTGCTGAGCGAAGTGCCGCGGCAAGCCGAGGAATAGCTTTCGCAGCGCAGGCCTGATCCACCAAAATAGTTTCTACGGCGTTACATGCGGAGGGATACTGAGTTTTGGCATCAATCACGACTTGAATAGCCTGATCAATATCCGCGGAGCAATGCAGGTACAGATGACACACGCCTGCAGCGTGACCGAGCACGGGAATACTGCTGTTGTTCTGAATATACCTTACGAAGCTTGAGCTCCCGCGTGGAATAACAAGGTCAATCAGATCATCGTAATGCAGGATCTCTTGCGCAGCCTCGCGTCCCTCAAGTAGGAGCACCCACTTAGGAGAGGCCCGTCCGTCGCGTTCAAAGAGCTCTTGAATCACCTTAATCATAGCTCTATTGGTGTGGGTAGCCTCAACTCCTCCCTTGAGAATCAACCCGTTGCCCGTTCGAAGCGCGAGCGCGACTACCTGCGGAAGAACATCAGGGCGGGACTCAAAAAACACCGCAACTACGCCAAGGGGAACCCCGATGCGCTCAAGCAAAAGGCCTTCGTCCAGCTGCGTACGAAGTGCAATTGCTCCAAGGGGATCGGGCATTGCCGCCAATGAACGAATGCCATGGACGACGCTCTTCATTTTGCTCGAGGTGAGTTTAAGTCGTTCAAAGAGCGCTGGTGCCAATGTGCCCTCGTTCTCGGAGAGGTCACGCGCGTTCGCGGCTATAATTGTAGCTTCATGTGCGGTAAGTGCGTCCGCAAGCTTGATAAGCAACTCATCGCGAAGGACAGCTGGACTGACGGCTAGCTGTCTAGAGGCCTGTTTAAGTTCTAAAATCTTCTCACGAATCAAGAGGAGCCTCCTCAAACAGAACTAAGTTGTCGCGGTGAATTGTTTCTTCCTTTTCCTCGGCCGAAAGAAACGCGCGCGCGGTGCTGGAGTTGCTACCCACGATCTTTCGGAGCGTGGCAGAGGATTGCCCTGCCAGCCCGCGCCCGAACTCGCGCCCTTGGGAATCTTCGACGCTTACCACGTCACCAGCCTCAAAATTTCCTCCCACGCGGAGTACTCCGACGGGAAGGAGGCTACAGCGCTGCTCAAGAAGTCTCTGCTTTGCTCCATCGTCGACGGTGACGATTCCGGAATACCCAGAAGAGGTTCCGATCCAACGCTTACGGCCCCGGAGGATGCCATGTGCATGAACCGATGTTCCGGCCTGGCCATCGAGAGCTCGGCGCACGGGAGTTGAGGCAAATCCTGAGGATATAATCGTCTTCACTCCGCAAAGAGAGGCTGCCTTGGCGGCTTCGAGCTTCGAGGTCATCCCACCGCGTCCAAGGGAGGATTGCCCACGGCTATCGACAGCTCCCAGTTCGCTCACCGAGCGAATCTCCCGTATGAGTTCAGGGGGAGGTTCTTTACTTGAGCGATCAACCTGTTCCGGATTGCTGGTGAAGACTCCATCGACATTTGTCAGGATGATGAGCGTATCAGCTTCAAGCTTCCCAGCTACCAGGGCGGAGAGCTTGTCGTTATCGTCAAAGCTCTTACGCTGGTCACGATCGACGATGCCAGCGATTGAAACAACGTCATTTTCATTCACGACCGGGATGGCTCCGAACTCGAGCAGTCGTTCAAAGGTATTTCGAAGGTTTAGGTAGCGGGTCCGATCAGTAAAGTCATGTGCGGTCACAAGTATCTGAGCGACAGTTAGTGAATACACATCGAACAGCTTGCTGTAGAGATCCATGAGGCGAGCTTGACCAACAGCTGCGCAGGCCTGCTTCTCATGGAGCTGAAGTGTCCCTGAAAGCTTGAGCGCCTGTCGTCCTAAACCGACCGCCCCGGACGATACGAGGATTACCTCGTTACCCTGACGCCTGAGTTCCGCGATGTCATCTACGACAGCACAAACTCTTGGTAGCGCCATTGTGCCATTTGACTGATCTACGACAACCTGTGTTCCAAGTTTGACGACAATTCGCTGCGGCGCCGACATGAGAATCACCTCCGATGCGGTAGATCTTCACAGAACCGATTCCGATTGTCGAGCAATAGTCCATCAATGGAAATCTGGTCGGGCAGAAGATGGTAGGATTCTCCTCTGAATTCTTTACTGATTCTTTGGGGAGCGACGCTACCTCATCGCGTGCCACAAATCTGGTATAATCCTCATGCGACCAATTGCATGTTGAGTAACGTGGGAGGTGCGGCACGGCAACTCCTTGTCCACTCCGATTGGCTAGTTTGAAGATGAATATGATCAAAGCTAATCGGAAGACGTCCGCGGCCCTTGAGTGGGTGGTGGAGAAATTAGAGAATCTAAGTATTCCGTATCAGGTTGTTGGCGGTCTCGCGGCCAGAGTGTTTGGAGCGAAGAGACCAATAGCCGACATAGATATGTATATTCCCGCCTCCTGTGGTGCTCGATTAGCTTCTGAGATGCAGGATTACCTTACTAAGCCGCTTAAGCACTATGTCGAGGACGTTTGGGATATCGAGTATTTTCAGATCAAGTTCAGAGGTCAGAAGATCGAGTTCGGGCTTTCGCCTGGCGCCAAGATATTTGATACAACCTCGAAGAAGTGGGTTGAGCAGACTATCGATTTTTCAAAATCTGAAAGAATGATATTCGAAGGCATTGAGATCTTGGTCATGCCACGTGACGACCTGGTCGCATATAAGAAGCTGTTAGGCCGTGAAGTTGATCGGTGGGATATCGAGGCGATTCTTGCGACTGGTTAACATCCCCCTCAATTCGAGCGCGCACGGGGTCGCTCTCTGGTGCGCGAAGGCTGCCGGGCTAGGAATCTGTCCTGTAGAAAAATTCTACCACTACATATTGTGGTGGCAACGTGGCAGCCTACCTACGGTTTCTGTACAAATCCAAGATTTTTGTTTCTACGGGACACACTCCTAGGCCGAGTTCCCTAAAGGAAGGTCAGAATCCTCACTGTCTGATGTGGACGAAGGAGGAGCAGGGGGGAGATTTACCTGTTCGTCATATATTAGGAGTCCTTCCGGCTCTGCAACGCCAACCAGAGAGGTTCTCCCTTCCCACAAGCCCTGAGAGGTTAGATGGATTTCGAATGATTCAATTCTAGAAGGGGGACTGTCTGTTCCAAATTTTGATACTCGTGCTGTCAGGATAAGCGATTTTGGAGAAAGCTCCGATACGGGAGCTTCAAATGAAATCAGATAGCCGGTTGAGGCCGAGGTAAGCTTGTCACCGATGCAAGGGAGACTCTTTCTGTCCGTGGTTGCGAGAGGGAGTCTTATTTCGAAAAGAGAGTGCAGCCCGTAACCAAACGTGGCGAGAAGTTCAATTCCCCAGGGCTTGGAGCGAAGGGCAAAGATGGGGTCTCTTTCTCCCATTGGTAACCTACTTTGACTTATCAGTGAGAACGATTCGGGATTCTTTCGCAGTTCGGCTATGAGGGCTGCGACCCTGCTTCCTTCCTTTGAGATGGCGAAGCTAGGGTGAGAGAGTGAGCGCAGCCTAAAGCTAAACATGGGACTAAGGTTACCAAACTAGACATTGCGAACCCAAGAAAATCTCCCCCCTCGTTATTTGGGAGAAGGGGACTCGGAGAGCAGCAAGGAGGACTATTTCAGAGGCTCCCTAGGACGTCCGTGGTACGGTACGCAGCGCCATCCCCGCAAAGGTGACGGCACAGTCTGTTTCAAAGTCCACGGCCTGCTGATAATCAATCAGCTCTGCTTGGTATTTTAGACCGAGGCGGCTGAAGAGATCGATGGTCGTGTAGAGAGTGGGGAACCCGCACATCCTTCTTTGGTCTGAGTCCTCTGCGATATGCGAAAAGAGAGCTTCTTTGTCTTGGTTCGAAATCGCGTCGAGGTACTGCCGGTCGCGAAATTCTATCTGCTTCATCCCTTCTGCAGACAATCGCTCTTTGTCTCCAAAGTTCTGGCCCACATGCGCCATGTCGACTCCTGCAATAATGCAGATTGAAGTCCCCGAAGAAGCTGCGGCCTGATACGTTTCTGCGAGGCCTGCGACGAAAGCTTCGTATTCGTCGTAGTGTTCGGGACGGCGCTGGGCCGCCACGTACTTATGAAAACTGCCAATCAGAATCGGAACTATGAGCGGTGGATTTGTGGTGCGCTGCAGAAAGGGGAGCTGGAGTTCGAGAGAGTGCTCTTTCCTGTGCAAGATTTCGTCGGCAAAGCTGCGTTTCGTTCCATAACGATCAGATAGCTTTTGGCAAAATTCGCGGTCGCAGGCCAACGTACCGAGTGGGCTTTGAAAATCCTTTTTCGTGAGGTGAAAAAGGTGCGGACTGTATTGGTGCGCCGTTCCGAGAAGGAGATAGAGGTCATGCTGCGCGCCCCGTAGTTTTGAGTAGGTGCGGCCGTAGCAGGTGCCGCCTCTCCGGTAATCGATGTGCGGCGAAATTAGTCCCATGAGTGGTGAGCCAGCGGGAGGCGGCTCTTCTTTTACTATTAGCCCCGAAGTTCCCTCCGCGAGGTAGGTATCTATGCTGCGCGCGAGTTCCTCACGTGACGCGCTATAGCTTAGTCCCGCAAGCGCGGCCGGACGAACAAGGCTCGCCGCATAGGTATCCCGAAACTCTTGATGAGCCGCATGAAAGCGGGGCGTATCGAGAAAGAGGTATTCATCTAGAAGTTTAGCGAGGCGCAGCACAAGGTCACGTTCTGCTCCAATGCCGCTAAAGTGGGCTGCGATATCGTCAACCGAAAGCCTGCCTTCAAATTGAGCGATGAGCGGTGCAAACGCGGGCTTAATTAATAGCGGCTTAGCAGCTACTCCTATCGGGCAATTAATAATGAGAGCTTGTTCGTTTTCGAGTCGCTCAAGGCGAACATCAAGGGGCCAGCGAAGTTTTGGGTACTTCAGAGGGTCTGTCATTTGCCAATGCAAAATTTGGAGAATATGCGACCAAGAATATCTTCGGTATAGGTCTTTCCTACCATCTCTTCCAGGGCGGTGAGTCCTTGACGTACGTCATCACTGATAATTTCGAGCGGGTTTTTGTTTTCTAATCCTTGGATGGCGCGGGATACGGCCTGTTCTGCGCGCTCAAGGCAGCTAAACTGGCGTTCGTTAGTGAGGACGTTACTGGCGTGGGCACTGTCTGGTAAGCTTGACGCCACTTCGTCTACGAGTGCGGCAACGAGAGCATCCACGCCAGACGAAGTTTTTACCGAAATATAGAAGTTCTGGGCGCAGACGGCCGAGTCACAGAAGAGTGCTCCAATCGCCGCCGGGTTTGCGTCTATCTTATTTACCACCATCCAGATGCGCGCACCCTTTTCGCGAAGTTCGTCTGCGAGGGCTTGCCAATTGCTTGCAGGATCAGTGGCGTCGACCACCATGAGAATCAGGTCGGCCCACTCGACGCGTTCTCGCGCAAGCTCGACGCCCATCTTTTCGATTTCATCACTGGTTTCTCGAATTCCCGCCGAATCACAGAAAACAAAGCGATGCCCACCAAGGATTGCCTGCTCCTCTATGATGTCGCGTGTGGTTCCAGAAATGGGGGAGACTATGGCACGTTCTTTCTTGAGGAGAAGGTTAAGGAGGCTCGATTTTCCGACGTTTGGCCTGCCGCAGAGTAGCACCTTAAAGCCATCGCGAACGACATGTCCGTATGCGTACGTGCGTAAGATCTCTTGAGCGGCATCTTTTACTAAAAGAAGTGAGTTGCGGAGAGAAGCGCGGCTTTCTGGTTTAATTTCTTCCTCTGGGAAATCGATGCTGGCTTCTAATTCCGCGAGTGTGTTGCGCAGAGGCTCGCCGAGTTCATCGAGCGCGCTGCTGAAGCGTCCTTTGAGATGATCCCCCGCAATTTTTAGCGCCTGGTCGCTTGTCGCATTAATGAGCTCGCTTACGGCCTCTGCTTGCACGAGATCCATCTTGCCATTGAGAAAGGCTCGTAGCGTAAACTCCCCAGGCTCTGCTGGCGTCACGCCGAAGGCAAAAAGTGAGCGTAGTATTTTCTGAACGAGCAGGGGGCTTCCATGAAACTGGAATTCAGCGACGTCTTCGCCCGTAAAGCTGTGAGGGCCCGGCATGAATACCGCCAGCGCATTGTCGATTACTTGCCCACTTCGGTAGTCAGTAAGATCGCCGAATACCAGAGTGCGCGGTAGCTTTACGGGATCCTTCTTGGACTGAAAAATTGCAAGAAGAGCAGTTCTGGTTCGAGGGCCACTGATACGAATGACCGCTAAGCCAGACGGATACGGCGCCGTAGCAAGAGCGGCAATTGTAGTAGCTTCTCCACGCTCCGCTCTCACGGTCATCTTAGAGCAGCCCCCTTACTCTTCGCATGTGCCTCTCTTCGAGTGGCTTACAGCAATGATAGCACATATGCGATGGCGAAAATGCCAAGGCTGGCCAGGGTAGTTGCGCGCCCTGGGCTCTGATGTGAGTCGTTTCGAAGATAAGCCTGCTGTATCAATGATACCAGGGTGTTAGTCAGCATGTAGAGCGCGAGTCCCGAAGGGAACGGGAATATCAAGAAGCTGACAGGGAACACGGCGGATATTATCAGCATCATGCGTCTTTGGGCAGGATCTATTGTCGGCATGGGGGTGACCCATTGCTGATAGAACATAGCGCCGCCCATGACTAAAATCATGATGGGAAAGTTGACGCCAAAAAACTCGAGACGCTCAGGAACAGAGAGGTCTTGAATCCAGAGCCCAAACGCGGCGTGACGGAGCTCAATGGAGTGAAGCAGTGCGCTGTAGAGTCCGAAGAAAACCGGGATCTGGAGCAGGATGGGGAGGCAGCCTCCCATTGGGTTTACCCCTCGGCGCTTATAGAGCTGAAGCATTTCTTGGTTGAGCTGAGTGGGATCTTTCACTCGCTCCCTCAGTGCTTGCATCTCAGGCTGTAAGCTCTGCATGGCCTTCATGGACTTGAGGCTTGCTTTGGTGAGCGGGAAGAAGAGGCCCTTGATAAGAAGGGTCACCCCAACAATCGCGAGACCGTAGTTGTTAAACACGGAATGGAATAATCGGATAAGGATAAGTAGGGGGTACGCGAGGAAAGAGAAAAATCCGAGATCGATACTGCGCTCGAGTTGGTTACCTAGTTGCTGAAGTACGCGGTAGTCCTTTGGTCCGACAAAGAGAGAGAATCGTCCTTCGGTAGGAGTGCCAGCCATGCGGTGTAGAAACAACGGTCCTGACCTTCCGTAGCGTGCATTAAATCCTCCCTGATCGGTAAGGAGAGTCGCGGTGAAATACTTATCCGCGAGTCCTAGCCACTGAGCCGCGAAGGGCTGGCTCAGGCCGTCGAGGGTGAGAGAGGGGAGCTGGATGTGTTGTACTTTGCTTGCGTCGCTTAGCGAGGTGAAGGTCCACGGGTCAATCGAGTCACTCAAGATAGCTTCTGGTAAGAATCTCGCCCACTCGAGCCAGAGACTTGTGCCGTCTGGTGCCGGCTGATCGAGCGATGCCACCACATTGAAGAGGTAGGAATCTCCCTGGAAAGAGAAATTTTTTGAGATTGAGGACCCGTCTGCAAGCGCTCCTTTGAATGAAATGGAAAGCGTTTGTCCTGGAGTTACCGAAAAGGTGTTCGCGCCTTCAGGCTGTGGGGGGTGAATGCTCGAAATGGTGTAGTTCGTTCTAAGGTCCGATCGAGTTCCTGAGTAAATTCCCAAGGGAAGCGGTGTGTTTTCTGGGCTGCTAACGAGATCGAGCAGGCCGTCCTCCTTTAGTTGGTCGCGGTGTGCCTTGAGCTTGAAGCTCAGAAGTCTTCCGCCAAGGGACGACAATTTCGCAATAAAGAAGGGGGTCTCTACCGTGAGAGAGGGGGCCTCTTTTAACTCGGCGGGGGAGGGAGCTTGCTCAGGAGAGACGACGCCACTCGCGCCGGGGAGAACTGCGGCAGCTGACTTTAATTGAGCGCCAGTATTTCCAGATGGAGAAGTTTGGGTTGACGCCGCGAGCTGGGAAGATGTTCGTGCGGTCGCGGCAGTGGAGGGCGGTCTCATGGTCGGCGCGAGCACGAGCTCTGAGTACATCATGACCGTCATGATGATGAGAAGAATTGCGATGGCGGTACGTCGATCTTCCATGCTCTTGTTCCTTGTCCGTTTCTAGTTCTTTCTGGTGGTTAGTTTAAATCTTGAATCAAAATGCGGGTTGTTTGAGGCTTCGCTCCTTATCGAGGCGGCGGAACGGGATCTAGCCCCCCTTCGTGGAGTGGGGAGCAGCGCACGAGCCTTTTTGCTGCGAGCAGTCCGCCCCGCGCAATTCCATGCCGCTCAAATGCCTCAAGTGCGTAATCGCTGCACGTCGGAAAAAATCTGCATTGGTTTCCGATAAGAGGGGAGAGCAGAAGTTTGTAGATCCGGTGGAGGATTCGAATGAGTGCCAGAGCCGCGTTACGGGGGAACCGAAGTGCGCTCGCTAACCAAGAAGCGGGGCGGGAGAAATTTTGCGCATAACGTTGGGTTGCGCTTTGAGGCCATGCGGATCTGATGCACGAATGTGATACGCAGGAATGGCTGAAGTAAGAATCGAACATGAAAAGTAAGGCTACTGTCGCAAATGTTACTATCGCAAATGTTACTGCCGCAGAAATTACTGTCGCAGCAGGCCAGCGTGGTGCAGGGCTCCCAGCACCTCGCGCTTAACCTGAGCAAATTCACACTCCTGCGCATCTTTGCGCGCGATAATCAGGATGTCAAAATTCCCGGTAAGCTTGGTGTGAGTAAGGCGGAATATTTCTTTGAGCCTGCGGCGCAGCTTGTTTCTTATTACTGCCCTTGGCTCGACTTTTTTGGTTACGGCGAGTGCGATTCTGCTATGAGGGGTCTCTGCCTTATCGAGGACTATTAAGAAATGGGTGGCGTAAAGCTTTCTACCTTGGCGCTGGAGTCTCTCGAAGTCGCGCTTGTGGCGGATACGGAGGTGTGGGCCAAAAGTACGCAGTACCTTGGGTGCCTCGGTGGTAAGTGAGGTAGCTGCGGAAGGATTTCCGCGGGGTTCTGGGCCTAAGGGCTTCTTGTTCACCAGTTTCGCTCACGAAGGATTCGATTAATGCCCTACGGCAAAGGGCCCGCAAGCAGGTACTCCCCGTTTCGGCAAACCATCAGAGGCGAGGCGCAAAAAACCCAACGCCTTCTCGCCTAAGCCTGGCAGAAAGTGTTGGGAATCTAGGGAGCCTCAGAAAAGGTCCTCCTTCGTGCTCTTCGTGTCCTTCGCGTTAAACCCAACCATTGCGGGTGTGCGGTATATTGGAAAATAACGCGAAGGACGCCGAGGACGCGAAGGGGGAAACGAAGCTCTTAGAGGTTCCCTAGCTTCGAACTGCAGAGTTTACGAACACGACTACTACCTCTTTGAGGCATTCGGTACGGTTTCCTACTTATTCCTGTAGTGGCCCTTACGAGGCGAGCTTACGGAAATCTTATGCCTGCCTTTGCGGCGGCGAGCATTAAGGACCTTCTGGCCGCCCTTCTTCTGCATGCGCTTACGAAACCCGTGGGTAGAGTGGCGGGACTTCTTGCTGGGTTGATATGTTCTTTTCATGGCGCTTTTCCAACTGAAATTTCGAGCCCCGTTTATAAAGGGACCATCGGTATAAAGCAAATAGCTGGGCGGGGTTAGCTAGAGTTATCCACAGGCAGGCGAATCGCCAAATCAGGCCACTCTTCTAAGTGCCTGAAAGATATTGATTTGTTGTCTATCACTCGCCTCTTTCAAGGTGCTCCGTAACATAGTCGCGAACAGCGTCCTCTAGGGAGGAAAACGGGGCCGAATACCCAGCCGAACGAAGTTTTATAAGCGAGGCTTCCGTAAAGTACTGGTACTGTTTTCGTAGGCTCTCGGGCATGTCGATAAATTCGATCCGCGGAGGGAGTCCCAATGCTGAGTAGACCGCTGTTACGAGATCCTTCCAGGACCTCGCTCGGCCTGAGCCGACATTGAAAAGTCCGGTGACTCCAGGATTTTGAAGAAGCCACCACATGACCCTGCAGCAGTCCTTAACGTACACAAAGTCGCGCTTTTGCTCTCCGTCTCCAAAGTCTGGGCGGTAGGATTTGAAAAGCTTCACTCCGCTCCCGGCCTTGATCTGTTGCCATGACTTGTAGACGACGCTCGACATGTCTCCCTTAAAGTATTCCCCGGGACCAAAGACGTTGAAGAATTTAAGGCCCACCGCACGCGGGGAGAAGTTCCCGCGCTCCATGAGTAAGTCGAAAGCGTGTTTAGAAAAGCCGTAGGCATTAAGGGGATAAAGCAGTTTTAGGTCGCAGGCGTCGTTGTAGCCGTTTTCTCCAGCACCATACGTTGCAGCGCTGCTCGCGTAGACAAGGCGCGTATGGTGCCTTGAGCAAAACTCGGCCACAGAGGCAGAGAAGCGATAGTTGTTTCGCATCAAGAAATCCGCGTCGGTTTCCGTGGTAGAGGAGCACGCACCCATGTGCACGACCGCGGTGGTCGTAAAGGGCAGGGCGTCGCGCTCTATGAGCGAAAGAAACTCATCGCGGTGGTAATAGTGCGCGAATTCTTTGCCGCGCAGATTCTTCCAGCGACCCGAGTGCTCAAGTACATCCACGACCACAATGTCGCGGATTCCCTGTTGGTTAAGAAAGGAGATGAAGGCACTTCCAATAAACCCAGCGCCGCCGGTAACGATGTACATGAGAGGCTCCTCAGTAGCTCACTATATAATTCCCCGTATAGAGTAGGTTGAGGCGAGGTTAGAATCAAATTCGATGTTGCCGTTTAGGAGAAAACAACCACTAAGAACACGGAGACCGCCAAGGAACCTCTGAAAAGCCTCGATATTTTATTTTTTTCTCTCTCTGTGAACTCTGTGTCCTCTGTGGTTTTTGAGCAATTTAAACCAACCACAGAGGGCACAGAGTTCACAGAGAGGACTTCTTCGGAGCATCCCTATTGGCCATTCAGCCGGATATTTCTAAGCGCAACTCCCAAATTCCGGTCGTCGGCGCTGAGACCTTGAAGTTTTGGTGACTTCACCTTCTGAACTTCAACAAACAATCCTCCCGCAGATTTAATTGCGGAAAGCGGGGGTTGGACGCTGAATGAGGTCCAAGCTCCTGCGGCGCTTGAGAGAGATTGGCTCCAGTCTCCCACAAAGAACCGAATCGGGTTCTCGGCCCAGGGAGTCATGGCGTCAAAATAAAGGGTGATCTTTGATGAGTCCGCCGAAGCCTTGAGGGCGCGTTCGAGGTCGAGAAACTTTAAGAAGACAACTCGTCCTTGGGTCCAGCAGTAGGTTTCTGTCGCGCTCGCAGGACTAAGACCGCCTGCGACGGAACACGCCTTGACTGAGTCAGAGGCCGGTGCCAGCTGAACATCAATTTGAAGTTCCGGATCTGATTTTGATAGTCCGGTAAGAGCTCCCGTAAGTTCGGGGGACGGCGTGGTTGTGAAGACCTGAATGCTGGGGTTCTGAACAATTCGTTGTTGTTCCTTTTCTCCAGGCAGCGTTTGGGTGGACTGAAAAAGCGAACTGTCTTGTGAGGAGATCCCCCAAGCGGGAGCCGCTACTATTTTTGAAAAGCCTCGCGAATATAAGGCAAGCAGCGATTTTCGGGTTTGGTCAAAGCGAGCAAAGGAGCCGCTGCGAAACATGCCAATCGGAAACTGGAGCTGTCCTGAAAGCGCCACTTGTTCTTTTTCCCCTGGGCGCTGGCTTGAAAGAGCTTCCATCAGATCGGTTCCGATGATGCTGCGATTGTCGACGAAGCTAAGTGCCTCAGCTCGGCCTAAGAGAGACTCTCTTAATGGGTAGCCAAGTCCAAGGAGCACGAGTGCGGCGAGCGCGACTAATCTTCCTTTGCCCTCAAGTCTTAGCGCCTCAAGACTTCGGACAAAGGCGACGCCTGCAATAACCGAAATAAAGGGGATGATAACAAGCATGTTTCGCGTGAAGTTGGTCTTCTGCGAAATCATGAGTGCTCCAAATAGCAGCGGAAAGAGGAGAAACACCACCGCTTTGTGTGGCTGCTTCGCGTTCCAAAGAAAGACCACACCGAGAAGCCCGAGCGCGGTATACGCGGGACCAAGAGCCTCGAAATTTAGCCATCGAAGGTAGAATAGAAACTGAGGCCAGCCCGGCTCCGTCATGTGCCCGACGTGCCCTGCTACTCCATAGTGCCAGACCTCGTAAGCGACTTGGTCAAGAAACAAAGGGATATGCACAAGAAGGTAGGGAGTAGCGGCAAGAAAACCTAAAACAGGCCCGCCAAGGGCTGCGGTGAGCACTGGCCAGGAGTGTTTTTTTGCAAGAAGGCAGGTTGCAAGTGGAACAAGAGCGATAGGCGCGGCATTGTACTTGCTCGAAATGGCGAGACCACACGTAAGCGCGCATATCCAAAGACCGCTTAGGGAGAATCGTTCGTACAGCCTAAGAGCAAGCAGCACAGAGAGCGTGCACATAGTTGCCATGAGAATATCAACGCCGATGACCGCACCCTCTTCAATCAGTGGCGGCGAGACGGCAACCGCGGCAGAAGCGAGAAAGGCTGCGGCGACAGAGCTGCTTAGGCGAAAGGCAATAAAAAAGCTGAGGGGGATGAGTGCCAGGCCGAGCGCTACCGTAGCGGCGCGGCTCCACTTCACGATGCCAGGATGAGAGGCGCTAAAGGAATAATCGCCAACTCCGTATTCGTCTCTGGTGTTTACCTCTTGAATCGAACGAATTGCCCCCTTTTTTACATTCCAAAAAAATGAGGCGCCAAAGACTGGCATGCGTAAATAAAAGTGAAGCGAAGGCTTGTGAAAGTAGACGGGATCCAGAGACCCGGATTTCACCATCTCCGCGAGACGATTGAAGTGGTGTGCCTCATCCTCGCGGTAGAAGAAGGGGAGTCCTTCGCCAATCCGCGGCGCGCGCAGCCAGAGGGCAAAGAGGCAAAGCGCGAGAAGTGCCACGTGCGCAAAGGTTGGGAGCTGAGCACGCGTACCTAAGGGAGATTGCGGCATTTCGCCGTGGGGAGCTGCGTTTATCACAGCTCTGAATTATGGCCCAGCCTGGTATATATTGGAACTCCTTGGTTTCTAAGAAAGCTCTGAAAGAGCCTGCTCTGTGAACTCTGTGCCCTCTGTGGTTGATTTAAATTGTTGAAAAACCACAGAGGGCACAGAGGACAGGGAGAGAAAACATAAAATATCCGGGCTTTCCACAGGTCCCCTAGGTAATCTGAGATATCTGTCAAATTACTCCCGAATAGAAATTCCTCTTAGTGGTCTCCGTGGTCTTAGTGGTGGTTCCCTACTCGCTACCGGGGGCCGATTCCGTTTGACTAAGAGAGGGCTCCGAACTAGCGTTTGCAAAATGGCACATGCCTCACCAGCCGAGCGGGCTAGGAGTGTGTCCCGTAGAAATATAAATCTTCATTTTGGACACAATCCGTAGGTGGGCTGTCCCGCTGCCACCACAACATGTAGTGGTAGAAATTTTCTACGGGACAGACTCCTATCTATGTCGAATCTCGCATTCACCCCCATAGGGAACCAAGACGACGATGGCTCGCCGGATGCTGAAGATCGAGCCATGCCATATCCTGATCGGCCTTTGCTACGAGCAACAAGCCAAATCGCTCTCGTTTTTGTTTCTCTTGCGTTCATCCTAGGAACCTTAGTTGTTTCAGGGCGTGACCCAGTCTTTAGTCCGCATGCTCTCGCCGTGGATGGCACTTCGGGTAGTTCTGACGGTTACGGAATAGTGAGCATGCACTTTGTGGTCGGAATTCTGGGCGCTCTGCTTGCCGCGCTCTCGGGAGGCCTTACGGTGGTATTGGATTCCCGCCCCTGGGTAAGGCGCTTGGGTCTTCTGGTATTGGTCTTTGTGCTACTTCAAGTGGCGGGACGCGCACCTTTCTTGGAGGAGTTCGAGGGAATTGGGTTCTCTTTTCTGCATCCTTTGAATGCTCAAGTGCTGCTTTGTTCCTTAGGTCTTCTCTCTTATGCGCATTCACGTGAATTGCTTGCGCGACTTAACTCGGTTGTTTCGATAGTTCCTTCCGCTCTCTTTGGCCCCGCCGTCTTTGTTCTTGGGCTGTCCGCGCTGCAGCTATTATCGGGAACTTTTATTCGCATCACCGACGCAGGGCTCGCTATCCCGGACTTTCCCACCACGGGCGGTGGAATGTTCCCGCTTCTTACCGAGAAAAGGATCTTGCAAATTACGCAGCTCCGCGCAGACCTTGGGCTAGAGCCGGCGTCAGTGGGGCAAATGGTTCTTCAGCTCTGTCATCGTATTGGTACTCTTCTTCTGTTGGGGGCTGGTCTTGTTCTAGGAGCCCGAGTTCTTCAATCGAGGGAGTTCTCTTCTTCTCGCGTGCGCGCTTCGGCGATTCTTTTGTGTGTTGGGCTGCTCGCCCAGAGTCTCGTAGGCGCGATTATGATTTGGTCTCTTCTCGATCCGATTGCGCTAACGCTGCACCTTGTCTTATCGGCGATGGTTCTTTACGCGAGTGCCATGCTCGCCTTTAAGCTTCGGTTTCAGGTGTGAGTGCCGAACGTAAGGGGCTCGTGGAAATGATCGCGAAGACTCAAGGCAGACATTGATCGGTCTTTGCCGGTAATCCCCTGGCCGCATTGATTGCTGCTGTGTATTTCAATTCTACGAGACGGACCTCGGGGTCAGAGGCGCGCTACCTACTGCGCCGGGGCGCGCGATAGGCCGGAGGATTATGCTCCCTTTCCCTCGCTCTAACTTCATCCTGCCTGTCCTGTTCGGGTGTGCCCGTGTACTCGGGAAGCTTCCTTACGGGAGGGGCGTGTCTGGGCGGTGGCGGAGGGTCATATGGCTTTTCGCCACTCAGGTCTGTGTCTTCTCCAGCAATTTCTCGAAGCACGCGCTCTAATATTTTACCGTTGCGGTTCGTTCGTTCAGCTTCGTGTGGCCTCGGGCTAGGGTGTTCCGCCGTAGGGACTTTTTCAGGTGCCGCATGAGTGGTCTCTTCCTCAACATTTCCCCCGCGAGCAGGGACTCTTCGTAAGACTGTGTAGTCCTTTTCCGGCTCAAGTCTAAATTGCTTGTCCACCTTTCCTTCTGGGGTTTTAGCCGAACGGAAGAGAAGCTCATCCGGATCTCGAGTCTCATACTTTTCGTTGATGAATTCTATTTCTCCGCCTGCGCGTTTTGCTGCTCGGTCAAGTTGGCCGACCGTAGATCTCTGCAGTACTGAATCCTCGGAGCCGTCAGTGCGTCCGTTCAGGATGCCGTCAGAGGTTGATCTTTTGTTGATTGACCAGTGCTGCATCCCAAGCTGATCGTTTTGCCCTTCGTGTTTTGCGTGGGCGGTGCGGTAGACGGGGACGTAGTCTCGTAGCCCCTTCGGGAGCCGGTCGAAGCCAATCAAGCTGCAGGCGAGAGAGGCTCCCTGAATCAGTGCTTCGTCAGTGATTCGTCCGAGCTGGTCGGCGATGATGGTAGATGAGTTCACTCTCTCGCTTGGCGAAGGCGCAATGGGAGGCGTACCGCCGAGCACTCGATCCGCGAGCGTCGCAGGTTGGTCGCGTGACGTTTTAAGTGGGGGAGCAATGGGAGGCGTTGATCCCAAGGGAGTAGCGCCGAGCCCGATGGATCTCGAAAGGCGGTCTATGATGCTGTCTTGCTTCGGTGCCGGTCCACCAGCCTCTCGGCTAACGCCGCCTAAGCGCCCGAGCGGGTCTCTTGTCTCCCGAGCTTCAGGGGAGGTTTGGCGCTCCACAGGAATCGGTCTGCCGTTTCTATTGGTGTTGAGTGGGTTGAATTCTGCAGAACCTGGCATGGCACAATCCTTAAGGCGAGACGCTCGCCACAGCTTATTGATTGATGTGTGGATTGTTCTGCGCGCGCTGCTTAAGCCAGGTGCAATTCCTGCGCGCCTCCATTTTGAATTCTCTGGGAAATCTAGGCTGCCCTAGAGATAAAGAATTACAAGGAGTTGCGTCCCCCCTTTCCCTGGTAACGCGCCTTCAAATTGGCAAGCTTTTTCGCGGCATGAATCGTGCACATGCACAGGTCTAAGAGGAAAGACGCCCCCGTGCTCGCGTGATTTCAACAGTTTGGTCACCAGATCCAAGTTTTTCTTAGGAGAAATATTTCTCTCCGCGCTTGGATAGACGCACGGGAACGTTAAGGCCGGGGGACATGTTTTCTGTGAATTCATCGAAGCTAATCTCATTTTTTATTGTCCTGGCGACAGTTTTCTGGGGCGGCGAGACGCGCCGGGCCTTTGCCTCTCCATCCCTCATTAGTCCCACTCGTCTCGAGATTGGAGCCCGAGTTGAACGTCTTGTTGGCGGACGGCTTTACTGCGCGCTTGGCGAAAAGGGACTTCACCTCAGGCAGGGAAAAAACTTTAAACCCACCGCGCGGCGACGCGTAATAAAAAAAATTAACGAGGCAATGAAGAGCGCGAGCCGCTCTCAAAAACGTGCGCTCGCCGCTGCAAAGATTGTGGTTCAGCAGTGCCAAGGGCAGCCTGCCGCCACACCGACTCCAGAAGCCACTCCGCCCCAAGCCCCGATTTCGTCTCCAACGCCCACCTTTACCGCGACGCCAACTTCTACTCCTACCCCGACTCCTACCCCGACTCCTACCCCGACGCCTACTCCTATAGAGAACTGCGCCGGCGACAAGCTTTTGTGGCAGGTGTACACGAGTCAAGATATGCCAGCGCTTTCCCTAACCGCGGCGTCTCACCTCAGAGAAAACCGTGCTCATGTAGTTAACCTTGGGTGGAATGGCGCCCTTCCTCAGATAGTGAATGATACGCAGCAGCAACGCTCAAAATTAGACTGGCTACAAATTCCCTATGTCGATGAGGGGGAGAAGCTCATCGTCAATGGCGGAACTCCGATTAACGGTAATCTAGAACTTCACAAAAGCAATTTAGCCCGCGACATTCAGAATTTTATTCCAGACCCAAACTTTGACGGTTATCTCGTTCCCGATTGGGAGATCTGGTGGGCGCAGTGGGAACTCAATAGCAGCTTGTATCGCGACAGAGCCGTAGCGGACGTGAAGCTCATGCACCCCGAACTGAGCGATGATGAGGCGTTAGCCGAGGCACGACTGCAGTGGGAGGAGAAAGGCCTCGAGTTTTATCTAGAGACGCAACGCGTGATTCAACAAGTTCGGCCACGTGCGAAAGTCGGCTTTTATGATGTGGTCATGAGGCACTACTGGGATGGCTACGCTTCCTCATATGGCCCAGCCCATAGGGCGATAAATGATAGAATTCTCCAACTACACCAAGAAGCCGGCATGGTGGTTGCGAGCATTTATCAGTTCTACAGTAGCGCGGTGGACGAGTTGGGGAACCCTCTCGCTATGCCTCCTGGTGGTGGTGCGCCTCCCAATGGAATTCAATGGTTCGAGCGTAATCGTCAGTATGTTTATGAAAACATAACAGAGGCGCAGCGACTCGCTACGCTCGCGGGGGGCAAGCCCGTAATGGCGTATGCCTGGCCAAGATATCATAACTCCGCAGACCCCTCGGAGCGTTATACGTTGGTTAGGAAACCAGAGCTATTTCTGCAACTCATTTATCCGATGATGCTTGGTGCTCAGCATGTAGCGATTTGGGGAGCTGAGTCCGCGGCGCTGCAGAATTCCTACTATGGAGCAATGCAGGATTATGTCGATTCAGAACTTGGTCCTATGGTTGAATCCTATTGTACTGGCAACCTTTCTTCCCTACAGCCGTTTACGAATCTGCTCCCGGAAAATTAGCCGTTGGCAGCACGGCTCTTTCTACCACTGGGGGACGCTGCAATTTCTCTTGGGTGCAAAGCCCCAAATCGTATAATCATCCCCGTGCAGAATTCCCCCGCTCGACAGCTTCCGCCTCAAAACGAGGATGGTTTCACCGAGGCGATGTTTGCAGCAGACGGCATAAAAATCGTCCGATCCGTCACTGCCGCAGAAAGCAGTCCCAATTTTATCTAACTCAAACTTGCGGGACTTTTTCTTTGAGAGCAATTGACGATCGAGCAAGTCGCGAACGACGCGCCGCCGCAGTGGTTCCGAAAGAAGTGCTTCCTTAGGTCTAAGCGCAAGTTCGGTGATTGCAAGCTCCGTAGTCTCTTCGGGAAGTATAAAAGCTCGAAGTTCAAGAAACTCACGTGTTCCGCCAGGATGGTGGCGAGTGCTGTTGGGGTAGATCGAAACAACAAAACCGGCGAATTCTTGGCTACGCAGCACTCGGCAACTCGTTGTCGAGGGCAGTAGGTAGCGGCCCTCCTTATCGCTGATACTGCATAACAACAACCACATTGGGGCTTGTTGCGTTTTATCAAAACCGAGGAGTTTTCCTGATATGCTCCACCCCTTAGAGGCAAAGCTGCCTTGGGTAGAGTTCTCAAAGTTTCGCTGCACTTGCCCTAGATAATCTCGGACAATTGAGTCCTCTTCCAATATGGTTGATTCGAACCCGTCGCTCTCAAAGTGCCTCGCAGTTCCCTTGACGAGACCGTGATCTATGCCCTCTGCTCCCGAGAACCCGGCCTTGTGGCCGTATATGCCGAATTGATAATGTACGAACTCTCGAATCATCCACACGTGTGTCATGCTACTTTCGGAGAGTCGCCCAAAGAATCGCTCGCCGTGGGAAGTTGTGGCGAGAAAGCTATAGTCTCCTGGGTGCCCACAAGGCGGAAACACACGTTCGATTGAGACAAGCTCTGGTTTGCGCGGACCAGACCCTAAGCTGGCGTGCGCGCGATGCTGAATATCCTCAGCGAGTGGCCCCTCGTAATCACCCGCTATCATGGCCGCGAATTGCTGCTCAAAAGTGAATGGATCCATGAGCAGGGATGCTGGTCCGTCGTTCGGCGGAGAGCTTTCTTCATCTAGAAATGAGATGGGAAACACGACCGCACATTCTTGACCAGGTGGGAGGGGGCGAAATCCTCCGACTCTTGAGGTGGGGTACATCGCCTGACCTGTTTGGGGGTCAGCAATACGCACAAAGGCGTAGCCTTTCTTAGTCTCTGTGGTGACTGCTGCGCTGAGAAGGATGGATGAAAGCTGACGCGAGGAGTCCCGTGAATCGAGCCCCAGTTTTTCGTCGATGGCAGTGTGGATCGTTCCGAGATCGTGGACGTCAGTTACAGGGGTAAGCCTACGCGTAGGATGCCGCACCGCCTGAGATACGGCCTGGCTTAGGCGTTCGAGCGAATTTGCTTGGGGGGATCTGTTGAGATCGGGAGGGCGGTCCTCAGGGGGGAGACTTGGACCTGGTAAATTATTCAACTGCGCGCTCCAAACAACTACCTTGCGTGGATATCATGAGAGGCTAAGTTTGGCTATTGAGGCGGAGCCCCAGCGACGGAATTCGAGGAGTGCCAGACCCCTTTTTCTTCGTGTAACCGACTGAAATTATTGGAGCTATGAGAGCGGCCTTTTCTCGTGTGCCTGAAGGGATGCCGTATTACAGAAAAGTGAGCCCATGCAGTTAGAGTTCGACTTCGAAGCCAATTTCAATTACTTGGTCTGCTCGGATTTTAAAGAAGCGTGAAGCTTTTTGGGCATTTTGGGACATGGTTGAGAAAAGGTTCTCACGCCAAATCGCCATACCTGGTCTTGGAGTTGCGAGCAGCGATTCTCTTCCGAAGAAATAGGTCGCGTTCGAGAGATCAACATCGAGTTCGTGAGCTTTGCAGAGCGCGAGCGCCCTTGGAATATCCTGAGAATCCATAAATCCGTAATGGATAGTTACGCGATAAATTTCTCTTCCTAGGGACTCTACTTCAAGCCGCCGCACTGGGGACACGTACGGAACTTCTTCAACCACGACAATCGCCACGATAATGAGTTCGTGCACAACTTTGTTGTGCTTAAGGTTGTAAAGGAGCGCAGGAGGTGTGATGTCGCGGTGTGAGTTCATGTAAACGGCGACTCCAGGTACGCGCAGGGGAGTCATCTCAGGAATCTCGTGGATAAAAACGTCGAATGGCGGTAGTTTTTCTCTGAGACGCTCAGCAAGGATCTGCCTGCCTCTTCTCCACGTGGCCATGAGCGTAAATACGAAGCCCGCCATTACCAGAGGAACCCATCCTCCGTCTAGGATCTTAACCGCGTTGGCTCCAAGAAACGCGAGCTCGATGATGAGGAAAAAGCCGGTGATGGTAAGTGAGACGAGTTTGTTCCACTTCCAAAGTTTTTGAGTAACGAAATAGATTAGCACCGTGGTAATCACCATGGTCGTAGAAACTGCCATTCCGTAAGCTGAGGCGAGGTTGCTCGAAGTTCTAAATTCAAGCACGAGCCAGAGGGTGCAAAGCAGAAGAGCCCAGTTGATACGCGATACGTAGATTTGCCCGATTTCCTCGCGAGATGTGTGTTTAATCATCATGCGTGGAAGAAGCCCTAACTTTATCGCCTGGCTCGTAAGAGAAAAGGCGCCCGAGATAAGCGCCTGTGAGGCAATCACGGTAGCCATGGTCGCAAGTGCAATCATGGGATAGAGCAGTCCTTCCGGGCACAGGCGATAGAAGGGGTTGCTAATCGCCGAGGGGTCCTTGAGCAGGAGAGCCCCTTGCCCGAAGTAATTAAGCAGCAGCCCAGGAAGCACGATAGTGAACCATGCTACGCGGATCGGGCGCGATCCGAAGTGGCCCATGTCAGCATAAAGCGCTTCTCCTCCCGTCACGACAAGAAAGACCGATCCCAGCACGAGGAATCCATGCCACGAATTGGTTTGGAAAAACGAAAGCGCGTGGAGCGGGCTAATCGCGCCAAGTACCTCGGGAGCTTGAGCCAGGGCGCGGACACCAAGAAGCCCAAGTGCGAGGAACCAAAGCAAGATGATTGGCCCAAAGAAAGAGCCAATCTTCCCCGTTCCCTTGCTCTGAATCATGAATAGCCCGATTAGGACCGCAACTGTGGCTGGAATGACATAGGGCTCAAAGAGTGGGGTTGCCACGTTGAGACCTTCCATCGCACTGAGCACAGAGATAGCTGGCGTGATAACGCCGTCACCAAAAAGCAGCGCAGCCCCAAAAATGCCAATAAATACAAGTGATTGCTTCGCTGTGCCTGAGATGAGGGCGTGATGAGGCTGTGCCAATGCCATGAGTGCAAGGACGCCGCCTTCTCCACGATTGTCTGCTCGCATGACATAAAGAAGGTATTTTATGGAAACAACCAGAGTCAGCGACCAAAACACGAGCGACAATACGCCAAGAATGTTCGCTTCTGTAAGGCTCACGCCATGGGGAGGCGAGAAGCACTCGCGAAGTGCGTAGAGGGGACTTGTTCCAATGTCACCAAAAACGATGCCCAAAGCGGCCATGGTAAGGCCAGCCGAAAGCTTACGGTCGGGACGATGTCCACCAGGGGGTTGAGATAAGGAGGCTTCTGACATAACTGTGACTGAGTGTAGTAAGCTATGGCGCACGTCGCAATTAAGGAAGCAGAGCCAAGATAGAATTTTGCCTCTTCTTCTTGGCTTCGCGCTGTCCGAAGGCACCCTTAGCCTGTTCTTGATGCGGACATCATGTGAGGGATGACGGCGAAAGTCGGACTACAAGGGTAACCGCTATGGCAAGTAAGCCTCTCTTCATTCTCTTGGCGCTCCTTATTGCTTCTGGCTGCTGCGGTAGTGAGGAAGTCGCAACCCTCACTCCCGATCTATATAGCTCGAACGCAAAGGAGCGCAGCACTGCAGCCTGGCAGCTTGCCCGGTGTGGTAGTAAGGCTGAGCCGGCAGTGCAGAGGCTTTCAGAGCTTCTCTATGACGAGAACACTGGGGTGCAGAGCGCTGCGGCATACGCACTTCGTAAAATTGACACTCCTTCTGCTCGCAAAATTATGAGTGAGATCGATGCGCGGCGGAGAAAGTGACCGCGTAGAAAGTGACCGCGTAGAAAGTTGGGGGTATCTTCTAAGGAACAGACTCGTTGCGAGTCTTCTTCTTCTTCTTCTTCTTGGCTTCAAAAGGTAGGACCGCCACCGGTTCCTTGATGTGGTCTCGCCTTAGATACACCCGCTCCGGCACAAGCTCGGAGGGAATTAGTTTCCTCCTTACGAGCCACGTGAGCAGTTGCTCAGAGGCGATCCTGTGAGCGATTTCATTCGGATGACTATCCCTTCCCGGGATAAGTTGAAGTCTCTCTACGGGAAGCCCTTTGAAGCGTGAAAAGAGGTCGAGATACGGAATGCCTCGTTCCTTAAGAAGCGATCCAATCGACTTGTGTAATTCGAGAAATGGATACGAGTCGTTGAGTGGAAAATCAAAGAGCGGGAATATCACGGCAACCAGGCGGGGCCCCTTTCTCTGTTCGGAGTTCCCAGAGACGCGCGCTTTAATTTTGTCGAGAGCGGACCTGAAGCTCTCTCCGGACTCTGGGTTTGAGAAAAGATCGTAGTGGTACTGAATGTAGGCTTGAACTGATTGCTGGTTGTGAAGTCGTTCGGCGATGACACGGGCAAGACGCGAGTGGCGAAGAATCCACGAGCCTTCATAATCTAAGGGCACCTTGCCAAATTTTCGTTGGAACTCAACAGGCTCCATATTGAACGGGCGAAGCTGGGCGTCATTCAAGGTAATTTGTAGAAGCAGTAAGTCAGGTGAGAGCCGCAAGGCTTCCTCTACTGTTCTCACCTCGTTGAAAGTTGAATAGCCTGGAACTCCAAGATTGATAACTTCAGCTCGAGCATTCTTGGGCGAATCTGTAGCGTTCGCGTTTAATAGACGTTCGAGGCGTTTAGAGAAGCTGTCGTCGTATTGCATTTGCGGCGCAAACGAAAACGAATCTCCGACAACTGCGATCCTAAATACCCCGGCAGGTTTCTGCGCGTCATAGCCTCTATCCTGTAGGGAGCCTTTCTCTTGTGTGGAGAGCGCATGCTTTGGCATCACAAATAGTCGAGGCCGCTCCTTGAGATACGGGTTCTTTGTCTCTTTCTGAGTGGAGCTCAATGCTCGAACTGCGATCTCGCCCACGCCGAGTGCAAGGAGCATGCTGCCTAGAGAAATGAGAACGGGAATGAGGAGCTTGCGCATGGGGGGAGTAAATCATGTTCCGCGTGAGAGCTCAAAGCTCCGTGAGCCTCCCCCCTTTTTGTGTTCTCTGTGGTCTTAGTGGTTCTTTATGGAGACAACCACTAAGACCACAGAGAACACGAAGGGAGGAGGGGGTCATAGAGATTCGATCTTAGGGCTTTCCAAAGCTCTCTTTGTAATCGCGAATACTCTCAAGGATTACTTGGCGTGCCTCGGCTGCCCCGTATATGGCGGCAATTTCGACTTTGCGCGCCCCGCCCCCTGGCATTTCTTTGTAGGTTAAAAAGTAGTGCTGAAGACGATCGAGCAGATTCGAAGGGCAGGCGCCGATGTCGGACCAGGTGCCGTAGACACCGTCTTGATGCAGCACGGCAATTATTTTGTCATCTGCTTGATCACGATCGATGAGGCGTAATCCTCCAATCGGGACCGCGGTGATAAGAACCCCACCGTGCTGAATGGGACGCTCAGCGAGCACGCAAATGTCCAAAGGATCTCCGTCCCCGCTGATACCGCTTCTGCCCGTCTTCGCGGAGCAGTAATTGCCAATGTGCGTTCCGCAATAGGTCTGCGGAAGAAAGCCGTAGAGCATGGGGCACTGACTTGAGAACTTATTGGGCCTATCGACCTTCATCAGGCCACTTTCTTTCTCTATCTCGTATTTCACCACGTCGGTGGGAACAATCTCGATAAATGCAGTTACCTCGTCTGGTGCCTTGTTGCCAAGTGATACGCCGTGCCAGGGGTGGGCGGTAAAGGTGTGCTTCATGAGACATGTCTCCAGAGGGATTCTGCGTGTTGTGGCTGAGAGTGCGCTTATTTGCCGCGAGAATATATCCTTTTCATGGAGCGAGGGAAGTCGCTTGCACGTTTAGGCGACCTGAATATCGAGGGAGACTAAGCCTTCAATTTCGGCGCGAAGAGTATCTCCGGATCGAACTGGCCCGACGCCTTTGGGCGTGCCTGTGAAAATACAGTCCCCACGCCGCAATCCGAAGACTTTGCTCAGATAACAAATAAGATTCGGAATGGACCTCTCCATTTCAGAAACAGCGCCGCGCTGGCGAAGTGTCCCATTTTGAGTAAGTGCAACAGTCAGGCTGGAAAGGTCATGTACTTCGCGGAAGGGCACGACTTTTGAGAGAGGTGCGGACCCCCGAAAGCCCTTTGCGACGGCCCAGGGCTCGCCCTTTTTCTTTGCGGTGTCCTGTAGGTCTCTCAAGGTGAGATCTAGCCCCACGGCGACTCCCGCTATGTGGCGAAATGCAGAAGATTCAGGGATGTCGACCGCCTCTTCCCCAATCACGATGACGAGCTCTACTTCATGATGGACGAGCGCGGAGAAGGACGGCAGTGCGAGCACAGAGCCTGAAGGAAGATATGCCGAATTTGGTTTAAGAAAAACGAGAGGCTCTTTTGGGACCTCGGCGTTCATTTCGGCCGCATGTTCGCGGTAATTGCGGCCAATGCAGAAAAGTGCACCCATGGGGAGGGTGGTGCCATCGGTGAAGAAATACTCTGGATTTGGAAGAGTCATAAGGATTCTTGTAGCAGAGGGAGAGGGTGAAAGAGAACTCTTTAAAGGGAATCTCTCCTAGGAGATACTAGGTCCATGAAACGTCCTTTTGTAATTGGTCTTGCCGGATTCTTGGTCCTTGTCCTCGCGCTATACGCGCAGATGTATTCGGGTCTCAAACACCAAGAAAATGTGATTGCGGGGCTTGAAAGCGAGCTTGCCACGGCTCGTGAGCAGCTAAAAAATTTGCAGGATAGCCACAGGAGTCTGACCAAAAGCCTAGAATCCAAGTCGGAGTTGTCTTTAGCTTCCACTGGGGGAGCCAGTGTTGCTCAGGCATTGATGCCTGCGGCGCCTTTGGGCGGGCAGAGAGCCCCCGAAGAAAGAGCGGAGCGCTCTGCTCTTTGGCGCGCCCAGCAGTTTGTTGAGGAGGTAGAGGAGGATCTTGCGCTCACCCCCGAGCAAAAGGAGGCGCTGTCTCAGGCCTATAAGAGCGAGTTAGGGACGACAGTGGGGACTAGTGACGACGCTCGCATGGGACTTATGGAGAAAGTTTTAGGTGCTGAGGTCGCCCGCGTGTACCGTGAGAAGCAAGTGCAGGCCGAAGAGCGTGAGCGAACTGAGCGCATCAACTCTCAGGCAATTGTCCTTGCCCGCAAGCTTTCGCTTTCTCCCGAACAAGAAGTGCAGGTCCGCGAAGCGCTTGCGCAGATAGAGCTTTCGATTCGACCAAAGAGCGCACAGGTGCGTGTGGTGATGCGCGAAGCGATGGCGAATCACATGGGTGGCGACGAAGCGAAAGAACAGCTTAAGCAGCAATATGAAGCTATCAAGCAGCTCAACACAGAGATAAAAACTGAGTCCGATAAGGCCTTGTTTGAAGCAATTGGTCCGGCTCTTACGGATGAGCAAAAGAACGCGCTCCTTGCCCTTCAGGCAGAGAAGCGTAGCTAGGAGCGTGTCCCGTAGAAACATAGAACTTCAATTTGGACACAATCCGTAGGTAGGTTGTCCCGTTGCCACCTCAACATGTAGTGGTGAGAATTTTCTACGGGGCAGACTCCTAGGGAATCTCTGAAAAATATCGCTATTTTATTTTCTCTCTGTGAACTCCGTGCCCTCTGTGGTTGATTTAAATTGTTGAAAAACCACAGAGGGCACAGAGTTCACAGAGAGGACTTATTCAGAGGTTCCCTAGGTTACCTATCCTCCAAGAGACTACTTGCTCCTACTCACCAAACGCAGGACAAGGAGGCCAAAAACTGCGGAGAGCAGAGAGCCGCTCAAGACGCCCAGACGTGTTGCAATCAGGTAGCTCTCCTCCTTGTAGGCGAGCGAACCAATAAAGAGACTCATGGTAAAGCCAATTCCTGCAAGAATGGAAACTCCATAAAGCTGGGCCCACGTGGCGCCCGCGGGCATTTTCCCGAGCTTTAACTTTATCGCGCAGAGCGCGGAGAGATACACACCAATCTGTTTTCCGAAGAAAAGACCCGCGGCGATTCCTGCCGGAACTGGCTCTAGGAGCCGAGCAAAGGAGAGGCCCTCTAGTGGCAGCCCCGCGTTTGCAAACGCAAAAAGAGGCATGATGCCAAAGGCAACGTAGGGGTGAATCGCGTGCTCTAACTTCAGTAGCGGGGGCGTCCCGGCGGAAGCGGGTGTTCTAAGAGGGATGGTGAGTGCAAGCAAAACTCCTGCGATAGTGGCGTGGATTCCTGAGCCTAGAGTGAAAAGCCAAAGCACCACCCCGAGCAAGAGGTAGGGAATAAGCGCTCGCACCCCTCGCTTATTAAGGAAGTAAAGTGCGACAAGAACTGCCGCAGCGCCGAGCAGGAGGGGCAAGGAAATCCCTTCGCTGTAGAATAGCGCAATGATCAGAACCGCGCCCATGTCGTCTATGACTGCAAGCGCGGTAAGGAAAACCTTAAGGGAGGTTGGAACCCTCTTTCCAAGCAGGCTGAGTACCCCAATCGCGAAGGCAATATCGGTCGCTGAAGGAATGGCCCAGCCCTTGAGCGCATAGTCGCTCGTGTGATCGAATAGAAAGAAGATAAACGCAGGCACTACCATTCCGCCGACGGCAGCTATAAGGGGGAGAAGCAGTTGTTCTCTGGTTGAGAGGTGCCCTTGCAGAATTTCTCGCTTAATCTCCATCCCGACTAGAAAAAAGAAGATCACCATCAAACCATCATTGATCCAGTGGCTCAGGCCTTTCTGGAGAGTGAAGGAGCCGGCGCTTATTCCAAGCGGGAGGTGAAGGAAGTGGTGATAGGCTTCTCGAAGCGCGCTGTTTTCGGCAACTAGGGCGAGCGCCGTTACGATGAGAAGTAAAATGCCACTAGAAGATTCTGTAGCCATGAAACGCTTTAACATTCCTCTCATAGTAGATCCTGTGAATCTTGCACTGGGGAGTCAGTTTCCCATGCGGAAAGATTTGGGAACAGGGGCTGATGGTTCAACTGAGGGAGGGGGGGGGGCAGGGCGCTGCTCTTCCTCGGGAGCTTCTGAAAAAGCCCACTCTGTGAACTCTGCGCCCTCTGTGGTTGATTTAAATTATTGACAAACCACAGAGGACACAGAGCTCACAGAGAGAAAAATAAAATATCGAGGTTTTTCAGAGATTCCCCAACAAAGCGTGCGTGAAAGTTGACAACGAGCATTGCCTCAAAATTCGATGGTAAGGAGCGCCGTGAGGACACGGCGTCCTTCCAGGCTTCTTACATCGGCCTAAAATCAGTCTTTGGCGTAATGTCTTTGGTGAACTGCGCGAGAAGTTTCGCTGAGTTCTCGAGATCTTTTAGGTGGCAAACCTCAACTTGGGTATGCATGTAGCGATTCGGAATTCCAATGCTGCCTGCCGCTACGCCACGTTTGGAGACTTGAATAGCGTTCGCATCGTTACCCAAAAGCTTTGCAGAGGGGGCCGCTTGCGCCGGAATTTTTGCCTTCTTGGCGCTCGCGAGGAGCATCTTTTCTACGATTGGGTTGACGTTTGGTCCACGAGAAATGCAGGGCCCTCCGCCTAGTTTGCAGGGCACGGCGCGTGGGTTGTCATTGCCTGGATTGTCTGACGCAAAGGTGACATCAATCGCAATTCCGACTTCAGGATCTATTGCATAGGCAGCGGTGCGAGCGCCGCGCAGGCCTACTTCCTCTTGCACGGTACTGACTGCGTAGAGCGCAACGTTGAGCTTTGATTTTACGCAGAGCTTGAGGGCTTCCATGGCAATAAATAAACCAACTTTGTCATCGAGGCCTGGGGAACAGATAAGGTCAGAGGAGAGCTCCGTCACCCCAAGTTTAAAAGTTGCGGGGTCGCCGATCTTCACGCGCTTCTCGGCGTCTTTCTGAGACGTAGCTCCGATATCGACCCACATTTTGTCGAGGTCTAGCTTTAAGCGATCGCGCTCATCGCTGGTTTGCATATGAATTGGTTTTCGTCCGAACACTCCATTCACCTGCCCTGATTCGGAGTGAATAGAAACGTGGGCGCCGTGGAGAACTCCCGCATCGATTCCGCCAAGAGCCCCAAGGTAGAGAAAGCCCTCTTTTGAGATGTGTTTCACCATCATGCCGATCTGGTCGCAGTGTCCAGCCAACATGACTTTGCGAGAGGCTTTGGTGTTAATGCCAACAATCACATTGCCGTGGAGATCGGTCTCGATGGTATCGGCGTACTTTTTCATGTGGGCACGAACGACACGCTGTATGCGCTGCTCAAACCCAGTGGGTGAGGGGGTTTCAAGAAGCTCGTAGAGAAATTTTTTGGATTCAGGATTCATTTAGTTAAACTCCTTGCGCCGGAAAAAGAACACGGAGAGAAGAAGCAATATCCCCGCATACGAAGTTGCATAGAGACCACACCACCCCGCGTAAGCGAGGGGTGGGAGCTGACCAAACACAATCTCGTTTCCGACTTGTAGCTTCGAGAGGTGTGGCAGCAGGGCATACGCCCCCTTACAAATTGATGCAGCAACCCCCGAAAGAGTTCCTTCCTGAATAAAATAAAGTAGATACTCTACCGATCTGCCCGCTAAAAAGAGGCCAAAGGTGAAAAGACCACTCAGAAGGGGGGTCACCACGATGCTAGAGAAGAAGATGCTCGCCGCGCAGATAATCAGGACTTCAAGAAAATAAAAATAGAGGGCTAGCCAGAGGCTCCCGTCGAACTGACCCTGAAACAAAAAAAGATAGGTCTCAAGCCCGGCCATCATAAGCAGCATGGTAAGTCCAATGGTGAGAGTCATTCCAGAGAACTTTCCGAGTACAAACTGCCAGCGCTCAACGGGCTTAGCGAGGATGTTATAGATCGTTTTCCTCTCGAGCTCTTTTTTGAGGAGGGTCGCACCTGCAATCGTCGAAAAGGAGATACTGCAAAGCGAGATGCTGAAGAGCCCGAAATCTTTAATGACGAGTATTTGATCTCCGATGGTTACCGATCCAAACGCAGAAGCGACGAGTGTCAGTGCCGCGACAAAGAAGAAGACCGCATAGAGCACCTTGCTTCTTACAAGTTCCCGGTAGGTAGTGAGAGTGATTGCAAAGACCTTTTCCATGGCGTCGGCAAGGGAGTTATGAGCGTGGAGCGCTATGAGCTGTTCCGGTAGGTGATTCTAGTTTCGATTGAGTTGCCGCGGTACCCCCTGAATCTGAGACTATTTGCATGAAGAGTTCTTCGAGCGAAATTTGCCTTCTTTCATAAGACTCGATGGCAAGTCCTTGCGTTAAAGCCGCGTGCAAGGCGCGCTCTGCGCCAGTGCGGTCAGAAAAGCGGAAACGCTGAAGCGTGCCAGAGCGTTCATAGCGGCTGTTCGCGTCTCCCGCGATGGATGAGGCGTCCTTAGAAGATTGGATGGTGAGTTCGAACTCGGTTCCTGAAAGAGCAGCGGGGCGCTCATGGAGATCGAATACCCCTCGAAGCGCGCCGTTTACCATAATTGAGGCGCGGTCACATAAGAACTCTACGTCGCTTAGAATGTGGGACGACATAAAAATGGTGGCGCCCCCCGACTTGAGTTCGGAGAGAATAGTTCGAAACTCCCTTCTCCCCAGTGGGTCAAGGCCAGAGAAAGGCTCATCAAGAATGAGAAGCTTTGGTTTTGCTACTATGGCTTGGGCCAGTGCGACGCGCTGGGTCAGGCCTTTGGAGAGCGTGCGCATTCGCACTTTCCCACGTTCGGCGAGACCCACTCTCTCAAGAGTTTGAGCTACGGTGCGGGAGCGCACGTCGCGCGGCACCTCAGCAAGGCAGGCGTAGAGCTCTACGGTTTCCTGTACGCTCAGATAGTCATAGAAATAGGGCTGCTCAGGTAAGTAGCCTATCTGCCTTCTGGCGCGCGGCGACTTTGAGGACTCGCCAAAGATCTTAATGCTGCCTTTCTGCGGCGCAATCAGGTTTAAAATAGCCTTGATTGCAGTCGTTTTACCTGCGCCGTTGTGTCCAAGAAAGCCAAACGCTTCTCCCTCCCTCACCTCCAGAGTCACCTCCTTTAGGGCCTGACGCGTCTTACGGGTCCACTCCTCGGTGTAGGTGTAGGAGAGCGAGCTAATTTCAAGAGCTAAGGACTCGGTCATGTGTCAATAGAACTCCACTGAATAGAAATCCACTGTGGCACAGAGAGTGGGTGCTTCATGGGGCGAATGATATTACGATTAAAGATGAGAGAAGAAGTCATTTTGTGGATCAATCCAGGGGGCTCTTATGGAACCTCTGAGAAACATCGCCATATTGTTTTTTCTCAGTGAACTCTGTGCCCTCTGTGGTTGATTTAAATTGTGTAAAAACCACAGAGGGCACAGAGTTCACTGAGCGGACTTTACAGAGATACCTTAGTTCTCCGCTGGAGCAGGGGACGAGGGAGCCTTCCCCGCCGGTGCGTGAGGCTTATTCCACGACACGCTATTTCGGGGTTTTCCGCTTGAACTTGTCACCGTGCCAGTTAAGGGGTCGAGCTGATACCTGCCACCAAAGGGATCTTTATAGTGTTCTCGGGACAATTCTTGGGGAATTAGCCCCTTCCCCTCAAGCTCCTCTAGGGAGCGAGGGAGTATGCCCTCAGAGGCGCGGAACTTTTGGATCGCTCTTTCTATCAGTTCAAATCCCAGTTCGTAATAGGCTTCAGTAAGCCTGCTTTGCAGGGCAGACCGCGCTGCTCTGTCCTCCGTCATTCTTATCGCGCCTTGGAGGAAGGAAATTGCCGCTTCCGGGCTGTGACTCGCGGAAAGTTTCTTCGCCGCAAGTCTCATTACAATAGGATGCGCTCCAGGCTTTTGGGCAGCAGCGATAATATCCGCGTTCCCTCTTTCTTCATTCTGCAAAAAGTAAATGAAGGTAAAGCCCCGAAGATAGAGAAAGTACCAGTTCTCGGGAAACTGGTTCACTGCTTTGTCCAGAATTCTAATGCTTAGCTCAGGTTGATTTCCTTCCCACGCCAGCATGGTTCCGCAGAAGCGATAGACATGCTCCGAACGCGGAGAAAGGCCGACTACCAGTTCGCACATGTGGCTAAGCCAGCGGTAGTTTTTAGAGCCCCGATATTCCTTCCCGAAATAACTAATCGTTTTAAACCAGAGTAGGTGAGCAAGTGCGTTTTTGTAGCCAAAGCTGGCAGCGGCAACGGCGCCCGCTTGCGGCAAGTACAGAGACTCTGCGAGCTGCTGCTCGTCTTGAGAATGACGCGCATGGGCGCTCTCGAGGCGTGATGCCGAGAGTAAGCAAAGGAAGAGAAAGCCGGCCGAAAGCCCAAGTATGGTAAACGCTCGGAGCATGATAAAATCGCTTGGGGATGTTTTAGCAGGAGAGGGCGGGAGGGGCTATCCGCATTTGCAAATTCGTGGCAGTGAGACAATTCAGTCTTCCCCTTTGGGAGCCTCTGAAAAGCTTCTTTTTCCCCTTCGTGTTATCTCTCAATATATCGCGCAGCCGCAAAGTTTGGGTTTAACGCGAAGGTCGCGAAGAGCACGAAGGAGGACTTTTTCAGAGGCTCCTTAGTGGTCTCTGTGTTCTTAGTGGTTGTTTTACTACACCAACCCGCCAATGCCGTTTCATTTTTAAGCAAAAAAAGAGCGGGCCGAAGCCCGCTCTTTCGTGTTCTATCTTGCTAGCCTATCAGATTAGCAAGCGCGTGATGCTTCAAGACCACCAGCTGAGTTGTCCCAGTTGTAGCAGGCATCAGTACCATTCACAGAGCCCTGAGGATGTGAAGACTGACCAGTGAAGCTAGCAGGAGTGGTTCCGCTAGGAGCAACAGCTGCCATGGCAACTACTACGCCAAGGGAGGCGGTGAAGCCAGGAAGGTCGGTCGCACAGTCAGTAGCGTTCGCACAGGTCCTGTACACTTCGTTATCAGCGAAATAAGCCTCTTCGGCGGTAGCTGCATTTCGGAGATCGCTAAGCGCACGAGAGTCAAATCCACGAGCACGATATTCAGCGAACTGAGGAATAGCAATCGCAGCCAAGATGCCGATGATGGCAACAACTACGAGCAACTCAATGAGGGTAAAACCAGCGTCTTTCGTCATTCTCTTCATGATTAATTTCTCCTACCTACTATTACGTTAAGAACCGAAAACCTTTTGGTACGACTTGGCAGCCTCTCAATAGGTTGCTTCGCTTACCCGTCCGGCCCCAGTTTCCCGGTGTTCCCGGCGAAACGCGTTGGGGGCCATCTGCTCTAAACCGAGCGCAGGCTACCGCAGCGTTCCCGTCTGTCTGTACTGAGCAAGTCGGATGCCAGCCAAAAAAGGTTTAGAGTTTTTTCGGAAAGATGTAATTCAAGGGGTTAGATGCAGTTTTGCGGTGACAATGTGCGGCACAGGGCGCAAATTTTGTCATTTGGGACGAAAAACGGCTCAGTTTTGGGAAGTGGTGGCCCTGTCGGGGATTGTTCGGCACCGCGAAGATGTGGCGCCCTGGCACGGGTCCGGTAGGGCGCCGCTCACATGCCGCAAGATGCCCGCAATGCGAGAATTCACTAAGTGCAAGAACTGTCTTGAAAAATGGCGCAACTCAGCGCCTCCAGCGAAGCGGAAGGCTGCCGGGAGACGGCACCCAAGGGGCTTAAAAACAAGCGCGAGGACGCGGCTCCCTGCCGGGCCCGAGGTAGGGCGGTGCATCCTCGCGGCGCCGCTCAAACGCTGCAAGATGCCGATGCTACGAGAATTGCCTATGCTTGATGAAATTGCGCGAACTGAGAAGGCCTCAGCCCTCAGCATCCGAAAGCCCAAACTTCTGGAGGCGATAGCGAAAGGAACGAAAGTTGATGCCAAGTAGCTCAGCAGCTTTTTTCTTTGCTCCGCCCGTTTGAGAGAGTGCTCCCTCGAGGTATCTTCTTTCAATCACTCCCAGTACCGTATCAAGGTCAACGGGAAATTGTATCGATTCATCTATGATTATTTGGGTGTCTCCGCGTGCTCTCTTTTCACCGACTGGCTCAAGTTCGGAAGGGGAGTTTCTTACTGCCTCAGGGAGATGTTCAGGAAGAATCACCGAGCCGCCAAGCACGAAGGCTCGTTCGATTATATTCTCGAGTTCTCGAACGTTGCCTGGGTACGAGTAGCTCACCAAAAATTGCATGGTTTGAGGTGGAATTACCGCAGTGGGCGTTTCCTCCCCATTGCTCGATTGCTTGAGAAGTCTCTGCAGGATTGCATTTACAAGAAGGGGTATGTCCTCTTTGCGTTCCTTAAGAGGCGGCAGGCTAATGCTGATAACATTAAGGCGGTAGTAAAGGTCTTCTCTGAAATTTCCTGACTCAATTTCGCGGCGTAAGTTTCTATTCGTGGCAGCCACAATTCGTACGTCCATGGGAAGGTCGCGCTCTCCTCCTACCGGCCGAATGGATCGTTCTTGAATCGCACGGAGAAGCTTTGCCTGCATGAGTACTGGCAGCTCTCCAATTTCATCAAGAAAGAGCGTGCCTCCTGACGCGCGCTGGAAAAGTCCTGGATGATCCGCCTGGGCGCCCGTAAAGGATCCTTTCTTGTGGCCGAAGAATTCACTTTCGAGCAAGGTTTCGGGGATTGCTCCGCAGTTGACGGCGACAAATGGCCCACGGGCGCGGAGGCTCTCTTGATGAATGGCCCGGGCTACGAGTTCCTTACCGGTACCGGATTCGCCGTTCACAAGTACGGTCGCATCAGAGCGGGCGACGCGTTGAATTAGCCCAAACACCTTCTGCATCACCACGCTTTCGCCAATGAAATCGCCCAAGCGGCGTGGCAGCGACGGCGGCGGCTCGTTCGTGTTCGACAGCAGGCGCGCCATGCGGTCCTGAAGCTCAAGCTGCTCTTCAATCGAGCGCAGCTTGGTAATGTCGTTCAAGACTACGAGGTGGCCTGTTTCGCCGTTCTCGTGAGAAGAAATAGGAAGCGGTCGCCCGTGTACACGAATGCGGGTGGGCTCGGCGGCGCCTTCCCGCTCAAAGGAAAGCTCTCCGTAAAAGTCATCAGAATTTTGCTCGAAAGAAAAGTCAGAATCCAGACTCTGTAAAACAGTAATAAGAGACTTACCGACGAGTTGGTCCTCTGGCTTATCAAGCAGTTGCAGGGCCGTTGCGTTCGCGCTCGAAACTTTGCCGCTCTTATCAACGACGCAGATTGCTTCAGGAATGCTCTGAATAAGCTGCTTTTGGCGCGAGAGTCCGCGTTCGAGGTCGCGCTTGGACTCCTCAACGGTGGCGTCTCGTTTTGAGATCGTTTGCACCAGATAACTTGTCGCCACCGCAATAAGAACCATTGCCGAACAAAGGCCAATAGACTGCAGAAGGAGTCCTCCCGAGGGCACCTGCACGGCATCAGTCCCTGTGTAGGTTCCAATCCATCCCGTCTTCATCGCGGTGGCAAGAAAAGTGTATGATACAGAGCTTACCGCGGCGGCAGTGAGAGCTGCTCCTCGAGAAAGAAGCAGAGACGCTGCCATTACTAGGGGGAGATACAAGAAGAGGAAGGGACTAATTGGCCCCCCCGTGACGTAGACGATGCCTGTGACCAGCACGATGTCGAGCCCAATCTGGGTCGCGGTAAATCTCTCCGAGGCCCGATGGGTCTTGAGCCACCACCAGCTTCCCACTCCGACAGCGAGAAAGAAGCCAAGCGGATAAAAGAGCCCCAGAGCCGCAGAGTAGTGCTCTCTCTCGATCAGGGCGAGGGAGCCAAGCACGGAGACCATGGCCAAAAGAAGTACGCCAAGTCGGGCGCTGAGAAGCCAGGTTAGCTTCGCTCCCGAAGTTGTTGACGCGCTCTGTGCCCCTGATCGAATCACGCAGCTCCTCTCTCTCTTCTTAGCCGACGACCGAGCCCATTTTGAAAATGGGAAGGTACATGGCAATAACAAGCGCTCCGACAATCGTACCTAGGACGAGAATCATGAGAGGCTCAATTAATTGCTTCATTGCGCCAACGGCGTTGTCCACTTCTTCTTCATAAAAATCTGCGATCTTTTGAAGCATGGCATCCAGTGCACCCGTAGATTCTCCCACGCCAATCATTTGAATCACCATCGCGGGGAACACTGAAGATTCTGAGAGGGGTTCTACCATTGATTTACCCTCAGAAATGGCAACACGAGCGCGCTGCACGTCGCGTTCAACAACTTTGTTGCCTGCCGTGCGGGCGCAGATGTTGAGAGCATCAAGGATGGGCACGCCAGAACTGAGCATGGTGCCCAAAGTTCGAGTAAAGCGAGCAACTGCTACTTTTCGAATAATGTCGCCAAAAATGGGGAGCTTAAGGAAAATGGGGTGGAGTACCTCCTTTCCTCGGGGAGTTTTTGCGAAGCGGAATAATGCGAAGAGTGACCCAAATATTGAACCAAAGATCAAAATCGCATTTCCAACTACAAAGTTTGAAAGATTAATAACAAGCTGCGTTGGTAGGGGCAGAGCCGCGCCGAAGTCGGCGAAAAGTTCTGCGAAAGTCGGAATTACGAAGATAAGTAGCACGGAAGTAACAATAAAAGCCGCTGAAATAACTACGGCAGGGTAGATCATTGCCGTCTTGATTTCGCGCTTGAGCTTCATGGCTTTTTCTTGGTGCACCGCGAGTCTGTCGAGAATCACGTCGAGGATACCGCCGTTTTCACCGGCGTTCACCATGTTCACGTAGAGGTCATCGAAGGCTTTGGGGAATTTTGCCATGCCCTCAGAGAGTGTGCCTCCCGTCTCAACGGCTTCCTTAATTCCAAGAAGTACTTTGCGGAACGCAGGATTCTCATGCTGCTTGGCGAGAATATCGAAGGCTTGTACGAGGGGAAGTCCCGCGTCAATCATCGTCGCGAATTGTCTGGTGAAAATTACAATGTCGCGGCCTTTAACGGAGTGCCCAAAGCCTGGGATCTTGATCTCCATCTCAAGACCTTTGCCTTTCTCGCGAATGGTCTTGGCGTTAGGAATCACGCGCTGGGATTTTAAGACATTAAAGACAGATTGAATGTCCTTGGCCTCTAGTTCGCCTTGGACCTTCTTCCCTTTGCTGTTCGTGCCTTCCCAAACAAAAACTGGCATATGTGGCCTCGTTTAAAGTTTCTCTTATCGTAGATATCCTCTCCGGAGTTTCCTCTCTCGCTGCATTAATCAGCTGCGGTTACGCGAAGAACCTCCTCAACGGTCGTCACACCTTCTTTCAGGCGCAAAAGTCCCGATGCGCGCAGAGTCATCATTCCTAATCGAATGGATTCACGTTTGATTTCAGCAGTTGAGGCGCCGTTGAGAATGAAGTCTCGAATTTCCTCTTTGAGCGGCATCACCTCGTAAAGCGCAATTCGGCCCTTGTAGCCCGTGTTCGCGCAGCGACCGCAGCCCTTGCCTTGTTTGAGTTTGAGGTGACGGGCCTCGGCGGCGGGTATGCCGATGTTCACCAAGATCTCAGGGTTAACTTCAACATCTTGGGCGCATTCTTTGCATACGCGCCGCGCAAGTCTCTGGGCAATGATTAAGTTAATCGAAGAAGCGACGAGGAATGGTTCTACGCCCATGTTGAGCAAGCGATTGATGGTCGCGGGGGCGTCGTTGGTGTGGAGCGTTGAGAGTACTAAGTGTCCCGTAAGGGAGGCTTTAATTCCAATTTCAGCCGTCTCGTAGTCTCGAATTTCACCCACCATGATGACATCGGGGTCTTGTCGCAAAAAGGCGCGCAGGGCAGCCGCGAAGTTAAAGCCGATCTCATCGTGCATTTGCGCTTGGTTAATTCCGGCGAGGTTAAACTCGACGGGGTCCTCGGCAGTGCTAATGTTAGTAGTGTTCTTGTTGAGTTCTGCGAGCGCGGAATACAAAGTCGTGGTCTTTCCGGAACCTGTGGGCCCCGTCACCAGTACCATGCCGTGAGGCTTAGCGATTGCCTCTTTGAAATCTTTGAGCTGACCTTCCTCAAACCCAAGTTTTGTCATGTCGAGTTGCAAGTTCGACTTGTCGAGGAGACGAAGCACCACCTTTTCGCCAAAGAGCGTAGGCAAAACGTTGACGCGGTAGTCCATTTCTCGGCTCTGTCCGAGCTTTAATTTGATACGGCCGTCTTGGGGAAGTCGGCGCTCGGCGATGTCCATGTCGGACATGATCTTGATACGCGAAGTTATGGCATTCTTAAGTTTAGGCGGCGGCTTCATGATTTCATAAAGCACACCGTCAATACGAAAGCGCACTCGAAACGCCTTTTCGTAGGGCTCGATATGAATATCTGAAGCATTTTTCTTAATTGCGTCCGTGAGAATGGCATTCACCAGCTTTACAACCGGCGCATCTTCAGTCGCGCGTTCGAGCTCGGCTACGTCAACGGTGTCCGAGGTGTCAACGACTTCAACGTCCTCCTCAACCTCACTAATAATGTTTTCGTAGGAGACCCCCACTTCATAGGCGCGTTCTTGCGCGGCCTTGACCTCGCGCTCAGGCGCAATAACAACCTGGATGTCGAGCCCGGTAATGAATTTCACATCATTGAGGGCGACGATATTGGTGGGATCCGCCATCGCGATGGTGAGCGTGCGATCCTTTTGCACGACGGGGACGAGGTTGTGCTTGCTCGCAAGTGGCTGGGGAACGAGCTGCAATATCGAGGGCTCGAATTGGCAATTGCTGAGCTCGATAATGGGGACGCCGTATTGCTGGCTTATGGTCTGGAGCAGGTCTTCCTCGGACATGAAGCCAAGTTTGACGATATGGGAGCCCAGAAACCCGCCATTAGCCTTTTGTCCCTCGCTGGCGTGGTTCAGCTGCTCGGGCGTAATAAGTCCGGTGCGAACCAGTAGTTCTCCGATGCGTGATGACATGCGCGCGCCCGTCCCGTCTTTTAAGTAGTGCCGCCCGAGATAGGCCTATCCTCGGAGCCTGAAACGGCCGAGGTTGATAGGACCCGCTGAGGTGGCAAAAATTAGCTCCCAGTGCCAATATTCGGCCTAGCAGCGTAAGAACTTGAAAGATTGGTGCGATTGGCACTAACGAAGTTTTGTCACACGCAGAGCCGGCAGTGCCTCATTGAAGAGCAAATGAAAAAAGACAAGTCATTGCAGCAGGTTAAATCGGAGGGCGGACGCCGGGATGCGCCAAGGCGGAGCGCCGCAAAGGGAGCGGGCAAAGACCCTGAGAGCGCCCAGCCTGAAGTCGTGGAGGCGGAGCTTGTTGCTGACGAGCCAGGCCTCGAGGAGGCCGTTACTCCAGAAGACGCCCTTGGGGAGGTCATCGAAGTTGCCCCTCTTGAGACCACAGATATAGAGACCACCGATATAGATACCGGCGACCTCATCGAGGAAGAGGGGGGTGGGGCTGAGCTGGTCCTCGACGCTGATGAGGCAGAGCCAACGCACGAACCCGCAGCGGGGCTTAAGGCGCGAGGGGCAAGAGCTAAGGGCGCAGACAGCCAGGAGTCTCTGGCCCCTACTCAGTTCGATCCCTTGACCGCCTATCTGCGAGAGATTCGCGCCTATCCTCCCCTTTCGAGAGAGGAAGAGCATGAATTAGGGGTGCGCTACTTGCGCGACAAGGATGTTGAGGCCGCGTACCGACTTGTTACTAGTAATTTGTGGCTGGTCGTGAAAATTGCCCGTGACTACGAAAAAGCCGCACGTGGGCTGCTTGATCTGGTGCAGGAAGGGAATATCGGTTTGATGGAGGCCGTAAAGAATTTTGACCCCTATCGCGGTGTCCGGTTTCCCTCCTACGCCGTGTGGTGGATTAAAGCCTATATGGTTCGCTATCTGATTGCGAACTGGCGCATGGTTAAGATTGGTACTACCCAAGCCCAAAGAAAGCTCTTTTTTAACTTGAAGAAGGAGAAAGACCGCCTGGAGCGAGAAGGGTTTGTGGCCGCGCCGAAGCTTTTGGCTGAGAAGCTCAATGTAAAGGAGAGCGAAGTTGTTGAAATGCAGCAGCGCCTTGGCTCTTCCGATGTAAGCGTGGATGCCCCCCTGCAAGGGGCTGAGTCAGATGCTACCCTCTTGGGCGTGTTGCCCTCACCTGAGTCTTCGGCCGAGGATCTCATTGATAAGCGCCGTTCTCAGGCGCTCTTAAAACAGGGCCTTGAGGACTTTGCTGCAACACTGAAAGATAAGGAGCGAATCATCTTTAACGAGCGAATGCTTGGGGAAGAGAAAGCAACGCTGCAGGAAATTTCTGAAAAAGTGGGCGTGAGCCGCGAGCGAGTGAGGCAGATTGAGAATCGATTGCGCGAGAAGCTGAAGACGTTCTTAGAAGAGCAGCTTGGAAGTGCGCTTGAGTCTCTTGAATTGTGACAGCGACGCTCGAAGCGGCTGTTGGCGGGAAGATAAGAGGGAGCTTGGTGTGAGGAAAATCGATGAGACCGTCGAACAAGAGGTTCCGCCTGAGGTCGTTCGTCGAACCGAGGGGGCGAAACGCAGTCGGCGTGGGCTCTGGGTTTCGTTGAGCATCGTGACCGTTGTCGCCGTTATTTCGCTTTTTGCCTTCTTCGGCTGGACTCAGCTCTATACCAGCAAGTTCGAGCCTAATCCTCCTGAAATCATTCCGGTAGAGATACCGCGTGGAATTGGTCTCGCCCCTGTTACTCTCAAGATGGATCTGCGTGATTATGGCGCAGGGCTAGACGAGGTCGTGGTGCGGGCAAAGCAGCGAGGCCGCTCGCGTGAAATTTTGCGGCAGGGGCTTGGTGGAAAGAAAGCAACCCGAGTAGCAATCGATTTCCCCGGCGATAAGAGCGATCTCGAGGAAGGTGCTGTTGAGTTAGAGGTTAAGGCTTTTGACAGAAGCTTCTGGAACAACGGGGCTACCCAGTCGGTGAGCCTTAAAGTGGATTTCCGAAAGCCTCGTCTAGAGGTGCTCACTACCCAGCATAATGCACGTCGTGGAGGTTCTCAGCTCGTGCTCTACCGTGCCATCGATGAAGACCTCGCCATTTCCGGGGTGCGGGTAGGAGACCAACTGTACATGGGATTTCCTGCACGTGGACTCGACCGCGAATTCGAAGATCCGGCGCTTTTTGCCGCACTTTTCGCGATAGATATGAAGGCTGACGAGACCCCGCCGCTCCACCTTTATGCGGAAGACTCAGTCGGCAACACGGTATCCACTACTTTCTATTATCGGATCGGAGAGCGCGCCTCGCGCTCGGTGCCTGTGCGTGTAGGGGAAGAGTTCCTGCGCCAAACAGTAGCGGGAATTGTCGAGCAAAATCTTGGGCGACTAGAAGCTGATGCGCGCGCTTCAGGAAAAGCGCTTCTCTTTTCATCTCAGCGCGGCTCTCCCGAAAGGCTTGTCGAACAGTTCAAGCTCGTAAACGAGAAGCTTCGCAAGCTTGATGAGGAGGCTATTCAAAAGCTGCTGGCTGGCCCAAGGTTTGAGAGGCAATGGGATGGGCCACTTTCTCGGCCACTGGGGGGCGCATCTCTCGCCTTCGGTGACCGCGCAAACTTCGAGTTCGAGGGAACTCCGCTTGGTTCCGCTCTTATGTCGGGGTATGAGATCCCGGTCCCTAAGGGCGGATCGGATGTCTATGCCGCGGCAGACGGTGTTGTTTCATTCTCTGAGGGGCTTGGCGTATACGGCCGCACATTGGCCGTCGATCATGGCCTTGGTCTTACTACGCTTTACGGGAGTCTCGACCAAGCCTTTGTGGCGAAGGGCGAGACGGTTAAACGAGGTCAACGTATCGCTCGCGCCGGGTCCACCGGACTCGCGAGGGCCCCCAGGCTTTATTTCGAGGTTCGGGTGCATGGCGTCCCCGTAGCACCAGAGGAATGGTGGGAGGATAGGTGGTTTGCCGACCATTTGACGTCTAAAGTGAACGACGTAAAGCGAGCGCTCGGAATGGTGGTGCTGCGTCCCATTGGGGAATAGAATTTAAACACAACGGATCGCTTACGCGTTTCTCTTTCAGGTGCGAGTTTGGGTATGGGGAAAAAGTTTGTCATTCTTGTGCTGATTATGGCCTTTGTCGCGATTGGGCTAATGGTCCAAGCGACCCAGTCAGGCACTTCGCATGTGTATTCTCCGACCGAGATCGCGGCCCAGCCTGTCGGCGCCTCGTTGCCGCGCCTTCGGGTTGTGGGCCGGGTATCTGGCGCCGCAGAGATCTTTTACCAAACAGAGCCTCATATTGAGCTTCGTTTTGCGATTGTGGATCCACCGCCGAAAAAGGCAGCAGACGGGTCCGATCCTAAGGTAACTACCGAGAACGCCTCTCCCGTAGTTGATGCTTCGGTAGCCGCGGCGGCAGAAGTTGGCAAACCTGTCCCTGTGGTATATCGAGGGCTTCGTCCTGACATGTTTACTGCGGGAAGGGATGTTATTATTGACGGCTCCCTTGAGAACGGGACGGTCGTAGCGAGTTCGCTGCTTACGCAGTGTCCGTCAAAATATGAAGCTCCCTCTCCTGAGAAGAAGTATGGGGTGAATAACGAGCAGGTTTATTAGGGAGCCTTTGAAAAAATCCACTCTGTGAACTCTGTGCCCTCTGTGGTTGATTTAAATTGTTGAAAAACCACAGAGGACACAGAGATCACAGAGAGAAAAAATAAAATATCGAGGTTTTTCAGAGGTTCCTTAGGGTAACGTGCCTCTCTTTTCACCTCCTTAGTGTTCTTAGTGGTTGTCCTCTGTTTCCCTCACCGCAAGGAGCACGAAGAGCACCACGGCTACCACGAGATCTAAAGGAAAATTCGTATGAATGAATTTGGTCACTATGCCCTCTTTCTTGCGTGGGCCTCGGCGCTCTTTGCGGTGTGTGTCGGGCTCTATTCCGGCGTGCGCGGCAATCTCGGAAAACCAGGAAACGCCTCGTGGGTGGCTGTTACCCGCAACACCACCATCGCCGGGGCGTTCAGTGGGGTTCTCTCCCTCCTTACCCTTGGCTACCTGTTCCACTATGACGACTACTCGAATCAATACGTCTGGCAGTACTCGAATAAAGATATGGCGAGCATCTATAAGGTGTCCGCGATATGGGGAGGAATGGATGGCTCGATGCTTTTGTGGGCCGTCTTTGTTGCGATCTGTGGCGGCATGGTTGCCCTGCGTTCGGATCGTTACCCCAGGCTTCTTGTGCCTTGGGTGCTTGTCGGTATTAACTCTTCGGCCCTTTTCTTCCTGACGGTAGTTTTCTTTTTCACCAATCCGTTTCGTTACATCAAGGCTTCTTTCATTCCGCCGGACGGTAATGGCTTAAACCCGTTACTTCAAAATCCCTTCATGGCGATTCATCCCCCAACTCTCTATGTGGGCTTCACTGCGCACGTGGTGCCTTTTGCTTTCTGTCTTGCGGCACTTGCCTCGGGGCAGCTCTCGAATGAATGGGTGCGGCTTACTCGGCGCTGGGCGCTCTTTGCCTGGATGTTTCTCACTGCCGGGATCGTGATGGGCGGTTTTTGGGCTTATGTTGAACTTGGTTGGGGCGGTTTTTGGGCCTGGGACCCCGTCGAGAATTCTTCATTTCTGCCGTGGTTGACGTCGACTGCGTATTTGCACTCAGTGATGGTACTTGAGCGTAAGAATATGCTCCGTTTGTGGAGCGTGTGGCTTATGGTCACGACGTATCTTCTGACGGTTTTTGGAACGTTCTTGACGCGTTCGGGAATTGTCCAGAGTGTGCATGCCTTCGCCTCAACTGATATCGGCTGGATGTTCCTGCTCTATCTTTCGGTGATGTTTGTCGTAGCGCTTGGCCTTTCGATATATCGCCGCAAAATTCTTATTTCGGACCGGAAAATTGAGAGTTTCTGGTCGCGCGAGGCGTTTTTCCTTCTTAATAATTTAGTGCTTCTTAGCATCTGCTTCGCCACCCTGTGGGGCGTGATGTTCCCTGTGCTCTCTGAGGCGGTTACGGGACAAAAGCAGGCAGTAGGAATTCCCTTCTTTAATGCGGTGAATGTGCCCTTGTTTCTCTTCTTGCTGCTCCTCATGGGAGTTGGTCCCATGATTGCGTGGAAGAAGGCTACGCTTTCAAGCCTGCGAAAGACCTTCTTGAGTCCCTTTATTACGGCACTGTTTGTTTCTGGACTGCTTGTGTGGACCGGGGTCGACCAGTTTTATCCAGTAGTTTCATACGGGCTGTGTTGGTTTGTGTTTATGACCATCATGGGCGAGATGTACCGGGCTCTTCGCGCTCAGCGGCTAGCCGAGGATAAGGGCGTGGTCGAGGGAGTTTCTCGCCTCGTGACCCGGCATCGCTCGCGCTACGGGGGCTATCTTGTTCATCTTGGCGTAGTGGTCGTTACCATCGCGATTACTGCTTCAATGGCCCACAAGTATGAGAAGGAATTCACCCTAAATAAAGGGGAGAGCATTACCGTGCGCAGGTATTCGCTGACGCTTGACTCAATAGATGGGCGCCAGACTCCGAACTACCAAGCGCTTCATGCGGTAGTGAGTGTGCGACCGGCGAATGGGGGAGTGGGTGCCGACGGAGTGAGCCCCGCGGGGCCTCTGCTTGGGGTGTTAGAGCCTGAGCTTCGCTCTTATTTCCGTAACCAGGAAACAACAACAGAGGTTGCGCTTCTTAGTAGCTGGCGGGATGACCTTTATATCATAGTATCCGGTCTTGATGAGACAGGGGCACGTGCTTCATTGAAGGTTTATGTTAACCCGCTTCAAATCTGGCTCTGGATTGGAACGATGATTATGGTGGGTGGGACGCTTGTCCTTTTGGTTCCAAGGAAGAGTGAAGCGAGAAGTGAGGTGCTGGCAGGGGATTTGGCTGCGTCTTCGGAAAACAGGATCTAAGGAGCATTTAGAGATCCTCCATGGCTCATTTTGCACGTTGTGATTTTTGAACTATTTAAATCAACCACAGAGGCACTGAGTGGACTTTTTTTAGAGCAGCCCGGGAGGATGGTGATGGAATTTATTGTAGTAATTACAGCGTGTTACACCCTTCTGTTGGTGTGGTATGTGCTCACACCAAGGCTGCAAGCTGCCGCTCTCTCGCAGGACTCTTCGGGCGGTGCTGCAATTGTCCAGGGCCGAGGGGAGGATTTTGATGGCCTTTCGGATCAGCGCGAGCGCTTTATGCAGGTGCTGCGCGATCTTGAGCTCGACTACCAAACTGAAAAAATAAGTTCTGCCGATTACGCTTCGATGCGCGCGTCAGTCAGCGCAGAGCTCGGGCAGGTTCTCGCACGGCTTGACGAAGCCGCGCGCATCCGCACGAGTAACCATTCCGAAAAGAAGGCCGGAAGTAGCGAGGTTTCATAGTGAGCGAGCCCTTGCTTGCCATAAGGGAACTTTCCCGCGCCTTTCAGGGTACGCCAGTTCTTAGAGGCTGCTCGTGCGATATCTATTCTGGAGAGGTCATTCTTCTACTTGGAGCGAATGGAGCGGGGAAATCGACTCTGCTGAAAATTCTCGCTGGCCTGCAGCGCCCGGGCGGAGGGAGCGTTACTCAAGGGGCCGCGCTTCGCGCGAGTGGCCTCGCCTATCACGCACATCAGCTCATGCTCTACGGAGAGTTGACCGTTGCCGAGAATTTGCGGCTTTTTGCTGAGGTTGCAGGAACTCTGGGCTCGCAAGAGGAGAGTATAAAACTTTGGGGCCTTTCCTCTTATCGGGATGTTCCCGTAAATCGCCTTTCTAAGGGGCTCGGGGCTCGTGTTTCTCTCGCGCGGGTATTCGCGGGGAAGCGTGCCTTGTATCTTCTGGATGAGCCTTCCTCCGCGCTCGATGATAAAACGACAGAGGAGTTGTGCCGCTTGATTTCGCAAAAATCCTCTGAGGGCGCCGGAGTAGTTATTGCAACGCACGATCTTGCCCGCCTTTCTTCGGTTGCGACACGTGCGCTCGTGCTCTCCGAGGGCCTGGTGAGATGTGATTCAGGCTCTGCGAGTCTTGGGGCATCTTCAGGGAAAGCGGAAGGCGTGCAGCGCGCCATTGATGAGTATCGGGGGGTCAACCGGTGATTGCTTCTTTACGCCATTTCGCCTCTCTTCTTAAGTTCATGGCGCTGCTTGAGTTTCGGGTGCGGGATGCTCTTACGCTGCTTATCTCTCTCTCAGTCATGCTTTCTGTTATTACCGGATTTGGAGTCACCAGTGCTGCGCTTGAGCCGCAGATTAGGGAGCGCCTTTTTCCTGGCCTGTTATGGCTTTGTTTTATGGTGAATGCCGCGGTCTCTCTGGGACGCAGCTTCGAGTATGAGTCGGAACACAAAGTTCTCGATGGGCTTTTGCTTGCTGGCGTGCAGCCCAGTGCTATTTTCTTCGCCAAAGCTTGCGTTAATTTATTGATATTACTTCTAGGTCACGTGGTGGGAACCACGGTGCTTGGCATGTTGCTTGGCGTGACCCTCTTCCCTTATGCAGGCGTCTTTGCGGGAGTCTCTTTACTTGTGCTTGTGGGGTATTCTTCCTTGGCGACAATTGTGGCGTCTCTCACTGCGGGCGCAAGACTTAAGAATGTCTTGCTGCCCCTCATACTCCTTCCTCTTCTCTTCCCTCTTTTCTTTTGTGCGATAGAGCTGACCACTATGATTCTTGAGCAGGGCGCTGTGCCGCTATCCTCTCAGTGGCTTTCATTGCTCGCGGGGCTTACGGTGGTGTATGTAGCTCTGGGCGCAACGCTGTTCGAATTCGCAGTGGGCGACTAGGCGATCTACAGGAGCAAGCGATGGAACCTTCACAAGAGAACGTCTTAGAGAAAAATGTTTCCTCAGCATCCGTTACGCGAGGAGGCTCCTCGTATCTTCCCCAGGCTGAAGCGCTTGGGCTTGTGGTAGTGGCTGGGCTTGTTTTCTATGCCCTCTACCTTGTCTTCATGATGGTTCCCAATGAGCGCATGATGGGAGCGGTGCAGCGTATCTTCTATTTTCATGTGGGAAGCGCGATTGCCTGTTATTGCGCTGTTGCAACTTTGCTCATAGGGAGCCTTGCCTATCTTGGTACTCGAAGGAAAGTTTTTGACCTCATGAGCGAGGCAGGTGCAGAAGTCGGGCTCATGTTCTCTACGATGGTCATGTTGTCGGGAATGATTTGGGCTCGGCCTATATGGAATACCTGGTTCCACTGGGAGCCGCGCTTGGTAAGCTTCCTGCTTTTGTGGATGATATTTCTTGCGCTCACGCTTCTTCGCCGCTTTGGGGAACCGGGAAAGATTCCAGAACACTGCGCAGTTCTCGGTATTCTTGGGGCAATTACTGTTCCCATCGTTGTTTTCTCTATTCGACTCTTGCCGCAGTTTGCGCAGCTTCATCCTCGTGTCATTGAGAACCGGGGCCTCAGAGATCCACTTTTTGTTGAAGCGTGGGCGGTCGGTACGTTTGCAATGGTCGGCCTCCAGTTCTTTCTCGTCTATATCCGTACCCGAATTGGGCTTATGCATGCTCGTCTTATGGAGGTCCGCTAATGGAACAGGTTCCTGATACTTTTCCTTGGATGTTCTTGGGGTACGCCGCGCTCTGGGGGGTTATGGTGATTTATCTACTGTCCCTTGCCGCGCGCCTTCGTGCGCTTGAGCGCGAGATTGAGCGCAAAGCTCAGACTAAAGATGTGCAATGACCCCAAAGCCGAAACCTAAAACGCAGAAGCCTCCCTCTTCAAAGCCAGGGTCTTCAGTACCTGCGCAGAGCGCTTCTGTGGACCGCGATCTTGCGTTTCCCCGTGCAGCTCATGCCGAGTTTCTCATGAGCGCACCTTCTATAGAGAAGCTTGCCTCAGATGTTCCCTTCGAAGTCGCCGTCATCGGCAGGTCGAACGTAGGAAAATCATCTTTTATTAACCGTATTTGCAATAAACGGCACCTTGCGCATGCGAGCTCGACCCCAGGCCGCACTCAGCATGTGGTGCTCTTCTCTCTCTCTCTTGAGCGCTCCGCGCCGAAAGAGGGGGCGCCTGTGGTGCCAGTGACACTCGCTGATTTGCCTGGGTTTGGTTATGCCAAACTTTCGAAGCGGGAGCGTGGGGCTCTCGGTGTCTTGATTGATTCTTATTTGGAGCAGCGAAACGAAACTCGGATCGTGTGTGTTTTGAACGATGTGCGACGCGATCCTGAGCATGAGGAGCTTGCGGTGCAGGCCTATGCCTCCGAGCGGGGAGTTCCTTACGTTATTGTGCTCACCAAATGTGACAAGCTTACTCGATCTGAATTGGCGAAGCGCTCACGAGAAGTGGCACGTGCCTATGGACTCGAACCTGCGGATCTCATCATCACCGGGGACAAGGTTCCCGTGCAGCCTCTTTGGACCAGGGTTCTTCTTATTCTGGATGCGCAGGTTCCTCCTGAATGAGCGCTGGGCGCTACTTGAATAAGCCTAAGGGCGAAAACGTCGTGTTCGGGAAAATCATGTCGGCGTTAAAGCCCATTTGCCCCACGACTTCCTTGTAAATCTGACGGAAGTCAACCTGGTAGCCATACAGGAATGAGCCCGCCGCCTGAATCTTTGCAGGTGTAGGCGTGGGATTTACCACACGACCATTGATCGAGCCTCCCATGAGCATGAGCGGCGCCTCTTCTCCGTGATCGGTCCCGGCAGAGCCGTTCTCAAAGGTTCGGCAGAATTCTGACATGGTGGCAACCATGACATCATTCCAGCGGCCAAGCGCCCTTACCGTCTGTATGAGGGATCGTAGGCCACTATTAACATCGTCAAGTAATTCGCTGAGGCGCTGAAGCTCACCTGAATGGGTATCGAAACCGCCCATTTGCAAGTAGATGAAACGCACACCAAGAGAGGGCGCAGCGATGAGCTTCGCGGCGTCACGGCAGGCATTCGAGAAGCCTTCATTCACGAAGGGATTTGCGATGGTGGGCAAGGGACGAGCTGTCTCCTCCTGGATTATCTTCACGCTACGTTCCACGTTGACCATAGAGTTTCTTACATGGTCAATGCTATCGCCGCTGCCCGTTGAGGATTGAGCGATGAGGTTCTCGCGTGTGATTCGAAGCCATTCTGTTCGCTCGTTGCTCCATTTGAAGCGGTCTTCACCAAAATTGTTGAGATCTCCAAATGAGCGAGGAGGGTTCGTCCCGCCGCGAATCAGTTCATTGGTTCCACCAAGTGAAATGCCGGCAAAAATACTCGCCGCTTGAGAAGTAAGGCGCGCCGCCCATCCCCCTTCGCTGTTGCCCCCATCGGGAATGCCTCTGTGCCACTGGGTGGTCGCTTCGTCATGCGACCGGCTTTGATTCGGAACTCCGACTTCGTTGAAGAGAGCGAGGCTCCCCTCATCAAAGAGGGTTTTCAAGTAGGTGAGTCGTGGGTGTAGTCCCTGCTCAATGCTTACCGGTAAGGAGTTTTCTGGGCCGTAGCTAATGGTCGGGTTTCGATCTCGATAAGCACCGTGATAGATCGGCGCGATGTTGTACGAGCACCCACCCGCAAAATTCACGAGAATAAATACTGATTGATTGGGCGTCAGTGCATTAAACATGGTTGGCATGCCATAAGCCATCATGCCGCTGCCTCCGTAGCTCACGCTGTGAAGTGCAGCGCCGCAGGTCCCTGCGCAGAGTCCATTCAAAAAGCCACGTCTACTGATCTTTTTAGAAAAGCTCATACGCCCTCCTTACTTAAGTCTGTATTCAGGTTGCATCGCGAGTATCGCTATAAGCCCCTGAAGCTTTGATTCCCAGTCGCCCGTAGGGTAGGAGTCAAAAGGGTCTCGCAAAAGAAACATCTCTCCCTCGGTGCAGCCGTGCTCATTTACGTGCCAGTACTGGCATTCCGTTCGGTAGAAATTGAGGTACTGATCAAGAGAAGCGCGCTGCGCCCCGTTTACGTTCACTGAGAGCATAGATGATACTCGGTCGATTGTTTCAAGAGAAGTAGGATTCCCTGCCAGGAAGAGATCGTGCATGTTTTGCCCTCTCTGTTCCTGGAGAGCCTCTTTGCCTAGGCCATTGGCGATGTCCAGTACCACGTTCCTCCAAGCGAGAACGTAGCTTTCGCCAGCGAGAATTCTTTCATTCCAGCCAAACACAGTTGCGGCGTCGAGCGGCCTTTGCTCAAGTTGACCAAGCCAGTAGTCAAGTTCGTCTACCGTGAGACGCATCCCAGTTTGGCGAACAAAGCCAATCAGGAGTTCAATGGGGTGCTTGATAAGCGCCTTTCTATTCTCACTATCGTAAAGAGCGCGGGATTTCATTAATTTCTTGAAAACCGGGATGAGTTGGTAATTCTCTTTCCGGATTTCTGCCGCAATTCTTTTTACAAGAACTGCAGGGCAGTCTGGCCTGAGGTACTGGCGGCAGAGATCCTCGGCGAGGCTTTCTGCGGTTCTTGGGTGATTGAAGGTCGCCTCAAGCACATCATCGGCATCATAAACTACCGCCTGGTAAGGAGTGCCGTAGAAGATGGTTTTGGCGATGGGAGAATGGAAGGACGGTGTATAGGAAGCGTAGCGGAACCAGACGTCATTCTGTTCGCCAGGGATCTCTCTCTTCTCACTTACGAAAGTCCAGCCGCTATGTGCAAGCGCCGCGTTTGCAATGTCGCCGGACGTGTAATTGGGTTTGCCATCAAGGTTGGCTGCTCCGACCGTCCCTAACTCCCAGAATTCGCGCGCCCAGTTCTCGTTAGGGCTAAATCCGCGGTTTCGCGCGCCGTCAAGCCAATCTAGGGCGAGGAAGTGGTCGGTGTTCGCTGCGCGCATGTATTGTTTGTAGTCCCCCGTGCGTGCTGCGGAGTCGAGCATTTGGACGTATGTTCTTAGTGCATGATACTCATTCCCGTCGAGCACCGAAGAATTCGTGGCGAGGCGCTCGTCGTGGATCCAAAACCAAAAGCGGTCAAAGAAGGGGTTCTGAGAGTACGTGAAGCGCCAAAGGAGGGCCTTGCGCATTCCGTCACGTCGGAAGTCGTTCATGTTGTAAGGATTGCAGGTCTCATTTCTATTATCCGCCTCATTTGTCCAAGGGTTGTTTGCGAGGTAGGTGTCGCACATGATGTCGGCGAATTGTGCGTCCATCGCAAAGCTGTCTCGAAAGGTCGTAAGATCCTCGATCGTGGCATCCAGTCCGCGTTGAACTGCCTGCTCAATTTGGGCTGGAGAAGCTGCAAAAGCGAAGCGCTCAAAAAGAATTCTTGCCTCTTGAGCGCGAAAAGGTCCGGTGTATTTCTCAAGCGCAAGAAACTGAGGATTTTTGCAGTTTGCGGCGCCTTGTTTTTTAAGCTTTTCTGCCTTCTTGTAGGCAAGAGATTTTTGCTTCCCTTTCTTCGCAAGCTCCTTGAGCGTGTCCTCGTAGCTCTTAAAGGCCAATCCCCGTTTGGTTTGAGAGAGAGAGCCAGGCTTATTCTTGTAGCAGGCGACGGCCTCTGTGAACTGCTTTTTCCCGACTTTGATATCGATATCCATCGAGAAAGTTTCGCTTGGTTTCACTATGGTAAGTTTCGGCTTCTTCGCTTTGCGTGCCTCGGCAACGCCGGGGAAGAGCATGAGGCAGGCAATAAAAGTTGCTGCAAATACGGTCAGGCTCAGATTGGTAACTAATCGGGTACGTGATTCAGGCATATCGCCCTCCGTGATACTTCTACGAGTTCTGGGGAGGGGACAAAGCAACTCCTATGCCAAGCTTCTAAGAAGAGCTTGTAGGACTAACAGATCCTGTGGGTTAAGCTTCGAGCGAGCAGGTAAGTTCAAGCGTGATAGATGGAGTTCTTAGGAACACAGATTCCAATTGAGTCGTGCGTGGGCCTCGCGGTGCCGCAGTTTGTCACAGCCCATGAGGAGTATTTCCAACGGTGTAGGTCGCGTGCCTAGGAGTCTGTCAGAAATGAGGATTTATGTTTCTACGGGACACACTCCCAGGGAACCTCTGAAAAACCTCCATTCTTAGTACACCTCTGTGTACCTCTGCGCCCTCTGTGGGGAAATTTTCAAGTAGCAATTCACCACAGAGGGCACGGATCGCGACAAGACTAAGCCGTAAGTGAAGGGAGATAAAGATGAAATAGACTTTGTTGTAAATTCACTGGAGTTATCGAGCTGGTGCGAATCCAGTCTGGGTAAGTCTGCCGACGCCTAGGAG
>JBIKWF010000132.1:0-10985 GCA_044356455.1 Bdellovibrionota bacterium | reverse complement strand
GACTGGATTCGCACCAGCTCGATAACTCCAGTGAATTTACAACAAAGTCTATTTCATCTTTATCTCCCTTCACTTACGGCTTAGTCTTGTCGCGATCCGCGTACTCAGTGTCCTCCGCGTTATTTGAGAACTATTGAATAACGCGGAGTACGCAGAGTACGCGGAGGGAAAACAGGACAAAAAAAGTTCCTTTTCGGGGTTTTTCAGAGGTTCCCTAGGCATCTAGAGATTGAAAATCTTCGAACGGCACGGTCTGTGCCTTGCGCGCCGACTTTGCGGGAGCACTTGAACGTCCTTGGAAAGCAGCACTAGACGCATCCCCGTGAACCATTTCACCAAGCGTCGCCACTGCAGTATCAAGAGAGCTGCTCTGATGCAGCAATTCCTTCGCTGCAGCTGCGAGCTCCTCAGACGCGGCGGAATTCGCCTGGGTTTCTTTGTCGAGATCCGTCACCGCACGGTTGATTTCTGCCACGGCCTTAGACTGCTCGTTGCTGCCAGTCGAAATTTCTGAAATGAGAGAGGCAGACTTGGTTACTCGCTCATTGATGGTTTCGAGCGCTGCTTTTACTTCCTCCGAAACCTTTACCCCAGTCACCGCGAGTTCCTGAGACCTAAGGATCTTAGCCGCCGTATCCCGGGCAGCAGTACCACTGCGCTGGGCGAGCGATCTCACCTCTTCGGCTACTACGGCAAATCCCTTACCAGCGTCTCCTGCGCGAGCCGCTTCCACCGCTGCGTTGAGTGCCAAAAGGTTGGTTTGGAAGGCGATTTCATCAATGGTTCGAATGATGCCTGCCGTTTCCTCAGCTGAGGATTTAATATCGAGAATTGCCTGGGCCATTTCCTTCATCTTGGCCACGCCGCCTGAGGCAGCCGCTTCTACCGCCAAGATGAGCCCTCGCGCTTCACTCGAGGAGGCGCTGCTATGTTTTGATGAGGCTGCAAGTTCTTCAATGGCCGCTGCAGTTTCCTCTAGCCCGCTTGCCTGGCTGCAGGCGGAACCTGCCACCGATTCACTGGTTGAAGATATCTGCTCGACGCCTGCTCGCATCTGAGTACTCATATCGGAGAGCGCTTCCATGACTCGGCCAAGGGGCTTGGTCGTCAGCCGCGCTACCGTCCAGCTACCGAGAGCTCCCACCAGTGCAGAAGCGATGCATATAATAGTAAGGAAGAGACTAAAGTCAGATAGCTTCTTGGCTCCTCCGGTCTGAATAAGCTTTGCGTTTGACTCAACGGCATCTCCTAGCTGTTCCATGACGCCTTCGAGGTTACTGAAGGCGGATTGGAACTCGGGCCGCTTTGCCATTGCGGCAGCATGGTCCTGTGCCGCAAGGGCTATTACATCCTTTGCTATATTCAGGTAGGCCTGAGCCTCAGGGGTTACTTTCTTAGATTCTGCAACGAGCTCAGGGTAGTCAGACAAGGCTGTAATTTTTGCAATCTCATCACTAAGAATCTCGGCATGCTCCGAGAACTCGTCAGAGGCAGCCGCACTCTCCTCTCCTCCAAGCAGTGCGGACGCCACATCACCTCTAATGGCATCGTGCATCATGTCTGCCTGCATAGCCCCGCGTATGGCGGCCGTCATTGCAAGGCTGCGCTGAAACTCCTGCTGTGCTCCCTGAAATCCCCACTGCGCAATCGCGCCAAGGACTATTACGTTCAAGAGATTGAAGGTTCCAAGGGCAAGGAGCTTCTTGCCAACCGTCCAATTTCGCATATGAAAAAACTCCCCTTCCCAGCCAAGTAACTATGAGATGCGTACCCGTACAAATTTGATATCGGCAAAAAAAACCATAGACTTGAGCGTCTTCCTGCCTGTTTCCCGCGAAAGGTGTCTCACAGTCACCGTGAAAAGTGCGCCAAGACTGCCGTGGAGCAAACCGGTAGGAATCCGCTCTCGACTTGCGAGAAGGGATTCTCTAGCATGCCCTTGTCGCATGACTTCCTCGCAACCTGGAAACTTGATGAAGTGGCAGATCGATTCTATAGGCGCTCCCGAAGGAGCCGTCGCTCTCGCTTTGGGCGGCGAATGGCGCACTGACTCGAACCTGCCGTCAGCAGAGTACGTGCTCAAGACGTATGTCCTCGAAGCTCCAAAGAGAATGCAAGAAAACACGAAGGTAGTGGTTACCCTCCGCTCCGTCCAGGCATGGGACAGTGGCCTGCTCGTGTTCCTCACGCACTTGAAGCGACTTCTTGATGCTAAGGGCTTCACACTAATTGACTCCGACCTTCCTGCTCAAGTTCGCGCGTTGCTGCAGCTTGCCTTCTCCGTCGATGAGCGCGAAGGCGCCTCGCGTTGCCCGAAAAGAAGAGGCTTCATTGAAGAACTGGGCGAAAAGACCCTCATACTCTATCGGCACACGCTCGCAGTAATCACCTTCATTGGAGATTTCGCGTTAGGCTGCGCGCGGCTCTGCGTTGGCAGCTCGCGTATGCGTCTCAAGGCCCTGCTCTTTGCGATTCAGCGCGCGGGCCCAGACGCTTTTCCTATAGTTACCCTCATCAGCGTGCTTGTGGGAATTATTTTGGCGTTCATAGGGTCCGTCCAGCTCGTTCAGTTTGGAGCGCAAATCTACATCGCAAATCTTGTCGCGGTAGGAATGACGCGCGAGATGGGCCCCATTATGGTGGGAATAATCCTTGCCGGGAGAACCGGAGCCGCATACGCAGCAGAATTAGGCGCGATGCAGGCGAACGAGGAAATCGATGCCCTTAAGACCTTTGGAGTTTCGCCCATAGACTTTCTAGTGATGCCCCGGGTGCTTGCACTTTTCCTTATGACCCCTTTGCTCTGCGCCTATGCCGACATACTTGGAATTCTTGGCGGCGCAATTGTTACCTTTTCCGTAGTGCAAATATCTCCTCTGCTCTTCTGGGAGCAAACTATGGGTGCATTGACTCTTAACGACTTTCTACTCGGTCTGACGAAGAGTGTGGTGTTTGGAATTCTAGTGGCGCTCTCTGGATGCATGCGAGGTATTCACTCAGGGCGTGACTCAATTGCGGTGGGAAACGCGACCACCTCCGCCGTTGTTACGGGGATTGTACTCATCGTGGTTGCTGATGCGGTCTTTGCCCTGCTTGCGAGTCTCTTGGGAATTTGATGATGGATACTTCTGACGTTCTCATTGAGGTACAAGACCTCACCATGGCATACGGGAGCTTTGTCATTCAGCGAGACCTCAACTTTACGGTGAGGCGAGGCGAAGTCTTCATCATTATGGGAGGGAGCGGCTGTGGGAAAAGCACGCTTTTACGGCATCTTGTCGGGCTAAACCGCCCTGCCAAAGGATTGATTAAGATTAAGGGCCTTGATCTTTGGAGTGATGCAACAGCCGCCGAGAATCGAGCCGTACTCCAACACGTCGGCGTTCTTTATCAGTCGGGAGCGCTCTGGAGTTCTATGACTCTTGCCGAAAATATCGCACTGCCGCTTGAGGAGTACACTGCACTCCCCGGCAAGCGCATTCGAGAGCTGGCCTCTCTCAAACTTTCGCTCGTGGGGCTGAATGGTTTCGAGGATTACTATCCCTCTGAGATTTCTGGTGGAATGCGTAAGCGTGCGGCCCTCGCACGCGCCATGGCACTTGAGCCTGAAGTTCTTTTCCTTGATGAGCCATCCGCAGGCCTTGATCCAATTAGCGCTAAGAATCTAGATGAACTCATCTTGCAATTGGGCAAGGCGCTAGGAACCACGTTTGTCATAGTTACGCATGATCTGCCTAGTATCTTTAAGGTGGGAACGAACTCCATCTTCTTGGATCCGGAACTAAAGACGATCAGAGCTCACGGGAATCCCCGCGAGCTGCTGGCCTCAACCAGCGACGCCACCGTTCGTGCATTTCTGTCGCGCGGCGAAGAGGCCGACACTCATCCCACGGAGAGACACGCATGAGCCAAGAATCGAATCGCTTTGCTATTGGGCTTTTTGTAGTTGGAGCGCTGGCTATCGTTATTGCGGGTGTCGCGATACTTGGATCTGGACTTTTATTTAGGGAGACCAAGAGATACGTCACGTTTTTTGACGGCTCGGTACGCGGACTCACTGCCGGTGCTCCCGTGCTTTTCCGAGGAGTGCATATCGGAGAGGTAAAGCAAGTTGTCCTACAAATCGACCACGGCCAAGAAAAAGTACGTATTCCGGTTATCTATCAGATCTATCCAGGATCACTTATGGAGGTCGGGCAACGGCCAATGGGTGAAAATGCGGTAGTAAAACGCATGATAGAACAGGGATTACGAGCCAGGCTCGAGATTCAAAGTATTGTGACTGGTGCGCTTTCTCTTAGCCTCAACTTTTACCCCGGCACTGAAATAAAGTATGGCGGCGAGATGCCAGAACTGAGTGAAATCCCGTCCCTTCCCTCGGCCCTCGACATTTTAAGTGATGCGCTTGGGGATGTTCCACTTCGCGATATTGTGGCTGAAGTTCGCACGATGGTGAGCCAGGCCACGCTGCTTTTTAAAGACGAAGACCTTAGGCGCCTTCCCCGCGAGCTTTCCATGACCATGGACGAATTTCGTAAGACCTCTGTGGAACTCACCCAACTTATGCACTCTGCGAATCTTCAGATTGGACCAGTGAGCCAAGAGCTCAGGGAGACACTTTCAGCCACCCAAGCGGCAATGAGCCGTTTTGATAAAGTAGCCGAACGTCTCGACGCAGTGCTTTCCGATGACTCACCGGATAGAGTACAGCTCAGCAAACTTCTCGAGGACATTCGAGAAGCATCTCAGCAAGTGAAGGAACTCGCCGAATATCTCCAAAGAAACCCCGATGCACTGGTAAGAGGTAAATAATGAAACGTATTTGGACTGCACCGATGTTAATTCAACGCACGCCTTTAGGAAGGACATTCTTTTGCCTGGCACTGATCTGTCTTTCAGGCTGCCTCGGAAACCGTCCTACAAGCTACCACCTACTTTCGGCGCGCGCGATGGTGAGTGAACCCGCAACTACTAGCCCCAGGCCCCTCGAGCTCGGACCCATTTCTATTCCCCGATACCTCGACCGCTCCGGAATAGTATTGGAGAGTGCCACCAATCAGCTCGTGGTCTCGGACTTACACCAGTGGGCAGAGCCCATAGGGGATAACCTTACCCGTGTTCTCCGCACAAACCTAGAGTCCTGCCCTACCTTGAGTAGAGTCGAGATTTATCCACGCCGGACCCGCTCGACGGAGTTCTCTCGGCTCAGCATGGACATTCTTGAGTTTCAAAAAACAAGCTCGGGCCCGGTCTCTCTAAAAGCACGGGTTGCCTATGGAGCTGAGCGCAAAGAGGTGCAGTTCCTTGCGGCAAGCACACCCTGCGAAGTCCCTGATTCCGATCTTCCTGGCATCGTTGCCTGTATGAATCAGGCTCTCGGGGAGTTTGCGGGTAAACTCTGTACCTCATTGGCAAAGGGGTAGCGTACCGCAGAGTAAAAGTGAATCCTCTTGCTTCTTGCGAGTTTAGTCGGTACATCATCCAGGAAACGAATTTCTCAGGGGTGGTCCCATAAGGACCTGAGACGCAGAAACCGCGAAACCCTTAGAACCTGACCCAGGTAATACTGGCGTAGGGAGAGAGAAAGAACAGATAAGTTGGTTTTGTGGAAATTTCATTCTGAAATTATCTCTTAAAAACCGCTTATGACCTTTGTTCTTAGGGAGCTTCCAGTTCGCCCGCAAGATTGCAGGCCTTATGAACTGCGAAGCCGCCATACGGCGAAAGTATTGAGGGAGCCCACTCTTGCTGGTCTCCAATAACTTCGCCCCACCCACTCTCTCCCATCGCTCCTACTGCCTCAGTCAGAATACCGCAGTCACAATACCACAGTCACAATACCTCAGTGGTATTGCGTCATGGTTCTATGCCGTGACGATTCGAAACTGTGGTGACTCCAGTTTTGTCACGGCTGCAATTTGCGGCTGCGTGTGCTTAGCCCTGCGGAAATTCATTTCTACTTTTAAGAGTAGCGCTGGCAAGAACGAAGGTAGGTGATGATGGAAAAGTACACTGGAAGAAAAGTTTGCACTAAAGAACCTGTCTTGAGGCGGCAAATCTCTCGGACTCAGAGGACTTATGGCCTGCGCCCTGTGAGCTTTTTATTGTTACTTCTCGCACTCGTTCCAAGTTTTTCCCTTCCTCCCGCGTTTGCCGAAAGGGCCGCGGAGACTCCCACTCCAGTCGCCTCCTCCGCTCCCGAGAAGCCGGTGCTCACGGAGATTGTAGTGCATGCCTCCGCCTTTCAGGACCCCCTCCTGTCGCTCCCTGCCAGTAGCATGGTAATTTCTGAGCGTGAAGCTGAGGGACGTGCCGCTGAACACTTCCAGGATATTCTTGAAACCATTCCAAACCTCAATTGGGCCGCAGGATCGTCGCGCCCCACCTTCTTTCAGATTCGCGGAATAGGTGAAGTTGAGCAGTATGAGGGAGCCCCTAATCCTTCCGTAGGATTTTTCGTTGACGAAATTGATCTTAGCAGCCTTGGGGGCGCAGCCTCGATGTTTGATATCGAACAGACAGAAGTGCTCCGCGGGCCTCAGGCGATACGATACGGAGCCAACGCCCTCGCCGGGGCCATTTCAATCAAATCATTTGACCCGACTCCATTTTTTACTTCTCGAGCGCAATTTTCGTTGGGAAGTGATGACCTTATTTCTGGGGGCGCTGCGGTAGGAGGACCCCTTGATGGCTCAGATGGTAAGGTTCTCTTTCGAATCTCGGCTTACGAACACAAGAGCGACGGGTTTCGAAACAATGCTTTTCTTGGAAGAGACGATACCAACCAACGTGATGAACTCACCACAAGAGCGAAGCTGCGCTGGATTGCTGCGCCTTCTATCACTGCGGACGTAACCGGTCTTCTTCTTCGTTTCAACAATGGCTATGACGCCTTTGCGATTGATAACAGCCTCACCACTCAATCCGATAGGCCCGGAAGCGACGCTCAGCTCACGGGCGCCGGCGCCGGAAAGCTGACCTGGGGTATCTCCGACTACCTCGAGGCCATTTCGCTTACCTCATATCTAAAGACAAGCACTGATTACAGCTACGATGGAGATTGGGGTAATGATGCCTTTTGGGGAGCGAACGCTCCCTATGACTACTTTGCGTCGACCGATAGGGACCGACGCATTTTTTCACAAGAACTTCGTCTAAAAACCGACGACGAAAACTATACCCACGGACAAACAAGCCGCTGGGTCACAGGGCTCTATTTTCAGAATCTTTCAGAAGAGAGCGAGACAAGAAACTACTTTGCAAATGAGGTCTATGACTTCTTAAGCAGCGACTATTCAGCAAAAAGCAGTGCAGCGTTTGGTGAGTACGAAGCTCCGCTGGACTCTCTCTCGGCTTTGAGAATTGGAGCACGAATTGAGCAGCGGACGACGACCTTTATCGACTCGCGCGGGAATGACAAGGGGCCCGATGACCTCATGTGGGGAGGCTCTCTCTCGCTTGACCGAGATATCGCCGAAGAGCTGCGCGCTTATGTGTCTCTCTCTCGAGGGTTTAAAGGTGGAGGCGTCAATAGCTCGCTTGGAATCCCCGAGGAGAGAAGAACCTTCTCTCCCGAGACTCTCTATAACCTAGAAGTTGGACTCAAAGGCTCTCTTCTCGAAAACAGACTTACGAGCAGCACTACCTTTTTTGGTGGGCTTAGGCGCAACGTACAAACCAAGCTCTCCTACCAGAGTGACCCGAACGATCCGCTTACGTTCGTTTATATCACTGATAACGCGGCACGCGGTTGGAATGTCGGTGCTGAGCAAGAGCTTGTCTTTCAGGCGACCTCTCAGATCAAAGTGCGGCTCGCAGGCAGCCTTCTTACCACTCGTTACACCTCGGTGTCTGAGGAAGATTCCTTTCTCGACGGCAGGCAGCAGTCTCAGTCGCCGCACTGGCAGTATTCTACTAGTTTACGCTACGACGTTACCGACTCTTGGTACGCGCAGGTGGACCTCACCGGCAAAGACGCCTACTACTTCCAAGATAGCCATGACCAGCGCTCAACTGCCTACCATCTCGTAGGTGCTTCTCTCGGCTATCACCAGCCACGTTGGTCTTGGACAATCTGGGGCAAAAATTTGGCCGGGGAAAACTATGCCACGCGCGGCTTTTATTTCGGAAATGAGCCGCCTGACTTCCCGACGAAACTATATTTGCAAAGAGGAGATCCGCGGCAAGTAGGAACCACTATCTCAATCTATTTTTGATCCACTATGGATGTTCTGTAGATCGATCCCGGTATGCATCGTGGTAGTACTGCCCCATCATTCTCTCGGTATTAAAGAAGGAGGCGTTCAGGGCAATGGCATCTCTCATCATGCTTACAAACTTCTCATGATTGCCATAAAAAACAGGCATGACGAGGTTCTCGAGGCGATCATAGAGCGACTGTGCGTGAAGCTGATCAAAATCTACGCCATGCTGAAGAGAGGCCCCTGTATCCTCACCTATCGACCAACCAGTTCGCCCCTCGATGCAACCCTCGACCCACCAACCATCGAGTACACTTAAACTTGGCACTCCATTAAGCGCCGCTTTCATGCCACTAGTCCCGGACGCTTCGAGCGGCGGACGCGGGGTGTTGAGCCAGACATCAGCGCCTGCCACAAGCTTTTTACAGGAGGTCATGTCGTAGTTCTCGATGAAAGCCACCGAAATTTTAGGGCTCAAGGCTCGCGCGGCGTCATAAATCTTTTTGATTATCTCCTTGCCTTCATAGTCATGCGGGTGAGCTTTGCCGCCGAATACGAGCTGAAGCCCCCCATAGCGATCGGCGAGCGACAAGAGCCGCGGAAGGTCGCGGAAAATGAGCAAGGCTCGTTTGTAGGCGGTCGCTCGCCGAGCAAAACCAATCGTCAAGCGCTCAGGTTCAAGGCCTATTCCACAGCTCTCACGGACAAAATTCACCAGCTCCTGCTTACTCTGCTGATGGGCACCCCAAATTTCAGAGGGCGGAAGCGAAATGGCATATCTCAATGTGAAAGAATCCTTACGCCATCCCGGCAGGCGTTTATCAAAAAGTGCCTGCATACTCGGGGAAGCCCACGTGGCACTGTGAATACCATTGGTAATTGCGTGAATCGGGTAGCCCGGGAACATCTCACGGGAAACTTCGCTATGCCGCATGGCAACGCCATTTACAAAATGCGAGCCACGCAGTGCTACTTCCGTCATGTTGAGCGTGTCAGTACATCCGAGCCTTTCTAGGAGCTCCCAGCGCTCTTTCCCAAGCACCTGCAGCGCAAGATCCTTCGGGAACTTGTCATGGCCAGCCTCCACAGGAGTGTGCGTGGTAAAGACGCAGTGACGCCTTGCCGCAGCTACCATGCGTTCGCGCATATCAATCCCCGGACTGGCGGGGTGCGAAGCAAGGTGCTGGGCCATAAGGGTAGGCACTACAAGAGCGGCGTGTCCTTCGTTCATGTGATAACGTCTGAGGTTTGAATAACCGAGGGCATTGAGCATCGTTACTCCCCCCTCCCCTAAGACTACTTCCTGACACAAGCGGTAGTACCTATCCCCCGCATAGAGCCCATCAGTGAGGGTGCGGTCAAACTCTCCATTCTCCTCAAGCCGCGTGTCGAGCAGATACACAGGCACCGGGTAATGATGGACCCCGCGCACATGGTAGCGCCATGCAGCTACATATACTTTCCGGCCTTCTATCTGCACTTGAATTCGTGGAAGACACGGATGTAGTGAATGCTCAGGGCTCCACGTCATCTGCTCTTCAGACTGCGTTCCGTCTGCGCTGAGGCGCTGGCGAAAGTATCCGTTTCGATGCACCAGGCTCACCGCTACGACGGGAAGTTCGAGGTCAGCTGCCGCACGAAGTGTATCGCCGGCAAGTACGCCCAGGCCTCCAGAATAGGTAGGTATTAAGGGCTCAAGCCCTATCTCCATGGAGAAGTAGGCATAGTGAAGGCCGGCGGGCGAGGCGAGATTTTGGGACATCGGTCGGTTCCTATTCTACGACCTACCAAGCTTAAGCTATGGGGGGCCACCAGAACATCCTCAGACTTAAAGAGCGCCGTTTGTTATAAGCAACAGTGCGGGAGTCGAACTAGGAAATCTACCTACCTCCTCCCGCCTGGGTCACCAATCAGCATGAAACGCTAAGACTTCGCAAATTCCAGAAGCACTGACCCAATAAGCATCGACTAGGGGGAGTTCAGTGGTACGACGCCGCCAGTGGGGCAGTGTCGCTGCCCTTGGTTTTTAATGATGGTGTGGTGAGGTTCTATGAAGAAGTTTCTTTTCGCTCTTTCTCTTCTTGCAGTATCTTTTACAGGGACCGCTCATGCGGCCTCCGGGAAAGACGCGCTCGCTAAGTTGGCTCCTCCTGGCGGCGCCAGCACTCAGGCGATAACTGGCTCTGCTTATTTTGGCGGCATGCTGCGCGTGGCGAGAACCAACTGCTCAGATGTTCGTATCGGACAGGCGATGAACTCAGGTTTCCGTTTCACAGGGTTCGGCAATACGGGCGTAGCACAATTTTCGGGAATTACTTACCGCGGAGCGATTCGGGGAAGTGTTTTCAACGGACGCGGAGCTGCAAGAGGCGCCAGAGGCCAAATGGCAGCTGGGTTCACGGGCGCTGGCGGGCGGGTCTCAGGCGCACGTGTCGCAATTGTACTGCAGGCCGCAAGCGGCTGCGCAGTAGGACTGACCGGGAACTTCCGCGTGAGGTAATCTCACTTATCAGAAAACTGGTAGTAGCCAGAAGTCTGTACCGCTGAACGTATCGACCACGGTAGGTGTTGGCATCGAGACAGACGCATAGCCCTCCCAAGAGAATCTACTCCTGGGAGGGCTATTGTGCGTTGAGTCAGCGCTGAAGCGAGCGAAGCCGGAGCGGATTTGATGTTGCCAGTGTCCCCTCCCCCCGTACCTCCGCGTAGCAATTCACAGACTTTTTTGATTTCGCTATCTTTGAAAAACGCGCAGCACCCTCAGCATCCGTAGAGGTAGCTCCC
>JBIKWF010000131.1:0-11097 GCA_044356455.1 Bdellovibrionota bacterium | reverse complement strand
CCCCATCCTCTACATCTGACGGGAAGTCCTAACCGTTCCGAGAGAGCATACTAGGTCTGAATCATCAAAAATATCATTCGTCTTTCTATTCACAAATGCTACAATAGAACGCCTAACCGTCTGAATTTTATGCGCAGAACAAAGAATCGATACTATTCACGATAACCAAAGAAACTCCCCCCGCATCAAAGATGCTTCTCCTAAAAAATGCCCCCTTAACAACTGCGGATATCGGTGCCGCACTTTATATTTTTCAAGCCACCGCCTGACGCTCCCTCGCAAGTTTGGCAGAGGAGCTTGCGCCTCTATCCTTCACCGCTCCTTCACTTATTCCGAGCGATGAAGAAATTTGGTCGACGGTTCTGCCGGTAGCCTTGGAATTTTGGCAGCGCGTGAAAGCGTCTCAGGACATCGGCCAAGAAATTCGGTCTTATGCGGAAAAGGCTATTGAGTACTTGAGGCGGGCCAGATAACTAACGAGAGGCAAATGATTTCCCCCGTGTCGCTCCTGCGGGATAATAGAATGAGGCTCTGAAAACCTCCATTTTACAGGCTAAGAAGAGACCACCCTCTCCATGCTTGCCGCACTCTTTGTGAAGTAGCCAAAGAATTCTAGGTTGTCGCTACAAGAGAGCTAGGAGTCCGCCCCCCACACTTTCCGCCTCGCATTCGGCCCAATGAGCCGCGCCTCGGTCAATGCTTTCTCGAACACTCTTCTTTGGAATTCTCGCTTCTCTCGGATTCGGCGACGACGCTCTTCGAGCAACCTTGGCATCTCAGGGAGTAAATCTATGAATGCCTGCACGGCGGGGTGCTTTACTTTAGTTTCCATAGCGACCTCGGTAAAAGCCAAACAACTCCGAATCCTTCACTTGGTGAGGGGCCGGGCCCTCCTTGTAAGCAACAAGTAGCGCGGACGTCCCAGAATTATCGAAGAAATACCAATTGTCGACCTGCGGCTGATAGACATTCCAAAACAACTCAAGAGAGCGTGCATACCGCCTGCGAATATCCTGCTCTGGAACCGAATGACCACCTTCAGCAATTCTGCTTGCAACCCGCGCAACGGCGATATCTGCCGTTCTAACTGCAACATAACAGATTGTAATCTCAAATCCGCTCTTACGCGCCTCGCCTATTAACCGCATCCAAGTCCGCCCTGAAAGCGTAGACTCAAAGGCTATGCTCGCACGAGAATCGATAGCCGCGTGCAATTGCTGCAAGAGAATCCTTCCCGACTCAATCTGACCACCAATCAAAGGTTTCGACTCGAGACCCCGAGCGATGAGATCGGCATTTAGGAATCGTCCTAGATTTCCCGCCTGGGCCATAAACTCGGCAATGGTCGTCTTTCCACAGCCATTCGGCCCAGCAAGAATCAGCAGTGAAGGAGCAGTCATGGCGAAGAGTATACAGAGCTGAAAAAGAGCTGCCACTCTTGCGCCTCAGTTTGCGCGCCGCCATTTCAACACGAGAGTCGGCGCGGCAAATATTTCGGCGCCCTGGGGACAGGGCGCCCTACCCAATGGCGCAGAGTCCTTGGTAGGGCGCCGCGTTCCGCCTCTGCCAGTAGGCGACGGCGCGACAAGCCCCGCGGTGCCGAAATAACTGTCGCCCCGGCACAACCACATAACCCCCCTGAAACATTGAACATTAAGCAATCGCTCGCTATCCCTCTCTCCAGGCACGAGCAGCGAACATCGTTTGAGTGCCTCACGCGACAATGATACCCTGGCCGCTCTGTTCCTATTCCTCCCGAGCTCCCTTAGCGCTCGGGCCAATTTCGCCAGGAGCGCACTTTCCCTCCTAGGCACAGTGACGGGTAACTTTTCCTATGACCATGAGTCCTGCAATTGCGACGAGCTCCCGAGCAGCTCTCACCAACCCCAAAGCTCAGCCACGCATTCCTGAGTGGGCGACGAAGGGCACTTCGGATTGCGCATTGAGCATAGCTCCGAACGTTTCAATTTTTTGCGAAAACGAGAAGGTAATTCTTCGTCTCAACGGAAAAACCAAGGGAGAGGTTGTTGAATTTGAAGTGGCCCCGTCGGCACTGCCAAAGACCTTCAAAGAAGAAGTCGACCTCTTCGCACCTTCTGCTCAAATCCTCTCTCACGTACCTCTCGTTGAAAGCGCGCTCTTTCAGCGCCTCGCGATGGAAGAAGGTCTTAAAATCCGCAAACTCTCGGCCTCAGGTGAGCATGCGCTTATTGAAGGAACTCTCGCCAAAAACGCGGTGGTTTCTGGTGATTATAAAAACTGTATTTTTTCCCTACGCGGCGGACCGGCAACTTTCGAGAAATTTGTGCCTACTGGCGCATCGACCCTGGATTTCGACCTTCCGAAGTCCACCTTCAAGCAAACGGTAATCGGCAAAGAGTGCGCCTTAAAAGGCAACCTTGAAGGACTGACAATACAAGGGCCTGGGTCAAGAATTGAGGCTTATTGTGTGGGACTTAAGCTTCGGGACGTAACAAGAACAGAAGGCGCCGAAACATTAGGCACTATCTTTAAGGGCGCGCACCTCTCTGGCAAAACGGTAGATCTGTCCCTATTTGCCAACGCCACAAAGCAGCTCACGCAAGCTGAGCTTAAAGAATGTATTACGAAGTTGAATCTCGATTTTGCAAACCAACACTGCGGCGGGCTTCGGCTCATTAAATCAGTGCCTGGCGTCGGTCAAACCTTTGCGCCTCTTAAAGTTCTTGCGAACTCAGGCAGTGATATTGTGCAAACTTCTTCTAACAACGATTCACGGCTGCGCATTGAGTTCAAAATGTCAGAAGAAGAGGCCGCCGTGGTAAGAAGCGTGGTTAATCCGGCGGATTCTTATCCCTCCCCCACTCTTGTGGTCACCATTCCTATGAGCACTGAACACGTCCCTTTTGTTGGAGTAACGTGCCAAGTCAAAGACAAGGAGGGAAATGACGTCCTTGCGGACCTCGGGATGTTCTCCACCGAGGACGACTACTCGCTCTCTCACTACGCCCTACTCTCAGGAATTTTACGCTCTCGCGGAAGAAAGCGAGATACCGTTGATTCCGTCTTGCTGACCTATGCGGATGCGGTGCGAAATGAAGTGGTGAGGATTGCGGATATGAAGGAAGAGGCAGCTAAAAAGGCTGCTTAGAAAATTCTGCTCTTGCTCTTTGATCTACGAGAAAGGTGGCTCCCTATTTTGTCTTACGGAGTCTCCGCGGTGGCGGTGCCACAGCGTTCAAAGCCACAGCGTTCTAAAACACTGTGCTCAAGCCCTGACTCCTGATTCTACTCAGCCAGCCCTTCGTCCTTAAGAAGAGACTGCAATCCGGAAGCAACTTCCGGCGATGCGGTGGCTGCAGGCGGCACTTGAGAACCAGAAAAGAAGCGCTCTGAGACTTTAGGAACATTACGCAGCAGAGCCCAGCGAAGCATACTGCTCTCATCCAAGGGATTTAACTTTGCGAAGGCAGAGAATCTCGCAAATGCGTCAGTGTCTAAAACACTCGCGCCGACTATTTCTGAGCCACCTTGAGGCGAAAGAAGGCGCAGCTTCTTAACTACGTCAGAGTCTCCCGCAACAAGAACTACCTGCATCAATTTCTCTGCCGTAGCAGCCACTCGCAAGTTCGCGTTCACTACGGCAGGGTCAAGTGGCTGTCCTAATTTTGCTATCGACTGGTCGTGTTCTATCACCGTAGCGATTTGAGCAGCGGCCTTACGGCGGGACTCCGTCACGGCATCACCCCACATCGGCGCCCCATACTCCCGAGTTGCGATTATCAAGAGGGCCGTTTTAGTCCACGCGGACTTGAGTTCAGCCTCAATCTCTGAGACTGGAGCACCTGACGCAGAGGCAATCTGCGCAATGGTCTCCGCTCCGCTTCTTGCAAGCCGACTCCTCGCTTGAGGCTCCTTGGTGCGCAGTGCCCAATCGTCCATTTCATTAGAAGCTGAGCTCGCAAGGTCGAGCGCTATTTGAATCTCACCCGCAGAGGTCCCAAGCAGGCTAATTCTGTGGCTTACGGCAAAGGAGAAATCCGACATCGCTGCAATAGATATACGCTGGTTCTCTGGCGCCCTTGGTGCGTGCTCCTTCAGATACTGACCAAGTGCCGCATATTCCTCAGCGGCTTTTGTGATCTGGGCCTTCGACAAGGTGAAACTTCTCTGGGCTTCCTCAGCGCTTGGAACGTGCTGCACCACGTTCACGCTGATATTCTCGGGATTAACTCTCTTGAGAATATCGTCGCCAAGAATTGTGGGGTCTAGGGCACTCGCTTGTTCTGCGCCGCTTGGAGTCTTGGAGCCGGAGGCAACCTTGGGGGATTCGCTATTTTCAGCAGCGGCCCCAGCTTCTCCAGGAGAGCCGGATACCAAAGCAGCATCCGTTTGCCCGTCAGCCTGAGTGCCGTTTGTCGCCTTATTTGAAGCACATCCGCCTAACCCCATGAGAGAAGCACCAGCGGCAGCTGCCACCCAAGCGGTTCTTCGAAGCGCAGAAGAGAGTTGCATACGTATCCTAGAAGAGGGCGATTCGAAGGCAAGCTGTTGATATTTAGGGAGAAAAAGGCGCCTTGCCTTATCGCTTGGCGAGTATAGAACGGCGTCAGGCGCTAATCAAAACAATGTCCCGAAATGTTTGACTAGATACCCTCAAGCGGAAATACTCGCCGTGACTTAGTAATAATTTTCGAAAGTTACCTCCCTTGGTTAGCGCACTTGCACATCCACCTTCACACCGTCGACTCTCGTCGAACGCAGCGCTCCCGCGTCCACGAAACTTTACTCACAGAAATTCTACTCAGGCGCCTGACCGTTGGTACGCACTTCCCGGCGCACTCGCACAGATGAGCGAAACGGGCGAGACGACACTCTTCACGAAGAGCGACGTACCAGCAAAATTTGAGGGCGTCGCCGCAGATCAAAGTCGTGAGTTAGGGCTCTCCGCCGAGAGGACACTCACCTTCTCGCACCCCGAGCATGGAAGCGTTCTTGTGGACCTCGCGACATCGCGCGTGTTCTCGCTCTCAAGTACGAACGTCCTTCGTAAGGTCACAAGCTTCGCAGGGGCCTTGCCCTTTGCGCTGCCAGAGATTCAAAACATTAGAATCGTAGAAGCGGCAGAAACTCTAAGTTTTCCCACGCACACCGCAACTCCCGTTTCGCTCGACACAAGCACGAGAGGAAAACTTATCGCGGCAGCCGCTCTGATTATTGCAGGCGGCGGAGCGTTCATGCTGAGCCAAATTGACAATCGCCCGCCTGAAAAAAGACTCGCCGGAGGAGAAGTAGCAAAAACCTCTGCTGGACTCGAGAATCCTCCGGGAGAGTCGCTGAAGAATGCTCCCCCTGCTCAAGACTTGACTGTTTCACCAGAAGCTCCATCTTTGATGGAAAATAAAGAATCAGGGGCTACGACCTCGCAGACAGATCCAGCCCCTGCGCCTGAAGCCCCTAAGCCAGTTTTGGTTAACCCCGCTCCGATTGTAACTGTCCCGGCCGAGCCGACTGATCAAGTAGACTCTGGGCCTCTCATCATGCCGCCGGTTAGTGTTGCTACTGCCCCTACTAAGGAAGAGCAGAGCACTAACAAGCCGCCAGAGCCTTTACGCATGGACGATCCAGCGTCTGGGCCAACACCGCCCACTGCTCAGCCTGACTCAGAAAAGACTGGTCCTCAAAGCGATTTGCGGAATGACCCTTGGAGCGAGGAACTCGCGGCGCCCAAGAACATGCGAACTGAACCCGCACCTTCTCAGGGTCCAGCCCCAGAAGCCGCATCGGCAGATGCTCCCGCTGCTCCGTCTTCTTCTGCTTCAGCTCCTTCTCGTCCTCATGCAGCAAGCAAAGCTCTTTCACTTGGAGTTGAGCTGCCTGGCGAAATGTCGGACCTGTTTACTACTGAAACCAAACCTCACGAGCCCGTGGCGGCGAGCGCAGTAGTTACAGATAAAAAAGAAGACGCCTCCGAGTCCACACGTGACTCAAGTGCTGATACAGAGGAAAATCCGTCCGCTTCAAAAGAAAATGAGGCTGCACTTCCTACGCTAACAACCCCATCTTCCTTAGCAGTAAGATTGCCTGACTGGGCCACAGATTTATTCCCACACTCAGCCCCCACCAACATCTTCTGGGCGCCGGTATCAGAGGGCGCGTCCGCTGAGGCTCAAGCTAATTTCGTTGCCCTTCCCCGCATGCAGACAACAGGCCTATTTGCCTTACCTCAGTTCTCTGCAGAGAGATTCCCCTTTGCACTCTTTGAGAGCTGGGCACCTCCTCCGACAAAAGCTTCCAGCCTCGCAATAGAGATGCCTTCGTGGGCCAGCGATCTCTTCGCTCCTGACACGCAAGAGAAAGTTGCAGAGGGAGAAGATTCCTCCTCTAAGGCAGCGCCAGTTGGACCACTTGGCATGAGATAAGTGGCCTTGCTCCGCTGAGCAAGCGCGCCATCGACGAGCGGGATGAAACCTTACCATGTGCTGGGTAGAAAGATCTTGCGGCACCGCGGGGACGCGGCGCCCTACCGAAACTCTGCTGCACTAGATAGGGCTCCGCGTCCTCGCGGTGCCGAATCAAATGCTTCGCGGCATCCAGGGTTCGCTAGGAACTCGCAGGAAGATAAACATGTTGCGAAGAATGGCGCCTCTTCAGAGGCTGCTTAGTAAGCGCTTAATTTATGAGCTGGATTAATACGTATTCGCGCCCTATTCGAAGAAGATAAGGGCGCAGAAGAGCGAGCAGGGGGGAGAACCTCTTCTTAGAACGCCCTAGGAGTCTGCCCGCAGAGAACATTTCTGCTTCTACGGGAGAAACTCCAAGGCTGGCGATCTGTTCGTGCGAACGGACTGCCTAGCTTTAGGCCACCTAATCATAACGCCATAATCAGCGGCTGCTCCTGTCGGACCAGCCGCCGAGCTTTGCAATCGCCGACTTCACGCCGGATCACTGGGGATCGGGCGCGGTAGGGGGGACGACGATCTTGCGCGTGGTCTTGTTGATGTTCTGGGTGAGATTCCCAGACAGACGCACCGCCTCGTCGTACTTCTTCCTCGAGATCCCGAAGGCGTGGGTGCCTTCACCCAAGCCCTCGACGCCAGCCCCAACCAGGCCAAAGGCCTTGAAGGGAGTCAACATGGTGTCAGCATCCAGGTTGTCCACCTGAGCCTGACTGAGGTAGACCATGTCCATGGTGCAGAGCACCATGCCGTACGACCCATCGGGGAGCATCATCCGCTCGTAGTGCCCCGAGAGGGTGGTGTTCCTGGTGATATCGGGGAGTTCCCCCGCACCAGGCCGGACACCGAGGAGTTTGTGCGCCTCGGCCTTGTTGCCGTCCGAATCTTTGGGATCCGTAATGCAACCACCGAGGTTCACGCTCAGCATAGCCAACAAGGCCACGCCGAGCACCGGTTTGGGACTTTGGGCCAGATTGTTCCGGCCGAGTCCCGCCAACTTACCGAAGATTGCCATGCGCATAGCAACCTCCTTTCTGTTGATTCCCCAAGTCCAGGAGGGGAAGGATTGTTTCAGCACGCGTGCTGGACTTTTCTAGCTAACGACAAGAGAAATAGAGAACTAGTCGCCGGCTAAAAAAGCCCAGCACACCTAAAAACCTCAGAAGAAAACCTTCTCTGCTGCTCTTCTGCAAATTATTGATATTGTGGGAAAGAACGCTGTTCCAGAGGAACCTAGTCCCTCGAAACTAGCTAGTCAAACTTTGTCTCTAAAACCTTGATTGGTGACCCATTTGGCGTATAACCCCATCAGGTTAAAGTTCATTCCAAACGGCTGAATCCAGCCCCAGTAAAACGGTAGATTGAGAGAGTAGTGGCGTGTCGGCTGGACCCTTAACGCGAGGGTTTTCGGCTGTGACACGGTGACATCGTTGGGGCTTAAATGCCCCAGATTGGAGTTATCGTGAAACGTCCTAATACGAGGTTTTTGTTGGCCGCTGCGGTCGGAGCGCTTGCGTTCTGCCTTGGAGCGGCCGGGTGCGCAGGTCACCGCCACCACAAGTCCCACATGACGGAAGAGCAGTGTGACGAACTCGAGGCGAAGAAGGAGCAAGGGCGTCAGCTCGCCTCTCAGGTCGGCTGCACGAAGTGCGGCACTCCGGGCTGCAAGGGAGGTGCCGGGTGCCACGGACACAAGGAGCCGGAACCCGCAACTCCGCAGACCCCTCCTCCTCCCGCCAACTGCGAGAAGCAGTCCCCCGGGATGAGCGACAGCGGCAAGACCCAGGTGGTCGTCACCGGAACGATGCGTCTGCTGCCGTCGGGAGATCTCATCGTCGAGACCTGCGACGGCGAGCGCGTGGCGAAGGGAACGTGGACGGGCAAGCCGCTCGTCGGCGAAGTGAAGTACCCCGTCACGTTGTCCTACTGGGTGAGCGGCGGGATGAGCATCAAGGTCGGAGAAGAGTGCGACAAGGATGGCATCAAGCTCGACTGGAAGGAAGTGCCGCCCTCGCCCAAACCCTGACCGGCAGCCCTGAAGCTCATTTCTTGAGCTAAGGACTCGCAGGTCATCGATTGGGCCCATTCGATGAAGTGCAAAAAAGTCCACGATGGCTGCCGGTTTGTCCTTGTAACAACAAGGGCCGCCGGCACGCCACTACTCTCTCTCTCGGCCCCTCTTGCACATACCACGTCCTAGGTAGGGCGCCCTGTCCCCAGGGCGCAACAAGATCTCTCAACCTGCCTCGCGGCCACGACTTGCGTCGATTGAGGAAAGCCGTAAGGCATCGCAAATCTAAAGCATGACTCCCAGACCTTTCGTCGCGCATCAATCGGTGGCTGCATATTGGAAGCAACCTACAGATTCGAAACACGGCACGCTGGGACAGCGCGCCCTACCATCTTTCCCTTCAATGCTAGAATCGCAGGGCATGTACGCCGAAAAGCAAAGGATCATTCGGCCATCCACCAGTTTCAACGCTTACGCCAGAACCTCCCCATTTCGACATAGGTAAACGAAGCCGACCACGCAATCAGCACAAGCCCTGTGAGCGCTTCCATCGCTGCCATAAAACGCGCAGGGCCAATCGGAACAACATCCCCATAGCCAATAGTGGTGAAGGTCACACCGGAAAAATAAACGATGTCGAGTAATCCAAGACCAACGTTACCCTGAAGAACTTCTCCTAGATGGAAACGCTCGAGAGCAAGATAGCCTAAGGCGAAAATCCAAATCTCAACTAGGTGCGTACCCATAGCACCCAAGATCACCAGCACCATACGCATACGGCGCAGCGCCTTAAGGCGGTCAAGAACTTCTGAGAGCCACACCATAACTTCGTAGTGCAGCACCACACACACCACAATGAGACCCATGGTGAGAAGAAAAGCGGGGAAATGAATTGAGAAGAACTCATGTTGTGTCACGGCATTGAAACTAATCCAGCGCACCGCCCTTTCCAACCAATGAAATGAAGTCTGCCTCGTTCAGGTAGCACAGCGGCACCAAGCCTTTCCCAAGAGCAATTTCGCCGAAATCTGCCCACCTCAATCTATGGAAAGGGGCTGACCGGACGAATCTGCCCCTCACTGCGCAAGCGCTGGAGCCCCTCACGCACCAAGACCCAACTATCTGAAATTGTTTATACAAAACGAAATTGCTTACCGCACTATTCTCGCGTACACTGGAATAGTGTGGCACATGTGGATTTCATACATGAAAAAACTATCCCTTAAAAACATCACCCTCAGCGCAGATGCCTCTCTCATCGAGAACGCTCGAAAGCGATCTACGGATCTCGGAACAACCCTCAATCAAGCGTTTCGCGAATGGCTTGAAGAATTTACCCGACCTGCCACAACCCGGCAGGAGTATAACAGTTTAATGAAACGACTATCGGGCGCTCAGCCTGGAAGAAAATTTTCTCGAGAGGAAATGAATGAGCGCTAGATTTTTTCTTGATACCAATATCTTCATTTACACGTTCGATGATTCGTCCGCACAGAAAAAAAAGATCGCTCAGGATTTGGTTTTTGAGGGACTACACTCCGGAAGGGGCAGAATCAGTTGGCAGGTGGCCCAAGAGTTTCTGAACGTCGCCACCACAAAATTTAAGAAAACCATCTCTGAATCCGATTCTCGAGAATATCTCCTCAAGGTTCTCCAGCCACTTTGCAGCACACACTCAAGAATGTCGCTTTTTTGCCGTGCGCTTACCATTCGAACAGACACCGGGTTCAGCTTCTATGACTCACTCATTCTTGCCGCCGCCCTCGATAGCGAATGCACAGTTCTGTATTCCGAGGACCTGCAACACAACCGTATCTATGAGAACCTGGAAATTCGAAACCCATTTGTTGGATAAGGGGTCTGCCGAATAATTCAGCAAGCAAGCGGGGGTTAGGAAGCACTGAAGAAGTCTGCTCTGTGAACTCTGCGCCCTCTGTGGTTGATTTAAATTGCGGAAAAAACCACAGAGAGCACAGAGCTCACAGAGAGAAAAATGAGATATCGAAGTTTTTAAGGGGTTCCCAGGGAGGCCCCGCAAACTAGCGACCACCAACTCTGCTCGGCAACTAAAGCAAGAACACCGCTACTCGAAGCCATGCTCGGGTAGCCATTAAAAATATTGTGGTTTCAGCTGCTTGCGCCTTTTCTCGGGAGCAGCAAAATACGAGTACGACTTTAACTCGTCAATTTACTCTGATTGGAGAACCATCATGGCCAACTACTCACGCCGCACGTTTGTTCGTAACACCGCTCTCGCTGCCTCAGTGTTTCCTATCCTAAAAACACTGGCTGACGGCACGCTTGCGCAGGCACAAGCCGCAGCACCAGTAGATGAGGCAGCGCCCATGTCCAAAGCGCTCGGGTATGTCGCGGACTACACTAAAGCCGACACCACCCGCTTTCCTCAAGCCAAAGATGCGATTGCAAAGGGCAGTGCCTGCAGCAAATGCGCGCTCTACACTCAGGGTGGCCAGAAGATCGCCGGCAAAGACGGGACTTATGGAAAATGCAGCCTCTTTGCCACTGGCCTCGTGAATGAAAATGGCTGGTGCATGTCGTTTGCTGCGAAGCCTGCCTAAATCCTAGAAGGCGTATTCCGGTAGGGCGCGCCGTCCCCGGCGTGCCGAACATTTGTTTCGGCACGCCGGG
>JBIKWF010000210.1:0-3179 GCA_044356455.1 Bdellovibrionota bacterium | reverse complement strand
ACACGAAAAGAATTAGTTGGCACCGAGTACGATCAGCGCCTGGCGGCGCTAACTGAAAACTAGCGAGACTGTGAAAACCTCCATATCCTGAAGGGCGAGCAGCACAGCAGTCATGGTAGGGCGCCGCGTTCCGCCTCTGCCAGTAGGCGACGGCGCGACAAGCCTCGCGGTGCCGTAGGATCCTCGAACCCGGCAGCTATTTGGCTTTGGCCGGTAGTCAAATGGCGATAGCAAGATCTTTCGGCACCCTAGGGACAGGGCGCCCTACCTCGATCGCTTTTTGTGCAGGATGGATGCAGCATCGTGCCCATACGCGCATCCGCAGCCAATAGGACAAGCGGTAAAGCGGTCATGGTAGGGCGCCGCGTCCCCGCGGTGCCGCAAGATCTTGGAACTCGGCAGTTGCTTGGCTTTGGCCGGTAGACCACTGGTGATAGCAAGATTTTTCGGCACCCTGGGGCTTTGTCGCGCCGTCGCCTACTGGCAGAGGCGGAACAGGGCGCCCTACCTCTAGAGAAATCAACTATGAGGATTTTTCAGGAGAGCCCGTAAGAGTAGGGGGTGATTCGCTCGCCGCCGGTTGGGGCCCTGCAAGCTCATAACCTGCCCGTTTAAGTGCTGAATTGAGGCGCCCAAAGAGGGCTTGTAGGACTCCCATCTCGCGCTGGTCTGGGGCAATTCTGCGCAGCATGTTTTTGACCAGATCCGGAATTGGTCCCGGGGTGCCTTCGCGATAAAATTCGCAGCGCTCAAGTACTTCGCCGACAATTCTATCGAGCTGGTAAAAAAAGTTCATGGGCGCCTGTTCACCTAGAGGCACTGATTCGGTGGTGAGCCCGTGAAGTTCCGATCTCTTGAGTTCGAAAAGAACGAGGAGAACGGCCTGCGCTAAATTAAACGAGGGGTTCTTGACGGTTGAGGGGATTCTTACCGTCCAGCGGCAGTGCGCGAGATGCTCTTGGGTAAGGCCCGTGTCCTCAGGTCCAAACACCAGCGCCGTGGTCACGGCAGGATTTTTTGCCCAGGTACGCTCCCACTCGTGCAAGTAGACGTGCTGAGGCCTGTGTTTCCCATGTTGCCCACTGAAGCCAACAACTTCTTGCATGGGACTAAGCGCTTCTTCCATGGAATCGTGAACGACCACCGTGTCGAGAAGAAAATCTCCCCAACAGGCAGTAATTTTCGCCCGCGCGCGGTCAAAACTTTGCGGCTTCACCAGGTGTAAATGCGAGAATCCGAGATTCGACATGGCGCGCGCTACGGAGCCCACGTTAAGGCTCTCAGACGGTTCCACGAGGATAACGTGCACCAGGTCAAATTTGCTCGGCGCAGGAGTAGTGGGGGGCGAGGTGTTCATCAGGAGCCTCCGCCACGCGTCTTCTTTGATTCGAGCTCCTCCCAGCGTGCCAAGGTAGCGTTGAGTTTGGTGCGTGCTTCGGCTTCTGCAGTCATCAGCGCCTGGAGTTTTGCCGCATCAGAGCCGTGCTCAGGATCGGAGAGGGCTTGGGCTGCGAGTCGATGCGCCTGCTCCAATTTTGAAATTGAACGTTCCACGCGCTCAAGTTCAAGGCGCTCACTGTAGGAAAGGCCGCCGGAACTTGCCGCGGAAGCTTGCGTACTTGGTTTCTGAGAAGCGGATTTATTCTGGAGGCTGCGCTCGCTTGCTTCGTCCTTGAGCGCCGTCGCTCGCTCCCACTGAGCATAACTTGCGAAAATTCCGCCGTGCTCAAAATCTCCGAATCCATAGACGATGGTAGCAACGCGGTCGAGGAGAAAACGGTCATGGGTCACAATAACCACAGCGCCGGCGAATTCCGCGAGACTTTCCTCTAGGACTTCGAGGGTTGGGATGTCCAAATCGTTGGTGGGTTCATCCAGTATTAAAACGTCAGCCGGTTGCACCATGCAGCGTGCGAGGAGCGCTCGCGCTTGTTCTCCTCCCGAAAGGTAACGCAGAGGGACGGCAAGCTGATCTGTTTGAAAAAGAAAGCGCCGAGCCCAGGAAGCAACATGAACTGCCTTTCCATTGAAGACGACTTGATCTCCGTCCTCGCAGAGAGTTGCCCGAAGGGTTTTATTGCGGTCCAGTGAGGTTCGCATTTGGTCAAACATCACTACTTTGAGATCTGGCGCCCGCACGATAGTTCCGTGCTCAGGCCGCAAGGTACCGGCTATCATTTTTAGCAGGGTCGATTTTCCGCAGCCGTTGGGGCCAATTACGCCCAGGCGCGTGCCAGGAGTGAGCGTGAGGCTGAGGTCATCGATAAGCACTCGGCCTTCGATGCCCTTGGTAACATGATCAAGTTTTACCAGCTCATCACTCTTGGGGGACACGGGAGCAAAGGCGAAGCGGGCACGTTCTTCCGCGAGCTGAGTATCGCTTAAGGTTTTAATCATTGAATGCGCGCGGTCGATGCGCGACTTCGATTTAGTGGTGCGAGCTTTGGGGCCTCGGCGCAGCCATTCGATTTCGCGGCGCACCTTGTTTGCGAGTGAGGCCTCCGCACTGCGGCGCTCTGCCAAATAGGCCTCTCGTTGTTCGAGAAAATCGCTATAGGCGCCGCCAAAGGATAACATTCCCCCGGGATAACGTTTTCCAAGCTCAACGACTCGCTCTGCCACGCGCTCAAGGAAGTAACGGTCGTGGCTTACAAAAACTACGGCTCCTCGGTACTCTGAAAGACGCTCCTCAAGCCAAAGAATACCTTCTATGTCGAGATGGTTGGTCGGCTCATCAAGGAATAATACCTCCGGATCTCGGATGAGCCCGGAAGCAAGCGCGAGCCGTTTTCGCCATCCTCCAGACAATGCGGAGGCTTCTTGGTCTGGGTCGGGAAATCCGGCATTTCCGAGCATCATTCCTACTCGGGAGGCGCGCTCGCGGTCAGAAAGAGGAAGCGATTGTACCGCCTCCTCGAGGATACTGGTCACTGTTGCGCCGTCTGGAAAGGTATCTTCTTGCTTTACCAAGGCGCAGTGCAGCCCTTTGCGAAAAGAGACGTTTCCATGATCGGGGTCCGCATCGAGCGATAGAATCTTCATGAGCGTGGACTTCCCGGAGCCGTTCGCTCCGATAAGTCCAAGCCGTTCGCCTTCATGCACAACAATCGTAATCCCCTCAAAGAGCGGGTCTGCGCCAAAGCGCTTGGAGATTTCAGTCGCACTCACTAAAGGGGGAG
>JBIKWF010000033.1:0-40992 GCA_044356455.1 Bdellovibrionota bacterium | reverse complement strand
GTTTAGCCAGCTAATGCAGCAGAGTCTCTCCCTATAAATCTCTACCTGCCCGGGGTCACTGGTGATGGTGTAGATCTCAAACTCATTGGGCTCAGCAGGACGCCCGTTCACCCAGCGCAGGGGAAAAAGCCTGAGCCATCTCTTGGCTACGTCCTTAGGGCTGAGCTTCGCTCCGATGTCGGGTCTATTTCTTATAAGGGTATGGAGGTGGTTCGCCATAATAGCGTAGGCGGCGATTTCTATGCAGAAGACCTTGGAGAGACCGCTTAGTCTGTCTCGGATCCACGAGCGGCGATGCTCGAAGGAGGCACCTGTGAGCTCGTCGTAACCACAGAGGTAAGCCCTCCGGACGCAGCGCGAGATGCAGTGGTAGAAACCAATCTCGTCTTTCTTAAAGACTTCGCTGCGTGCTCCAGTCATGGCCGATAGTTCCGAATAAAGCTGGGAGAGTGCCCGGCTGCCACCACAACATGTGGGGGCAGAGTTTTTTACGGGACAGATCTCGTGTCCGCTTATATTCGGAGCTTTCGGGAAAAAGTTGCTTCGAGAGGCGAGAAATTATGGGTGTCCGATTTGGAGCCATAATAGCCATGGAGCCATGCCTTCGGGAGTGCGCGAGGCCGAGGCTATCGCTCAGTCTCTTGTTTAGTCAGCGCTGCATGAATAGGCGAAGTACTCCCGACCCAAGGTATTCAAACCGGGATACGAGATTTCTCAAGGCGAGAAACGGAAAGTATAAATCTTAGTTAGCACCTGGCGGCCGAGGCATTCTGGCCTCGCTTACTCGGCGCACAATACGGCCCTTTGAAAGGTCATAAGGAGAGATTTCAACAATGACCTGGTCGCCAGGGAGCACTCGAATATAGAAACGGCGCATCTTGCCTGCGAGATAGGCGAGCACCTCATGACCATTATCCATGAGTACACGGAAGGTAGTGTTGGGGAAACACTCCTTCACCGTTCCTTGCATTTCAATCGCGTCTTTGGCCATGTAATTCCACTATTTTCTTAATTTTTAGCCCTTTAGGCATCCCCTGTAAATACGCCCATCGCACGGAACTTCTTGTAACGCTTATCGAGAAGCTCCTGGACGTTTAATTTTCCAAGCTCCTCAAGATTACGTACGAGCGCCGACCTAAGCAACTCGGCCGCCTCCGCGTGATTGGTATGTGCACCGCCCAGGGGCTCAGGTACCACTTCATCAATTACCCGGTTCCGCTCGAGATCTCGGGCGGTTAGCTGCAGCATTTCAGCGGCTTGCGCAGCTTGGGCGAGCGGAGGTTCGCTCCTATCATGATGCCACAAAATTGATGCGCAGCCCTCTGGGGTAATAACCGAGTAACAGGCGTTTTCAAGCATCAGAATCCTGTCCGCGACCCCTAGCGCAAGAGCGCCGCCGCTTCCACCTTCCCCAATTACCACTGAAACAATCGGCACCGTGAACTCAGAAAGCTCAGCTAAATTGCGGGCGATAGCCTCGGCCTGTCCACGTTCCTCAGCTTCAAGTCCAGGATATGCTCCCTGGGTATCGACAAAGGTCAAAAGGGGCATACCGAACTTTTCTGCCATGCGAAAAAGCCGAAGTGCCTTGCGATACCCCTCTGGCTGAGGCATGCCAAAATTTCGAAGTAAGCGCTCTTGGGTAGTGCGGCCACGTTGGTGGCCGACGATCATGACCGGGAGCTCTCCGAGCCGCGCCGTGCCGGCTACAATGGCAGGATCGTCTCTAAAGAGCCTGTCCCCATGAAACTCAACGAAATCAGACATGATGTGCTTGACGAAATCGAGAGTGAAGGGGCGGTCAAAATGCCGCGACAACTGCACTCTCTGATAAGGCGTTAGCGACCCATAAATATCATCGCGCAGCTTGGCGACACGAGCCTCAAGCTTCGCATATTCGTCAAGCCGCGTCTGATCGCCGCTCGCTATCTGATCCTTGAGCGCTTCAAGCTGCATTTCAAGGTCTACGAGTGGTCGCTCAAAGTCGAGCGGATGTAGAATGGTAGCCATGTATCTAATCAATCCAAATCTAATGGCACTCAAAACTAAAGACTCACAGAAGTGACTCTTTCAGAGGCCCCCCAAGCAATCTTGGAGCGACACAAACTTGCAAAAATTCCACAGCCTTACTTCCGGGGACAAGAACCTAAAGCCAAATAAGCATGGTCGCGGGCCTTGGGTTATACCTAATCAGACGCCTATCTACAATCCGCCCCCAAAAGCAGCTCTCCGGCTAGGTACCAGATTTTATTAAGTTCCTGAGGGGCTAGCAGCCAACCATGGACGGCTTCGGCCAAAGACCCCGGCGTTAGAGCTAAGGTCTCAAAATCCCCTAACTGACTGTCAGAGGCCCTCGCGCCAACCTTGGGTGTCCTTTTTAGGTTATCTTCGAGGTTCTCTTCGGACTGGCCGGGGGAAGGTCCTTGGTTTGTGGGTGTCCTTATTGGGTTGGCCGCGACTTTGGGTGTCCTATTTGGCTGGGGGGGAGACTGGGCCCAGCCCCTTTTGCTGGGCTCGTTCCTGAAATAGGTCATTTGGCGCTTGGCGAAGTTGCGGGTGAACTGTGCGACATCTGCTCCTAACTCCTCGTCCGGGATTTCTCCTTTGAGGACTTGCAGGGCTTGGCGGTACCCGAGAGCGCGAAGCCCATGGAGATCCTCTCCATAGCGCTGTACGAGCCCCCTCGTTTCTTCCAAGAGCCCGCCCTCAACCATAAGGCGAGCTCTCATATTTATTCGCTCATAAAGCGCCGCTCGCGAAAAACAGGGCAAGAGAATGAGCGCGCGGTACTGAGACTCCCGAAAACCATGAGCCGCATGAATCTTTGAAAGCGGCATACCTTTTGTCCTTAGGGCCTCGACTGCGCGCAGGACCCGCGTGCGATCGTGCGGATGAAGCCGTGTGTCAGGGTCACCTGCGATGAGCTCTGCATACAGATCTTCATCGCTCATCGCTCCAAGCTCCGCTCGCAGCTCTTCATCAGCTTGTGGAATAGAGGAAAGCCCATGCAAGAGCATGGTCAAATACATCGTGGTCCCGCCCACAACAATCGGAACCTTGCCTTTGGCTTGGATTGAGCTAATCGCCTCCTTAGCCAACTCGAGAAAGCGCTGCGCATCAAGTTTCTCTTGCGGCTCAAGCACGCTCAAAAGATGGTGCGGGATACCACATTTCTCTTCCTCGGCTATCTTCGCCGAGCCAATTTCAAACTCTTTATAGACCTGCACGGAATCAAGCGAGACAATCTCAGCTTCACTCCCACGCGCGGCAAGCCCCTTGGCGAGCGAAACTCCCCATGCGCTTTTCCCAGAGGCGGTTGGACCCGCTACGACTACAATCTTACTTAGTTCTTCGCCCATGACACCGGCGCCTTTTACCGGTCTCTGCCAAACCAGCGCTCGACATCTGCCTGAGAGAACGACACGACGACGGGCCGGCCGTGGGGGCAGGCCGCGCTGCATTCACTGGAATCCATGAGCTCAAAGAGCGCGTAGGCTTCTTCGGAAGTCATAACTTTTCCAGATCTAATGCTGGCATGACAAGCAATGCGGGCCGCAATTTGGTCAACGAGATACTCGTACGCTGCCGCGCCCCCTCCTTCCTCGGGGTCTACCATCCCAATTTGCTTGAGCGTGCTCTGTACATCTCTATTGACGAGCAAGCTCGGCACTTGCAGGACCCGCACCTGACCCTGAGGCGAAACTTCGAGCTCAAATCCAATCGAAGAAAGAAGCGGCTCATGCTCTTCAAGATGTACGGCACTCTGCTCAGACACCGTGAACTCAAGAGGAACAAGCAGCCGCTGCGCACTAGAGGAGCGCTCTCGAAGCGCTTTGCGCACCACATTATAATTGTAGCGCTCATGCGCGGCGTGCATGTCGACAACCACAAATCGCCCCGAGTCCTCACAGAGCAGGTAGCACTCAAGAAGCTGTGCTAAATACCGCAAACGCTGAAACTTAAAAGGCCGTGAAGAATCTTCTTCGGAGAGAGGCGCATAGTGCGGAGCGGACTCCGCTGCGGCGCCAGGTTTATCCGATGGCCCACTCAATGGATCACGCCCAAAGAGTTGCTCTGCGCTCATGCGCGGCCCTGCTTCGCTTCCTGCCCCGCGTCCAAACATTGCTTCTAGAGGCAACGCTCCCCCCTCCGGAATTGAAGCGGGCGAAGCTACAGCCCCACCGGACCAGACCACGTGAGGAGTTCCTTGCTTTGCAAATTCGGGGCGACCAGCCCCAAAAGAATCCCGTCGGTAGAATGGAACTGCGCCAGCGCTATTTCCGCCAACTCCAAGCTCCCCAGGGCGGCCCGCTCGACTTGCATCATTCCCCTGAACCGGAGATTTAAAATCAGCAATCGCGGCCTGCACCGCGCGAAGCACTGCTACGTATACTTGAGAGGAATCCTTGAAGCGCACTTCGCTCTTCTGAGGGTGCACGTTAACGTCAACCATCCTTGAGTCCATCTCAAGATGGAGCACGCCCACGGGGAACTCTCTATCTTTAAGCGACGATCCAAACCCATCCTTTGCCGCGCGCAGAATCATGCGATCGCTAATAAGTCGCTTATTCACAAGCACCGCAAGCGCATGCGCCTCTCCATGCGCCTGAGAGGGATGCGCCAGAACTCCTTCAACCCGAATTCCATTCACTTTAAGGTCAATAGCGACCGAGCTCCCACGAATAAGGCTTTCTGCCCGCTCGGTAAGGGAGGCTCGCTTGGGAAGATTAAGAATCTCTCGGTCGTCAAAAAGCAGCCTGAAATGAACGCCATGCGCTCCCATGGCATAGTGCAGCAGCCACTGCTTGATGCGCATTTCCTCGCTACGCTGCGTCTTTTGGAACTTCTTACGCGCAGGAGTATTAAAAAAGAGATGCGCTACTTCAAATTCAGTTCCAAGAGGCGCTGCTACCGTGGCAAGGCTCGTTTGCTCTCCTGCCTTTAGCGAAAGCTCGAGGCCCTTCTCTGCATCTTTCGTACGCGTGCGCAGGCGCACCATGCTCACTGAGGCAATAGAGGGTAACGCTTCCCCACGGAATCCTAACGTTTGGAGAGAATCGAGATCAGTGAGAGAGGTAATCTTGGAGGTGGCATGGCGTTTAAAGGCTAAGATGGCATCTTCTCTGTCCATCCCACTGCCATTATCCGTAATAACTATCGAAGAGTGACCTCCGGCGCGAAGTGCAATGGTAACTTCCGTCGCTCCTGCATCTATTGCATTGTCCACAAGCTCGCGAACGACAGAGGCGGGTCGCTCGACAACTTCGCCCGCAGCAATCTGATTCGCCACATGGTCGGGCAGCACTTGTATTTTCATAGCTGCTTCTCTTCGTTAACCAAGCTGCGGAGTAATCTTGACCTCGCGCTCAGGACCCGTCACACCGCCGCGGCGCAAGGTCACCACAAGTGGCCTGTCGCGCGAGCTCTGAGAGACAAGTTCTTCAATCTCTTCCCTACTCCGGACTACGGTCCCGTTAATGCGGTATACGAGGTCGGCACGCGGAAAGTCACGCACAAAACCTTGGAATGGTCCATTTTGTATAGACCGCTCGATAGGCTGCACCCCCGCTTCTTCCGCCGCGCTACCTGCCACCACCCTTCGCACCATGGGCCCTTGAGTCGTATCGACAATAATCCAGCCCACCTGGGGGCGAAGCACCTTCCCCGTAGCTATTAGCTCCGGGAGCACTCTACGAATCTGATTAATAGGAACCGCAAACCCGATACCAGCAGAATCTCCCGATTGGCTTAGAATCGCGCTATTCATTCCAATCAGGCGCCCCTCCATATCAAGGAGCGGTCCGCCCGAGTTCCCTGGATTAATGGCAGCGTCAGTTTGAACAAGGCCGCGCATGAGGCGCCCCTTGGCGCCTTTCACCGTGCGGTTCACGCTTGAAATAATGCCAGCCGTAAGGGTGCGATCGAGGCCGAAGGGGTTCCCAATGGCGAGCACGCGCTGCCCCACCTCGATGCGGTATGAATCAGCAAAGGGCAAGCTCACAAGCCCGGGGGGAGGATCAATCAACTGCAGCACCGCCACATCGAACGCCTCGTCCATGCCAAGCAGTTTCGCGCGCAAGGTCTGACCAGTCACAAGGGAAATCTCAATCTTATGTGCATCCTGAATCACATGAAGATTGGTAATAACGATGCCACGCTGCGCATCCACGATAATGCCCGATCCACTACCCTCTCGCTGCTGCACCTCAGGGAAAAGCTCAAACGGGTCCACCGAAAGAGTAATGGTCGTAATAAACACCACCGCCTGTTCTGCGCGTTTGTAGATCTGAATCGTGCGTTCCTCTTCCTCGGAGCGCCTTGCAAGCGGAACCGCCGAGCCCTCGGCTCCGCTGCGCGCCTCTTGCCCCAAAACCTCCTGGGCCTGCGCAAAGGGCAGCGGCGCTAAAGTCAAAGACGTGCGCATGCTATCGTCTGCTCCTGCGCCGCTCGTCTGGTCTGTGGTGTGCCAGCGCGAACTCAGTACCACAAGAGCAAGGAGCACCACCGAAAAGACCAGTATTGTTCTACGCAGGCGTTTCATCACCGTCCTCCTCTGCTCCGCTTGAGATATGGTGCACACGTTCTACTTTAATGACGCCTGGCACCATCTCAATACCGCGCTTAATACGGTCGAGTTGGCGAGCATCTTCAATGGTAAGCTCAAAAGTATTAACCGCTTTGCCGTAGGCCGTAGTCTTAATTTGCGCCGAATTAATGTTGGCGCCGTTCTCTGTTATCGCCTTGGTCACATTCGCGAGCAGGCCAATCTGATCTTGAGAATGCACCGTAATGCGCACACGCCGCGGCGCCTTTACTTCGTTGTCCCAGACTACTTCTACGCGGCGTGCGGCGTCGGACTGCAGCACCTGTGCGCAGTCAGCTTGATGCACCGCAACTCCTCGGCCCCGCGTGATGAATCCCACGATGCGGTCCCCGGGCAGCGGCTCACAACAGCGCGCGAACCTGACGAGAATATCGTCAAAGCCGCCAACCTTAACCCCGACTTTATTACGAGAAGCCTTTGCCGCGCGTTGAAAGATTCGCTCAAGGGGAGAAGGAGCAACGGGTGTCTTCTCGTCAAGAATCATGCCCTCGGGGAGTAGCTTGGCAAGTACTTTCGCCGAAGATATTTTCCCATAGCCAAGCTCTGCGTAGAGATCGCCCTCGCTCTTAAGCCCCATCTCTTGGGCCAGCGTCAAAATCTTCCCCTCCTGCTCAAGCCTCTTGAGACTGAGCTTAACCTTGCGCAAGTCCTTGCTGAGAAGGTCTAGTCCAATAGCAAGCGAGCGCGCACGCTCCTCTGACTTCAAAAAAGCCCGGATGCGCTGCTTGGCTTTCGAGGTATTTACAAATTTGAGCCAGTCCTTGCTGGGGACATGGGTTTTGGAAGTAAGAACTTCAACCGTATCGCCGTTTCGAAGACGATGGCTTAGAGGCACCATAAGCCCATTAACGCGCGCTCCCGTCGTGCGATGACCGACATCCGTGTGCACGGCATACGCGAAGTCCACTGGCGTTGAGGCAAACGTCAGGCGTACGAGATCTCCCTTAGGCGTAAAGACAAACACTTCTTCAGGGAAAAGATCGCCTTTTACCGACTGAATAAACTCATCGGGATTACGAAGATACTGCTGTGTTTCTACAAGCTCCTTTACCCACTGCAGGTCGAACCCCGGAGTCTCTGTGTCTTGCTCCTTATAGCGCCAGTGTGCCGCGATACCTTCGTCAGCAACTTTATTCATTTCGGGAGTTCGAATTTGAATCTCGATGCGATGCCCGTTCGTACCAATCACTGTCGTATGCAGCGACTGATACATATTGGGCTTGGGCATCGCGATATAATCTTTAAAGCGCCCGGGGACTGGTTTGAAAGTCGAATGTAAAATCCCGAGAGATTCGTAACACGCACGAACCGTCGGAACGATGACGCGAAAGCCGAGCACGTCATGCACTTCCTCATACGAGAGGTTGTTGCGCTCCATTTTCTGCCAAATGGAATAGAAGTGTTTTGAGCGGCCCTTTACCGACGCGGAGACTCCATTCTGTTCGAGATTGCGCTGAATCTCTCGGCAGGTCTCTTCAATGAATCCATCACGCTCCTTGGCAGTGAGGTCGAATTTTCCCTTAAGGAGCTCGTAAATTTCGGGCCGAATATAGAGCAAACAAAGATCTTCGAGCTCTGACTTGAGCCAATGAATACCAAGTCGATTCGCAAGGGGCGCGTAAATATCTTTGGTCTCATGCGCGATTCGCCGGCGCTTCTCGTCTGCAAGATGATGCAGCGTACGCATGTTGTGCAGACGGTCGCAGAGCTTGACGAGCACAACGCGAATGTCCTTTGCCATCGCGATGAGCATTTTTCGAAAGCTCTCGGCCTGTTTCTCCTCCTTGGAATCAAACTCGATGCGCGTAAGTTTTGAGACGCCTTCGACGATATCAGCAATTTCATCACCAAATTCGTCCGCGATATCTTCACGGGTAACGTGGCAATCCTCTATCGTGTCGTGCAAAAGAGCCGCGGCAACTGACGGCACATCAAGCTTAAGCTCACAGGCTAAAAGCGCGGTTTCGAAAAGATGCGTGAAGTAAGGCTCCCCAGAAGCTCTTACCTGTCCGCGATGTTTTGCAAAGGAGAACTCAAAGGCGCGGCGCAGTAGGTCCAGGTCGGGGCTGGGGTGATACTTTTGAACGGCACTCGCTAGGGCCTCAAACTGCTGCATGCAGTGCCCACCATGGATTTAAGGAGAGAGGGGCTGGCATGTACTTTCGCAGCCCCACCTAAATAGCCCAACAAGCAAAAACCTCTCTAAAGCAGCTCGCGCCTGAGCGAGCGCCAAGCTGCCACGGAGATTTCAGTTAAAAATTCTCTTCTCCACCAGGAGTCTTCTTGTCAGCATCTTCAGCGGACTCTTCGTCCTCAGAGTCATCATCCTCAGAGCCTTCATCTCCGCCGGCCCCTTCGGAATCAGCCGCATCCGCTGCGCCTTCTTCGGCAGCTGCAGCAGGAATGACTTCATCCTCATCATCCTCGTCGTCAACGAGGTCATCAGCAATTTCAGCAAGCTCCTCGGGGGAAACCGCATCAGTAGCATGGTGACCATTCTCACTGTTGCCATTGCGGGAAGGCTTCTCATCTTCCACATCAGCCTCTTCGGCCAACGCCTTCTCAGCAGCCGCTTGCTCTTGCGCTGCCGCAAGCTTCGCCGCTCTCTCGGCCGCCGCACGCTGGAGCGCAGCCTCTTCGAGACCAGGAACTTGCTCTTCAAGACCAAGCTCTCTGAGACGATCCATCTCTTCTTGGGTCATGAAGCGAACTTTGCCCTCGGCAATTTCTCTAAGAGAGGTAACCACAGGCTTATTATCGCAAGCCTCACCGAGCACAACGCTTGCGCCCTGCAGAAGCTGCTTGGTGCGCTTCGAGGAAAGATGAATAAGGGCGAAACGATTTGTTTCTTTAGTAAGACAATCTTCAACTGTGATGCGGGCCATACGAAACCACGAAAGATTAATTTAAGCACTCGAAACTACACGTATTTGGGGGCGCGTGCAAGGTTTTGCGGGCAAGGCCTTACCCCAAAGGAAAAGTGGCTTTGCCATTAGAAAAAGAGAGGATTTCCTAAATCATTTCAAGGCCGCAAGTGGGCCCCCACGCCCCCTCCCAAGCCTCAATCCTGTCTTTGCGCGTCCTGAGCTAAAATATACCCCACATTGCCCTTTTGAGAGCGAACCCTTAGCCAGTACCCCTCTCGGCCCTCCACAAGAACCTCTACCCGAGCAGGCAGGGTATCAAGAACCCGCCCACGAATAGTGGGGTCAGACATGACGTCTGTTTCAATCAGGGTGCGGTACGTCCTTGGCTTCCTGAAGTCCTCAAACCCTGGGCGCTCCGCGGTTCCAGGCGAACTGCGCCGAGTATCTTCAGCCCTCTGCGGGGACCCTGGCGAACCTCCGCGCTCATCTCGCCTCCGAGAGCTCTCTTCACCCCGCGGAAAATTAGCAGGCTCCCTGGGCCCACTCATATCAATCTTTTCTTTTCCGTTTGTGCCAAGCCTGCCTTCAGAACTCGCCGCCGACGCTAGCGGAGCCTGAGGGGCTGAAACCTGAGCGGGAGGAACTTGCGCTGCAACCGATTGGGTTCCCGGTCCAGGGGGCCGAGTCTTCAAATCGGCAAGCTGAGAGCGATCGTTTTTTATGTCCTCAAGGATAGAATCGAGCTGATTCACCCCTGAAACCAGCTTCGCTTCCGGCGCACGTAGCTCGGGGGGAGAAATCCCATCTCGAAGCGGCAATGAGGAACGCGCACCTACCTCGCCCCCACCGAAAAATGCTCCTCCGAAGAATGATTGCCCGAGAGACTGACTACTCGCCCCCTCTTCTCCCGGCGCTCGAAGCAAAAGAAAACACGCGAGTGCGACTCCGGCCAAAGCCCAAAAAACAAAGCGCCGAGACGTAGAAGGAGCAGAGGCAGACTCTCGAGAGTCTTGCGCGGCAGGCTCAAACCCCGAGCGCAGGCGCTCTCGCGAGTCCATCCCGCGCTTTGCTGCGCGCCGCTCTTGAACTTCGGGCACTTCGGCAGTCCGAGCTTGAGAAGATTCCGGAAGCTGTGGGGGTGAAGGCTCCTTAGGGACGAGATCCCCCTCCCTGCCTTCAAAGGCAGCCTTTAGTTGCTCAAGTCGAGCTCCGAGTTCTTTCTCTCCCTGTTTTGCAAGCTCCTTGGCAACCTCTCCCAGGGTTACCGCCGCTTCTGCCTTCAATCTATAAAGCCTCGTTCCCGGCACGGGCTTGGCGACCACTTCAAGAGCTTGCAGAAGTTTTCTCGCAAGATCTTCTAAGGGAGAAGCCAGAAGCGACAAAGGCACCGCCGCAAGGCGCTGCTGGCTCCGTGCCCACCAGAATCTCGTTTCGAGCAGTTCGAGACGCTCATCGGCCGAGACCTGGGGAGGAAGAAGCTTATCACAGCGCTGACCAAGCGCTCTCCAATCGCCCGCATTCGCAAAAACTTCGAACTCTGAAAGAGGCTCCTCCTCAACCTTGGGACTCGTAGCCTCTTGAACCTTTTCCGGGGGCTCCGCGGGAGTAGAAACGCGTGGCTGTTCCTTCGAGCTCTCAAGCAGGGCCGAAAGCCCCAAGTCGAGAGAACTCCCCTCGCTTGAAAATTTTGAAGGTGGACGTGCCATGAATCTAGTTTTTTCCTTCTCGGACCTCAGAAACTTCTCTATTTAGAAATCCCACTGCGAACTTATCTTTCCTGCACCAACCTTATGGGGCCAGCAAGACAACTCGGCAACGGGCTGTTCCCGAAGCTATGACAATTTATGCTCGCGAAACCCTCTCTATTTCTTAAGAACTAGTGCTTGCGAAACCCCTAGCCCTCCTTACTATCGGTTCATTCGAGCTTTTTTTGCCTTAGTTATTAGGCTCCTAGAAGCCTAGGACGAAGGGCGCAGGCCCCTGAAGCTATAAAGCCATGATATTCCTATGCATTTACCAAGCCTGCACGCCCTTACTACTCACAAAAACTACGTTATGAAGCTTTCCGCCAAGCTCCTTCTCCTATCTGCTCTGCTCTTTCTAAGTGCATGCTCATCAACCGCCCTGCCCCGAACTAGTATTTCAAAGGATATCTTTGAGCTCGCCGCAGGAAACCAAGCCCCAATTCTTCTTGAAGTCTCCTTAGAAGAAGGCTCCGCATCAGACCAAGCCACCGGCCTCGTTGGCCATCAATATCTTTTTGTCGCGATTCCTTTTGGCTCGGTCTACCTCCCGTCAGCATCTGAAACCATTTCTAACAGCATGTACCAGCGACTAGTCCTTCAAGGACTAAAGCCAATAACGAGCAAATCGCATGTATTTGGAGCCCTGCCGCGCCTCCACCTAAAAGTTACTTCGCTTAGCCTCTCCGCCTATGATTTTATCTTCACCCGAAAAGTAGCTGCCAGCCTCGAGGGCCGGGCAACCCTGTTTGCAGCTTCGGGAGAGCCCCTTTGGGAGATGCCCTTTAGTGCGCGCGAATCCGAACTACGCCGCTATGGATTTGCGGCTGAACTTGAACAAGCGCTCTCAAAAGCCCTCGAGGAGGCCCTCACCCAGGTCGCCCTTGGCACTGCTACCTCTCTAAGGTCAAGGCCAAGAGCCTCCAGCCCCTTCTCAAATCTTCCCCAGTGAGCTCCCAAGCCTCGAGATTATTTGACTGTTTTCAATTTGACAGGCGCCTCTCATTCCCCGACCATCAGCACCCAAGATCTTTATGACATTCCTTAGGCCTCTCATCGTTGAATGGTTCGCCTGGTACTTTAGAAAGGTGCCCTACCCCCCGTCCCTCGAATCGACGCTGCTTAGCCGCTCGAAGATGGGCGCCTCTCAGCCTATCCTTGTAGCCCCCGACCATTCCGCAGCCTGGGAAGGACTATTGCTCGCTCTCGCGCGCGCCACCGGCTTAAGCGGCCTCGAGCGTATTCACGGAGCGAAAGCTCCTACCGCATCAAGCGCCCCAAGTTCCCCGGAAGTCGCCCCAGCCCCGACGCGCTCGGTCCTGCGCTGGACCTCGCTTCAGGACCAAGAGGCGCTCCTACGCCTGATTGAAGAATCAGAAGAAGTAAACCTCACAACCCTCAACGTCTTTCAACTTCGTGGCCCAGTAAAAGCCCTGCCGCGCCACAGACCGGGCGCGGGATGGGTGCTTGGAATGCTTCTTTCGCGTCGGCTGCTTACCGTCATCATCGGATCAAACATTCACGTCTCAGACGCCCGCCGCCACGGTCACGGCATGAAAGGCGTCGCGCGCCTTCGCCGCCTCTTAAAACTCGACTTTAATCGCAATTTAAAAGTAGTGCGCGGCGTCCCCTTGCAGCCGATTGAAGAACAAGCCCGCACCATTCTTTCCGGCGCAGAGTTTGAGCGTGAAGTTCGCGTTCTTGCCGAGCGCGCAGGCGAAACGGTGAGCCGCATGCGCCGCCGCGCACACAGCTCTTTTTATGAACTCGCCGCCCATCAGCGCCGCGTCATGTACTCCGTGTTGGCTTTTGTTGCGCGCCAAATCTCAACGCGCCTCTTTACAAGCGTCTCCACACGCGGCCTCGAGCAGCTTAAAGAATCAATCAAGGACCATCCCGTGGTGCTCGTCCCCATGCACCGCAGTCACCTCGATTATATTCTTGTCCAATACAAGCTCTACGAAGCAGCCGTGAATCCGCCCCTTGTCGCCGCCGGCATGAACCTCAACTTTTGGCCTGTCGGAACTATCACGCGTAGCGTGGGCGCTTTTTTTGTGAAGCGCAACGCGCGCGACCGCCTGCACATGCTCGTCCTAAGACGTTACGTAACCTACCTCATGCAGCGCGGGCACTCGCAAATGTTCTTTATTGAGGGAGGTCGAAGCCGCAGCGGAAAAATGATGCGGCCCAAGATGGGCCTGCTTAGCGTCTTGTTTGAGGCCTACCGTAAGGGGATTCGCAAAGACATCTTATTTATTCCGGTTTCTATTTCGTATGAGCAAGTAATCGAAGACCAAGAATTTGGGACCGAGAACACCGGCCGCTCAAAGACCAAAGAAAACCTCGTCTCCTTATTTCATGCGCTTGATATCTTTAAGAAGAAGTACGGAGAAGTAATAATTAACTTTGGAGATCCCCTACCCGTTTCTAAGTTTCTTGGGGAACGTAGCCCTAGCGCTGAAGCAAAGAGCACCCCCACCAATGGCCGAAGTGAAGAGCGAACCTCCGTCCAAGAACTTGGCCTCACCCTCGTGCGGGGAATCCGAAACCACATCAGCCCAAGCCTCACCAACTTAGCCTACTCCTCCCTCATGATGGCGCCCTACTACGGACTCCCGCGCAGTGTCCTTGCGGAATCCGTCCGCAATCTCGCGTCCCTTCTTAGCGCCATGCGTAAGGGCCCCCACTGCGTAGGAGAATTCACCCCCTCTCTGCAGAGATTTGTGGAAGGACGAGACGCAATCCTCAATGACCTTCCCCGCGAAGGGATAGTGGAAGTCGATCGCTGCTTGGCCGAAGAAGTATTTTTTATTCCCGGCAAGCGGCGCTTCACCGCCGACTTTTATCGCAACACCCTCCTGCACTTATTTTTCCCCGTAAGCGCCCTTGCCATATTAGAGCTCATGGGAAAAGAACTCTCAGGACAAAACACCCTCTTTTTGCACCGCTACTTTGCCCAAGATCTCCTGCTCCCCAAAGAAGAAGTATTTGCTCAAGGAGTTGACGCGCTGATTGAACTCTTCGTATCCGAGGGAATCCTTACCCGTAGCGCAAACCCATCTGTCCCAGATTCAACACCGAACTTACGATTTACCAAACGCGCGCGCGGGCTCTTTATACCCTCCATGTTATCAGGCCCCATAGAAAGTATTCTTTGGGTTTGGCAGAACCTCCTGCACCACACCGAAACCCAAGTCACCGAACGCACAGAAACGGGCGAGAAGTCGTTCTTGTACGCAAGTTTTATCAAAGCGCTGCATGCCGACTTTAGAGCCGCGCGCTACGTAGGCGCCGTGCACCGCACCGAAGCCGCCGCCCTCTCCTCTCTCCAGTCAGCCCTTGACGTACTTTCCGAGCGCGGCATCATCAGCACCGAAGAGAAAAACGGCCAAAAACATCGCATCATCCTAAAAGACAGCACGACCCAAGATCTTAATGTTCTTTCAGAGGCCCACAAAGCAGTTCGATTATGGGAATCAGGCCTTTGAAACTCTCTGAGCCTCCCGAACGCAGCCAGCTCACCGAATCAAACGCTCTGCCGCCCTTTATCCCCCGCAAAACTGTTTTGTTCTTTGGGCTAAGCCTTGAGGGCGCCCTGTTTGCCGCCTCTCTCGTGTGGGCTTGGTGGCGCGGCATGAATTGGTCCTTGGCGCTCGGACATTCAGAGATCTCTATCTTTGTCTCCTGCCTGCTCGTCCTCGCCGCCCTCAATTTCCTGTGTTTCTCTCCCAATCCCCCCTGGTCTTGGAAAGCTGAGTTTTCTCAGTTTCTCAATTTATTTGTGCTCCCGTTGGTGCGCGACCTATCCCTCGCAAGCGCCCTTGTCCTCGCGCTCTTCTCCGGCGTCGCAGAAGAACTTTTCTTCCGCGGAGTGCTCCTTACGGAACTCACGCGCCTCTTAGGAAGCGCGGCCCTAGCCCACCTGCTCTCAGCCCTCGTTTTTGCCCTGGTTCATTTTGGCATGTCCGCCGTGCAATTCCCGCGCGTCGTAGTCGTGTATCTCATCGCAGGACTTGCCCTCGGCGCGTCACTACATCTCAGTGAATCCCTCGCCGTGCCCATGGCCGCGCACGTGGTCTATAATTTTGGTGCGTTTGCGGTGCTCACCAAAGGGTTTCGCAGTTCGGTGACAGCACCCAGGATGTAGATAATTTTCCCCCGAGCGCCGCCCGTTACTCAGCCGTACCCCTCGGAAGGGGCCGTGGCTGACGCCCTTCCCCTAAAGGGGCCGTGGCTTACGCCCTTCCCCTGAAGGGGCCGTGGCTCACGCCCTTCCCCTGAAGGGGCCGTGGCTGACGCCCGGGGATGTTGGTCCTAACTAATTTGGCGGACAAAGTCGCGGCACTTTCAGGTGGAAGATACTCCCCCTCTTCAAATGTCATACTTATTTCAGCTGCTCCGAACTGCCCCGACCTTGCGCGGAGCATCACGGAGAAGCTTCCCTGAACTCTCGCCCATGAACTTCACCACTGCATGAGGTAGAGTGGCCCTGGCTATGGAACGACTTTGTATGAAGCCCTTGTCACAGAAGGATTAGCTTCTAATTTGGCCTCAGGTGAATTTGCTGATGCTCAAAGTCAAATATCACTACCACCTGATTAAGAAATTCAATTCCTAAGAGAATGTCATAAGGTCGAGTTCCATTCCCCGGTTGAGGTTCGATTACATAGGCACTTAGATTCGTCGCAGTAATCTCTCCAATCTTCAGTTCGCCAGTGAAGCGCCCATATTGAACGCTGGCATCTTTTCCGGTGGTTGCAACTGTTCTTTGACGTGAGTCCGCGAGAGGGCGATCTTCGAAAAAGCAAATCCCTACATCACAACCGCTATCAATGACGGCTCGCATGGGTCTCCCATCAACTAGCACCTCGATATGAGGCATTTCAAATTGATTGGGGTCTTCCTGCTGAGCCCCACAAGCGGGATTATAGAAGCCACGCACTTGGGGATCTTCCCATTTCCAAGCTCCAAATCCCTTCCAGGGTATCGAACACCAGGCGTTCGAGGTTTCAGTAAAGAGCGCCTCTGGGGATTTGGCGGCGAGAGCCAGGAACTCTCTGGCGACATCGAGCTTTACCGCGGCACAGGCACTCAGGGGCAAAAGCCCCAGATGCGCTTGTGTGATGCTTGTATCGGAAGCTGGGAGCCTCGCCACAAGCCGATCCCAGCGAATTCCTTCGACTGTAATTCCAGCGACAAATCCCAGCGCACTCTGCTGAATACCTGCAGCACTTTGACTGCTCACAGGCTCGACTTCGGGCAAGTATACGATCTCAGAACCAGCCTGCCCCCGAGGCAGAATGATTTCGTAGATACCGCCGGTATCAAGAACAAAGGTAGTTGCGCTACCTTGCCCATCCCAGCCGTTCAATGCACCTTTGACTCGCAGCTCTGTTCCAGAATTATCAATGTCAATTTGCTGAATGTCCGGCGCCTGTATCGAGCGCCGAAGACTATAGCCTATCTCGGACTTGCCTTCTGCGGACTGCGCGCGAGGGCTCCACCTTAAATTTTCCTTCAAGGCCTGTGGGCACGCAGGCACTTGCCCTGACAGAATTCCTGGCGCAACTGAGCTACATCCATTTATTCCTACCGCAATCGACAAAGCAGCCGATGACAAGGCAGCCGATGGGACAATGCGAGAAAGGTTGGTCATAACCAGTCGTCTTAGAATACTTAAAATAATCCAGGTAACTCACGGCATGGGGTTAACCTTGGATTGATGTACTTGATCGAGAGGAGGTTAGTTCGGTTCTACTGTTGGTAGCCGATCTTTCCATCACCATTCAACACATTGAAGTGTCGCATTCAGCTCTGAAGTATCAGAAGGCGCAATGAGGCCTATGCCGTCTGAATCCGCAACCTATCAGTCGAGAGGAATCGAGACGCCCTCGATCTCGACTGCACTGCCAAGCGCGTCGAAGTACGCCAGGACCTCGTGACGGTCTCCAGCGACCGCCTTCATGACGAAGTCCTTGCCGTGGGGATCCGCGGAGACCACCACAATCGTCTCCTGCTCGAGGCCGAAGTCCCACGGGCTGGGAAGCTGGGTCAGGCCGACGCCCGTGGTGAACGGGATAAGGGCCAGAACCTTGCCCGTCGAGTCATCGACTTCGAACTCGAAGGGGAGTTCGAGGCTCTTCGAGTTGAGGGCACCGATGTGCCAATCGGCGATGAGCTCCTCCGCCGTCCCCTGAAAGTACGACGCGGGGATGAGAGAAGTCTGGGGGACGAACTCCCAAAGCTCGCCATCGAAGCTGAACTCGAACTCGCTCGGGCCCGTCTTGCGAACCACAACCTTGCCCGAGTGAGCAATGGAACTGGTCTGCCACGGCTGCTCGACCGGCTTGACCTTCCGGATCGGGATGAGGTAGGGCGACTCGCCCTCTTCGTACTCGGCAGGCTTCATGTAGATCGGGCGTCCACCCGAGCAGAAGATGTAGTACAGCTTGCCCCCGATCTCGACTTGCCCGCAGGGCGGACCCTCGGGCACAAAGTCAGCAGGGATCTGCTGCGCTGCCCCTCCCTCACCCTCGAAAGTGCCCTCCCCGAAGGGGGTGTCGACCGTCACTTTGCCCTTGCAGGCGGTGAGGGCCAGAGCGAAGCTGGTCACGATCAGACCAACGGTGAGAATGCTGCGCGTCTTGAGCCACGTGTTCATGGCTACTCTCTTTCTGTCCGAACGTTCGGACGTAGTTGTTGAACCTCACTGAACTCCTCACTAGCCAGCTCAAATTTGAACCTAGCTAGCGAGAAGCTCAATTAACCTTAATTGCCGTGAGTCACCCTTACACTCGGCGCCTAAGTTACTGTCGCGCGCCGACTGTACGGATGACTCGCTTACTTCTACTCGAGTTGCGATTCTGAATTAATTTTGAACTACAGAATAACAAGAAGCTTAAAGAACAACTCAGGGGAGAACCGGCACAAGAGAGCCGACGTTGCGGCGACCCTAACAAAATTAAAAAGGGCTTTCAACACTTTTTATGAAAATATGATTGCCTCGCTCTCCGCTTTCTCGCCCGAAGTGGTGCTCAGCAGAAACAAGAGCCAGATGAGGAGCTTAACCAAAGCCAGTCTATATTGCCTGCTCTCCAAAACTGTTCAATCGTGACTACGCGCTGGCTATCCACCGTCTCACCTTTGCGACCCCATGAGCGACACACTTGCCGAGCGAATACTTCTCAGTTTTGTAATTGGAGGAAGCTTCGTCTCTCTCGTGGCCTTTATTGCCCAGAGAGCCGGGTCGCGCTGGGGAGGCATTATTGGGGGCCTTCCCTCGGTGGGGCTTGTCACTCTGGTTTTTCTGGGCTGCGTGGAAGGCCCGGCCTATGCCGCAAAAGCCGCCTTTATGATTCCTTTTGGAATCGCATGTTACGGGGCCTTCGTTTCTGCCTATGTTTTCCTCTTTTCTCGCGGCTGGTCGTTTTTCGGATCTGTCATTGCTGGATCGATTGTTTGGATTGCGCTTGCGAGCGCGGTTTTCTTCGGCGTTCCGCACACCTGGGCCGGGTGTTTGAGTGTCTATGGCTCAGGAGTGGTGCTTGGTTATATCGCACTCTTTCGCCTTTTGAGTGTTCCCGAAGTCTCGGGACGAAAAGTTCCGCTCAGAATAACCCAAATGGCCCTTCGCGCGGTTAGTGCGGGAGCCGGAGTCGCGATACCCGTGCTAGTGAGTTCAGTTGCCGGCCCAAGCTTGGGCGGAGTGGCTGCGATGTTTCCCGCCGCAACGCTTGCCACTCTTACCATCGCCTACCTTGCCGACGGACGACCTCTCACCTTAGCCCTTACTCGGCCGCTTTTTGTTAGCACTATGCTCAACCTTTTTGTGTTCTCGTTGGCAGTTCAATTTTCTTTCCTTGCGGTAGGAGTCCTTTGGGGGACCCTCGCTTCGGTGGGCGCTGCACTCATTTCAGCCGGTATCGCCTATCATCTGCTTAAGCCTCCATGGTGCCTTGGCCGAAAGTGAGTGGCGAGCGTATCTCCACCAACAGGAATATGGCCTTGTGAAGTGATAGGTGAACAACCGCACGATCGCTCGGGCACCATGAGACTTCTCTTGCGGCGTCGCACGACTCACGAAGCGGGCCTATTTCTCTTCTTGGGCCCTGGGGAGAATAGAATTAGAGCCGCAATCACCGCAGCCGGAATGAGCACCCAAAGGGAATAAAGACAGGCCAGGATTCCGATGAAGGGGCCATAGGGCAGCGCCATAAGGACCTTGAGCGCGCCGCCCAAGGGATCGCCGTTACAAGCCAGCATAACCCCTTCGACGAGGTACGTTCCCACCATGGCGGTGCATAGGGCGCCTGCAAAAAGCAGGTAAGCTCGAAGACTCGCTTCAAAGAGATTCTCCGTATCTTTGGATCGGCGCACAAAGTGGCCTTTGAGGCCGCCCCAGAAGAAACACGAGATAAGCCAGGTGGGGATAAAGCCGCGCTGGCTGTTGATGAGTGAGTGGTCGGAAGTAAAGAAGAAATACGCAAAAGCGGAAGCGGCGCCAAGGAGGGTGAAAAAGAGGGCCAGCGGAAGATGTAAGGTACTTCGGGTCATCTTCCCTACTCTATTCACTACAAGCTCCCAGGAGCTAGCCGTCATCGCTCACAGCACAGACGGGCTGGGAGCAATAAAGGCGAGTGTGGTGAGTTGCAAATTCTCTTAAGAATTGTAAGGCAGTTTTAACGCGAAGGACACGAAGGTCGCAAAGGTAACCAGTGGGATTCCTTCGCGCTCTTCGCGTCCTTCGTGTTAAACCCAAACATAGCGGGCAAGCGAAATTTTCGGGAATAACGCGAAGGGCGAACGAATTTTTCAGAGGATCCCTAGGCCTTAGGAAGCGGCACCCTTGGGTCAAGCACAAACGTAAGCTCAGGCGTACGTTTCAAGTTAAGCGCCTCTGCCAGTTCAGCCCTGACGAATCCAGCCGCTCTTTCAAGCGCCATTTTGAGATCCTTAGCAGGAGGCAGTCCATCGGCGCTCTCATCCGGCACGAGCATCACCGTAAAATGTCCCGCCCCCTTCCCGGCCTGCACCTCAGAAACCCGCATGCTTGAGAGATAAGGATCGCTCGCGCCTCCCAATATAAAATTGAGCTCCTCGGCGACGACATGCGTCAGTTGTAAATCGCGAAGTGTTCCCTTGGTCACTCTAGCTCTCCCTCAATTCTGAAAGTGGCGAGGCTTACAATCCTTCGCCCTTTCTCTTTAGCTCCTCACTTTCTCGCTTGGAAGCCCATCCCTATCAGAAACACACAGGGCTCTTTGCCCAACTCTGGAACCGCCGTGCGCCACTCGGAAACTCGCGCAGTCTTAATTACTTGAGAACCTTGCAGGAGTGCTCGTGCGACGCACAATACGGTTCCGTCTTGTAGTCCCGCCAAGAGCGCCTCAAGCATTCGTTGGGAGCGATAAGGAGTTTCGATAAACATTTTTGTCTGCTGCCGCTCGCGCGCCTCGGCCTCAAGGGCCTTAATCGCACGAGACCGGGCAGCGTCATCCACGGGAAGATAGCCCACCATTTCAAATGACTGGCCCTCAAGCCCTGAGGCCATAAGAGCTAGAAGTAAAGACGAGGGCCCGACGAGCGGCTGCACTTGAAAGCCTTCGCGATGCGCTGCCGCAACAATTCTTCCGCCTGGGTCAGCAACGCAAGGCACACCCGCCTCACTAAAGAGTCCTACTTCTACCCCACGCCGAAGAGGCTCAAGCAGCGTTGGAATATCAGAATCTTTGGAGTGCTCGTTAAATACGGATATCTGGAGCGCTTGAATCGGTTGAGGATGTTCGCAGCGCTTTAACCACGCGCGAGCAGTCTTGGCTTCCTCTACGATGAACGAGTTAAGAGCACGCGTTCGCGCAAGCACGCTATCGGGCAAGACTTCCGTCAAGGCTTCCTCCCCAAGGCAGACGGGAAGTAAGTAGAGAGTGCCTCTCTTCGCCGCGCCGCCATTTATATTTAGTTCATTTGTATTAGTCACTTGCTTTTACCTTGCTGAGTCTGTCTTTCCATACCCCGACCGCATATCGCAGGATTCTAAGCCCTTGGCGTAGCCGCGCCGGTTGATGAACTACCCAGGGGTCACGCTCAAGCGTGCCAAGCTCGCTATAATAATCCCCTATGCTGTGCACGCGCGCGCCATTCCTGGCTCCCCCGATTACGGACTTTGACCAATGCTGCAAGAGTTCTTGATTAATTCCTTTATTGCTTCCCAAGTTAGCCTTTAGCCACTCGGGCGCCTCAAGCAGGATCGCCTGCGTAAGCGCCAGCTCCAAGGTAGTAAGTGACATCAAAAAGGATTTTCTAATCGATGGCTCTAGTGCGGTTTGTTCAAGTTCACCGAATCTCTCCTTGCGTTTTCTCACCCCGTCAGAGAAGAAAACTCGAAGGCCTTCAATACATTCCGAATCAAATTCAAATGGCTGCTTCTCGCAGATTGCGGCAATTTTCTGATACTCTCTGCGAAGAATTTCTGCCTCGCCTGGAGTCAAGAGGCTAAGAATCTTCTGATAAAGCTCCGCAGAGTCCGTCTCCCAATCGCAAAATACCTTCCGCAAATCTACGCTGCTTTTTTTCGGTTCAGGAGTTCCCAATAAACACTCCTCAACCTGCAAGGCAAACTCCTCTTCAACGTCTCCAAGCGCAGCATACTTTAGAAGAGTCGTGATCCATTCACTGGGGCAGTCGGAAGCCTTTCGGGCCCGCGGAAGTGCCCCTGATTTTTCTTGCTCCAACCGGATTCGGGACTCATGCGACGCTACGGCTTCCTTTATAAGCGAGGCTGCTTGCGAGGCGGAGATTTCGACCTGAGCGCGAGGCAATCCTTCGATACTCGTAGCCACCTCGCGCGCCAGAATCTGAAGGCCAAGGCCTCGGGAAGAATTAGGGTTATCCGCTAGGTCACGAAGCCTTAGGAGCAGTCCACCCATCGAATCCCTGCGCAGCCCTACCCCGGAAGCCACAGACTCTGATTTGATATCGCACACGACGCGCGCCAATTTGGGAGAGCGCTTGGGAAGCACGCTGTCTCGCGGCGCTGCCTCGCCCCCGGGGAGGTCCTTTGGCATCACAAGGGAGGACCCCTCGTCCGCGCCCTTGGCGCCCTCGGACACGCCCTGATTGGTTGTTTCTAGCACCATAAAGGGGAGAAGCTTACAACAATCCCTATCCCGCCGACCATGCCTTGAGAGTCTTAAGTAAGGGACTAAAGCAAAATCGTCTCGCGGGACTGGCTGCTCTCTTTATGAATTTTTTCAATCAATTACCAAGGGGGCAGACGGGATTAGGAGTCTGCCCCGTAGGAAACTCTCGCCCCTACATGCTGTGGTGGCAGTGGGACAGACACCTTGCTCGCAAACACGTGCTGCAAGAATTCGATTCGAAGCAGGCTAGCGCTTGGGTTCCTGTGCACCCTAAACTAAGGAGCCTCTGAAATCGAGCCATCTCTCTGTGTGCTCTGTGGCCTCTGTGGTTTTTCTCTCCGTTGAATCAACCACGCAGGCCACTACGTGCCCACGAGGATTACGAGCATTCTATCTTTTCAGGGGCTCGATTTAAGGCCTCAAAAGACGTCGCCCTTTGGGCAAAAAGAAGCGCACTGTTAAAAAAGCCGCTATGTTTGGAAACTTGTTTGGCAAAAAGAAACCGGGAGTCACCCCAACGGCCACACCGCCTCTAAGCCCTGCCGTTGAAAGCTCTATTCTAAGTGTGGTGGGCGCGCGCAGCATTCCGCCGATGCCGGGGGCTGCCCAGAAAGCTTTTCAGCTTTCGACCGACCCAAACGCCGAGGCTCGAAACTTTATAGAGGTTATTGAGTCTGACGAGGGGCTCTCTGCCCGCGTACTCAAAATTGCAAACTCCGTGTACTTTGACCGCGGCAAGAAAAGCACCACCATCGAAGAATCGGTACTTGTTATTGGAATCAATGAACTGCGCTGCCTTCTAAACGCCAATACCCTTTCGGAAATTTTCCCTTCGAAATCCCCCACCCGCGCCATGCTCTGGGGCCATGATATTGGAACCGCACTTGCGGCCAAGTTCTTAGCCCAGCGCCTTAAGCCAAGTGTCGCGGAACTCATTTTTTTAGGGGGCCTCATGCATGACGTGGGGAAACTTTTGCTTCTGCAAAGAAACCCTGAAGAGTATGCGAAGATTCTCACCGCCGTTGAGCGTGAAGGAATAGATTTTTGCAGCGCCGAGGCGCGCTCCTTTCCCTTTGACCACACTGAAGTCGGACAACTCATTGGCCAGCGCTGGAACTTCTCGAGTGACTTGGTCAGCATGATTCGCGAGCATCACCTGAATTGGGAGGCGCTTCCCAGAGACTCTGCCGCAGCAATTATCAAAGGGGCAGACCTCATCGCCCACGCGCTTGGCTTGGGTCATACCCGTACGCTTTCAAAACTTAAGTCGCGCGCGGAAGAGCAGCTTCCTGAAGTATGGTCCCATCTCGGGATCCCTGCTGGTGATGCTGCGGGTATACTCTCAGGGATAAAGAGATCCTTTGAGACCGAGTTCGATCTCTATGCGGGAGGCGGGAGCCATTAACTAGCTATGGGCAATTCCTCTCTCGCGCTTTCCTCAAAGAACCCCATGCAGGTGAAGAAGGCGCCGCTTTTAGGGCGCCTCCTGGGGGCTGTGAGCGCCGCTCCCTCTTTGGCCTTTCTTCTTGCCGCACTCGTATTGGCCTCAGCTAGTTTTGGCGCTGCGCCTTTCTCTTCTCCCGCTTACGCACTCTCTTGGGGGGCGACCTTTCTTGTAGCGGGAGGATTGTTTGTTACGGGGCTCTTTGGCTTAGCGTTACGTGGGCGCTCGAATTCGCCTGCTCCTTCTTCAGACCCCCACCATGCGCCCCCTACGCTGACGGGCTTTAAGGCTATTGATGCTTCTTTGCAAGAACTTGCCGAGCGCGCGGCATCCTTTGAAGAATCTCAGCGAGCCGCAGAAAAAGCCTCTCAAGAAGTCATCGATCGCCAAAAGGTACTCACGGACAATATTGCGGCTGCCGTCATTTTAAGAGATTCCAAAAACGCCCTCGAGTACTGTAGCCCCTACACAGAGGTTCTTACCGGATACTCTCGGAAGGAGATCTTCGATCATTCTCAGGATTTCTTTCTCGAAATTGTTCACCCCGAAGATAAAGAGCGTTACGAACGTGCACTTAAGATTGGTGTTATGGGCGAAGCCTTCCAAATTCGCCACCGACTTCTGCACAAGACCGGTATTGAGATGTGGGTCGAGACCCGCACGGTCCCCATTCTTGATGACGACGGCGAAGTCTCACAGTCCCTCTCTGTAATGCTTGATGTGACCGGAGCAGTGAGGTACCAGAAGCAAGTCGAAGAAAAGAACCGAGATCTGCACGATTTTGCGTACATGGTTTCGCACGATCTTAAGGGCCCGATCGTAACGATTAAAGGCATGCTCGGAATTTTTGAAGAAGATTTGCGCTCCTCGCTTTCTAAAGAAGCTGAAGAAACGTTACGGCATATTCGAGGCGCAACGCAAAAGCTTGAGCAACTTGTGGCAAGTGTGCTTGAGTATTCAAAGATTAGCTCCCTTGATGAGCGCTCTGAACCAGTCGAACTTGCCACCGTCCTGAAAGAGCTCTTGCAGCACCTCTCCCCCCAACTCTCCTCGAGCGGCGCTTCGATTACGATTGAGGGAACTCCGCCTACCGTAATTGGAGAGCATGTCTGGCTCTACCAGGTATTCTCTAACTTGCTTGGAAACGCCATCAAGTACCGCGAGCCTGCGCGGCCGCTCAGGGTGCAGGTTTCCTTCTCGCCCCAGTCGAGTGGCCGCGAAGTGGTTGTGCAGATTGCTGATAATGGGCTCGGAATTCCAAAAGACAAAATCTCGCAGCTTTTTAGACCGTTTCAGCGCGCTCACAGCAAAGACATTGAGGGCACCGGCATCGGACTTGCCTCAGTGAAGCGCGTGCTTGAAAAGTGCGGGGGGAGCGTGCGCGTGGAATCTACTGAAGGCGTGGGTTCTGTTTTTTTTGTTACCCTGAGAGCTGCGCGCTGAACCTATCCGGCTCCCTCCTCCATTCGTACCTGGCACGCTCCCTGCAATGTAATGCACAAGCGAGAAGGATCTCGCTTTTTGCTAACCCTCAAAGGAGCGTGAGGTATGTCCCAGGAACTAGTACCAGCAGCCACCACAGTTACGTCATTTAAACCACTTACACGCGCTGTATCGCGCGCCTCTGAGGATAAATCCTCGAGTGCGGTAGATGACTTCACCAAGTTGATGCAGGACCTTCTTTCCCCCGGACAGGACAATAAGGTCAGCGAAGAGGATCTTTTTGCCGGGCTTATTCAGGAGCGCATCAAGGCGCTGAAGGGCGACGAGGGACTCGCCAAATTCAAGACCCTCTTTGACGAGGAAAAGGCCAAGAACACAAAGAGTGATGGCTATATCCCTGTGGAAGTAGCCGCAAGGAACGCCTTAAAGCGCTTTGTGACCGCGGGTAACCTCACCAAGGAAGAGGGCGACAAACTGCATTCCGAGGCCTTTAGCGCAGCCCAACTTGACGACAACAAACTCGCTCTTTTCGACGGCAAGGGCGGCGCGAACGATCCGACCATGGCAGTGGAGCTCATGGAAAAAGCTATTCTTATGGCCAAGGCGAAAATTGACGCTTTTGGCAAAGGTACTGAAACTGCAGAAGAGAGAAAGCTCGATGATGAGTACAATCCTTGGGCAGGCCTCCCTGCGAGTGCCCAGCGATCTCAGCATTCAAGCAGCACCCAATCTGGCCCCTCCTCTCCCATGGATGGCCCCGACAATTTTCTCTTTAAACCTGTTTCCGACAGCGATGGCCGTCTTGTGGTCCTTCTTCCGAAGAACCTAACCGGAGATGTACAAGAGGTGGTCCTTAAGAACCGGCGCGGGAAAGAAATTGAAGCCGGCATGTACCGAGGCATCGGAAACGGTGACCGCGAGCATTTCCGTTTCCGCAGCCCAGGACAGGACTATCCAAAAAACATTACGGTGGAAGTCACCCTAAAGAATGGGGAAACGAAGAGCTATAAGATTCCGGATCCTTCAAAGCGCTACGACTAATTGCGGTTCGCGCTCGATGGCACCCCGGTGTTCCTGACCCGCTCACTCGGCTACGGACTTCCGTACTCGACGCAGTTCACGAACCCGGAGAAGGCCTACAACGTGAACTACACCATGCCGCAGCCTGAGCCGAACGGCCTCTTCATGCCGACGAGCGCTGAAGCCACTTGGGTCGTCGCGGTCGATGACTCAGGAAAAGAGCACGTCATGTACGTTGAGGAACGAGTGATGATCACTTCGTTCGTGCTCCCTCAAGCGAAGTACCCTGCGGGTAAGCCTGGCGGCAACTAACAGGCTCCGCCCAGGGAACAAAGAAAGGAGGTACCCACCCTACGCGTAGAGAGACGAGGACGACAGAGACACCCCATGTGTGCGCTCTGCCGCATACCAAAGGTTCCTGATCTCATCGTATCTCTACGCTTTTGCCCTCCGCTTTCTTAGGGAAGCTCTGAAAAAGTCTGCTCTGTGAACTCTGTGCCCTCTGTGGTTGATTTAAATTGCTCAAAAAACCACAGAGGACACAGAGATCACGGAGAGAAAAAAAATAAAATATCGAAGTTTTTCAGAGGTTCCTTAGATCACCGAATATATCCTAAAGCACTCGCGCCGACTGGCGGTTAGTTACACTCCGTGTTTACTTAGGGGAAATCTTAAAAAATAGAACCTTAGGAGACAGCCGATGAACGCCTCTTCCCCCGCCCACTCTCCCCTTGAAAAAGCTCCGAGCGATACCTGTTCAGCCCGCCTCGCTGCCTGGGGGAGTATCGTAATGTGGTCCGGAATCGCTCTTGGCGCCTTTGGCGCCCATGGCCTTAAATCCGTACTAACGCCCGAACTTCTCGCCGTTTACGAGAAAGCTGTTTTTTATCAGCTCATAAATGGCGTAGCGCTCGTGTTCCTGCCTCTCCTATCTCAGATTTTCAAAGGCAGCTCTAAGGGCATCATGAGAGGATGGTGGATAATTGCGCTTGGGGTGGTGATTTTTTCAGGCTCTCTCTACGCGTATGTGCTTTCAGGTATCCGTAGATTCGCGATGATTACTCCTCTCGGCGGAAGTCTTCTCATCGTGGGGTGGCTCGCTATTACGTTGGCGCTCTTTAGCTCTCAGCGTCCGAAGACGTGAGCACCCAAAGCAATCTAGGGAACCTCTGAAAAAGTCCACTCTGTGAACTCTGTGCCCTCTGTGGTTGATTTAAATTGTAAAAAAACCACAGAGGACACAGAGATCACAGAGAGGAGAATAAAGTATCGAGGTTTTTCAGAGGTTCCCTAGTTCAGGCCGTTCTAGAGCGAGGCTTCTCGCGCCAGCGCTGCCCCAAGTCTTACATTGTCTTTGATGAGCCGAATGTTCGCCGCAAGTGTCTTGCCTTGCGAAATTCGGTGCAGGGCCCCAAGAAGTTTTGGCGTGCGTTCGCGGCCGCTACTTTGCGCTACCTCGGGAAGCTTCTCAGCCTCAGACAGCCAGCCCTCCCACTCTCTTGCCGTAAGCTCCGCCTCAGCCGCGATAGGATTAGCAATTACAAGCCCGCGCCCCGTGCGCAGAAGCTCAGCTTTGACGAAGCGGGCTAGGGACGCGAGGTCATCAAACCGCACGTCCACCGCAAGCTTGTGGCCGCTCGGATCCTTTCTGAAGTAAAAGGCAGGAAAATCTGACGTTTGATAACCCACCACAGGGACGCCGAGAGCTTCGAGCGTCTCCCTTGTCGACGCGACATCAAGAATCGATTTTACGCCGCTCGCAACTACCGCTACGGGGAACCTGGTAAAGGCCCCAAGATCAGAGGAGACATCCCACGTCAGCGCTCGTGCGTTGATGTTCATAGGGTGCACTCCGCCAAGGCCGCCAGTGGCAAAAAATGAGACCCCTTCCTTTGCGGCAAGCTCCATAGTGCTACTTATCGTCGTTGCGCCTCTCCATCCCAAATGGAGCGCTGCGCCGAGGTTGGAGCTATTCAGTTTTGGAACTTGTTCGGCAGGCAGCGAGAGCAGAACTTTTAGATCCTCTAGGCTGGTATTCGTGCAGGGGAGTCCATTTTGCACCGTGACAAGGCGCGGCACGGCGCCTTCTTCCTTAACTATGGCGAAGAGCGACTTGGCAATTTCGAGCGCCTCGCCCAAAGGGACGCCGTGAAGGAGCAAGGTTGATTCGAGAGCAAGTTGTGGCTGCATGATAGGTTAGGCTCCTCTGAACGGATACTTAGGGAATCTCTGAAAAAGTCCGCTCTGTGAACTCTGTGCCCTCTGTGGTTGATTTAAATTGTTGAAAAACCACAGAGGACACAGAGATCACGGAGAGAAAAATAAGATAGCGCTGTCTTTGAGAGGTTCCTTAGCAGAATGTCACTTTGTCAATCAGGCCAAGTACCACACGGATCATTGAACATTATCCAGCGCTGGTCGAGACCTATCACAAGCCCTGCGAGTCTCATTATTCGAAAAGCCTCTGGCCCAAGAATCCCAAACCACTGCTCAATCGCGCAGAGGACCACAAAAGTTATGGCCACAAGCGCAGCTCCTTCCAGCAGTCGATTAGGCTGCGTCAAAACCGCATCTTCCGCATACGCCCTCACCCTCCTTAGTTTTGCCTCAAGGTAATCCCAAAATACCGCTGGGAGGACGAGGGCCCACACAAAAACGCATAGATAAGGAAATATGCCGATCTGCATAAATGCGGCGATTCCAAGGTGCATAGAGACAAACACTGCGGCAACGAAGATACGAATTCTTGCTGTGTGAACCGGCACAAAAAGGAAAAGCGGGAACAGCACCTCTGCAACATACACGGAGCGAGACAGTAGGCTAAGGAACCCCTCGTAGGGCAAAAGATAAGCGGCAAAAGGAGCATATCCGGTAGGGCCACGAAGCGTCGCTCGCAGGGCTCCTCCATCTAATAGCCAGCACTCTAAAGATTTGGTTATGCCACCAGAAAAATAAATGAGCGCGAGTTGTAGGAGTAAGCCCTTACTGGCAAGCGAAAGGATACCTCTCGGCGACAGCTCCTCGCGCTTAGCGCTCCTTGCCTCATCAATCGAATAGCGAGCCCCAAGGGGCAAAAAGAGCGACCAAAAGAGCATGGTGGAGAGTATTTTAAACCCGTAATAGCCCCCGCCCATTTGCTCATAAAGCTTGAAGGAAAAGATGCCCCAGACCAATATCTTTGCAACAGGCGTGTACCAACCAAGAGCGAATATGAAGAGAGCAACTCGGAAGCCAATCTCAAGGAGCGCGCGCGAGGAAGAATCGGGAATTGTTTCGGAGAAGCTCGAGAACAATAAGAGTGCCCCTGCTCCTATCCGAAAGACCGCAAGCGCCCGAAGATCAAGGGCCCAGAGCTGGAGCGCTTGCTGACTAATTTTATTCATGAGGGCGGTCACCTTTGGTAGGGTGCGAACTCGGATAGGAGTCTGTCCAAAATAAAGATTTATTAAGGGACACGCTCCTAGCTTATAAAGCCCCCTGCCCTCTTCCAAGAGTCTTTAAGTGGCAATCCCGAGATTACCGCCCGGCAGCCGCTAGAGTTGCACTCCCGTCCCATCCGGGTACGATAGCAGTCGATTTTTCATTACTATGTATCTCTTGGAGTAACCTTTATGAAATCAGCCCCTGATCATCACGATGCCGAGCTTGTCCTTAAGACCTACGAACTCCGCCGCGAGAGCGTCATGCGCCAGTCCCGCGATTCTCTCAATCGCTCCTTCTGGCCGAAGAACTATGAGGAATTCGTCGCAATTGCTGATATGAGCCATCCCATGAATGCGGCCTTTCGCCAGGTCTCGACCTATTGGGAGATGGTTTACAGCTTTGTGCGGCATGGAGTCGTAAGCGCCGACTTTTTTGTTGAAAATAACGGGGAAGGAATTTTCTTTTTTGCAAAAGTGCAGCCTTATCTTGAGCAGTTTCGGCGCGAAGGCAGACCAACGGCGTTCCTCAACACGGAATGGGTTTGCAAAAACACGGAAGCCGGGCGCCAGCGCTTAGATATGCTAAGTGCGCGGGTAAAGCAGATGATGGAAGAGAAGAAGTAAGCGGCGCGGTTAGGCCATCAGCGAAACGGCGGAAATCACGCAACCACGTGCCAGGGCGTAAGATCGCGCGGCACGCCGGGGACGGCGCGCCCTACCAAGATGCGCCACTAGGTAGGGCGCGCCGTCCCCGGCGTGCCGAATCAAATAACCACGCCTCATTCAGATACGGCGACAATCACACAATCGCTAAGGTGCAAAACCCACCCTCGTGCCAGGGCGGAAGATCATTCGGCACCGCAGGGACGCGGCGCCCTACCAAGCAGGGCCTGCCAAAAAACGAATAGAGGAAAGGCGGAAACATCGGGGTGCAGGGGCAAAGCCCCTAGCCCGTCATGCGCCAGCTAAGTTGCCATAAGGTAGGGCGCGCCGTCCCCGGCGTGCCGATTCAAATGCCGCGCCTCATCCAGGTGCGGCAACAATCACAAAATCGCTAAGGTGCAAAACCCATCCTCGTGCCAGGACGGTAGATCTGCCGGCACCGCGGGGACGCGGCGCCCTACCTAGCAGGGCCTGCCAAAACGAATAAAGGAAAGGCGAAATTATGGGGTGCAGGGGCGAAAGCCCCTGTCCGTCATTTCAATCTTGGAGCCAGCGACAACGACGCTGCCAAGTTGCCATAGGGGGTTGGGGGAATTGGGGTGCAGGGGCAAAGCCCCTAGCCCGTCATGGCAATCTTGGCGCCAGCGAAAAGGACGCAGCCAAGTTGCCATAGGGGAGAATTGGGGTGCAGGGGCGAAGCCCCTTGCCCGTCATGGCAATCTTGGCGCCAGCCAAGTTGCCATAGGGGAAACACAGTATGGGCGCTACAGGGCTCGAACCTGTGACTTTCAGCTTGTAAGGCTGACGCTCTACCAACTGAGCTAAGCGCCCTCAAATTGGGTGGGCAGACTCTAGCGAATATAGCTATTTTTTCAAGACGCCGACTAACGTTTTATGAATGAAAACGGGGGCCTGAAGAGAAATATCTTCAGGCCCCCGTCGTATTTTATGCATTCCCAGCCGAGGGAAGGCCCTTTGGCCCCCTCTTAGGACTACTCTAGTGAGTCACTACGCCCTGAGAATCGCCCTTCTCCTTGCTTCCTGAAGAACCTTCCTCGTCGGACTTCTTCTCGGATGCGAAAAGGGTCTCATCGCGTACCTGCTTGTGGTCAAGCATCGACTCAAAGCTCTTTGCTCCGCCGCAAAGCAGCGCTTCAAAGAGCACCTCGTCCACATGCGACACGGGAATAAACTCGAGGTCCTTGCGCACAATTGCAGGAATCTCCTCGATGTCGTTCTCGTTCTCCTTCGGCAAGATGACGCGCTTAAGTCCTCCGCGATGGGCGGCAAGTGCCTTCTCTTTGAGACCACCGATCGGGAGTACATTACCTCTCAGGGTAATCTCACCGGTCATGGCCACCATTCTGTCGACCGGAATACCGGTCAGCGCAGAAATCATGGAAGTCGCCATGGTAATACCAGCCGACGGACCATCCTTTGGAATTGCGCCTTCTGGCACATGCACGTGCAAATCTACTTGATCATAGAAATGCCGCGGAAGCCCAAGGACACTAGCGCGAGAACGCACGTAGCTAAGAGCAGCTCGCGCCGACTCTTGCATCACGTCGCCAAGCTTACCGGTAATCTGAAGACGTCCCTTTCCAGGAAGCACCGTCGTTTCAATTACCAGCAATTCACCACCCTTATCAGTCCAGGCAAGGCCCGTGGTGAGACCAATTTGATGCTCAGTCTCTCCCATGCCGTAGCGGAATTTGGGCTGTCCAAGATATTTAGCAACCGAAGTGCCATCAATCTTAGAGACATGCTCTTTGCCATGCTCTACGACATCAACCGCTGCCTTTCTACAGAGCGTCGCAATGTTGCGCTCAAGGTTACGAACGCCAGACTCACGGGTATAGCGCCGAATTACCTCAATATACGCACTATCCTCAATCTCTACGTTCTTAGGCTCAAGACCATTCTCTTTAACCTGTTTTTCGTAGAGGTAGCGCTTCGCAATCGCGAGCTTCTCAAGTTCCGTGTAGCCCGACAGGCGCAGAATCTCCATACGATCGAGCAAGGGCTGCGGGATCGTGTGTAGCGAGTTCGCCGTCGTAATGAACATTACCTTGGAGAGATCGTAATCTGAATCGAGGTAATGGTCATTGAAGGTGTCGTTCTGCTCTGGGTCAAGCACCTCAAGCAAGGCCGCCGAAGGATCTCCACGGAAATCCATGGACATCTTGTCAACTTCATCAAGCAGGAACACAGGATTACTCGTGCCTGCCTTCTTGAGCGACTGAATAATTTTACCAGGCAGCGCTCCAATGTAGGTACGCCTGTGACCACGGATCTCAGCCTCGTCTCTCACGCCGCCAAGAGCCACACGCACGAATTTACGCTCGGTGGACTTCGCAATCGACTTTCCGAGCGAGGTTTTACCCACGCCTGGAGGTCCGACAAGACAGAGAATCGGCCCCTTGAGTTTCCCTACCAGCTTTTGCACCGCGAGATACTCAAGAATACGCTCTTTAACCTTCTCGAGACCGTAGTGATCTTCGTCGAGGATTCTTCTTGCCTTATCAATGTCGATTTCATCCTTAGAGCATTCGTTCCAAGGCAGAGCCAACATCCAGTCAACGTAGTTACGTACTACCGTTGCTTCCGCTGACATCGGCGACATCATCTTAAGTTTCTTAATTTCCTTGTCGGTCTTCTCACGAGCTTCATCGGGCATATCCTTAGCCCGCAGCTTCTCATCGAGCTCCTGAATCTCGTTGCGGAAGTCGTCCTTCTCGCCAAGCTCTTTCTGGATCGCGCGCATTTGCTCGTTGAGATAGTACTCTTTTTGAGTCTTCTCCATTTGCTTCTTCACGCGATTGCGAATGCGCTTCTCTACCTGCAAGATCTCAATCTCAGACTTCATGTGTCCGAGAATCTTGTCGAGACGCTCCTGGGGCGGAATGGTCTCAAGGATATCCTGCTTGTCTTCAAGCTTAAGATTGAGCTGAACAACAATAGCATCAGCAAGTCGCGACGGATCTTCAATCGCATTAACTTGCATGATCATTTCGGGATTCACTTTCTTCCCGAGCTTGACGTAGTTCTCGAAGGTCATATTGACCGATCGCATCAGAGCTTTAAGCTCCGTGGAAACTTCCACTGGCTGCGTGATTTCTTCTACGTCAACGAGGATGAAATCGTCGTCACGCACATACTTCTTGACGCGCGCACGGGACTTCCCTTCGACAAGGACCTTGATGGGTCCATCGGCAAGGCGAATAAGCTGCACCACCTCGCCCAAAGTCCCTACGGCATAGATGTCTTTCTCCGTAGGGTTGCTTGTGCGGGCATCTTTTTGTGCCACAAGCATGATGTAGTTGCCCTCTTTTTGAGATTCCTCAATCGCCCGAACGCTTTTTTCACGTCCGACAAAAAGAGGCACCACTTGCTGAGGGAACACCACAAGCTCGCGGAGTGCTAGGAGAGGAACTGGATTGGTAAATGATGCTTTCATAGTTTTTCGCTGTGAGGGTCTAACCACACTCTGGTGCCCCATCTCACTACTGCCTGCCCTCCCCCCAAAGGAGCGAGCTTAGCGGTCAATAAGACACGAGCCAGAGCTAAAAACTCTCTCTTTTGATGCTAAAGAACGCTCCAAAAGATCACAATAACAAGAACAAATGATTAACTCTTTTTGACACTTTGGACACCCGTTTTGCTACGTCCTGAGCTTATTTTTGAGTACTTTGAGGAAGCAAGCACAACACAGTTCGCTTTCCTGCGTTGTCAAAACGGGGATCTTAGTCAAAACCGCTCACGTAAGTGCCGACGCGAACCTAAAGTAGAATAAGCACGCAAATGCCAAGTTTCAATTCTTTTCAGCGAGTTGAATAAGTTATCCCCAGCCTCAAAAAGCGCCTGCTGAGGGAACTTCGAATGAACCGCAAGCCTGATGCCAAAACGCACCCTAAGGGTTCTTAAAATCTCATGGGCAGCGAATAAACGTGTCAGACCTTCGGCACTACCAGGCGCCCTCAAAAGAAAGAAATAGAGCAGCGAGGCAAAGACAAGTTACGCTGATTCAGCCTTGTTTTCGTACACCACCACGGGCCTTTGCCCCTTGAGAATGGTGTCTTCTGATACCACGACCTCTTTTATCCCAGGGTCGGAAGGCACGTCATACATAATATCGAGCATGGCGCTCTCAAGGATAGCGCGCAAACCACGCGCGCCAGATTTGCGCTGCAAGGCAAGCTTTGCAACGCCATCCACGGCTTCATCCGTAAACCTAAGCTGAACCCCTTCCATCTCGAAGAGCTTCTTGTACTGTTTAATGAGCGCGTTCTTTGGCTCCATGAGAATGCGCTTCAAAGCCGCTTCGTCAAGGTCCTCAAGCGTCGCAATCTTGGGCAAGCGACCAATAAACTCTGGGATCATTCCGAACTTAAGAAGATCTTCGGTTTCGACCTTAGCAAGCAAGCTCGCCTTCTCAGCCTCAGGAGAGACTATCTTTTGGGCTTCCTTTTCTCTCCCAAATCCAATCTTCTTCTCTCCCACGCGTCGACGAATCACTTCCTCGAGTCCCACGAAGGCTCCGCCGCAAATGAACAAGATATTGGTGGTATCCACCTGCACAAACTCTTGCTGCGGGTGCTTACGCCCACCCTTGGGGGGAACACTCGCGACCGTGCCTTCGAGCATCTTAAGGAGCGCTTGCTGCACACCCTCACCAGAAACATCTCTCGTTATCGAGGGGTTTTCTGACTTTCGTGCGACCTTGTCGATTTCATCGATGTAGACAATACCGCGCTGACATTTCTCAACGTCGTAATCTGAAGCTTGGAGGAGGTTAAGAATAATATTCTCGACGTCCTCACCCACATATCCCGCCTCGGTAAGCGTAGTTGCGTCTGCAATGGTGAAAGGCACCTTGATAATTCGCGCGAGAGTTTGCGCAAGCAGGGTCTTGCCTGTTCCCGTTGGCCCAATCAGAAGAATGTTAGATTTCCCTATCTCAGTAGCATCCGAGCTCGACTTGCTTTCGAGCCGCTTGTAATGGTTGTGGACCGCAACTGAAAGTACTTTCTTCGCGTAATCCTGTCCGATTACAAACTGATCAAGGAAGGACTTAATTTCCTTAGGACGCGGGATGCGGGTCTGGGCACTCTGAACCTCGTCCTGCTCTACTTCCTCTGCAATGATATCATTACAAAGGTCGATGCACTCGTCGCATATATAGACAGAGGGTCCGGCAATGAGTTTTCGGACCTCTTCCTGACTGCGACTGCAGAAGGAACAGACTAAGGCATGTTTTCCCTTGTCTCCGCTTTTACTCACCGGTCCTCCCCACGTTCTCCATTAGCCCAACTTCTCAGTTGAGACTGGCGCTAGTAACCGCTACTACCACCACTTTCCAAACACAGCCAAAAGAGGCTCAAGCTCAAAGAACAAATCCTAGCTTACTCGTAGGGAACTCCAGGCCCCCTACCAAAAGCTCATGAAAAGACCCTGCGGGCCAATACACCGCCCCTTGAGCTTCCGCCTATTTTAGCTGACTACGCAAACTTACAAAACTACTTCTTATCTGAGGCAGTCTTTTCAGCCACCCTTTTCTCAAAAACATCATCAATTACGCCATATTCCTTGGCTTCAAGGGCAGTCATGAAGAAGTCTCTATCACTATCCTTCTCGAGCTGCTTGACGTCCTTGGAGGTCGCTTTTGAGAGAATTCGGTTAATTTCCTGCTTCACCCTGAGCATCTCACGGGCGTGAATCTCCACGTCTGAAGCTTGCCCCTGGAAGCCTCCTAAGGGCTGATGAATCATAATCCGGGCGTGGGGCAGCGCTGAGCGCTTACCTTTAGCCCCGCCAGCAAGCAGCACCGCTCCCATACTTGCAGCCTGCCCTATGCACACCGTAGCTACATCCGGACGGATGTAATTCATGGTGTCATAGATAGCGAGCCCCGCAGAAACTACTCCACCGGGGCTGTTAATATAGAGATAGATATCCTTCTCAGGATCGTCACTTTCTAGGAACAAAAGCTGCGCAATAATGACGTTTGCAACAACATCGTTAACTTCTGAACCAAGGAAGATAATACGCTCTTTTAGCAGGCGGGAGAAAATATCATACGACCGCTCACCACGGCCCGTTTGCTCGATAACGTAGGGAATATAATTCATGATTTTGGTGTCCAGAATGTTCGAGTCTTGAGTCACGGAATTTAGTGCTCCTTTGCTCTTTACAGCCTCAGGCGCTTAGCGCCCAAGAATACCGGTGCCTAACAGTACCGGTGTTTGCCCTGTCTTCACAACCGCCCATCTTACTCACCAAGCAATTGGACCCAAGGAGAGTAGGCTTGATATGGGCAACTTGCCCGGCAGGACAGAGGGAACTAACTGCCTGCAGGCGCAAAAAAAAAGGGGGCATCACTTAAATGCCCCACCTTTTCGTTTAAGTCCCTTCGGCCATGTTTAAGCGGCCTTGGCTTCCTCTGCTGGTTTCTCAAAATACTCGATCTTGGCGCGCTCAAGAAGGAACTTCATTACTTTTGAACGGCCGATCTCGACCATGAGACCCATCATGCGTCCTTCTTGGGCAAGGTACTTCCGAACTTCCTCTGGGCTTACATGGTTCTCTTCTGCAATCTCAGCAATGCGAGCCTTGATTTCTTCCTCATTCGCCTGAACCTTTTCAGCCTCACCAATCCGGTCAACGAGAATCGCCGTCTTTACACGTTTGGCGGCCACATCCTTAAGGCCCTCACGGAAGAGCTGAATCGGGAAATTGCGGTCATTGGCCTTGGAGGGGTCCATAAGCCCTGAGCGAGCAACAAGAGCTCTAATTTCTTCATCCATCAGAACTTGAGGTACCTCAAAAGGATTTGCCTCCACGAGCTTCTCAAGAAGCGCAGCCTCTGCGTCTATCTTACCCTGACGCTCGCTCTCTTCCTGGAGAGACTCTCGAACCTTCATCCTAAGCTCAAGCACGGACGCTACCTGAAGGTCCAGGCTCTTTGCGAAGTCATCGTTAACTTCTGGGAGCACCTTCTCAGAAAGCGCGTTAAGAGTTACACGATGCTTGGCATCTTTACCTCGGAGCCCCTCGTCGCGGTGGGTATCTGGAATTTTAGAGGCGACGTCTTTGGTCTCCCCTATTTTCATTCCGACGATACCGTCCTCAAGTTCCTTAGGTAGCTGACCCTCTCCTAGGCCGATAGTAACTGGCTCAGCGCGCCCATTTGGCTCGCCTTCAAGAGCGGTTACAAGGCTGATGTCAACGACATCCCCCGCCTGCGCGACTTCACGAAAGGCAACTTTACGGATAGTGGCTTTCGACTGGCGCATACGCTCAATTACTTGCTCGAGATCGGCGTCAGTTAGAGTACGCTTTCCAACCTTGAGATCAAAGGAGGCATAGTTCTTCACCTCCGGCTTAGGGAAGATCGAAACCTTCGCACTAAACTCGAGAGCCTTTCCTTTTTCCACATTGCCGCCCTCAATCTCGGGCGAGCCAATCATGTCGATGGAGTTTTTGCGTACGATATCTTGCAAGGAGGACGTAATAAGCTTCTCAGCTACCTGCCCCTTTACATAGTCGCCATGTAATTTTTCGACCATGTCTTTTGGAGCCTTGCCTGCTCTAAAGCCCTTAATCACTACCTGCTTCGCAACACGGTCAAGGGAGGATACGAACTCCTTGTCCACAGAGCCGGGCGGAATTGAAATCTTAATAACTTTAGTTACTGAATCTACATCTTCAATTGTTGACGTAACGTCCATGACATTCTCCTGAAATTTAGCTCTTAGCGCGGGTGAACTCTCAGCCCAAAAACTTTACCGCCCAAGCATGCTGCGGCACTGGATACACCACGACCTTCCTTTTCCCCTTCCCCTGGGTTTCTGCGTTTCCTGAGGAATCATTCTATATGCTTGGGTTAGCAGAACTTTCTTCAGCTCATCGCGCATCTGAATCCGCGACTTCCCATGCAAACGCTGCATAAAAAAGCTACATCGAAAAGCTGCATGCAAAGCGAAGGAACTACCCGAAACGGCTTGATTATTCGGATGCCAATCATTAATGTCAAGGAAGCGCAGGGAAACTTCCTTCAACAGTAATCTTAGTAGGTTACCTTAAGGGGAATACCGTTCCTGCTCCTTGCAGATACAATTTGCGGGGCCTCTTATGCGGGGGTGGTGAAATGGCAGACACGCCAGACTTAGGATCTGGTGCCGAAAGGCGTGGGGGTTCAAGTCCCCCCTTCCGCATATTTACTCTTCTTTCCTCAGTTTTTTCGCCTTTTCCCTCAGCTTCTTCCAGATTTTTTCCTACTCTTTTTCAGGCATGCGCGCTTTTGTGTATCGTCAGCGGATGCTCAAGTGCGCCGAAGACCACGGCGGTGTCTTCTGCGCTAATGCCCCCGACTTTTGAGCAGCGCCTTAAGGGCTTCCAAGAAGATTTTGATAGCTGGTCTAAGGCACAGGCCCTGGGTGAACGGGCTACGCTACGCGCGCTTGAGGAACAAGCACGAGCAGAGGACCCAGCGGCAAGCACGTTTACGTTGAAGCGATTCTGCTATCAGACGCTCTTGGAACAAGGCTTCCCCCAGCCCTCTCTTATCCGGAAGATAAACTGCGAGGACCACACGAACTCACCTACGGAGTTAGTTTCAAGCCCGAGTTTTGGAGCAGGCGGATACCATTTTCTTCTTTCGCAATTTGCCATCTGCCCTTCAGAGGAAAAAGTCGCTTTGGCGGGGAGCGTCGGCGGCACAGCAGTACTTTGTATCCGCGAGCCCTCACTCGGAAAAACAAACTGCACCGAGGCCCCTGAAATTGGAGGCCTCGCCTGGGACTCTTCATGCGCTACAGTTCTTTACACCCACTACGAAAACGGGCGTGCGGCAAAAATTTCTGCGGTGCCTGCTTCTGCGCTCTCCACTCCTCGGCTCTTGTTAGAAGAGTCAGACCAAGCATTTTCGTACTCCCTCTCTCTCTCAGAGGATGGTCATTATTTCGTAATCTCCTCCTGTTCCGCTGAGCGGTGCGAACTTCGCGTCGCTTCTGCAAACGAGCTCTTAGGCGCTCCACCTGTGGTTCTTCCGCGCAGCTCCCAGCGCTCAGTGCGACTGCATCGTAGCCAGAATTCTTGGTGGGCAGTTGAATCCCTTGCGGGGCAAGATTCAAAAGTAGCTTCGGTTGCCACGCTTTCCCCTCTTACCCTTGCGAAGGACATTCCTCTTGGCGAATTCAAAGCGCTTCGAGCTCGGGGATTTGATTCCTTCTTATTCTTAGAAGGTCGAATGGATGCCCTCCCCGCTGCCGCAATAATTGAAAGGGCCGCAGGCATTCGCTCCCTTCCTTTGCCGTCCGCAGTTCAGAAAATGTCCGTGCTTCCCGTTCAAAATTATACCTCGCAAGCTATTCGATTGTCGGTGGCAGGCCCTACCCTTAAAGCGCAGCGGGTCGATCTGCTGAGGAACGGAGATGTGACGCCACTCACTACCATTGCCGGAATTCGACTTTTCACAACCGAGACCTCAAGCCCCGACGGAACCAAAATTCCCCTGACCGTGTTTTGGAAGCCTGATTCCCTGGGTAAAAATGCTATCGCTTGCAGATCCATGTCCCTTGGGAACACTACCACTCTGCACGAAGAGGCCCTCTGTCCATCGCGCTGGGTGGTGAAGTCATATGGAGCTTACGGAGAGAGCCTAGACCTTGAGTCAGCCCCGATGTGGAGATTTCTCCTCGATCAAGGAATTGGAATTGTAGCCGCTCATGTGCGAGGCGGCGGAGAAAAGGGCCCAGCCTGGCATGCCGCCGCACGCGGAACAAAACGTCTAAGAAGTGTGGAAGACCTCATCGCCACCTTGAAAGCTTTGCGGCCCGCAAAAGTAGTTCTTAGCACGCGCAGCGCGGGCGGGCTTATTGGAGCCCTCGCCATGCATCAGGCGCCAGAGCTTTTTGCGGGAGCACTGCTTGAAGCACCTTTTCTCGAGGTACTTGGCACTTTGGATGATACGTCCCGGCCCTCGAGCGTGAGGGAAACTGCTGAGTGGGGAGACCCCAAGGATCCAGCCGTGAGATTATTTTGGAAGCAGAATTCGCCTGAATATCTTTCCTGGAACAACCACCTTCCTCCCCTATTTATAAGCCTCGGGGAGAACGACGCCGCGATTAGTTCACGCTACGTGGTGTCCTGGCTCTCACGAATTTTGGAGGCTGCCGCGCCAAGAGATTCCGCACCACTTCTGCAATGGGTCGCTCACGGCACGCACGCAGGTGCTCAGCATGAGTCTGAAGAAGCTCTGCGCCAGGCACAGCAGCTTGTGTGGATTACTCAAGCTCTTGGAGAGGATTCGCCGCGAAGGACACAAGGGTGAGTTCCTTGTAGGTTCAGCAGGCCATCTTCGCGAATAACGATCTTAGCCTGATCATCTCACAGCCCTCGAGGGCTGTGAGATGATCAGGCTAGCTAACGCCCGGCGCCTTCGCCAAAGGCTGCGGCGCAGCGCTTCGGGCGCGGAGACGAGATGGCGGATTTCCAACGCAGTCTCACGGACCCGTTAGGGATCCCGGTAGAGTCGAATTCAGGGCGCAGCGTCCGCGCCGTGCGGCGCGCGCCGATTCCCTGCATCCGCTCATCGAACCGGACGTGCGGCTTTCCCGCATCCGGCTCTCCGATGGAGTTCTTACGACGCC
>JBIKWF010000130.1:0-11213 GCA_044356455.1 Bdellovibrionota bacterium | reverse complement strand
CCCGGATGGCCGATTTTCAACGGTAATCTCACGGACCCGAAGCGGAGCGCAGGGATCCCGTGAGATATAAGGGCTAAGAGAGCTGCCGCCACTATGCGAGTGGAGGCAGCCCACCTTCCGCCTTGCGTTTCGCATACGAAAGTACCGCAAGAGCAGCAGGATCCTTCTGCGCACTCCCCGAAGCACGAAGAAGCGCGGCAGCCTCCTGCTCCTTTCCTTCAAGCAAGAGTGCAGCGGCCAGGTCCTCTGCAATGCGGGCGTTCCAGGCGCCTGCTGCCCTTAAACTCTCAAGAATTTGCCTCGCTATCTCGGGTGATCCCTTCGAAAGATAGCACTCAGCGAGAAGAATCTGCGCCTGCACATAGAGCGCGGAACACGAGGGCTTCCCTTCTGACCCTAAGAGTAAGAGTGCGGCATGGGCCGAAGCATAGGCAGGGGCCACATTCTGGGCGGCAAGACATTCTTGACCTAAAAAAAGATGCCCCTGGACCCACGTTGGGGTTCGCCTAAGCTCACGGCGAATCCAACCCACCAGTCGCTCCGAACGATCGAGAGCAATTCCAATACTCGCTTCTCCACTTAGTCTTTCGACCGTAGTGAGGCGCTCAAGCCGATACTTGAACGCTTGAGCGAGAAAGAAATGGAATAAGTGGTACCTTAGGAGTTTGAGTCGAAAGCGTGGCACGAAGCACCGGGCACTCAGTGCTCGGCGTGCTCAGCGCCATGCTCACCTGCTCCGTGAGCTGCATCGCCGTGAGCCCCAGATGCATGGTACTGCTTCTTGGCACCCGCGGCTAAAATCGCTGGAGCAGCTGGCTCACGCAACATGGCACGCACGCCCTGACGGGGGTCGAGCCCACCTGTTTGTTCCGAAGTTGAGGACAAAGATGTTTGTGCAGTGCGCAGCTCGCGTAAGCGCTCACCTAATTCCTTCTCGGAGTTCGAAGTACTGAGGGTATGGTCGCTCCAGGCCACAAAAGAGGCGATTAAAACGGCAGCTATCCCCGCCCCAATAATCCAGCGCATACCTTCCTGCTGCTCAACCTCATTCGCGCCATCTTGAGAAGAGTGCTGCGTAACATTCATAGGAGCTCCGACTAGAAAAAAAATCGCCTGACCATCATCTACGGACCACTGCATACCTAAGGGCACTGCATACCTTAGGGCACTACCCATGGGTGGTGGCCCAGGGGCGGCAGACCTTAGAACATGGTAACTCGGGGGATGCTACCGAGAAACCACCCCTGTGATCAATCGTTCAAAATCTCATCCTTAAAGATAGGACGCCCTACGATGCCCTGCCCCCTATATTTCCCCTTATCGTCATATTGCTCAGAGCAAGGCGTCTTCATCTGGAAGAGCGCGACCCGCGCAATCTTCATCTTAGGGTAAAGCAAAATCGTGTTCGGGCCGTGATTTGCAAGCTCAAGCGTTACCGTACGACCTCGGTGTCCTGGGTACACCAACATGGCGGTCTGAACGATAGTAAGACCCACCCGAGCAAGGGTGCTGCGCCCTTCTATAAAGAACCCCAAATTAGGCCCCACCGTCACCTTTTGGTAGGTGTGTCCAAGCAGGAATTCCCCTGGTTGAAGGGGGTATGGCTTATCGTCCGATATCGTAATTTCTTCGAAGTCCGGCACTATCTTGTTTTTTACATCCACGACCTTTCCAGGCAGCGGTTTGAGGAGGTGAGGTCCAAGGTGCATGGTGATGCTCGAAGCTCGAATAAATTCTGGCCGAAATGGGTCCACCACGAGCTCGCCCGTTGAGAGCGCTACCTTAATATCTTCGTTCGACAACATCATATGACCTCTTTCACTCGTTCAATCTCATTCGGAAAAAATCTTTCAGGGGGCCCCAAAAAGCCTACCCCCTCCTCACGCAAGCCGCCCCCTAGAGCAAATCCGTCTGCTTCTTACCAAACTGGGCGGGAGTGCCCACCGGATACTTTCCTGTGAAACATGCATCACAGAATCCGCGCCCCTCCGCGCCAGCCGATCTCGGAACGCCGCTTGGCTGCTCACCACAGGCATCGCCAGGAGCGTCGCTTGCATTTCTTACGGCGCGATACATGCCATCCACACTCAGGTAGGCAAGGGTATCAACACCTAAATACTCCTTGATCTCAGTCAATGACTTCTGAGCTGCAATAAGCTCGTCCTTTTGGGGGGTATCAATTCCATAGTAACAAGGATCTATGGTGGGCGGAGCTGAGACCCTGAGGTGGAGCTCGCGCGCCCCGGCAGCTCTCAGCATAGCGATCAGCTTTCGGGAGGTAGTCCCGCGCACTATCGAATCATCCACTACGACTACTGATTTCCCTCTCAGCACCTCTGCGTTCGCATTGTGCTTAATCTTAACTCCAAAATCTCGAATCGACTGCTTGGGTTCAATGAAGGTACGCCCCACGTAGTGGTTTCGAATCAGCCCAAGTTCCATAGGCAGTCCGGACTCCTCGGCATAACCAAGAGCCGCTGTCACACCCGAGTCAGGCACGGGAATCACGAGATCCGCCTCTACCGGGTGCTCTCTGGCAAGTTCAGCACCAAGTTGCCGGCGAACTCGGTATACATTGCGGCCAAATACTCGTGAGTCTGGACGAGCAAAATAGATATACTCAAACACGCAAGGGGATTCGCGGTTTACTCCAAAAGGGAAAAAACTCTTTACCTCACCCTTAAGATTGATCTCAACGAGTTCTCCCGGTGCAATATCCCGCACAAACTCGGCGCCTATGAGGTCGAATGCGCAGGTTTCAGAGGCGAGAATATAGGCGCCATTAAGCTTTCCTAAAGAAAGAGGCCTAAAGCCATGCGGATCGCGAACGGCAAAGATTCTATCTTCAAAAAAGATGAGCAGCGAATAAGCGCCCTTGATCTTTTGTAGTGCGCCCACTACTGCCTCGACCACAAAGGTATCACGGGAGCCGCTCTTTCGGGGGGTTCTCGCGAGCAGATGCAAGAGCACCTCGGTGTCCGAGGTACTGTTAAATATGGCTCCCTCACGAATCAATTCTTCTTTGAGGCTGTCGGTATTTATCAAGTTGCCATTATGCGCAACCGCTACGGGGCCAAGTGAAATATGCGCCTGGAACGGCTGCACATTCGCCAAAATATTCGAACCCGCAGTCGTGTAGCGCACATGCCCTATGGCGTAACTTCCGGGGAGCTTTGAGAAATCAAATTTATTAAAGACCTCCGCCACAAGGCCCAGGCCGCGGTGGACTCGCATGAGGCTCTCTGGCTCATGCGTAAGCGCGACCACTCCCGCACCTTCCTGCCCTCGGTGCTGCTGCGCGTAAAGCCCCAGGTAACACAAATTCGCCGCCTCGCGGTGATTCCACACCCCCATGAGGCCGCACTCTTCGCGGAAAACGTCTCCCGGTTCCTTAGCGACTGAATCTTGCGACAAGAGCGCGCGGCACGAGCCCCGCTCGCCTCCCTTAGAACTCGACTGGCCAATGGTAACGAGCCTATTCATGGTGCTGTCTTCGTCCACACATCGAAAGTACCTAAACTTTAATCACTCGGTGGCTGTGAGATTTCGAGAATCGCCACCTTCAATCGCATTCGACGATTAGTCCCCGAGCAACTGCGCGAGCCCCTGAGACCAGCGCTGAAACGCTTCTTCAACCTTCAGCCTGGCACATCCTTCAACGATTATCTCTTCTCCGCCCACAATCCCCGAAAAGGAAACAGGGATGCCCTTCGACTGAATGAACTCCAAGAACTTTTTCTCATTCTTCGGTTTCACAGACACAAGGTACCGACCACCCGTTTCTGAGAAGAGCGCGGCGTGCGGCGCCATCTCTTGAGCTGACGTTGCGGCCTCAGCCCAAAGTCTCACCCCACGAAGTGCGCTTGGGCCAAAACACGCTTCCGCAACTGCCGAAGCCAAGCCCCCTTGAGAGAGATCATGGCAAGAGGCCAGGAGTTCCTGATCGATGAGACTGCGCACTGCCTCACCGTTTCTGATTTCAATGTCATAATCCAGGGTAGGAAGCTTCCCTTTCTGGAGGCCCGCATGGACGGATAGATACTCAGAAGCTCCGAGGTCAGCAGGGTCGGTAACCCCAAGGACAAAAACTTTATCTCCTTCGTCCTTGAAGTGCACACGCACCGACTTCGAAGCGTCGGCCATGAGTCCCACCATCGCAATTTGGGGAGTAGGCAGAACCGGCTTACCCTTGGTCTCATTATTGAGGCTCACGTTGCCGCTAATCACGGGAACATCAAAAGCACGCGCCGCGTCGCCCAGTCCTCGAATCGACTCCGCGATTTGCCACATGCTGTCACGGCGTTGGGGACTACCAAAATTGAGGCAATCAGAGATTCCAATCGGCAGCGCGCCCACTGCGCAGATATTTCGATAGGCCTCGGCGACTGAAAGAGCCGTCCCTTCGCGAGGGTCTACAAGACAAAATCGCGAGTTGCAATCAAGGGTCATGGCCACTCCTTTTTCAGGAAGACCTCGATTCGCACTGCGCTTAATGCGAATTACCGCGGCATCGCCTCCAGGGTGCACCACCGTATTGGTTCGCACCGTGGAATCATACTGCCGGTACACCGCAGCGCGTGAGCAGACGTTTTCGGAAGCGAGAAAGTCGAGCCAAAAAGACGCAAGGTCCTCAGGGGGCGTAAGAGAATCGACATCAAAGGAACGGCGGGCCTCATAATCCGCGGTCGGCTCTTCCGGCCAGCGATGCTGAGGGACCGAACGAGTAAGTACCGAAGGCGCCAGTGAAGAAACCTTTTCGCCGTGCCAATAGAGATCAACCGTTTGGCCATTGGTAACCTCACCAATAGCTGCCGCATCAAGGCCCCAGTGAGAAAAGATCTTTCGAACTTCCTCCTCGTTGCCGCGCTCTACCACAAGCAGCATACGCTCCTGCGACTCAGAGAGCATTATCTCGTAAGGATTCATGCCATCTTCGCGCTGTGGGACACGATCGAGATCAATGCGCAGCCCTACCTCGCCTCGGTCTGCAATTTCATAGGAGGAAGACGTCATGCCTGCAGCACCCATATCTTGGATACCAAGCACAAGTCCTGATTCCATTGCGATGAGACACGCTTCAATCAACAGCTTTTCTTGGAATGGGTCACCCACTTGCACGGTGGGGCGCTTCTCCTCCGAATTCTCGTCGAAGGTTTCTGAGGACATGGTAGCGCCATGAATCCCGTCTCGTCCGGTTTTGGAACCGGCGTACATGATGATGTTACCCACGCCTGAGGCTCGGCCAAGAAAGATCTTATCCTTTTCTGCAATACCAAGCGCAAAGGCATTGACCAAACAATTGCCGTCATACGCTTCGTCGAAGAACAACTCACCGCCAACCGTCGGGACGCCGACGCAGTTGCCGTAGTTTCCAATTCCCGCTACCGCACGGCTCAAAAGGTATTTTGTGCGCTTGTTTTTCGGGCTCCCAAATCTTAGCGCATTCATCAGCGCCACCGGACGCGCGCCCATGGTGAACACATCGCGCAAGATTCCCCCTACGCCCGTCGCCGCGCCCTGAAAAGGTTCAATAAAGGAGGGATGGTTATGGCTTTCGATCTTGAAGACAACAACTTCGTTGTCACCGATATCAAGTACGCCTGCGTTTTCTCCGGGCCCCTGCACCACACGCGGCCCTTCGGACGGCAGATTTCTAAGGTGAACTTTGGTGCTCTTGTAGGAGCAATGTTCAGAGAACAAGGCGGCGAAAATGCCAACCTCAAGAACATTGATCGAACGTCCAACGAGCTCGAGAATATGACGATACTCCTGCTCGGTTAAACCGGCGTGGAGGGCGTCATCGAGGGAAGCGGTATCTGCCCAAACAGTCATTTGTAGTGAGCCTAAAAAACTTCTTTTACGCGCATGCGAGAATATATGTTCTAGAGAAAAATCCTAATCCTTTTGAACAGTAAGTTCATGTGCTTGACCAGTCCAAAAGGTTTCGGTGGAAAGTTTGTGGGTTTTACCCTATATTCCGGCGCCTGGCAAAAATCTAGTGTTTTCGAATGGATAGGGGTCATCCTTGACTGCCTGATAAGACAAAGCGACGGGCTACTCTGGCCCAGCCTGGAGTTCTTTTTATTTTGGTGCTAGCCGCCCATGTCTCGAAAAGTGACACTAACTACCTCGAACTACAGCATTTTTAATCAAAGCACCCTACCGCCCAAAGACCACTCCCCGACTCTTGCTCCACTGAAAGATAAATCAGGGGAGGCTACGAAGAACTCCAGAATGCCCCGAGGCAAACTATCCTCTGGGGATAAGAGCCCGGGAACATCTGCTCGCACCAAGCCAGAAGATTTTCCCTTTTGCGCGCTGCCCGACTACTACTTTGAAAGGACCGCCTCCTTAGATCATCCCGATGGAATTTCTCTCAGAGTTGAGATTGGTGAGTCAGAAAGCCGCGACTTGCCACAGCAAACGAGCGGCGCTGCCCCTCGAGCTGGCCTAAGCCTCGAGCGCTGGAGTTCTCCAACAACGTTTGGAAAATGAGCCGACTGAGGTTTAGCGGACCTTCAGCTCAAGCAAGGGAGCTCTACCAAGGTGGCTTTGCCAAGGAACTTCTGAAAAACCGCCATTCTTAATACACCTCTGTGTACCTCCGTGTCCTTTGTGGTGAATTTCTACATGAAAATTTCACCACAGAGGGCTCAGAGGTTCACAGAGGTGAGATGTTCAGAGAGTCCCTGACCCTTTTGTCTCACGAGATCCCTAACGGGTCCGTAAGACTGCGTTGGAAACCCGCCATCTCGTCTCCCCGCCCAAAGCGCTGCGCCGCAGCCTTTGGCTAAGGCGGGCCAGGCGGAGTTCCAACATCGCGCACCTGCGAGCGCCTCGGACACGGCGTCTCCCTCCGGTGCGCTCCCAATCGCTCCCGCTACCAACCTGGTAGAAACGAAGCAGGCGACCTGTGAACGGCGCCTGGTCATATCTCTCTTCATGATATCTCCCACACCGCTGCCAGAAATCGCTGCGATACTCAAACTCTGGTTCAAGTTCCGCCTCCACATTTCTAAAAAATAATCCGAACGATTCTCAAGCCTTTCACATCATATGTTCTAAAGGGGCGGTGTAAGCGAACATACCATTGTTCGCATTCTCACTAAGCATCGCGGCAAACGACTCCTGAATGTCGATTGCCGCTCCCGGGGTCGAGGGGTAAGGTGCGTAAGTGAGTGAAACACCACTCGGTAGTTCATCTCGCAGAAGTGTAGTGGTTGAATATCCGAACATTGTTGGGGGCAGGCATGTCCGAAGATCTAAAGCGACTCATTGTTGAAGACCGTCAAACTCGCACCAAGTCAATGTGGCGAGGAACTGCTCTCGAATACCTCGAGATTGTTCGAGGAAACCCAGACACCGCGAAGCTCGCCCACAAGCGTCTTCACGATATGTTGATGAAGCCTGGCTTTGAGGAACTTGACCTCGAAGGAAACCCTCGCCTCAAGCGCATCTTCAAAGGCGAACGTGTCAAGATTTTCAAATTTTTCAGCGAAAGCTTCTACGGCATGGAAAAGACGATCAATCAGATCGTGCGCTATTTCCATTCTGCATCTCTGCGCGGAGAAGAAAGCCGCCAAGTGCTGTATCTTGTTGGCCCGGTAGGTTCCGGCAAGAGCTCACTCGTCGAACGTCTCAAGCAAGGCCTTGAAGGTGTTGGTCCCTTCCATGCTATCGAAGACTGCCCGATGCATGAAGAGCCCCTCCATCTTATCCCGCGCCATCTTCGCAAAGAATTTTCAAAGATGCTCGGCATCGAAATCGAAGGCGATCTTTGCCCCGTATGTCGCCATCGTCTTAAGGAAGATTTCCAAGGTCGTTGGGAAGAATTCCCTGTCCGAACCTATGATTTTAGCGTGCGCGCAAAACGCGGCGTAGGCGTGGTTCCTCCTGTGGACCCCAACAACCAGGACACGAGTGTACTGATTGGTGGCGAGGATATCTCGAAACTCGACCTCTACTCTGAAGGCGATCCTCGCGTACTTGACCTGAGCGGAGCCCTCAATAAGGGGAACCGAGGAATGGTTGAGTTCATCGAGGTGTTCAAGAACGAGACCGAATACCTGCATGCCATGATTACCGCGACTCAGGAGAAGCACATTCCTGCTCCTGGCCGCCACGGCATGATCTATGTCGACGAGGTCATCGTCGCGCACTCCAACGAAGCTGAGTGGAAGAAGTTTAAGAGCGACCACACCAACGAAGCGATCCTTGATCGTATCGTCACGGTGAAAGTGCCCTACAACATGCGCCTGAGCGAGGAAGTGAAGATCTACAAAAAGATCATTCGCCAATCCCAGTTCACCGCCGACGTCGCTCCGCACACCATTGAAATCGCTTCGATGTTCGCGATCCTCTCTCGTCTTGAGCCCACTAATAAGTGCGACCTCATGACGAAACTCAAGCTCTACAACGGCGAAGAAGTCGTCGAAAAGGGCAAGACCAAGAAGATTGACGTCACCGAGCTGCGTGAAGAAGCGAAGAACGAAGGCATGACCGGGATTTCGACGCGCTTCATCATGAAAGCGCTCGACAATGCCCTTTCAGACAACATCGAGCAAAACTGCATCCACCCCATCTCCGTGCGCGAATCGCTCGTGAACATGGTGAAGGAATCTGACTTTGCGGAAGATGTGCGTAAGCGTTACCTCGAGTTCCTCCAAGATACTCTGCATAAGGAGTATCTCGATGTCCTCGAGCGCGAAATCACGAAGGCGTTTGTCTATTCCTATCAGGAACAGGCCGAGTCGCTCTTCCAGAACTACCTGGATCACGCAGAAGCCTACGTCACCAAGCGCCGCATGAAGGACCGCAACACGGGCGAAGAACTTGATGCCGATGAAGGCTTCATGAAGTCGATTGAAGAGCAAATTGCTATCGTCGGCACGGCGTGCGACGGCTTCAGGCAAGAAATCATAGCCTTCCTCTGGGCAGCCTCTCGCCGCGGCGAAAAGATCACCTACGAGAGTTATGAGCCTCTGAAAGAAGCCATTGAGAAGAAGCTCATGACCAGCGTTCGGGACGTGTCTCGTATTATTACGAAAGCTCGCACGCGGGATGAAGAACAAGGCAAACGCTACGACCGCATGGTGGAGCAGCTCATTAAAAACGGTTACCCACCAAGCTGCGTAGATACGATTCTTAAGTACGCCGCTAATAACCTTTGGAAGGACTAGCCGTACCGGGAAAGTGTGCGCCGCGCCTTATAAAGCGCGGCGCGCATAGCGTCAGAAAGAAGTAGACCTGGGCAGTAGTGAGCAGGGAGAACGATGTCCACTATATTTCGCGAATACACCCCAACCTCCCAGCGCTCGGACCGCAGCGCTCGCGATCGGACGAGGCACCGGGCCAAGATCAAAGACACGATTCGCCACAACATCGCAGACATTATTGCGGAAGAATCCATCATCGGGCGCGACCGCGATAAGATCATCAAAATTCCGATTCGCTCCATTAAGGAGTACCGCTTTGTATATGGGGAGAATTCTCCCGGCACCTCACAAGGCGACGGCTCACAGAAGCCAGGCGATGTGGTCGGACAATCGGACGACGAAGGCAAGCCAGGTCCAGGGCAAGGCGGCGGGGATCAACCCGGCGTTGATGCCTTCGAAACGGATGTTACCCTTGAAGAGCTCATCGCAATCATGTTCGATGACCTCGAGCTTCCCGAGTTAGAGAAGCGGGCCCTCAAGCAAGTTATTTCGGACGATGCCCGAAAGAGAAAGGGGCACCGTCTCAAGGGTATTCGGCCTCGGCTTGATAAAAAAGCCACCGCTAAAAACAGAATTAAGCGCAAACTTGCAGTTCGTGGCTCACGCGAAGACTTCAATGAAGATGAGCAGCGCTTTCCCTTCCACGAAGACGACATGCGGTTTTTCCACATCGTCCCCACGACAAAAGAGACCTCAAATGCGGTTGTCTTCTGTATCATGGACACCTCAGGCTCCATGGGTACGGTAAAGAAATACCTCGCGCGTTCATTTTACTTCCTCATGTATCAGTTCGTGCGCCAGAAGTATCAAAACGTCGAGGTCGTGTTTATTGCCCACCACACTGATGCCAAGGAAGTCACGGAGGAAGAGTTTTTTTCTAAAGTGGAGTCCGGCGGAACCTATATCTCTTCCGGCTATCGCAAGGCGCTTGATGTCATCGAGAGCCGCTACCATCCTTCCCTTTGGAATATCTATGCCTTTCACTGCTCAGATGGTGACAACTTTTACTCTGACAACGAGCGTGCGGTGCAAGCAGCCAAGGAACTATGCAATGTCTGCAATTTGTTCGGGTATGGCGAAATAAAGCCCTCTGGCAGCGCCTACTACAGCGGCAGCATGCTTGAGGTTTTTGGCCAAGTGCAGGCCGAAAACTTCCAGATGGTGACCATAGAGAAAAAAGAAGACCTCTGGCCAGCATTTAAGAGCTTCCTCAGTAAGGATCGCTCCAATGTGCTCAGTGCCCAGGGGAGGAAGACCACTTCCGAGGGTGCCTCTTCGGCAACTCCGTAGTAGCATGGAAAGAGTCACAGAATTCCTTCCTCAAGGAAAAGTTGCATGAGTATCAACGTTAAAGAACTCCAAGACTGGGACATCAAAATTAAAGAGCTCGTAGATCGGTACGGGCTGCGCTGTTACACCCAGGAGTTCGAGATTTGCGACCACAACGAAATGATTGGGTACATGGCCTATTCGGGCATGCCCTCACGTTATGCACACTGGTCCTTCGGAAAGAGCTTTGAGCGCCAAAAGACGATGTATGAATACGGGGTCTCAGGTCTCCCGTATGAAATGGTGATTAACTCGGATCCCTGCATTGCTTACTTGATGCGAGACAACACCCCCCTACTCCACATCCTTACTATCGCGCACGTATACGGGCACAACGATTTTTTCCACAATAACTTCACGTTCACCTCCGGTACCAAGGCAAAGTTCTCGCTTGAGATGTTCAAAAACCATGGCAGCCGAGTGCAGTCCTACATAGAAGATCCCTCGATTGGCATTGAAGGCGTTGAAAGTGTCATAGACAATGCGCACTCCATTTCGCTTCAGCGCTCCCGCAATCTCGCCATCAAAAAACTATCGCCAGAGGAGCAGCGCATGCGCCGCTGGCAAGACGCCCAGCAGCCAGAAGACCCCTGGCGCAATATCCATGAGAAAAGAGTGTACGAAGCTCCCGAGCTGAACCGTATACCTCTGGAGCCCGACGAAGACATC
>JBIKWF010000129.1:0-11224 GCA_044356455.1 Bdellovibrionota bacterium | reverse complement strand
GACGCTACGCGCTGATCGGCGCGCAGAGAGTCGGCAATCGCGAGACCGGCAGCATCGTCAGATGCGCGGTTAATGCGTTGACCAGAGCTTAGTTTTTCGAATGTTCTTCCAAGGGCGTCAGACGCGGTGCTTAACCTACGCTGCGCTTGAAGGGACGCAATATTAGAACCAATTGTAACTGCCATACCACCACATCCTCCGTGACTACCTAATTGAGGTCCTTGGTCATCCTTTGACCAAGAGTTGCAACCAGACCCGGGGCAACCGACTCAATCAGTTCAACTTACAAGGTGGGGTGCGAAGATATCTTGAGAGATAGCTCCGCACCCGACACCGAACACACACCATCTACAGAAGAGGTGAACGGCGGGGGCAACGGGAAACTTAAGCAGAATCTTTGAATCTCACCAAGATTTTGGTTGGTGGGCACCTAAGGGTCTGGACTCGTTCGCGCATTTCATACAAAAAGGGCCCCGAGTTGCAGGGGATCCGCGTCCCTTCATCTGCAACTCGAGGCCCGAAAAGTTAGCGAGGCACTAAATTTAGCACCCAGAATATTTCTAGAGCCCGACCTGTCGAGTACTACTTCTTACGGCCGGGACCACGCTGAAGGGTTTAGATAGGACGATACGAGTATCTGCTGCATGCCGCACTCACTGCGGGCTTTCGCTCGCAGTAACCTACACGCCAGAGATGACGCTCTGAACCACCTACTTTCGACCCTACTGCTACCATCACGAACGGCCCCGGCTTCGAAGCTCTCAAGCAATAGCGACCGACGTGTCGCTACACACCTAAGAGCTTGCACTACCTTCGAGACAAGGAGCACCATTACGTTAGTGGTAAGGTAACTCCTCTCTCGGGGGAGCGATGGTGCTCCCCCCCTAGGGGCTCTCTTACGAGAGCCCGCTAGGGTTTTATGAGGGTTACCGGAGCAGTGACAGAGCCAGCGATGGCTGCTGATTGGCCTGCGCCAAGATGGACGAACCAGCCTGTTGCAAGATGTTCAACCGAGTAAGCTCGGCTGCTTCAGTCGCTACGTCAACGTCACGGATGCGGCTTTCCGCAGATGCGAAGTTTTCACGAGCAACCGTGAGGCTGTTAATCGCCACTTGGAGTCGCGATTCCGTCGCACCAAGCACACCTCGCTGAGAGGCAAGTGAGCTGATGGCGCCGTTAATCGCATCGAGAGCAAGACGAGAAGATGACTGACCATCTTCAATGCTTGTTCCGCTGATTGAGTATACAAGTGCCGATGAACCAGTGGTGGCAAGACCAAGCGCGGCAAGAGTACCTTGCACGCCGGTATACGAAATCTGTGAGGTCGACTTCGAGTTAAATCCGATCTGGAGGGTAAGAGCATTACCACCAGAGATCAGGCGAACGCCGTTGAACTCAGTAGTAATCGCAATACGCTCAATTTCAGAGGCAAGCGCCACGAACTCGTTTGAAAGTGCAGAGCGCTGCGTCGGCGAGAACACGCCGTTCGCTGATTGCTCGGCAAGTTCTGCCAAACGAGAAAGTACGTTACCAACCTGACCAAGTGCAGAGTCTGCAATCGCGATCGTCGAGATACCATCGTTCGCATTTCGGATAGCAACGGTGGCAACACGCTGATCAGCGCGCAAACTGTCGGCAATCGCAAGACCGGCGGCATCGTCAGATGCACGGTTAATGCGTTGACCAGAACTTAACTTTTCAAATGTACGACCGAGGGCATCAGTTGCGGTTGACAACCGACGCTGAGCTTGAAGGGACGCAATATTAGACCCAATAGTAACTGCCATGGATAGTTCCTCCTTGAATGTGAAGACTCGGACCTTCCGTCAATCCTTCGACGAATAAGCTCTCGCTCTCGGGCTAAACCGAGGCCGAATCCTTGTTCCACGGCTCTCAACGCTTAAGTATCGTGGGCGCGTTACTTAATTGCTGAGGTGCCGCTTGAATTGTTCGCTAACTTCTAAGATTGGGTAACGGACTGGGGCCTAAAAGCCTTAAGGGATATTTTTGCCGCTACAAGAATACTTGAAATATTAAGGAATACCGGCACTTTGCGCTGAATTCCGGCTTATGAAATACTAGAGGTGAATTCGTAATTGTGTATTTTGCCTCTTGAGGAATGCTTTTTATGCGCATGCACACTGCTAAAATCGTTGGTGGCCCTTCTTTTTTAGTAATTTCACTCGCCGCAAGCGCCGCACTTTTACTTGCCTCTTGCAGCTCACAGCCTTTGAGCCGAAGAGAGACAGGCGTTCTCACCGGCGGCGCCCTAGGATCAGGACTAGGCGCCATAGTCGGTAATCAAGCTGGCAACACAGGCGCTGGCATCGCGATTGGCGCGGCTGCCGGGGCAATTGCGGGTGGCCTGATTGGAAACGAAGCAGACAATACCGCAGGAAGGCAGTCAGAGCAGGACGAAAGACTTCGGCGTCAGGATGAAGAGCTTGAACGTCAACGCCGCGAACTTGAAGACCTGCGCAGAGATCGTGGCTATAGCGACCGTGAATACCGGGATGACGGCTATAGGCGAGACCGACCTGCGGACAGACGCAATGATGATAGGCGCTATGACGATAGAAGCTACGACGACCGCTCGAACTCCGATCGGCGCTACTAAGGAATCTCTGAAAAACCGGGATATTTCATTTATTCTCTCTGTGTTCTCTGTGCCCTCTGTGCCCTCTGTGGTTTTTCAAATATTTAAATCAACCACAGAGGTCACAGAGATCACGGAGTGAACTTTCTCAGAGTTTCCCTAAGAGGTCTCTCAAGGGCTGAGATGGATTTGTCTGCGGGGGCTCTTGAGCGAGCTTATTCCCGCTCAAGCAACATTGCACAAGCCATAGCACCTGCGGCACAAACACTTATCGCTGCCCTTTTCTTGTTGGTGCGCTTTAAGTGATTAAGGGCTGAAAGAATGAGCCTTCCGCCCGTGGCTGCAAAAGGGTGGCCGATGGCAATCGAGCCTCCATTTACGTTCCACTTTTCTTCGGGAATGGCACCAATCACATCGGCGCCCTTTACCTTTGGCCAGCCCTTCTCCCAGCTCGCCATATTTGCCGCAACTTGCGCGGCAAAGGCCTCGTGCACTTCAAAACAATCAATATCACCAACCGTGAGCCGCTGCTTCGCGAGCAGCCGAGGCAGCGCAACGGCAGGCGCCATAAGTAGACCATCGTCTGGCGCAATGGATGCGTATTCAGTGGCTCGAATAAAGCCAAGAATCTCTCTCCCCTGGGCCCGCGCCAAACTTTCTGCCATCAGGCACACCACAGAAGCACCGTCCGTAAGCCCGCTCGAATTGCCTGCAGTAAGCGTTCCCGCTGGGGACCGATCAAAGGCTGGTTTAAGTGCACCTAGTTTCTCAAGCGTGGTATCTGCACGAATGAAATTGTCAGCCGCAACTTCTCCGAGTGCCTCTATTTCTTCGGAAAGGAACCCTGATTTTTGAGCAGCCGCGGCGCGCTGATGGCTCCGCAAGGCAATCGCATCCTGCACCGACCGGGAGATCTTAAACTCCTTCGCGGTTATCTCACAGTGCTGTCCCATGGTGAGCCCGGTTGAAGGCTCTTTCGGGCTCGGGGCCTGCGGGAAAAGGTACTTTGGACGAAGCCCCAGCAATTTTTGTAGCTTCTGACCTGTCGTCCGCGCCCGTGCAAGACCAAGAAACCAGTCTTCCCCTTTGGGAGAAAGGGTCAGGGTAGGCCGGGACATAGACTCACTTCCCCCCGCGAGCCCGCCCTTGATTCGTCCGGACTGAATTCCTTCGGCCAGCATGGTCGCCGCCACGAGGCCACTAATACAGTTATTGGAGACGGCATGAGCAGTGATGGAGCGCGGAAGACCGCTTCTAAAGATAATCTCGCGGGCGAAATTTGATGCGCGCGGATCTACAAGGACTGTTCCAAATATGAACTCTTCAATGTCGCTTGGAGATAGTGAAAGACGACGTACGGTGGCCTTAACTACATGAACCCCAAGGTCCATGAATGAAAGGCGCCCAAACGCCCCCCCTGCCCTGACAAAAGGTGTCCGGCACCCACCAACTACGGCTACTCTTTCCATAAAGGCCCCCTCTCAGAAGTACCTGATAAGGGTAGTAGGGTTCCCGGTTCGCTGAAAGCCGGGATCTGCGCCGCACTTAGTGTTCTTAGTGGTTTATTAGGACAACCACTAAGAACACCAAGACCACTAAGGATAGGGAACGGCTAGGAGTGTGTCCCATAGAAACATAAATCCTCATTTTGGACACAATCCGTAGGGGGGCTGTCCCGTTGCCACCACAACTTGTAGTGGTAGAATTTTTCTACGGGACAGACTCCTAGGCCGCGAAAATCGATAATTGGCGCTTCTCGTGCAGCTTGCGGTCTGGAATTTTTAGTTTATCCGGGCAGATCGCCTCTAGTGCGGTAATGAGAGGGTTCGCCGAATCCGGTCTTAGCCACTGAAACTTCCTGTCTTGGGCGAGCCTCTTCCCAACTGAGGACGCTTTGAGCTGCCGCTCCCGATCTGGTGACCCATCGGTAATGGACCTCACATAAACATAGTCCCCGTGGTCGGCGAGCATCTGAGCAAAGGGAGCAGCATCCTTTTTCCAGTCGCCGTATGGCAGAACTGGGGAAACCTGCATAGTTACCTCGACACCAAATCGTCTAAGGGCAGTTGCCGCCCGTAGTCGCTCTTCTACTCGCGTAAATCCAGGGGTATACCGCTTAACCATGTCATCGAGCGGAGTCTCAAGGGCTATGGTGACCGCAGCTCTGTTCCCGAGCTTTTTCAATACTGGCATGGCAATTACCAGAAGCGGCGAGCGTGTCTGCACTACCAGCAATCCTGGAGTATACCGCTCAAAAAGCTGCAGAAATTTCATGCTCGCATCGAACTTGCCCTCGAAGGGGAAGAACGGGTCTGAGGTGGTCCCAAAATGGATGGTGGAAGAGCTGAGCACTCCCTGGCGCGAGAGCCTCATGAGTGCCTTCTCGAGCTCCCAGAGTGGGTTTGCCTTATGAAGCGCATAGCGGCTCCGTAGCCGAGGCACCTCCCCTTCGCTACTTACCTTGAGGTCATAAAAATCGCGAGGGTCCTGTCCTGCTTCAAGGCGATGCTGACCAAAGGCAATGCCGTCAGCAAAGGAATCAACCGTAAAGGTTAGAAACGACGTTTTCTGCTTCTTTACCTCGGTATCATTCATGTTCATACGCTCGCTCCGCTCGTGGTTTGTAAATGTTTCTACCAGTACCCCCTTGGCTATAACTTCAACCCACTTAAAGTTATGATGCGCCCCTCGATTCCAAGGTTCAAGTTATTTAAAGTAAGAGTGAACGAGCCTTCTCGAGCGCCAGCGGTTGACATGCCTCCCAAGCCGAATGTTAGACTATGGGCCTGTTATTCAGGTGATCTGACGAGGTAGCAAATGTCTGAAAATGTTAAAGAAATTTCCGACACTTCTTTTGATGCTGATGTTCTTCAATCAGCGGTGCCAACCCTAGTCGACTTTTGGGCACCTTGGTGTGGCCCCTGCAAAAGCATTGCCCCTATTCTTGAAGAGCTCGCGAAAGAGTTTGGTGGAAAGCTCAAAGTCACCAAGATGAACGTGGATGACAATCCTCGCACCCCCTCGAGCTACAATGTTCGTGGAATTCCAAATCTCGTGATCTTCAAGAATGGCAAAGTCCTTGAGCAGATCGTGGGCGCAGTTCCAAAAGAAACTCTTGTTGCAGCGATAAACAAGGCGATCGCCTAAGCTGCATCGCCTAAGCTGCGATCGCTTAAAGAGCCTCTGAAAAACTATTTCCCTGCGTACCCTGCTTCCCTGCGTACCCTGCGCTCTCCGCGTTGATTGAAAAATATTTCACAACGCGGGGTCGCTTACGCCTTAGGACTTCGGCGAGCCTGGCTTCCGAGCGGCTTCGCAAGTTTTCGATCTTTAAACTTTAGTAGCAATTAATTCCTGGCTGGCGGGAAATCCTGCGCACCCGGGCGGCGAACGGTCGCCCCCGACAGAGAGCGCAGGCAAGCACTGTACGCACTAAGAAACTGCGCGTCCCCATGGCGATCCACTCGTCAGAGGAGAGAGACCCGCTCTCGCAAGAACTTGGGGCATTCCCTCACTTTGCATGCTACGGCTCGGCGAAACTTGGTTTACGTAGGAAAGTTATTTCTGACTTTGATTTTTTGTCTTTAAGAATTTTGCTAGACTCTCGGCCTGAACATATTTCTGTTTTCTTTTTTGCTTAGCGAGTAGAGGACACTCTTCCCCCATGCTTTCATCGAACGATTCCACATCTTCGAATTACGATTCCCTCGAGGGAACCGAAGGCGAGGGGAAACGACCTGCGCTGAGCAATGCGCCATCAGCTTCGTCAACTGAAGTATCGCCGACTGCTGTTTCATCCCCTGCTGATTCGACTTCTGCTTCGCAGACTGAGAATTCCTCTGCACAAGTTGGATCACAAACTCTCCATCCGCAGAGCACAGAACACCACCCTGCAGAACCACAGCTTGCTGATTCACAGCTTGCTGATTCACAGCGCGACAGCACTCTGAGTCAAGGTCAGAGTCAAGCTTCGCAGGCTCAAGCAACTCAGGCCTCTCGCACGACGCACGCGAGCACTGCCTCGACCAGGTCTCACAACCGGCTTCCGACAGAACATCGCAAAGCGCTTGACGTTGAAACGAGAGAGATTTTACGCTTTGAACTGAACTCGGCACTCCTTCACTTCACCCAAGCCGAAAGATCGGTGGTGCTCGAAGGCTTTGGAATTGTACGCCCTATCCGCAAGAAGCAAACTCGCACCCACCACTTTGGAGACTGGGGCATCGTGCGAGAGGAAACTCTCCAGACTCTCGAATTCGAAAAGTGCGAAGATACTGCCGGGCTCAATCTCGACATGTATGCACGACTTGTCGACACGCGAGAGCTTGTTCAAAGTATCTACTCGCGACTCCCCCTCCCCTTACAGCTCAGGTGGTCCGAAAGAGAACTCCGCCGCTTACTCATAGACTTCATCCGCGAAGTTCGAACAGAAGTGGTTGCCCTCGGATTTTCAGACCAATTGCGTGGCGCAGGGCAAATGTTCGCGCTGCATAACCGGCAGGGGCTGAGCCCCTCAGATTGGTTTGCCGGCGCTGATATTTTCATGGTTCCACGCCAAACGCGCCCCCTTTCGCTTGGGACTGCCCAGCGTTTCTCTCGTCCTGTCCTTGAGAACGCTTGGGAGCTTTGGTCTGCCGTTCTTGGCCCCGCGCTTAAGACGGGATCTATCCCTCTGTCCGCAACACTTAAGGAACTCGGGTTCCCCGAATCCGTAATTAGCGATTACAGTCTTTCAATAGACAGCATTCCCTTTGCCTTATTCCTTGATCCTGTACCTAGCGCAGCATCCAGCGAAGTGGCAGGCACCGATCCTTCCAAAAAGGAACGAGGCGCCATATTTGTTACTGACGGGCTTCGCTCAGCAAGCCTCACTGGCAATCCACGCCAGAAGCTGCGCCATGAACTTGTCATTAGAGTTCCCCTTGCGGTTCTCGGGCGATTTGGGATGGGCGAAGCTGAACTCAAACACGACCGCTCCGGTGCGCCTAGCGCAGTCCCAAGTTTCGTGAGCTGCCTGCTAGCTGCAGGAGCACTCCTTCTCGCCTCTGATCGCATGAATCCCCTACGCGCAAACGCAGCGCTCGCGCTTGGGCGCTCCATTACGGGCGCCTCTGACTCGAAGCTTCGCTCTCTGCTTCTTACCTCTTGCTCAACATTCGGACTGCAACAATTGGCGTGCGATGGGCCGTTCAACTACGCTACCGTGCTTGGTTTAGCGAGCGATGAAGCCGCCCTACTCGCGGCTCGGGGCAGAGACCATCTCTTTGCTATCCTTGAATCACGCGGACTAAGTCAGACTACTCACCCATACCGCTCCTCAACCCTCACGCGTGGCTACGTAGAGCTTAAGCGCGACCGCAACGTTCGAACCACGGGTCAAGGAACGACCAGCGCGAGCCTCTCGGGTTCGTCGGGTGGGGCTTCGGAAGCCTCGGCTTTTTCAAGGATGAGCCGTCCGCTGTCTTCAGGGCAGAATCTGTCGGGTGAGGCATCATCGCAAATTCGATTCTCTCCTGCGGCGCTGTCTCGGTCTACAAGTTTTGCTCAGTCAAATTATGCTCAGTCAAGTTTTGCTCAGTCAAGTTTTGCTCAGTCGCGCACCCCTGACTCAGCCAAGGCTCCCTTATCGAAAAGATTGGCGACGCAAGAAACAAGAAACGCCGATATTCCACACTCTGAGACCCGTAGAAGCACTGATTTTGCTCAAGACAATCATGCATCAGAAGAAGGCTCAGCGCAGCAAGACCTAGAGCCTTCTAACACCAAGTCTTCCAGCACCACGTCTTCAAGTGCGGCTGCAGGCATACCGCGGGCTGACTAGAGGCGGGGCTTAGTCCTCATACTCTGAGAGGAAGCCTACGAACTCCCTGCGATGATCTTCTTCATCGCCAAGAATCTGCGTGCAGAGATCTTGGGTCGGATAATCCAAGCCCTCGCAAAGCGAAATGATATGCTTGTACTGCTTAATTGCCGCATCCTCCGCGTCAATTACGCCACGAATGACAGTGGCAACATCAGTACTACGCTTAGGGGGCTGAAGAGACTTCTGCTCCGCCTTAAAGCTAAAACTTCCTGGAATCGTGCCCCCGAGAACCCGGATACGCTTAGTAAGTTGCTGGGCATGCGCGAGCTCGACGGTAATGTCAGCTGCGAGCGCCTTCTTAATTTCTTCGGCACGCACGCCATCGAGGTTAGCGGAGCAGGCAAGATAATTCTGAAGCGTCTCCATCTCCATCCAATAGGCTTTAAGAAGCGCATCAACGATTTTCTGAATCTTCTTTTTCTGTTCCATTCAATTCTCCTTCTGCGAAGTCCCTAGGAGTGTGCCCTGTAGAGACATATACCTGCAATATAGTCACGATCCTTTAGAGTATACCGCCGAGCTTGCGCCTATGGGAAGAGTAGCCCACGACGTGCAGTAGGGGGCGAGGGGCAGCTGAGGGCAAGGAGCGACCATACGTAGTCCCCCTTTTAGGCCTCCTTTTTCGCTTCCATCCCCTTCCCTTATTAGCCTCCCGCGCCATAATAACGACTACCCAGCAAGTTAGCGGTAAGGTGAGGACTGGTAATGGAGCATCGCGATTCAAGGCAGTGGTCAGAACTCCTTTTTAGGCCTGGTCCCCAGTTCGGAGGAGAAAACTCGGAAATCATCGCTGAAGATCTTGGGGCCATGCTCATCGAGCACGGAGCCTCCGGAGCGACCGTAGAGAGAGACTCCCGAGTGCGCTGCTTCTTCAAGGCCGAGGGCTCACAGTTGTCCTCAGAGAGTCCGGCAACCGCAGGGAGTCCGGCCGCAGGCACAAATATTGGAAGCTCAATTCGAACCGTCAACGAGAGTCAGCTACTTGCCTGCGCCGAAAGCTTTGGATTCGTTCTCTGTAAGCGAAACGTGGTAGGTGACAGAAACTGGGTTCAGGAATGCTCCGATGTTTGGCAACCTCTGCGCCTGGGAACGCTAACTCTTAATCCAGTGCTTTCCCTCGAAGCCGCTCCTCAAACCCCTCGCCCACCCCGCGAGTTAAGGCTCATCCCCGGATTTGGTTTTGGAACGGGGCATCACCCCACCACGGCCATGATACTGGAAGCCCTCCAGAATGACGCTGCGCAGCAAGCCAAGAAGCGCCCTTCTTGGCCCAAGAGCGCGTTAGACGTGGGCACAGGTAGCGGCATCCTCGCCTTAGGCATTTGCGAATGTTTCGAGATTGCAGTTGATGCGGTTGACATCGACCCACTCGCCTTAAGCAATGCGCGCGATAATCTCGCCCTGAATGGCCGCGAAGAATCCATTACTCTCATCGTGGGAGAACTTGGGGTCCTTCAAGGTAGCTACGATCTCATCGTAGCGAATCTATATGCCGAGGTACTTGAAACTCTAGCCGAAGACCTTGCAGCGAAAGTTAATCCGGGAGGTCTCCTCATAGTATCAGGCATCGCCGCTGCCCTGCTTGAGAGGGTTCGGACTCACTATCAAGCCAGCGCTTCTGGCCTCAAGATAGTGAGAACCGAAGAACGGGGCGACTGGGCCATGATAGTATTTGAGTCATCGCGAGCCTAAATAAGGGCCGACACTGCAATCTCGGTGGTCTAAATAAAGCGTTAAAGAACCACAGGGCTCACGGAGATTTCGGTGTATTCTCAGGAGCCCTTCTGGTTTATAAACACCTAAATCCAACCGAGAGACTTGCTACGGCACTCGGTGAGGAGTTTGTCCCGTTGTCGCCACACCTGTAGTGGTGAGAATTTTTTCGGGACAGACCCTAAGGAAGGTAAGAACGAGGAGGATGTAAGTGAAAGCGATTTTCTTTGAACACCACGGCGGTCTTGAGGTCCTCAAATACGCAGATCTTCCGAATCCTACTCCCGCCCCGGGCGAAGCCCTGATTCGCGTCAAAGCGGTAGCGCTTAATCACCTCGACGTGTGGGTTCGTAAAGGTTGGGAAAACCTTAAGCTAAAAATGCCCCATATCGGCGGCAGTGATATTGCCGGCGAAATTGTTTCCGTGAACGGAGTCTCCTCTCATAACGGGTCTAACTGGGCTCCCGGTAACCGCGTCATTGTAAATCCTGGAATTAGCACGGCAGATGACGAGTGGACCAGGAACGGAGAAGAAAGCCTCAGCCCAGGGTACCGCATTATTGGTGAACATATTCCGGGCGGCCTCGCCGAATATGTTGCCGTTCCTATTAAGAATGTGTTCAAGCTTCCCGAAACCGTGAGCTTTGAAGATGGCTGCGCCCCGCTTCTTGTGGGCACTACCTGCTGGCGTATGCTTTTTCGCCGCGCGAAGCTTACCGCCGGTGAGTCCGTACTTGTTGTTGGCTCTGGAGGCGGCGTTAATTCTCTCACCATTCCGCTCGCGAAAGCTGCGGGGGCAACGGTGTACGCACTCGCCGGCAGCAAGGAAAAGGCCGACCGAGCGCTTGCGCTCGGGGCTCAGCACGTCATCAACTATCGCGACACTCCAAAATGGCACGTTGAGATACTGAAGCTCACCAAGGGCCGTGGAGTAGATATTGTCATTGATAATGTGGGCGCAGCCACGTTCTCAAACTCACTCTGGGCTGTACGCCGCGGAGGACGAGTGATTACCGTGGGAAATACCTCTGGTCATTCAATCACGTTCGACA
>JBIKWF010000032.1:0-41185 GCA_044356455.1 Bdellovibrionota bacterium | reverse complement strand
GAGAGCTCGGCAATCCCTCCCCTGCTCAGCCTATGGTGACTTACGCCTTCCCACCCAAATGCGCGCGGTATTCGTCCGCGGACATGAGCTTCCCTACTTCAGCCGCAGAAAAACCTTCCAACTTCACCAACCAGCCGTCAGTATACGGACTCTTGTTTACAAGCTCAGGAGCACTGGAAAGTGAAGTGTTCGACACTTTCACCTTGCCCGAGATTGGCGCGTACACGTCCGAGGCTGCTTTAGTTGACTCAACGACACATACCGTCTCTCCTGGCTTCACTGCTTTACCCGGAGCCGGTACGTCAACAAAAACTAAGTCGCCAAGCTCACTCTGCGCGAACTCGGTGATTCCCATAACTGCAACGTCCCCTTCGACGCGCACCCATTCATGGTCTTTGGTGTATTTAAGATTGGCGGGAATCTCCATCTCCTAGCTCCTCTTATAAAAAGGCTTTTTTACTACTGAGGCTTTAAGGCGGCGGCCCCTCACCTCTACTTCAATTTGACTTCCAACTGGGGCCGCTTTGGTATCAACGAGCGCAAGCCCAAGGGCGCGCTGAACCGTGGGCGTTTTTGTACCACTTGTTACGACGCCTACCTCAGCTCCAGAGTAGAATACTTTGTCGCCTTGGCGCGAAATCCCGGCATCATCGAGATAGAAGCCTACGAGCGCCTTACGCACCCCTGCCTCTTTCTCTTTAAGAAGGGCCGAGCGACCAATAAAGTCGCCCTTATCAAACTTAATTACCCAACCGAGTCCTGAGGCGAGTGCGCTAATATCATCGCCAAGCTCGTGGCCATGGAGCGGATAACAAGCCTCGAGCCGAAGAGAATCCCGCGCTCCAAGTCCGGCTGGGATTAGCCCTAGCGGGCTGCCGACTTCAAGTAATCGGTCCCAAACTTTACGCGTCTCCTTGGTCGGCACGAATAGTTCGAATCCGTCCTCCCCTGTGTACCCGGTGCGCGCCACGATAATCGGAAACCCTTGGTGCTCAGTTTCAGTAAAGTGGAAATACTGCAACGCAGCGGCGCGCTCCATGCCACCGAAAGCTAGCAGGATTTTCTGAGCGAGAGGCCCTTGCAAGGCAATCTGCCCCCATTTGCTACTTTGGTTGTCGAAGGTGGCGCCCTTCCAGCGATTATGTTTGGTGAACCAGGCATAATCCTTGTCAGCGTTCGAAGCATTCACGCAGACAAGATAACGCTCGCGGGAGTAACGATAGACAATAATGTCGTCTACTACTCCGCCCTTCTCATTGAGAATAGCACTGTAATGAGCTTTGCCGTCGACGAGTGTGGAAACTGCGTTACAGGTGAGGCCATCAAGCGCCGCTTCGGCTTCTGGGCCCGTCACGAAAATTTCGCCCATGTGACTGACGTCAAAAAGCCCGGCCTTGGTTCTTACGGCCGTGTGCTCCTGAATAATGCCAGAGTATTGAACTGGTAATTCCCACCCGGCGAAGGGGACTATCTTCCCCCCCAGGGACTGATGGGCGTCGTAGAGTGGTGTACGAGAAAGTGAATCAGCCCCGACGGCATTCGGCACTGCTGAATTTGTCGCTGCTGAATTTGTCACTGCTGGATTTGTCACTGCTGGATTTGTCGTTGTTGTCATTCGCCTCAAAGGTGAATAGTGAGGAAATTTAAACGCTCCTGAACCTAAAATGGAGGTCGATAAAAGTCAAAAACTTCAGCGAGGTAACTGGAGAATTCCGAAGAGCCTCAGCTCTGGCAAATATCCCTTTCGTGGTCTTAGTGGTTGCCCTAAGCAACCATCCGGCTCTCAAAGCTCTTGAGCGTGTTACTAATAAGCATAACGACAGTCATGGGCCCCACCCCTCCGGGTACTGGCGTTATCGCCATCGACCGCGGAGCAGCGCTTTCAAAATCGACATCACCCGTGAGCTTCCCTGTCGGCAGGCGGTTGATTCCCACATCTATTACTACCGCTCCCTCGCGAATCCAGTCGCCCTTTACGAGATTGGGCACTCCGACGGCCGCAATGACGATGTCGGCCTCACGGGTTACTGAGGGAAGATCTTTTGTCTTAGAATGTGCGTACACAACCGTTGCATTGCGCTCAAGAGCTAAGAGACCGACCGGCTTCCCGACAAGTATCGATCTCCCAATCACGACCACTCGTTTACCCGAAAGGTCGGCTCGAGGGGTCTGAGAAGGCAGGTAGGATGGGTCTCCTACTACGGCCGAAGAATACGCCAGGTCTAGAAGGTGCATGGCACCTAAAGGGGTGCAGGGCCTAAGCACCCCACTTCCCCTTGCAAGTAGGCCTTGGTTCAAGGGATGGAGCCCATCCGCGTCCTTAGCCGGGTCAATACTGTCGAGGAGTATGTCCTGGGAAAGATGTTTAGGAAGCGGGAGCTGAAGAAGAATCCCATCGACTCGCGGGTCGGCGTTATACTCATCGATGACGGCTCTCACTTCCTCTTCTGAAGCGTTGGCAGGAAGCCTCCTGTCAAAAGTCGCGAGGCCACAGTGGGCCGCTATTTTCTCTTTGTTCCCTACGTAGGCCTGAGAGGCTGGGTTATCTCCCACCAGTATAACCCCGAGTCCCGGAGCGCGGCCGTGAGTCTTAAGAAGCTGCTGAACACGAAGTTTGATTTCTTCTTGGAAGCGCTGAGAAAGCCATTTGCCATCGAGAATTTTTGTCGCCATGTCCCTACCTTTGCTTAGGGGCGGGGCAATTTCAAGGGAGGTAAGCGTGTGTACGGCGAGTGAGGTGGCCAGAGACAAGCCACGTGCCAAGACGAGAGATCTTGCGGCACCGCGAGGACGCGGCGCCCTACCAAGACGCAGCGCCCATAGGAAGGGCGCGCCCCAGCCCCAATTCACCACCCATCTCCCCTCTCGCCCCCACATCTTCCTCCGCCCCTTAACAAGGGGTATAAGCGCCCGGAACGACCGCCTCGCCGCGCTGGGTGAGGTCTGGCTATTTTGAGTGAGAGCGCTTTTTAAAAGGTAACAGAAATCATGAAAATTGGTGTTCCCCGCGAACGTAAGACTCTTGAGAAACGAGTAGCTATTACCCCAGACGGCATCATGGAACTCGTGCGCCATGGCCACCAAGTACATGTTGAAACAAAAGCTGGTGAAGGCTCACATTTCCCTGACGAAGCCTTCAAGGCAGCCGGCGCCACCATTGTTCCTACCCTGAAGGACGTATGGACCGGCACGGACATGGTGGTAAAGGTGAAAGAGCCCCATGAATCAGAATACGCATTCTTTCGCCCGGGACTTACCATTTTTGACTACCTCCATCTCGCGAGCATGCCTGAGCTCACCTCTGCGATGGTCAAGAGTGGGGTTACGGGAATTGCCTACGAACTGGTGCAGCTTGACGACCGCAGGCTCCCGCTGCTTGAGCCTATGAGCGAAGTTGCGGGCAAGCTTTCTGTCCTCAACGGGTCCTATTTCTTGCTCTCCCAGAACGGGGGTCGAGGCGTACTCTTAGGCGGAACTGTGGGTGTTCGCCCAGGCAACGTAGTCATCATCGGAGCGGGAATTTCGGGACGCGCGGCGTGCGAAGTTGCCCTCGGTTTCGGAGCAACCGTGACGGTGCTGGATGTTGATTACAAGAAGCTCGAAAGAGTGAAAATGGAGTTCGGCTCCCGAGTACGTACAGTATTCTCTACCATGGCAAGTCTCTCCTGGGCTGCCGAGCGTGCCGACCTACTTATTGGTGCAGTTCTCATTCCCGGCGCTGCGGCTCCAAAGCTCGTAACCCGCGAAATTATTGCAAAAATGCCCAAAGGATCGGTGTTTGTAGACATCAGCATTGACCAAGGCGGATGCGGAGAAACCATTCGCACCACGAGCCTTGCGGACCCCGTTTATGAGCACGAAGGCGTCATTCACTACGGTGTTCCGAACATGCCAGCCCAAACGCCTCGCACCTCCACAATGGCACTCACATCGGCGACTCTGCCCTACATTTTGAAACTCGCCGACCTCGGTGTTGATGCTGCCTTGAAGAAGTTCCCTGAACTTCGTCTTGCAGTGAACACCATGGGCGGGAAACTCACCAATCAACCTGTGAGTGAAGCGGTGAAAATCCCTTACACTCCGCTAGAAAAAGTGATGTCTCTTGCCTAATTGATGACCTTCTTCTAGGGCGCGTGCACCTTCGCAAACGAGTCAAAGAAGGTGTCGGAACTCTGCTCGCACATCCAATTTTGAAGCCCTGTGGCCTCAGAAAAAGGGTGTGTGAGCAGAGTTTTTCTTTTGCATTTCCTCCCCACTCACCTCTCCCTCCTGAAGCACTCAGCGCAAAACGCTTGAGTAAGAGAGGAAATGCTGTCACAAGTGATATAAAGAAAGATGAAACGTATTGAAGTGAGAAAATCTCTAAAGTACTTGGCGCATCGCAAACGATAGAGATCTCTGGCGATAGAGATCTTTGGCGATAGCGATCTCTGGGTGATACAGATTTTCGAGGGAAGCCCCCCAAAGATGTGCCGCTTGAAGTCCTCGATGCTCACTACTAACTCTGGGTGAGCAAGAATCTCAGAGTTGAAATTTGTTGAAGAGTAGAAAAGTCAGAACCTTCGTATTTGGAAATTAAGGAAAGAAGAAAGAAAAGATGCCGATTCGCAAAACCCGCCGTACTACTGCTCCCGCTCTTGGTTCCTCTAAATCTGGCCCGTCGAAACAGCCAGCAGGGAAGGATTTACAGCAGTCAAATCAGCAAGTTACAAGGACCTCTTCCGGCAAACAACGCCGAGCCAGCACTCTTGCAAGCACCTCTACCTTGCTCCAGAAATCTGGCAGTGCCGCTAATCCACCGCGCTCTCGCCCCGTTCTTAAGCGCGAAGTAGCGCTCAAACAAAACTCCCCCCAAGCTGACTTCCCACAGCTCGGTGGCTCCGCATTAAGCAGGATCCCCGCCCCTCTCGTTTGTAGTTTGGTGAGCAGCAAACTTGCCTCTCACCCCATCGCGTCCCTCTCTGACGAAGAGGCAAAATCATACTCTGGTCACCACACGACCGAACATTTCAAAAACGTGGCTCAAGAAATCCACGCTGCAGGGTCACAGCCTCAGTCTGTCGCATTCTTCTACAACCCAACCGAAGATCTTGGGGTAAACGAGCGTGGCGTCCACCGCTTTATAGAGCACGAGGAGCGCGCGCTTCGTGAGCTCGGACACGAGCTCACCTTACAGACCATTAATTGGGATAATCTCGATTCTCTTCGGTCAGTTAGCGCCGACTTCGCCATGCACCTTTGTGATGGCTGCGGCTTCGATGGGGAGCCCGGCACAGAGGTAATGGTAGCGCTTGAATCTAGCAAAGTACCCTTTTCCGGTGTTGGTTCTGCGGTCCACCAGCTGACCAACGATAAATTTGCCATGAAGCTAACCCTGCAACGCGCAGGAGTTCCCGTGCCGAAGGGCTTTGTCACTTCCTTTGAAAACGCTTCGGCGCCTAAGGGAATCTCGTACCCCATGTTTGTGAAGCCCCGCTTTGGCTTTGGAAGTATCCTCATTGATAGCGCTTCCTGCGTGCGAAAACCGGCGGACCTAGGACCTGCCATCAAAAGAGTAGTTGCCGGCACAGGTGCAGACGCACTCATTGAAGAATACATCGATGGACGAGAAATCACGGTCGGAGTTTTGGGGAGCGGCGCCCGTACCTTAGTACTTCCTCCGCTCGAGATTCGTTTTGGCTCTACTTACGACGGCATCCCTAAGATTCGCATGGAGAGCACCAAGAGTGATCCAAACTCCAAGTTCTACTGGGATTTTGCGGTGGATTGCCCTGCGAACCTGCCGCCCGAGGCCTTACGAAATGTCGAAGCAGTTGCCCTGAAAGCCTATCAGGCGGTGGGCGGCGACGGATATGGGCGCATCGATATGCGGCTCACGCCCGAGGGTGTTCCCTATGTCATCGAAGTAAATGGCAACCCATGCCTCGACTACGGTGACAATCCTTTTGACTCAGGAATCTTTCCGCTCATCGGATTAGGAACGGGCTGGGATTACCAAAAACTCATGGCTCACGTCGTAGGTGCCGGGAAACTTAGAGCACTTCGAAGCTATCGCCAACCGAGCATGACTCTAAGGCGCTATAGTTCTACTACTGGGGACTCGGAAACCGGTGTGTATGCCTCTCGATCTCTGAGGGCAGGAGCTCCCGTATGCGGGGTTTCTCATCCAGGTTTACCAGAGGAGCAAGCCTTGGCACTCTTGGGTGTTGACCCCTACTGTAAGGCTCTTAAGGTCTCGAACTCCCCCAACACCATGATCAGAAACTCCGAGCGCGGCGCGGTTATGGTAACTTCACGTGCAGTGAAGGCACATGAGATTCTGACCGCAAGCTCCGAAACTATGCAAAAGATGCTTTCGCTTGCTCCGAGCTGCGTGATGCGCTCGTGGGCGTAGTAATAGTTACCCCTTAAATTCCCGTTGCCTCGCTTTGTCTGCCCTTTCCGAAGAGGGGAATAAGACTTAGTGCAAGGCTGACGAGGAGGCTCCCAAGCGGAAGCAGCCATAGGCGGTCGGCGCGAAAGGCAAAGGAAGGGTCACTTTCTTGATAGCGCACCTGAGCGGCATCACCCACCTGAACATTCGAGCTTGAGCGAAAGGTCTCAACCACTTCCGCGGCTTGGCCACCCGCAGTCGTGAATGAGATTTTGACGAGATCGCGCGGATTCATGGAATCCGATAACTCTATGCGAGAAATCCAATGGAGCGGTGGGCTATCTTTGCATTCGCGTTCGACGATCGAAGAAACGTGCCCTTCAGTAACTGTGAGTGTCAGGGCGAAATATCCGCAGATAGACATAGCAACTGCGGTCAATGACCACAGGAATGCCAGGACCCCTTTAAATCCAGCTGGCGTATTTTGATATTTTTGAATGAGGCTTCGAATGAGGCACTACCCTAACTTTGCGTAGCGGTCTTAGCTACGACTTCAGGTTCCTTATGGGCCTTCTTGTCGTGCTTTCGGGCGTGATGCTTCGCCCCAACCTGCCCACCGGGACTATCCTGACGCCGGGTAATGACGGGCGAATTAATCATAAGAGTCGTGTAATCAGACTCTCGCTTATAGGAGATATCGAAGCCCTGCTCATCGATTTGAAAGTATCGCTCGATGACGGAGATCATCTCCTTCTTGAAGGCCGCCATATCATCTGGTGAGAGCCCGGTTCTATCCTGCACAAGAACAAAGTGCAGTCTACTCCGCGCGAGTGACTTGCTGGCCTGACCGTTTCCAAAGAGAAACTCTTTTAATCCCGCAAACACGACGCACTCCTACAGAAAATAGTCACTCGCTACGCTCGGGCTCCGAGGTACGATATATACCCTTCGCACGAGATGCTTCTGCCTCGCTAGCCCCTTTTCCCAAAAAAGGCTAGCCAAACCCGGACTCTCACTTCAGACGACCCCGCGAGACCAATTTCCCTGAGGGCCATCAACTAACACTCACACCTATTCCCCGACGACACCAAGAGCCTCCTTAGGCGGCTTGGAATCCTAACCGACGGCCAATGCGAGTAAGAAACCCTTCATTGCCGTAGTCAGCAATCGGAATCTGCTCCCCGCAAATACGGCCGGCTATGCGCGTATACGCCATACCCGCCTTCGATTTGGGGTTGTATACCACCGGCTCACCGCAGTTCGCAGCCACGATGATGCTCTCATCGCGCTCCACGACTCCGATAAGCGGGATGCCTACAATTTCTTGCACATCCGACACGGAGAGCATGTCTCCACGCCGTACCATGTTCACATCGAGGCGATTAATAATGAGCGAAGGCTCAATTCCTCGGGCAGAAAGGAGACCAACCACACGGTCAGCATCTCGAATCGCCGGAACTTCAGGTGTCGTTACGATGATGGCGCTATCTGCTCCCGCGCAGGCATTCCGAAACCCCTGCTCAATACCCGCCGGAGAATCAACCAAGATATAGTTGAACTCACGACGGAAGTGATCGAGGACGGTCCGGATGTCATCCTCCGACACCACATCCTTATCATCAGTTTGAGAAGCAGGAAGCAGATACAGATTATTCGACTTCTTAGACTTAATGATGGCCTGAGAAGGCTTGCAGACATTCTTGGCTACATCAACAAGATTGAAAACAATCCGGTTCTCGAGCCCAAGAATAACATCGAGGTTGCGAAGCCCGATATCCGCGTCAACCACGAGCACCCGCTTCCCCCTAAGCGCCAGGGCTGAACCAAGACTTGCCGTAGTGGTCGTCTTTCCCACTCCGCCTTTCCCTGAGGTCACTACAATAACTTCTCCGCCTTTAGCGGTACCATTCTTTGAGAACCCAGCTGAGGCACCATCATTTGAGACCATCGAACACCCTCCGCAATCCAAATCTATTCAGCACTAACTTTTTGACCATTTGCAGGGTCGCCCTGCAGTGCACTAAATCACAGTGCACTAACTCACAGTGCATTAAATCACTGCGCACTAATTCGCCACGCCTCGCTTGCGCCCAAGCAGGCCCACAAGACTGCTTCCAATTCCACCCATCATAGAACCACCAATAGTCCCACCGAGCGTCTTGGTATGATATTGCTCAACGACAATTAAATTCCCATCTACGCGCGCGACCTCAGGAGCAACTCCCTTTGCATCTTGCGCCGATCCGCGGGAAATAACTGAGCCAATTCGTAGCTGCGTGGGCTGCATATTGATAGCGAAAATAACTCGCCCGCCACCCGACTCCTCGTACGCTCCGGCATGAGCCACGCCGCGCAGCGTTCCAAGAATTACCACGTCTCCCCCCGAGATAACCTCAGCGCCTGAATTGACGTCTCCCACAATAACGAGGGAATGCTCTGACTCAATCTTCTGCCCCGAGCGCAGATTGGCATGAATAAGACGAGTATCAGGCTCATCCCAAGGAATACTCGTACCCGAAAGAGGAGACTGGAAATCTACGGCGCGAGAAGAGCGACTAGATCCGCCCAAAGCACCGCTCGCAGCTGCGCTAACAGCTCCGGCAACTTCCTTGCCTAGAGACGCATACTTTCCTCGCCCACCACTCTGAGAAGCGCTTCCCGTCCCGGCTCCAAAAGCAGAACCACCCAAGGCCCGAGCGCCCTCAAAGAGACTACTACCATCTCCCCCGCGACCAGACTCGCCCACGCGATCAGAAACATCGAGACCTGCATCAGACGTGCGAGGCCTAGTGTAGAGCCGCACGGACTTTACCACGATGCCGTAACTGCGCTTTAAAAGGTGCGTGAGAGACTCCTCAACGTCTAGCGCAGGGCGCATCCCAACCCACTCAAGGAAGACTTCCTGACCAGCGAGGAATGAACTACGCGCGCTCACGAACTCATCAAGAGCCTGACGAAGCGTCCCGGACTCCACGCGTCCATCAACTCGAATAACGAGGCCGTCAACCGTACCCCGCGCAGCAACTATGCCGCCTCGAGACGAATCACCGGAGTCCCCCAAACCAGCAACGTCGATTACACCCACGTCCCCACCCTGATCTGGAGCAATCCTATCTGCGCCAGCGCGATCCACTAACGAAGTGCTCGATGAATCTTCGCCGCCAAGCGCAACCCCAGAGAAAAGCCCCGAGGGAGAAAATCCAGGAGGGGAAAACCCTGGGCGCTCTTTCGTGGAAGCGCCGCTCTCCAAATCGGACCCTAGTGCAAAGTCAGAGCCAAGAGTGATGCCAACCTCAGCATCCTCCTCCCAGCCGCCACCAGAACTTCCTTTTCCGCCAGAACTCTTTGCCATAAGAACCCGTTAGCCAAAATGCGGCGCTGCCCGAAGCCATCCCTCGGCCAGACAAAACACCGCCCCGCCCCAAAAGCTAAACTGCCAAAAACGTTTAATCGCAACGTTTCAATGCTCGACAACCACCACCGCGCAAATATCAACAACACACGCAGCTGGCGCACACGAGCACAAACATAAAGGCACGAGCATCACTCTTTACGCCTACCGCTCCCTAGAGCAGGATCCCGAAAAGCGAGAACCAAAGGCGCTAAAGACAAAAAACAATTCTTTTCAAATGATTAGCCAGGCCGTTTTGTTTAAGCAACTTATAGCAAATCAAGATCGAAGGCGTCAACACGAGATTTGGTTCTTGTGAGGAATCCTCAGGCCTGTAGAGTCTTGGCCCATGCGCCCAACCATTATTCTCGCAAGAGCCATCACGTCAGGACTAGGAACAGGATTTTCGCCCATGGCGTCGGGCACCGTCGCTAGCGCCGCCTGCGTGGCCGCCTGGTTCATTCTCCAACGAAGCACTTTTGCTGTGAGCGGCGCCGGCACCCTACTCCTTGCCGCGTCCATTAGCCTGCTTGGGCTGCTCGCCACCCACGCCCTGATTCATGATGCGGAATGGAAAAAGGTCGCCTCGGGGAACAACGGCAAAGCCCACATTGACCCGAGCGAAGTGGTGGTAGACGAATGGGCCGGGATGCTTATTGCTTTGATTCCAGCCTCCCCAACGCTACTAGAGGCGCTGATTGCCTTTTCACTTTTTAGAACTTTCGACATAATGAAATTCGGGCCTATCGGAATGGCCGAGCGTCTCCCCGGGGCTTGGGGCATCATGCTCGACGACATCGTTGCGGGGGCTGCGGCAGCACTAATTCTTTTTGGTCTGCGCTACGCATTTCTTTCGTAGTGGGCATATGATGCAAGGTCTAAGGCGCTGAGGGACCATCCCCCTCATCCCTGTTTTGAAACTGGTTCTTCCTTTTTCTATGAGCAGTTATCTGAGAACAGCTATCAACAACTTCTTCTCTGTTTCCCGCGCGCCCCTTTGCCTCAAAGCGTTGAGAGCGTGGGCGCTAGGAGCATGCGGCATTCTTCTGCCCCTAGGATCTTTCCGCGCAGAGGCCCAGGCCCCTCGCGCGACGCTGCCTCAAGCACTCAGCCCCGCAGACTCCGCCCCAGCTTCCGAGAAACTCTCTGCAACTCCGGCCGCGTCTTCCGCCGCCCACTCTTCAGCCACCGGCACACCCTCCGTCACTCCCGCCGAGATCGATTCGTCTTTTCAAATCGGAGACACCACGGGTCTCTCAGGCAACCTTCTCTTTGGGGCCACTATCGACGGACTCGAAAGAATCTTTGTGCTCGACTTCAACGCGAAGAGAATTCGGCGTGTCATCGAAGGTCCCGGCAACAGCAGCTATCCGAGCTGGAGCCCTGATGGACGCTATTTTGCATTTGTCTCAGACCGTGATGGAAATAACGAGATTTATGCTGCGGAGTGGGACGGCCGCTCTCCCGTGAGGCTCACCACCAACCCGGGGAACGACGAAAATCCCTCTTGGAGCAAAGATGGACTGAAGATTGCGTACTCAGCGGAACTTGGGAAAGCCGGCGGCGACGCCACGATTATGATTCTTAATGTCCCGGGAGCACCTGCCAAAGGAGCGAGCGCCACACCACTCGCCAAGTACTCGGGACGGCAAACCGTACCTAAAGTCTCGCCTGACGGAAAAATGGTCTCCTATTCCACCAATCGATTCTGGCCGGGCTGGGACGTGTGCACCTCGAACCTTTCAACTCGCCAAGAAAAATGTCTGCTTTCTGGCGCTCAAACCTTTTGCCGCCAAGACTATTCACCAGACGGAAAAAGCATCGCCTTTTCCTATGGAGCTTTTGACGACGTTGACCTCGGGATTCTTGAAATTGATTCGGGCAAGCGCACCCAGCTCACGTCAATGCCGGGAAGAGAATATGACGCCACCTGGTCTCCCGACGGTAAACTTGTTGCCTTCACCGCAGAAGACGGCCGTAAGGAAATATATAATGTGTATGCTATTGCGCCCGGCGATAAAAAGCCGCGTCAACTTGTATCATCACCGCATTCACTCCGATTTTTGAGCTGGACTGACGCTCGCACTCTTGAACTTGAGGCAGAACGTCAGAGGGGAGAAAACCAATAGAAAAGGGACTTCATGACTCAAGCATTGCGCACGGCACTTTCGCTACTCCTTATTTCCTCCTTGGCATGTGGCTGTAGCCCCTTTTACGTTATTCGAGCGGCCTACGAACAGAGTCGAATTCTAGTCAATCGCGAAGACATTTCAGAAAGAATTGCCTCAGAGGAGACCACCGCGGAGGAGAAGGAAAAGCTTGCCCTGGTACTTGAGGCACGCCAGTTCGGCATCGATATTGGGCTTACTCCCAAAGAAGCATTTACTCAGTACTCTCGCGTGAAGGGCGAAGCCGTGGCGTGGGTAGTATCCGCCTCTCCCAAGGACGAGTTTAAGCTCTACACGTGGTGGTTCCCTTTTGTGGGATCAATCCCCTACAAGGGATTTTTTGATAAAGTGGACGCCATAGAGGAAGCAAAAGAGCTCCAGAGCGAAGGTTACGAAACCTGGGTACGAGGTACTGAGGCTTTTAGTACGCTCGGCTGGTTTAACGACCCCCTCCTTTCTACGACGCTGAGAAATCCGCCGGAACACATCGTCAACACCGTGCTCCACGAGAGTCTTCACAGCACCATATGGGTTCCGAACCACGTCGCCTTCAATGAGTGCCTGGCCAACTTCGTCGGCTTCGAGGCAGGCAGGCAATTTTATGAAAGACGCCTCGCCACATGCAACTCTGTCACCGCGGAACCAGACAGAACAAACTGCCTGACCAACGCATCAGCAAGCCTCGAGAAGGCACGTCGCAGCATGGAACGTGAGCTTGCCATTTCAGCAGGAATTGAACGCGCCTATGCCGCCTTAAAGGAACTTTATGAGAGCTCAGCTTCTAAAGACCAGAAGCTTGCGAGACGCGAGGTACTCTTTCGTGAACATATTGCCCCGCTCCGCGAGAAATATCCCGAGCTCCAGATACTAAAAGCAGTTAACAATGCCGAGATCATGCAGCTGCAACTCTACCTTGCCCATCTTGAGCTCTTCAAAGAGCACTTTGCCCAAATCGGCGGCTCTTGGGAGCGATTTTTGTCTGACATGAATCAAGTAAAAGAGCAGTACGCCGCCGACAACAAGCAAGACCCCTACGCGCTCCTCAGCAAGCTCGTGCAGAAAGGTGCCTCTGCCTAACGCGGCGTCGGCACCAAGCTCACGGGCAGGAACCAGAGAACTTTCAAGGGCAACCCACTATGATTTCTTTTGCTGACCGACTCACCTCTGCAATCTCCTCCACCAAAAGTGTCCTCGTCGCTGGACTCGACCTCAAGGTTGAGGACTTTCCTGGTTTTCTTGTGAACGCCCACTCACCCAAAAATGCCGGGGACTGGGAGAAGTCATTGGAAGAAATATTAGTTGCCTACCTCGATGAGGTGCTCCCACTGCTCAAAGGGCGCGTTGCGGCAATAAAGCCAAACCTGGCCTTTTATGAACAATATGGCAGCGCGGGCGTTTCCGCGTTCTCTTACTTAATGAAGCGCGCCAAAGAGCATTCCCTGCTCACGATTGCCGACGCAAAGCGCGGAGATATCGGATCCACTGCGCAGGCCTATAGCGCCGCATTTTTGGGACGGGTGAAAGCATTTGGCGCAAGCCATCCGGTTTTTGATGCTGATGCCCTTACGGTAAATCCTTTCCTTGGATTCGACACCCTCGAGGAATATTTGAAGGACTGCGTGCAGTATGGGAAAGGACTCTTTGTCTTAGTAAAAACATCGAATCCAGGCTCTTCCGCACTTCAGAATGTAAAGGACGAAAGAGGTCTCTCTATTTCCGGCAGGGTCGCAACCTGGGTTGCGGAACGAGGGGCAGAGCTTAGCGGTTCCTCTGGCCTCTCGGGTTTAGGTGCGGTGGTTGGCGCAACCTACCCTGATGAAGCCCGGGCCCTGAGACAGCTCATGCCGAAATCCTACTTTCTTATTCCAGGCCTTGGCGCCCAAGGCGGCTCCGCGGCAGACGCCCTGGCAGGTTTTACGGCCGAACGCCCTCCTCGAGGCGGAATTGTGAATGTCTCGCGCGGTATCTTTTCATTCTCAAATGCTGCTACACTCTCAAAACAAAGCTTCGCCGAGGAGATTGTAAAGCGCATTGAAGGCTTCAATAGCTCTCTTTCCGAAAGCATGGCTCGATAGATGTTCAGCACTGAGCGCCCTTAGAATGAAACTTGTTCCCGCAAAAAGCCCATTTAAAGGGGCATCAGACTCCGGGTTTCCGGATGGCTCACTCGTCACGTACGAGCACGAAGGAAGCATGCTTCTTGGTGCGGTCCTTGGATTCAAGAAACAAAAATATACCGTCTTTAATTTGCGTGGACGCGAAGTAGAACTCGCCGCCAATCGCCTGCATGCGGTCCCGGGACGACTCCCTGTGGAAGCGGGAACCCTGGAGCAAAAAACTTCTTTTCTTGCCACTCTGGCGGCGGAAGCTCATGCGCGTGCACCAAATCTAAGCATAGAGGAGCTCTGGGGCGTGGTCCGCTCAGAGCAGAGGGAGTATTCGAACCGCGACCTGTGCGATCTCCTCACCGGAGGCGTGGACGTGGTCGACTACTTAGCTCTGCGCTTTGCGCTTGCCGACGACAAAGTCTACTTCAAGAGAGAGCGCGACGGGTTCTTGCCTAGAAGTGAGTCTACGGTCGAAGAGCTTAAACACGCCGAAGAGGTTCGCGAACGCAAACTTAAGCTTCGCGGAACCATGGCAGAGTGGATTGCGCAAAATCGCGCCTCTCCAGGAACGGAAGTTCCAGATGAGCTGCTTCCTTCCCTGACTCTCCTTGAGGAAGTCGCCGCTTACGCGCAGCACCTCGAGAACAATAAACACAAGGAAGCAAAAGACCTTGTGGATTACTGCGCTGAGCAGCTCAAACTTGAACTTAACGGCAATCGGGAGCAGCGCGCCTTTGGCCTCTTGTCGTATGCCAAGCATTTCTCTGAAACCACCAACCTGCCACTCATTCGCCATCGCCCCCCACGCAGATTTTCACGAGATGCGCTGAAAGAAGCCGATGAACTTTGCCTGCATGACTCGTTGGATAAGTACTCCCCCGAATTCCAGGCTCATCGAGTAGATCTTTCAAACGTCGCTGCCTTCACCATCGATGATGTCACCACTCTCGACATGGACGACGCGCTCTCGATTGAACGTACACGCGATGGTTATTTGCTCGGCATTCATATAAGCGACGTAGCCTCCATGATTCCCGTCGGTTCGGCATTAGATAGAACTGCGAAAGAACGTGCGACGTCTCTCTATCTCCCCGATCAGACCGTGCACATGCTCCCTGAGGCACTCTCTGAGGACAAGCTCTCGCTACGGGAAGGAAAACTCCGCCCCGCGCTCAGTTGCTTGGTGACCCTTTCTAGCTCACTGCAGGTCCTAGGCGCTGAAATTAAACCCTCCGTCGTGCGAAGCACGAAACGCTACTCCTACGACGAGGTTGAAGCGCTGCTTGAACGAGAGAAGGTCGACGCCGAGAACGAGAATCTCCTTCTCCTCTATCAGCTTGCAGGGGTGCTTGAGCAGGAGCGTCTTGAGCGAGGAGCTCAGAAAGTATTTAAACGCGACCTCGTGATTGATGTTGCCGACGACGGCACCTTTGCCCTACGCGAGATTGACGAGCATGGTCCCGCCCGCGGATTGGTCGGCGAAATGATGGTTCTCGGCAATGCGCTTCTCGCACGCTTTGCGGTCGAGAAGCGCATCCCCGTTGTGTTTAGAAGACAGGAAGCACCGGACGAAGACCGCGCACCGGCTACATCTCAAGATCGAGAAGCTGCGCCGGGAGAAGCCGCGCCAGGCCCTGCAGCCGACTACGCCGGACGCTCACGCCTCAAGAAGTCCTCCGTCGGACTAGAACCCGGGCTGCACTCGGGACTTGGATTAGACGCCTATTTGCAAGGCACCTCCCCTATCAGGCGCTATGTCGATCTTTGTAATCAAAGACAAATTCTTTCTTGCCTTCAGGTAGGCACCCCGCACTATTCGAGGTCTGAAATGGAGGAGATTCTTTATGGCACAGAAGAACCTCTGGCCACTGCTGTTGCGGTAAGTAGAGAGACGCGCCGATTCTGGCTGCTGCGCTATCTCAAGCAGCGCACTCAGCGCCCAGGCAAAGAAGCTCGCATCATTACAGGAACCGTGCTGAGAACCGATCTCAAGAACCCCCTCGTCGAGCTCGACGAAGTCTTCATGCCCACCATGGTCAAATGCATAGCGCAGGTGAAGCCAGGGGATAGGATAACTCTTCGAATTTCAGATGTGGAACCGCAGCAAGATTATTTGCGGCTTGAGCAGATTATTTAAGGGCGCACCTTGTTGATTGACGGCGTACCGCGTTATTTGACGGTGTACCGCGCGGTGTCTGCTTAGTTAACGACGTACCTAGGGGTGTCGATGGAAAGCGAAATCTCATCTGAGTCTCGCTCTTCGCAAACATCTTGAATGACCTTGAAGGCTCTTGTGAGCATCTCAAGGTCACCAATCGCGAGCTCAATTATCTCGCACGCTTCAGAAGCATTCTTTGCAACTTTGGGAGAAGTATTTGAAGCCATCTGAAAACCCCGCCGAATGAAAACCGCTGTGTTTTTCCTTGAGCGACCCTTAGGAGAGGCCGCCCGCTACGCCTAAAAGGAAGAGCACAAACTGAGCCAAGTAAAGGCTCGGCTAATTGCTCCGGAACCTTTACACAAAGCTTAAAAAACCGTTTAAATTCGGATGCTTAGCTGCTCTGTAAAATCCCTACACGGCGCATGCCGCGTCAATTTTTCGCCATCAGGCAAGAAGCGCCAATAAGTCATCAGGCAAAGGGGGTAGGATCTGCCTCCAGTAAGGTCAGTCACTATGGGGCGCCGCATGATCATTCAACCCACCCGATGGCAACAATTCTGATACCCGGTTCCCGTGAGGAGCCATCACCTGAAAGATGAATGGATTGGGCCCCAGTTTCTACTTCTTTTTTCGCGGTTCGAGCGGGCTTGGATCTAAACTTATCGAGTTTCAGGGTCAGCAGTTGATGCTCGCCAACATGAAGATGCGATTTGAAGCAGGCCAGCTCCTCACGCGCCAAGCCGTACTACTTCTTGCCTAAGATCCGAAGCACCCAGACAACATACTGCGTACGAGTTACGCTAAGCGCTTCGCTACCGGCGCGGCGAGGAATTTTACTACCGATACAGCACAGCTCCTTGGCGAAGCCGAATACATCAAGGAATCCGGCGTAGAAAAATTAATGCGCAACGCTAAGATGCTAAAAATTAGAGCAGGCACAAACCACGTCTAGCGCATGGTGATTGCGGACGAGGTTGCGAAGAGAGCGAGGGCCTAACGAAGTATCTCCATTGGCGCACTAACCATCCTTGGTCCAGAAACTATTTCAGGGATGGCAAAAAGTCTTAACTTTTCGCTAACCAGATATCATTTGGTGAACTACGCGTCTCGATGATACGTTCCCCAAGTCGTCCGGTTCCGTTGATGATTACCCTGGAGCCATTCATATGATGAAGCGAGGGACTCAAGAGGGCGCTTTCGAGCGCAGCTCTAAATTCAGCTGTGGGGACAGAAATGCCTTTCATAAGCCCGCGGTGCTTATGCTTTACGCTCTGCTCCAATTGTTTTTGGCAGTGGTATTATTCTCAACAACGGCACTCGCCGCTCCTGAGGTCGTCTACAAAGTAGAGCGCTACGAACACCCCGCGGGCGGGTCCATGACGCTTATTAGCACCCAGAACATAGAAGCCAACGGCGCAGGCATGATTGACATCGACCATTCGAAATCCTTCGAAGGGTTACGTTCTGTAGATAAGTTAAGGTATATCGTTCGTCCGTACTCTCTTACTCCCAATGCTCCCTATGTAAGATCAGTCCTTAGAAATGGCTCTGTAGAGGCAACAGGAGTTCAAAACGCCTGCTCTAGTATCTTGGTCGCGACCGAAAGCACTGGCGGAGAGCCGCCACTCCCCTGCGACCAGTTCCCGCCATTTGAATTTGATGGAACTTCAAGCGCGTTTGTAAAGGCTTGGGGCGCCGTAACGAGAACTATCTCCTTCGGAAGGGAGTTAAGAACTTCAGGCGCGACTTCAAACTCATCCACGTTCTTCGCAGAGTGGCCTGGAGTCCCCTACTACGCAGTAGGGAACCCCATTATTTCTTGGGTTAAGGATCAAGGATTTGGGACGGGAGGAAGCCCTCCGCCTCCTCCTTCCTCAACCAGCCGCTCTGCAATAGCCGGCATCACCTATGCCGTACTCATCGGCCCCGTACCAAAACGCGAGCTCACTCCCGGCGGCTGCAACGGAGCTTCTCAGCAGGTCCAATGCGGAGAAGATCCCATCTCGGGTGCTATCTGCCTTGACTCAGGGAACGCAATTATAAGTTGTAAGGACCCCGTCCCCACCCGCGGCTATCCGTTAAAAAACAACATTCACGTTAACTCTCAGGCGGTGAACTTTACCCGCCCCATGGCAAACGCATCCTTCACGTACGATATCCATGTACGTGAAGAAACCGTGTACGACATAAACGGAGTGCCAAGCCAGCGCCGAATGCTTGTTGACGGGGATGGTGCGAGGTACGACTACGGGGAATGGTTCGGTGCCATAGTCCCGGAGCCAGGCGCCTACGCAATTTTCACTCAAAATGGAAACGGAACCTACACCGTCTCAGAAGCTGGTCCCCCTGAAAGTATCAAAGAGGCGGGGAACTTCACCTACAACTTTGATTCCTCAGGCAGGCTGCTTACTATCACGGACCCGAGCGGCAATCAGCAGTCCCTTGTATATGACGGCTCTCAGCAGCTCATTCGAGTTGACGACGTAAGTTCCGGGAAGAAGATTGAGTTCACCTGGGCCTCGGGAGCTATTAGCACAGTCACCGAAAACGGTGGCGGAGCCGTAACAGCTCTAACCTACACCGGGGGAAGGCTCACGAATCTCGCCGTATCGAACGCCTCTTCAGGCACCGCCTATACCGCGGCCTTTGGATATTCCAGTGGAAGGCTTAGTTCCTTCACGAGAGATGGAGACCCGAATACCACGGTAAACTTTACCTATTATGAAGCTCCCGCACGGCAACCAAGCACCACAGTCCCTCTCGCCTCGGCCGGATATGCGAGTGGACGTAAAGCAAACATCATGTGGGACGTTTCAGCCTTCGGCTCCGTTGGTCCCTTTGTCGTCACTAAATCAAAGAAGCAAGGCACTGTCTGGTACGGTTTTAATGGTCCCGTAAAAGGTGACCTCGTCTCAATTGGCTTAACTCCCCTCACCGGCGCGGGAGGTTCTTCCGTCTTAAACCTGGGCTACGATGCAAATAGAAACCTTACTTCCTTCGTAAACGATACTGAGAGCATGACTCTCACGTATTCCCCCAAGGGCAAGGTCACAAGCATTACTGACGCGAGCGGGAACTACACTAACTTTACCTATAGCGGTTCAAACCTCACAGGAATTTCCGATAACCTGGGAACGGTTTCCACCATTGGCTACACGAACCCTAGCCTTCCGAATTCGCCAACCACCGTCACAGACGCCTTAGGGAATATATGGACCTATGGCTACAATTCATTTGGGCAAGTGACCTCCCTTACCCCGCCCTCGGGTGGACCCGTGGGGGCAACGACCTACACCTATGACGAAACCTCAAGCTCGTCTTCCTACGGCTTGCTCAAAGAGATTGAAGATGGACAGGGTGACCTCACCACCTTTGACTCTTATTCTCTGCTTTGAGATGTGCTCGAGGAATCGAGCTACATCGACCCCTTGAATCCAGCAACCAAACAAACAACTAGAAGGACGTATGACGCGATAAAGCGCGTCTTGACTCTTACTCACCCAGACACCAAGACGTATGAGTATACTTACTCTGGCGACCGAGTAGCCACTGAGGAGGATGAAGCCGGCTCAGTTACGAGTTACACCTGGTGCAAGGACTGCCGTGGTCTAGAATCAATCACCAGACCTCTTGGTTTTGTCCTAGCCTGGGCGAGAGACCTTGATTTCGATGTCAAGAGGTTTACTGACGCGAGGGCTAACGGGACAACCTATACGTATGGCAAGGCTGGGGAGCTAAAGACGACAAGCTACCCTGACGGGAGTTCTGAGCAGTACAGCTATAATGTGCGAACGAGGCTCGCGAAGAAGACCAACGCTAGGTCTCAGGACGAGACCTATACCTACGATACTTCTGGAAGGCTCACCACCACAGCGTTCCCGACTACTTCTGACCCGAGCCTGACCTATACTTACCGGGCAGACGGGACCCTGCTTACTGCAACCTCTCAGGCGGGAACCACGACCTATGAGTATTACGCCAATAGACTGCTCAAGGCAGAAGTCTACAACTTCTCATCGCAAGGGCTGGCTGCTATTCAAAGAGTCGAATACGAGTATTTCCCTGGGGACCTTCTCAAGAAAATTACCTGGAAGAATGGCTCAACCATCGTTGGCACTTGGGAATATACGTACGACCTTGCTGGCAAAATGAAGACGGTAAAGTCGTTTAACCAAACAAACACCTTTACCTATGATGGTGAGGGAAAGATCATTTCCCAGCTCAATCACAACGGCACCAAGATTGAGACTGCGTGGAACGACCAAAGAAGCTGGCCCACCTCCATAACGCACAAGCTTGCGGGAACCCCCTTTGCGTCTTACAGCCTTGAGTATGACGGAACGAGTAACACGGTAGGAAATCTCACCAAGGCAACAGAGCTTTCAGGAGCGGTGATGACCTATGGGTATAATTCCCTCTATAGGCTGACCTCCGAGGCAAGGACTGTTAATAACGTTTATTCCTCTTCTTACCTCTATGACCTTGCAGGGAACCTAGAGCAGGTAAATGCTTCGCCGTTTGCGACCTATGACGCTGCCAATAAGATCTCCTCTCTTACGGGCGGGACTATAAGCCACGACCTCGACGGTAATATTACTCAGCTCACCGCTACCGGTGTTCCCGCCTCAACCATGACCTGGAACACGCAGAGCAAGCTTAAGACGCTTGTTTCTGGCTCTAGCACCACCACTTACACGTATAATCATCGGGGCTTAAGGGCTATTCAGCAGCAGGGCACCGTAAAGCGGTACTACATCTACGCGGGCGATAAACTTCTTGGCGAGTTCCAAGGCGGATATCCGCAAGTTGCTTACACCTGGGGGCCTGATGGACTCGTCTCCGAGAGACTCTTCAGGATTCAGGTTATTGCCTTTGAGGCAGTCGTAGCTGGAGAAATGCTAGAAGCTCCGCTTAGTCAGCTTGAAGATGAGTCTGATCAGAGCGGGTATGCGGTATCAGCACTCGCACCTCCCGATGTGATGCCTATTCCACTTGGAGATTTGACGCTTTGGTATCACTTTGGTCCTCAGACGGAGACTAGGTATTTAACTGATGAGACGGGAGCTGTCACAGACACGTACCTCTATGATGCATATGGCAAAACCATTGCCACCACTGGAACTTTTTATAATCCTCACCGCTACGGCGGGAAGTACGGATATCACTCAAATTTGAATGCTGCTGGTTTTATTTTGGCGGGGCAGAGGTGGTATTCGCCGCATTTGAGACGATGGATTAGTAGAGATCCTATCGGCTACAGGGGGGATGATAATCAGTATGATTACGTAGATTCCAATCCTCTAATTTTTACTGATCCAACTGGGCTTAGTCCTGCTATCGCAGTTCCGATTACAATAGGCGTGCCAATTGCCGGATATGCCGCAATCGCATTGTATTGCACCGCTGTCCCAAATGCTGATATATGCAAGTCATTCACAAGAGACCGATGTTCTCTTCCGTTTTTTCCGGACCCCAATTTTTTCACAGAAGATGGCTCCGATACAGGAGGACATGTGAAGAACCCGCGTCCCTCGAACCAAGAAAAGCACGAAAAGGGAGACGCTAGACGCGATAGAGATAGAGGGGGAGAGAAGGGTGATTCAACTCGAAGACCGCCTCGTAAGCCTCCTAATGGATGGAAAGGGAAATGGCCTCCTCAAAAATAAAATACAGTGATCGCGCACGACGGCTATACCTGAATGCCTTTAAGCTCGCTAAAGCAGGGAAGGAGCGGGAAGCTCTACCGATTTTGAGAGAAGCGGTTTCCCATGGGCATGGTCCTTCGCTTTATGCTTATGCAACCTGGAAACTACACGGTGGAATAGTAAGAAAGAATTTTCGTGAAGCAGCTATTCTTCTTCACAGGGCTGCGAAGCTTGGGATCTCCCTAGCATATTATGACCTGGGAGTATCGTATGAGACAGGAAAAGGTGTAAGTAAAAATGCCCGGAAGGCATTCCGCTGTTACATGGCCGCTGCCAAACTAAAATGTAACCACGCATTCGTTGAGGTTGCTCGTTGTTACTATTACGGCATAGGGATAAAGAAATCTATCACGTCGGCCATGGAGTGGTACGGTTATGCCGCCAAGCGGGGAAGTGTCGAAGCGCAATACTCCCTTGCGAGGGGGTATGAGCTTGGTGAAGGTCTTCCTATGTCGCTGCCGAGGGCAATCAGGTGGTACAAAAAATCCGCCGCTGGTGGCGATAGCGACGCTCAACGCGCCCTCAGGAACTTGAAACGCGCGCGCTATTAGAGATCCCTCCCCCACTTACACACTTCCAGTTACAGACTTAATAAAGGTGGAGAGCTCTCTCTCTTAGTGCCACCCACTTTTTCTCATTGTACCGGAGTTACTTTTCCCTCTTGCCCAAGATCGCCTAGCTCGATGAACCTCTGGGCCTCAAATTTAAGAAAACCGATGTGCACTGAGCACAAGCAACTCCGCGCAGCGAATACGCGAGCGCATTGCGACTAAGTAATCCCAAAGAAGTTCAGAGAGAGCTCTCTCATCTCGCAGCTAGTATTTCTCTAATAATCGCAAGATGATGCCGGTTGTGGATCTCAACGAACCTTAGCGTTTGGTCCTTCGTCAGAGGGCCAAACATCGGATGCTGAAACCAGCGATCGAACGGTACGGATTGAGCCGCGACCATCCCTTCTCGCGCTGCAGCGAGTGCGGCGAGAACCTCCTCCTTGGACACCTCCTTCTCAGGAATCGTACTCTTAGGCGCCCGCCCCTTCCCTCTTGGAATTCGTCCAAGCAGCAGCACGAAAAATTTGGGGAGCGAAAACCGAGCAGGAGGCATGGGAGAAGATGACGCGAGCAACGCCTTGCTAATTCCGCTCATGGCGAGGGAAAGGTGTTGAATATGCGTTCCCACGGACCACGCTGAAACTGCTTCTGCCTTTCTCTCAGCGAAGTCAGCAAGAGTCGTGAGCTCATCAATACTATTCAAATTCATGAAATGCATCCCAAGGAGACGAGACTACTAGCCGCTATATCTCACGGGATCCCTTTGGGTCCGTGAGATTACCGTTGGAAATCGGCCATCCGGGCCGATTTCCAACATCGCGCACCTGCGAGCGCCGCGAACACGGCGTCGCCCTCCGGTGCACTCCAAATCGCTCTCTTCGGTCGCGATTTGCTAACGCCGTCCCGTCTCCGCGCTGATCGCGCTACGCCGCGGCTCGCAGACGAGGCGCGCCGTAGCCGATAGGCGAAGGCGGCCGGGCGTTAGCTAGCCGTCATTGCCCACAGCCCGTCGGGGCTGTGAGCAATGACGGCTAGAGACCAACCCTACTTGGGCATCGGCGCTACTTGAACCGCAAGAATTAAACCGCTCAGAGGATCCTTGGCCTGATCAGTTCCCGCAATCATGCTTTGCCCGTCATCGAAGTGCATACGAGTGTCGAGAATTTCCGCCCCCGCTCTATCCTGCCACCGGAGCCAAAGTCCGATCTTCTGAGAGCCTCCTGGCACCAGCTCAGAGTAAAGTGGACGAAGTGCGAGGGTCTGCCCATTCACTAGAGAAATGAGCTCTTTTTTGCGTACCGAAATTGCCCGCTTATCTGCGGAAAGGAAAACAAAGCCCCGAAACGGCAATTTCTTAAGCTTATCGGCAAGATCAGCAAGACGCCCATCGATTCGAACAGGGATCTGCTGGTCGGTCTCTGTCTCCTCAATTCGGCCTTGGGCTTCAATCGTTCTTACGGTGATGAGGACTTTCGAGCCTGAGAAGGACGGAAGGTCACTATTTGCAACACCTGCCGTCAACGCAGCGCTTCGCTCTGCTGCCGCCGGCTGAACTTCTTGCGCGGCCGCTCTTTCCGCAAAAGCCGCGAGAAATACCACGCTTAAAAAGAGGACCTTAAGACTGCGCACTTCGTCCGCGAAAAATGGAAATCGCCCAAGAGCAGATCCAGCGACCCCACCTGCGCGAGCACAAAAAAAGCGACTCATGAAACACCCCTTACTAGGTGAGCAACAAATACCGAAAGGTCGTGGAGTGAGCTAAGGAACCTCTGATAAACCTCGATATTTATTTCTTCGCTCTGTGTCCTCTGTGCGGATTTTCGGCAACTCAAATCAACCACAGAGACCACAGAGTTCACAGAGGAGAAATTTTTAGACGTTCCCTAGAAGCCCGCGGAAGAGGCTGATGACTGCGACTCCGCGCTCATAGCACCAATAGAATCTTCGCCCAACAAGCTGCCAGGGACAAGATCGCTCCCCTCAGAAGGAGCAAGGGCCGCACTGCGCTCAACCATCGCACGCGACGGATTAACCCAAATAAAGGCTGCCTGCTCCACAGGGTCGTGGAATACCCGCACACGACCGTCGCTGCGCATCCAGTCGACTTCTACCGCCCGCGGAGCTTGGCGCGAAGCCGTTCCTGCGCCAACCGCGAAATTAGACGCGCCCGCATCGTAGAAAGATCGCCGCGCTCTTCTTGAGTTGGAGGAGAACGGAAGCCCTCCCATCTCAGACTCACGCCGCGCCCTCGCTGCGAGAGCCGCCGCTATTGCTTCCGAAATATTCGTAATCGAAGTATCAGAGGAAACTGGATATGCGGGTTCTCCCGCACTCACGGAAAGTTCGCTCGCTAAGCGCTGAAGACCACTATCGAACTCGCCTTCTCCCACAGATTGGCCTGAAGCAGAGACACCGCCCATCGAAACTTCTCTGAAATCAGCTGAACCATCTTGATAGGAGCCCCGCGAAGGGAACACCCGAGACGAAGGAAGCAGTTGTGGAGGGGAAAGGCCCTCACTCACGGAAGCCTCAGTCACACCCGAGGACCGATCAGCAAAAGCGCCCTCAGCAGCAGAAGTACCGGCAGATGCAAGCTGAACGCCCTCAGGAGCGCCCACATCTAGGGGCCCACTACGAGCAATCAACGCGCCACCCGCCCCAGGCCCTACCACGAGCAGCACCGCTGCCGCGCTTACCACTGCACCAGAGGCGCCCCATGAAAGAGGCTGCAACCATTCCCGCGCAAAGAGCTGGGGAATCGAGAAGCGCTTCTTTGCATTTCCCCTCACGAGTAATCTTTCTGCATATTGTTCTTGGTCGATGCACGCGCATACGGCCTTCCACGCAGCCTCGCTTCCCCCATCAGATTCATGTCGGCCTAACAGGTCTTGTTGCTGCTCCCTTTGAAGGGCAGCAACCACGCTGCGCGACTCATCAAGAGCCCCAAAAAATTCCTGAGCAGACTCGCTCGTGCGAAGCAGGCGCTCGGCCTGATACCTTCCCAACCAACCTACCTCCCCATCAAAATAACGCGAGAGCAGGCGCTGAGCGCGCCGCGAGAGATAGAGTGAAGAGGAATTCTTTTGCGAGGAATCTGTCATATACAAGGCACATCTCGAATGGTTAACTACCTGGAACCACTACAAAAACATCAGACTTGGTTACTCCTCTGACGCACAAAACCTTGAGAATATTCACCATTTCAACAAAAGTTCTTACGCACTCAGCCCGCTGCAGGAGCCTCCCACCCCCCTTCTTTCCGGTGGTTATCACACCAAGCTTGGGGCCACTTCTGCGCGAGTCGGCACTTCGTCCTGAGGCGCCTCCCTCTTTGCCCGGCGGAGGCTCACCTGGAGAGTCATTGTCAGCCCCCCCCGGATCAACTTCATGCAATACTTTTTGCAATTTCTTGCGAGCGTAAAAAAGCCGGCTCATGACGGTGCCAAGAGAAGCGCCGGTAACTTTAGCGATCTCCTCATAACTGAGACCATCAACTTCGCGAAGCACAATGGTAGTGCGATGCTCCTCCGTAAGAGTTGCGAGCGCCCGCTTTATCAATTCGTGCTGCTGCTTCTGATAGAGCGCGGCGTGAGGTCCTTGAACATGCCCCACGAGACTAGCAGAGAAGCCGTCCTTATCGAGCGCATGAGACTCTTCAAATTCCGCCGTGGGCCCACCGCGACGCGCGATTTTCCGTTTGACGTCGATGGCAAGATTATAAGCAATTCGGTAGAGCCACGTGTAGAATGTTGAGTCCCCCTTAAATTCGGGGAGAGAGAGGTAGGCCTTCACAAACGCTTCTTGGGCTACGTCTTGTGCCTCTTCCCTTGAGCGCAGGACATCATAGGCCAGTGAAAGCACTCGGCCGTGATACTTATCAAACAAGGCGCGGTAGGCGTCCCGATCTCCGCCCGCTACCCGCCGTACTAACTCACTATCCTCAAGCTCCTTTGACATCCCTCTTCCGCTTTTGGACCTCTCACTAAACAGCCCTTCCAAGGAAGGTTTTTTAGGATTCCTTAATGTGCGCTATGCCAGTTTTTCCCCGAACCAATCTCAACTTTTAGGGGAACTTTTAGGGCAAAAGCCCCTTCCATTTCCTTTCTGATGAGTGCCGTCGCTTCCTCAAGTATGTCTGCTTTGCACTCAAGCACAAGTTCATCATGAATTTGAAGAAGCAACCTTAGGGGTAACCCCTTCTTATTAATGGCAGTATCTACCGAAATCATGGCCTTCTTTATGACATCGGCCGCAGAACCCTGAATGGGGGCGTTGATAGCCACGCGATTTACAAATCCCTTGTCTCGCCCTTCCCTGTCGATATCTGCAAGAATGCGTTTTCTCCCGAGCAACGTTCGTACGAACCCCTCGCGCTCGCCCTGAGTGGCAATTTCATCGAAGAGCACCCGAATTCCTGGGAACCTGTCAAAGTAGCGTTTTATGTAAAGCTCCGCGTCCCCAAAAGAGATCCCAAGCTCACGGGCGAGGCGAAACCCGCTCATCCCATAAATAATTCCGAAATTCATGGTTTTGCCAAGGCGCCGTTGCTCAGTCGTCACTTCTGCGTGCTCACCAAGCTGCAGAAGTTCTCGCGCTGTTTGGGCATGAATATCGACATCATCCACAAACGCCCGAATAAAAGCCTCGTCTCCGCTCATGTGCGCAAGGAGCCGCAGTTCAATCTGAGAATAGTCAGCAGAGATAAGCACCCAGCCAGGATCCGTAATAAAGGCTTCGCGTATGCGAGCACCTTCTGGGCTTTGGATGGGGATGTTCTGTAAGTTCGGATCAGAACTCGACAACCTGCCGGTTCCCGTGACGACCTGATTAAAGCGCGTATGAAGTCGTCCCGTTACTGCAGAGACTTGCGCGGGAAGGGCATCAACGTAGGTACTTTTAAGTTTATGGATGGCTCGATATTCAAGCAACAAACCAGGCAGAGGATGAATAAGACTTAGTTTCTCAAGCACACTTGAATCAGTAGAGGTGCCTGTCTTCGTGCGCTTAAGCCCCTTAGTGGGAATCGCAAGTTTCTCAAAGAGCACTTCGGCGAGCTGCTTGGGAGAATTGAGATTAAATTCTCCGCCGGAATATTCAAAAATATGCGTACGAAGCTTTTCAATCTTTCCGCCGAACTCCTCCGACATCCCGGCAAGCAGCTTACAGTCGAGCAGAATACCTTGGCGTTCCATGCGCGCGAGTATTGGAACGAGCGGAACTTCTACTTCAGAGAAAACTTCGCGCAGCCCTTGTTTATCTAAAAGAGGGGCAAGCTTACCCTCAAGCAACCACGCATAATGCGCGTCCTGACATGCGTACCGAGCTGCGGCCGCCACGGGAACCTGCGAAAAAAGTTCTGCACCGGCGAGCACTTCTTCAAACTCAATCACTCTCCCGTCTTTAAGCATGGAGCGGCCCAGGTATTCTTCCGCAAGCGCAGTAAGATTGTACCCTCCCTTATCCGGCTGCAGGAGATAGCCCGCCACCATGGTATCGAAAGTGACGCCCTGTACCGAAATTCCAAGTCCAGCAAAGATCTGGACGTCATACTTTAGGTTTTGTCCGACCTTGCCAATCGCTGGATCCTCTAGGATTTTTTTTACGCCAGCGATGAAGTCCGGCAGAGTTACGAGCGGTTCGTCGCTCTGCTCATGGGCAAGCGGAATATAGAAGGCTTCCTCATCTGACCAGCAGAATGAAGCACCGACAATTTTTGCGCTCAGCGTGTCTATGGAGGTCGTTTCCGTATCAAAGGCAAACTTTTCTTCTGCCCCAAATCGCCTGAGCCATTCAGCAAACCCGGAGCGGTAGATAGTGCGATATTCGGCCTTGGCTTCCTTTGAAGGTTCCGCAGGCTGCGCAATTGCTCCGCCAGTAAGCTTCAGCTCCGCGAGCAAGGACGTGAAGTTAAGCTTCTCAAATACCTGCGTAAGCAACTGCTCCTTCGGAGGAGTACGCGTGAGCGCTCGCAGGAGGCCATCATGGCTTAGCGCGGTGACCTGCACCATCTGATCGTCAAGCGCAATTTGCACTGGTGCGGTGAGACAAATCTCGACGAGCTTACGGCTGAGCCTAAGTGTCTCCGCCTGGCTCTCCAGAGCCTCAGCAATTTTTTTTCTGTTTCTTAAGGAGGAATCGTTTTTAATTGCTTCTATCGAGGAGAGTACTCCTTCCACGCTCCCGAACTTTTCGATGAGCTGCGTCGCAGTTTTTGGGCCTACGCCATCTAAACCAGGAATATTGTCAGAGCTGTCTCCCATAAGACCAAGCACTTCAACAACCTTCTCAGGCCCAACCCCAAATTTCTCTTTGACTTCCGTGGGCCCGAAAGTCCTGTCGTGCATGGTGTCCCAAATGGAAACCTCGGGTCCGACCAGCTGCATCAAGTCTTTATCACCGCTTACAATTACTACCTGATTCCCCGAGCCTTTAAGACAACTCGTCACCGTCCCGATCACGTCGTCTGCTTCGTATCCTTTAAGCTCAAGCACAGGCAGGCCAAGCGCCTCAGAGATCATTCTAAAATAAGGCATCTGTGGAACGAGATCTTCAGGACATGCCGAACGATTGGCCTTGTATTCAGGGTACATATCGAGGCGGAACGTTTCCCGGCCCATATCGAAGGTCACGGCAACATGATCTGAGCCAGCCTGCTGAAGGAGCTTGAGAAGCATCCGAGTAAACCCGTACAGCGCATTGGTCGGAAACCCGTCGGGCGTCGAAAGCGAAGAAACCGCGTAGTACGCACGAAAGATGTAGCCCGAGCCATCAACGATATAGATTGGATGTGTCATGGAATCTGCGCTCAAAATATGTGCCTCTGCCGCCTGCGTGAGCAGAGCACGGCCGCACGGGTTACCATCTCCCGCGTGGAACTTGAATAATCGCGGCGCACTATAGATCGAGATAAGGAAAAGAAGTACCGCAGATGCGAAGAGCGGAGATACTACGGAGGTACGCAAAAACCACTGAGGGGAGAAGTCTCTACCCTTAGTGGTCTCTGTGGTAGTTTCCGAATGCTCCTGAGAAGCCTCTCAGGCTAACAACGTGCTACGGGCGTGCTACGGGAAGTGACAGACCCAAGCGAAGGTTCAACGCCTCGCGGAGTCTGGAGCTCACGCCTTCGGGAACAGGTCGATCAGAAAGCTCGCGGGCAAGTTTAATTCCAAGAAGATAATCGCGGCCAAATTCTTGGCACTGGGAACAATCAGTAAGGTGCTCATCAACGCGCGCCTTAAGCGTGGGGGGAAGCTCGTCATCCGTATACTGGCCAAAGAGACCAACAACGTCCTTGCAAGTAATCATTTGCTTCTCAAGAACTAGAATTTGATGTTTTGTGTATCTCGCGTCCATGCTTCCTTACCGCCCCAACTTCATAAAATAAACACAAATCGAAAGGCGCCGTAGCTTCACAGCGTTCGTGTCCTTCCTGATTATTTGATGAGGCTGCGACAAATTCGGTGCAAATTTGTTACAAAAAATAGGGGGAATTGGTACAACCGCAAATTAAGGCCTAACGCCATGATACTACTCACTTAATAAAGGGGCGGTGGGCGCGATTCGCGCGCCTCTGGCGCTTGAAGGCCCAAAATTTTGACACCGAGAACCCCGCGAAGAGGGATTCTTCTGGGACTTTCAGCCCTCCCACGGATTGTGTCCAAACAGCTGGCTTATGTTTCTAGCGGACGCAATCCTAGGCTACAAATTTGTAGCCAACACCATGGACAGTAAGGATATGTCGGGGATTATCCGAGTTGTCCTCGATTTTCTGCCTGAGACGAGCAATGTGATTATCCACGGTGCGCGTAGAGGGATACGAGTTGTAACCCCAAACTTCGTCGAGAAGTTCGTCGCGGGTAACGACAGTTCCGCCTTTGGCTACTAAGTAACGCAAGAGACGATACTCCCGAGCAGAAAGCTCCACAGGCTCTTGATTTCTCTCGGCTTTGTAGGCCTTAAAATCGATGACCACGTCGTCGAAACGAACTTCGTCTACTTGATTGCTGCTCTGAGTGCGGCGCAGAAGTGCCCGAACTCTCGCGATGAGCTCACGCATTCCGAAAGGTTTTGCAAGGTAATCATCGGCTCCAAGGTCGAGCCCAAGAACTTTATCAACTTCAGCGCTACGCGCGGTAAGGAGAATAAGAGGAACCGAGACGCCGCTATTTCGAATTTCGCGGCACGCTTCAAGCCCATCTTTCTTGGGCATCATCACGTCTAAGATAATCAGATCGGGATTTTCCTTGGCAACAAGCTCTACGCCTGCCTCCCCATCCCCAGCTGTTACTACGTGGTAGTTTTCAAGCTCCAAGTTGAGCTTTAAGCTCTCCCTGACGCTTTCATCGTCTTCAACTACGGCGACAACTAACCGTTTCTCGGTCATGATCGGGCCATCCAGCGAAAACTATTGTTAAAAAAGAACATTTGCACGATTACGTTCCCATTCTTTCGGTCGTGGGGCAGCTATCTGTCCCACCTAGGCATTATTCCTGACAAAATTCAGAAAAGCCTCACGAAAGTTCCCCTAACAGGAAGCCTAACAGTAGGGAAGTATAGCAGACTAATAAAGTTAAGCTATTAGCATCTTGCCTATAAAGACGCCGTTTTGGCCTATTGAATATCCAGGCCCCGCGCGCTTGCTTTTGAGGAACTTAGAAGGTAAAACCCCGGTCTCTCAAAACTCCCGAGAGTCTTGCTAAGTACCTATAATTACTTAGTTCACGTTTTTCTGGCGGAATGGCCTGAGGTCTCTGTCGAATTAGATTGCGGCGGAAGAGCCTGGTGGCTAGCGAGAAATTCGCAAAATATGTTTTTTGCATGAGTTGAGTTATGGCTGAAAAAACAATTGCTGAGAAATCAGTTGCTGACAAAACAGCGACCGCACCAAAAAAGACTTCCGCTAAGAAGAAGGAGACGGAAGCTTCTAAAGAATCTAGTGGCATGAAGGCGGTCATCCAAGTCGCTGGAAAGCAATTTACTGTCTCCCCTGGTCAAAAGATCATTGTCGACAGAATGGAAGCTGACGTCGGCTCCCAAGTCACCATCGATGATGTGCGATTGGTTAGCTCAAGTGGTGATGGACATGGCAGCGATGGCCAAAGCACTGTTCTTGTGGGCACACCCAGAGTTGCAGGCGCCAAGGTTAACGCCAAGATTCTTGCTCACAACAAAGGCAAGAAGGTCATCATTTACAAAAAGAAGCGCAGAACTGGTTACACCAAGAGCCAGGGTCATCGTCAGCTCCTCACCCACCTGCGCATCGAAGAAATCGTCGCGGGACGCTAAGAAGTAGTAGCGGGCACTCGCAAGTTGAGAGCATTAGGATTTTGAATTTCGTCTGAGGTATATTTCTCATGGCACATAAGAAAGCTGGTGGTAGTTCGAAGAACGGACGCGACAGTCGTGGCAAGCGTCTTGGAATTAAGAAGTACGGCGGCGAGCTCGTTCGTAGCGGTAACATCATCATTCGCCAACGCGGGTCCACATACCACCCCGGCGTAAACGCTGCCGCAGGCCGTGATTTCACGATTTTCGCCTTGACCGACGGTATCGTTGAGTTCAAGCAGGGCAATAAGCTCGTAGTAAACATCTTGCCTGTTCCCGAAGTAGCGGCTGCGTAAGCAGTTACTTAAGGGGGTTATTGGTGCCTTGCTATTAGTAGCGACTAGTAGCCCGTCACTTCGTAGCCCGGTTGATAGATGATTGCCGACGCCGACAGAATCGTGCGTCGGCTTTTTTTTTAGTTTTATTTCTCTTAGTTCGAGCGAAGCAGGAAGAGATCGTTATGAAATTTATTGATGAAGCAACGATCCTTGTTGAAGCTGGGCACGGCGGCTCTGGCATTAAGAGCTTTTACCGCGAGAAATTTGTACCTCTCGGCGGTCCCGACGGCGGCAATGGAGGTCGTGGCGGCTCGGTAATTCTCGTTGCGACCGCGAACCTCACGACCCTTCTCGACTTTCACTTTCAACCGCGCTGGAAAGCAACGGACGGCCTTAAGGGCCAGGGATCGAGAAAAGACGGGAAGGCCGGAGAGGACCTGATCATTAAAGTCCCTGTGGGCACTCAAGTTTATAAGAGCGCCGGATTTGACGAAAACAAGGAACCCATCCTTGGTGACCTTGTTTGCGACTTCGACAAAGACGGCGCCACCATGACGCTCGCCCAAGGCGGCCGCGGCGGAAAAGGGAACTCCTTCTTTAAGTCCCCTACTAACCGAGCCCCAGAACATTTTCAGCCAGGAGAAGAAGGCGAGTCAGGAGAATACGTACTCTCCCTTAAGCTCGTAGCGGATGTTGGTCTCGTCGGGCTGCCCAACGCGGGCAAATCGACCCTAATTTCCAGAATTTCAGCTGCGCGCCCCAAGATCGCCGACTACCCCTTTACGACCCTGACACCCAATCTTGGGGTGGTGCAGGCCAAAGGCGGGAGAAGTTTTGTGGTGGCGGACATTCCAGGACTCATCCCCGGAGCCCACCAGGGCAAGGGTCTTGGCATAAAGTTTTTGAAGCACGTAGAGCGAACTAAAGTTATTGCGCATCTCATTGATCCTTCCCAATTAAAGGACGACGGAAGCCCCTTCCCTCCTCTAGAAGCCTGGGAGGCAATAACCAACGAACTTCGTCTGTTCTCCCCTGAGATTGCAGAGCGCCCTCAGATTGTGGTGCTGACTAAAAAAGACACTTCCCCAGAGACTAATAGCTTCGCTGAATACAAGGCGGATTTTGAGGCTAAAGGGCTTAGGTGCTTACAAATCTCCGCGGTTACAGGAGAGGGCTTGGATGAGCTGCTTACTGAACTTTCAGCCGAGCTCGAAAAGGCCAGACGCGAAGATGCCGAGATAGCGCTTCAAGCGCAGCAGAGCGAAACCGACGAGAGCTCCCTATAACTACCGGCGAGTTCTGACTCCTAGCGCGAGAAGAAGCTCCGCGCCTTAAGGGCGCGCACCCCAATGTCTGGATACTTCAGCAATCCTTAAAAGTGGCTTAGCGAGCCCAAAAAGCGGAAGGCAGCTCAAATAATCAAGCAAGCACGGGAAATTAGATATTTAAGTTGCAGCGCAGGTCATTTACTATGCCTTCGGCGCGAATTTTGCCAAAATTTTCCCTGGGATGCCCCGCGCAGCCCCCTATGAAGTAGCGTTCTGACTCAAATGGCCCAACCTTATATGATTACCACCCAGCAACTCCGTTCAATGTTTATTAACTTCTTCGTTCAGCGTGGGCACACGCACGTTGAAAGCGCATCGCTACTTCCGCAAGGCGACCCCTCTTTACTCTTTGTAAATAGCGGCATGGTGCCGTTCAAGGATTGTTTCCGTGGGCTTGAGACTCGTCCCTATGTTCGCGCCACCTCGTGCCAAAAGAGTTTGCGCGTTTCGGGAAAGCACAACGACTACGACCAGATTGGGCAGACCCCGCGCCATCACACGTTCTTTGAAATGTTGGGGAATTTTTCCCTCGGCGATTACTTCAAAGAAGACGCCATTACATTTGCCTGGGACTTGATCACAAAAGATCTCAAGCTACCCATCTCACATCTTTGGGTAACCGTTCATCACAGCGACGATGCTGCCGCAGATATTTGGAAGAAAACGGGCGTCGCAGCAGAGAGAATTGTGCGTCTTGGCGACGACACTAATCTTTGGGTCATGGGCGATTTTGGCCCGCGCGGATACTCTTCTGAAATCTTCTACTACATGGGCGACAAGCCCGAGACGCAAAGTGTCGCTGAGTTCATGAAGGACGACGGCACGTACTTGGAGTTCTGGAATCTCGTCTTCATGCAGCAGAACAGGAATCTCGACGGTACGGTGATTCCGCTTCCAAAGCCTTGTATCGATACAGGCGCAGGCCTCGAGAGACTTGCTTCAATCATTCAAGGAAAGAAATCGAATTTCGACTCAGATGAAATTCGGGCTCTGATTCGACGAGTCGAAAGCATCTCGGCGCTCTCCTACGACGGCTCTTCATACGACAAAACAAAGCTAAGCGCTCAGCAGTGGGGACGAGATGTCGCCATGCGTGTGATTGCCGACCACGCTCGCTCGATCTCATTCCTCATCGCCGACGGCGTGGCCCCGAGCAATGAGAAAGAAGGGTACGTACTACGAAGGCTTATTCGCCGCGCCACGCTGCGCGGAGATGCGCTTGGCATTCATGAGCCCTTTCTCACGCAAGTTACCAACGATGTCATCCTTCAAATGAGCAGCGTATATCCTGAGCTAAAGAAACAGGCCGCGCTCATTCAGAAGCTCACTTCTCAAGAAGAATCTCAATTTCGCAAAACTCTCGCAGGCGGCTTAAAACTCCTCTCCGAAGCAACCGCCTCACTCTCTCAAGGAGCAGTGCTTCCCGGAGATATCGCCTTCCGTCTCCACGACACCTTTGGCTTCCCGCTCGACCTCACCGAGGATGTGCTTAAAGATCGCGGAATCTCAGTTGATCGCAAACGTTTTGATGTCCTCATGGAAGAGCAGCGCGAGCGATCCCGGGCAACGCCGAAGGGAACGGGTTCGGCTACTTCTGCGGCCTCCCTTAAGGAACTCGCCTTTTCTTTCCCTGCGACTGAGTTTGTCGGCTACGATCAACTCAAAGCTGAAAGCAGCGTCGCAGCGTTTCTTCCTGCCCCCTCCAAAGACAGCACGTTACGAGGGCACGTGGTGCTCACCCGCACTCCCTTTTACGCAGAGATGGGCGGACAAATTGGAGACCGCGGTACCATAACCATCAACCACGTGGCTTTTGAGGTGCTCGATACCCAAAAAACGCACTCAGGACACGTGGTCCACGTAGTGTCGCTACCGGCGGGGCACCCTGAACTCGCTTCGCTTATCGGCCAAAAGGCAACTGCTGAGGTAGACGCAAGCCTCAGGTCTCTTATTGCCCAAAACCACTCAGGCACTCACCTCCTTGGCGCCGCGCTTCGCAATATCCTCGGCGCACACGTCGAGCAGAGAGGCTCCTTGGTGACCTCGGACCGTTTCCGCTTCGATTTTGCTCACGACAAGGCCGTGAGTCCCGAGCAGATGATAGAAATCCAAACTCTCATCAATCAGATTATTCGAGAAAACCACGCAGTTCAGACCGAAACTCTCCCCATTGCTCAAGCCAAGGCGCGCGGTGCGGTGGCGACCTTTGGTGAGAAATACGGAGAAACGGTGCGCGTGGTTGAGATGGGGCCGCTTTCTGTTGAGCTTTGCGGCGGCACCCATGTTTCGCGCACTGGCGATATTGGTGCTCAGGTTCTCCTCAGTGAAGGCAGCGTTGCCTCAGGCGTGCGCCGCATCGAGGGCGTTTCAGGTCCCCGCGCACTCGCTGAAATTGCCAACATGCAGCAAACATTAAAGACGCTCATCAGCAAGACCAAGGGCACGGTCGCAGAGCTTCCTTCCCGCATAGACGCCCTGCAGCAATCGAACGCGGGTCTTGCAGGCGAACTTGAAGCCTCACACAAAATGATTGCCGAGCTCATTAGTGAGCGCCTTGCCTCGCATGCAAAAGAGCATAACGGCACACGTTTTGTGGTGACTTCTGTAGAGCAGCGTGTCAATCGCGACACCCTAATGCTCGTCGCAGAGCGTACGTTGGCGCGCCTTGGGCAAGGGGCCGTGGCACTTGGACAAACGGAAGGCGGCAATGTCGTTGTGGCAATGAGCAGCGCAATTGGAGAGACCAATGCGGGAGCGCTCGTAAAAGAGATCTCCCAGCAGATTGGGGGGAAAGGTGGCGGCAAGCCGCAACTCGCCTCTTTGGTCAGTGTTCCTAGCGACAAATTCGACAGTGTCTACGCGCTTGCGCGCACTCGCTTCGGAATTTGAGGGCACGAGGAGCCGCCTTGTTTCCCCCGAAAAACTGCTCAAGAAGCTCATTGATTTTGACGATTTACCCCCTAGATACGGGGGCTGATTATTCGTAATTGCTGGATGGATCAGGCTCTGGTATCATTATCTTAGCAAGATTTTTCGAGGACTTACTTATTAACAAAGTGCCCTCTCAGATTTCTTCTTCCCCTTGTGGCCCCATCTGCGGCTATCTCTCGCCTCGATACCCTTTGCGGCATTTACGCTCACGCTCCGAAAGATCTCTGAAATCTGCTTTTGTCAGCACTACTACATCTGCGGGGGAGGGCGAGATTGAGTAACCACACTAACAGGTGCGCTCAACTACCCCTTATTCATTTACGCATTACGGTGCGCGCAAGTTCAAATGCATCGGAACTTAAGGCAGAGAAACAAATTCCTGGGCAGACAAGTCGACTCGCCTCACAGCATGAGAGCCACCACAGCGCCCCCTCGTACCGATCTTTATTTACACGCAAGAGACTGGTAGTTGAGCAATATATTGATGGAGGGACCCCTACACTATGAAGCACATTCTCGCAGATTCTGGATGCACAGATTCTGATTGTTCAGGCTTTGAACAATCGGGGCCTCGAGGTTCTGAGGCTCTTCAGTTTGAGCAGTTCCACGGCGAGACGCTTGATGCAAAATCTCTATTACATCACGCAGTCGAACTATGTGTGGAGGCAAAAGGGAAAGATATCACCGTCTTGGACGTCTCTCAGCTAACCGACATTTGTGAATACTTCGTGGTTGTTTCTGGCCGTTCAGATCGGCAAGTGCAGGGGCTCTGCAACCGCGTTATTGAGGGCCTCGCCCAGCACGGCGCGGAGACAACCTCGGCCGAAGGAATCGAAAAGGGCCATTGGGTGGTTCTCGACTTTGGCGATGTCATTATGCACGTGTTTTATGAAGCCCTTCGCCCCCATTACGACATTGAAGGGCTATGGGCTAAAGCGCCGCGCTTGAAAGAGCTTGAGCGCCTGGCTCAGTCCGCCTCTGTTCGGGCGGCGTAAAATCTCCCCCTCCCCCCTTAGTGGTCTGTGTGTTCTTAGTGGTTGTCGTGCCGCACCACTAAGGGGGAATAATAGGCCTTATCCAAGAGTGGCAATTTGCCCAAAAAGTGATCTAGACTCTTGAAATGATTTCGAGAATCAATCGCCTCTTGGTGGCATTCGTCATTATCGCCCTCTCGCTCTACATTGTAATCCTAAACCGCGAGAGTATTACTATCCGACTCGCGCCCTCTACTGACATTACCACCAGCGCCGGAGTCATCTTCATCGCCCTCTTCTGTTTGGGCATTTTATGCACCGCGCTGGTAGCAACTTTCTTTGGATTCCGCTCATACCTGCGCGAGCGGCGGCTTATCAGCAAAGACAAAAACAGGGAAAGCTTTTACCAGAGTGTGCTCAAGGCCCGCAGCGCTCTCGCCTCGGGAGAATGGGGTAAAGCTGAAGCACTTTGGCAGCAGATCTTACGCCGCGATCCTGGAAATCTCATCGCACGCATCGAACTTTCCCGCTCGCTTGAGAATTCAGGCAACCCCGATGAGGCACTGCGCCTGCTCGATGCCGCTCGCGCAGCAGCCCCTGACAATCTGGAAGTTTTGTTTCGCGCAGCAGAACTCAACCTTGCACTAGGAAATAAGACCGCCGCAGTCGATAACCTTGCGCTCATACTTTATCAGCAGCCCATCCTACGTGCAGCAAAGTTAGCCCGCGATCTCTCAGAAGATCTGGGACGTATCGACGACGCAATAGAGTACCATGGAAAGCTTGAGAGACTCTCGCCTGCGGAAGCGGACAATGATTCGGTCCTCGGAAGACTTAATTTCAAGAAGCTGCAGAAAGATTTGGTAAACAGCGAGTCGGCGGCAGCTGCCGAAGCTCTAAAAGCATTCTGTAAGAAAAACCTTGCTGTCGCCGAAGCCTTTGAAGCTCTCTCCGTCGCTGAGAAGGCTTCGGGGAATTCCGAAGCTGCAGCCCAGGCCTTAGTAAAGGCGGCCAAACTTTCAAAGCGACTCGACCTCTGGCACCAGGCCATGGAGCTTTGGATCTCTGGGGGCATGCCAGAACGCGCGCTTGCTACGGCACGCTCTGCCACCAAGGAAGCCCAAGGCCTCTTCCGCCTTGAAGCCGAACTCACGCTGATAAGAACCTATTTAGAGCTCAATATGTTTGAAGATGCGCGCACGGCGCTCTCAAATCTGTCTTCGCTTGCAAAGAGCCAAAGCGTCGAGATCTCGCCAGAGATGGAGCGCGAGGCGCAGCTCTTGCGGGGCATTTGCTTAAGTGGGCTTGGCGCGTACAAGGAGTCTACTGAGACGCTTAAAGCATTAGCCCACGACGAGCGCGTGGCGTTTCGCCCAGAGCAGAACGGATCTGTTGGAGGAAGCGCGGCCCATGCGCCTCCCGCTCGACTGTCGACCCCCTAAAGTAGATTTCTTCCTGAGCAGGCACCTTTATGACGAACTCCAAGCGCACCTTTCTCCTTTGCGTCCTTGATGGTCTTGGACTTAACCCTCGTGAAGAAGGCAATGCGGTTGCCAAAGCGAGAAAGCCTAACTTCGACCGCCTATCCCAATCTTGCCCATTCACCACTCTCACCACGCATGGAGAGAGGGTGGGCCTTCCTGAAGGCCAGATGGGGAACTCAGAAGTCGGCCATTTAAACATTGGCGCGGGCCGCGTAGTTGAACAGTGGCTCCTGAGAATCTCGAATGCCTTGAAGAAGAATTCTCTGGCTTCAACTGCAAGTTATGCCGGTTTTCTCAAGAACCTCTCGGGCTCCTCACGCATACATGTGATGGGACTCTTTAGCGATGGCGGAGTGCACTCGCATAGTGACCACCTTTATCTCTTGCTTGAGCGCCTCTCTGCAGATTTTAAAGGGGAAATCCTCTTGCATCTCATCACCGACGGACGTGATACCTCACCGCACCGAGCGGGCGAGCAAATTGCCGATCTTGAGCGATTCCTTGCTGCATATCCCCGTATTCACGTCGCAACTTTGAGCGGCCGATTCCATGCCATGGACAGGGACAAGCGCTGGGAGCGCACTGAAATCGCTTTTCGTGCGGTGGTTTCGCGGGAAGGCGCGCATGCCCCCTCAGCGCGGGCGGCAATCGAGGCTGCTTATAAAGCGGGCGTTACCGACGAGTTTATCGAGCCCTGCATTATAGGAGACCCCACGGCTCCTTACACACCTTCCCCTACGGACGGATTTATTTTCTATAATTTCCGAGAAGACAGGGCGCGCCAGATCGTAGGCAGTCTTTGCTCGCAAGATTTCAGCGGCTTTCCACGCGCACGCGTGCCCTTTGATTCATCGAGGACTCTCGGCTTCACTGAGTACGATGCAAAGCTACACCTCCCGTTTCTCTTTGAGCCTATCGAAATCAAGAATCACCTAGGCGACGTAATCTCGGCTGCTGGGCTCACGCAGCTTCGCACCGCCGAAACCGAGAAGTACCCCCATGTCACCTATTTCCTTAATGGCGGCGTAGAAACCATCCTCAAAGGAGAAGAGCGGCGCATGGTCCCCTCTCCGCGCGACGTCAAAACGTATGACTTAAAGCCAGAAATGAGCGCTCGAGAAGTGACCAACGGAGTAGTACAAGCCATTGAGTCGCGCGCTTTTGACGTCATCGTAGTAAATCTTGCAAACTGCGACATGGTGGGACACACCGGAGTCTTTGATGCCGCAGTAAAAGCAGTTGAAACGGCGGACGAATGTCTCGGGCGCATGATAACAGCCCTAGAAGCCACAGGCGGCGAGGCTATTATTATCGCAGACCACGGAAATGCCGAGCAGATGATTGATTACGAAACCGGCGCACCGTTCACCTCTCACACGACCTTTCCTGTCCCCTGCATCGTAGTGGGACATCCTGGAGCAAAGACTCTGCGCCCCGGAGGCGCCTTGTGCGATGTAGCCCCCACCCTACTTGCCATGATGGGCCTGAAAAAGCCTGCAGAAATGACCGGCACATCCCTCCTATAACAAAGCCCTCCCTAATTTCTCGCCCTAACTAGGACACCCATGTTTTCAGAAATAGTGAATGGCCCTTCTTAGGGCCCAAGCTAGCCCTAGTTAGGACACCCATATTTCCCACACAGCTAAACAGCCCAACCGATTTCCCAGGAACGAAAAATCGAAACCCAGCCCTGTATAGCTAGAGGTAACTTTACTTGCGGGGAAAAGGTGACAGCTCAAACAAGGCTAGAAGAGCGCGAGTGTGAGCAAAAAATCATCTGATAAAATTAATTCTAAGCGAAGGCCACACGCGCCGCATTGATTCCGTGGAACCAGCACTTCCCCGCTTTCTCAGCAGCTTCGATAAGCGCCCGAGCGGGTCCTACCATCCTTCGAAATCGGTGGCGGTAGTTCGTGGTGGTATCAAGCCAGCTCTTTGGTTTGATATTGAGGCGAACCAGAATCTCCTCAAGGTTACTTGGAATACTCCCTTTGCCATCGACAACCACTCGTCCCGTGGCATCAACGAGACTTAGGTATTCCTTGGTTGTGATTTGCTTATCGGTAGCCTCCTCTATGGAGAGCAGTGGAGGGTATGAACTAACCACTGGGAGATCCTGATGCTGCAATGGCGTTCTCTTAAGGGCTCTAATCCTGTCTTGAACACTCGTGTAGTCGCTTTCCTCCGGGGTACTGGATACGCCCGCCCTGATGGGGTTTAGATCAATATATACGCTGCAGGCCAGCAAACCGGATAGGTCGTGCACCCTCTGGGACTTAAAGCGCCCCTCCCAGAACCTCCCCGTACACTTATCCTCCGCATTGGCGCGCCTTGCGATGTGCTCACACAGGCAGCGGTTTAGCCAGCTAATGCAGCAGAGTCTCTCCCTATAAATCTCTACCTGCCCGG
>JBIKWF010000031.1:0-41476 GCA_044356455.1 Bdellovibrionota bacterium | reverse complement strand
AGCCGTTACGGCAAGTTTGTAGCGGAGCCTCTTGAAAGAGGGTTCGGCGTTACTTTGGGCACGACTCTTCGACGCGTGCTTCTTTCAAGCCTTCAAGGCGCTGCTATCTCATCAGTGCAAGTTGATGGTGTGATGCATGAGTTCTCAACTATCCCAGGGGTAGTAGAGGACATGACTGAAATTGTTCTTAATCTCAAAGAGGTAGTGGTTACTCTCGATGAGAAAGACGAAGCGCATATGCGCATCGAAGCGACCGGTCCTTGTGTCGTAAAAGCCGGCATGCTCCAAGGCGATCCTGCGGTTAAGGTAATTAACCCAGAAGCCCATATTGCGACGCTTTCTGCTGGTTCAACGCTTAAGATGACGGTCACGGTTAAAGTGGGCCGTGGATATGTTCCAGCCGAAAAGAACAAGGTCGAGGGGGCTCCTGTAGGAACCATCTTCATTGACTCTCTGTTCTCCCCGATTCGCCGTGTGAATATCAATGTCACCAACGCGCGTGTGGGACAGCGCACTGACTACGATAAACTCACCATGGAAATTTGGACCAACGGTGCGGTCGATCCTCGCTCCGCGATTGCCGAGTCCTCACGAATTATCGTTGACCAGTTCGCAGTCTTCTTCGGTGACGAAGTGATTGTTGAGCGCGAGGAGCCGAAGGGCGAAGAGCCGAAGCGCCGTCTTAACGAGAATCTTTTCCGCCGTATCGACGAGCTCGAGCTCAGCGTACGCAGCGCGAACTGCCTCGAGAACGCCGATATCAAGTACATTGGCGAGCTTGTTCAGCGCACGGAAGCAGAGATGCTTCGTACAAAGAATTTTGGTCGTAAGTCTTTGAACGAGATTAAAGAAATCCTCACTGAAATGGGGCTTTCTCTCGGAATGAGACTCGAGAGCTTCCCTTCTCGTAAGGAGCTCGACCAGCTTAAGGAGAACCCTGAGCACTAAGTAGGGCGGCTCACAATGGCGGCTCCGCATGAGGACTAACTAGTCCTTTTGTGGTACTGCTTAGAGAGTCAAGGCCTGGTACCAGTGTTTGGGCGTTGTCCGCAATCTTTTTAGGGCGCTCCCTAGAAGTATTGATCGCGGCGCCTCGCAGAGTAATGCGAGGGCAAGTTGAGCGCAGATGTAGAGCAAGTGATTAGTTGTAGAGAGGGCCTATGCGGCACCAAGGATCGTATCGAAAATTTAGTCGGACCCCGTCTCACCGCCGTGCGATGTTCCGAAATCTTGCTACCTCGTTGATCGAGCATGAGCGCTTTGAAACAACCATCCAAAAGGCGAAGGAACTTCGCCGTGTGGTTGAGAAGCTCGTAACACTTGCGCTCGTGGATACGGTTTCCAATCGCCGCTTGGCACTTGGGTACCTCACCACGAAGGATTCAGTACACAAGCTTTTCAGTGAGATTGCACCGCGGTTCAAGAATCGTAGCGGTGGATACACTCGCGTGATTCGTACTCGTGTGCGTGCAGGAGATGCCGCAGAGATGGGAATGATTGAGTTCCTCAAGGCTGAAGGCGCGGCTGCAACCAAGAGTGCGACCTCAAAGGGCGGCGCGAAGAAGTCTTCTGCGAAGTCGGCTGCAAAAGAGGCTCCTTCGAAAGAAGGTGAGGCTAAGGAAGTAAAAGCAAAGGCTCCTCGAGCAGCTAAGAAAAAGGCCTCTGCAGAGTAGGGGATATTCTCCTAGTCGTGAGGCTTGGTAAGCGCCTCGCTTGTGTCACAGAGGCAACTCGAGTGGCATGAGCGGGGCGTTTCTGCGAATGGGGGCCCAGCGTATTTTAAATTTTCCGAATGGAGCTTATGAACTCATCAATAGTAAATCCTTCAGCATCAGAACAAACTTCAACTTCTCGTCCTTTCTTCTCGGATGGACTTAAGGGGAAGAAGTTTCTTGTGCTTGGCATTGCGAACGAGCGCAGCATCGCGTGGGGAATTACCCAGGGTCTGCATGCCGCAGGCGCGGATTTGATGCTGACCTTTGCCGGTGAAGCTCTTGAGAAGCGGGTCAGGCCCCTTGCCGCGAGTATTAACTGCGAAAATGTAGTGCCTTGTGATGTGCAGTCCGATGAGCAGATTGAAGCTCTTTTCCAGACGGTGGAAAAGACGTGGGGGAAATTAGATGGGATTGTGCACTCAGTAGCCTATGCCGATCGTGAAGACCTCCAAGGAAGGTTTTCTAAGACTTCGCGTAAGGGCTTTGCGCTTGCACTCGACGTTTCTGCGTATTCCCTTGTCGCCCTTGCAGGTCGAGCCGAGGCCTTGATGAAGGACGGGGGATCTATCATTACCCTTTCTTATTTGGGCGCCGAGCGCGTAGTTCCCAATTATAATGTAATGGGAGTTGCAAAGGCCGCGCTTGAGTCGTCTGTACGTTATTTGGCCTCCGATCTCGGCCCGAACAATATTCGCGTCAATGCGATATCCGCCGGTCCCATTAAAACACTTGCTGCCTCGGGAATTCCTCATTTTAGAGAGCTTCTTAGCAAGTTTGCTGAGAAATCGCCTCTTCGGCGGAATGTGACCCTAGAAGACGTTGCCAATAGCGCCATGTTCCTCCTTAGCTCCGCTGGTTCGGGCGTAACGGGAGAAGTCATGTACGTAGATTGTGGTTTCAACGTAATGGGGATGTAGTTCGGCGAGAGGATCGCCAGATTGGGGCGAGTTCAGCGGCCAGAAAATAGGCAAAGAGAGCGGTAACTACATGCGTGAACTTTCTGACCTATTGCAAAAGGCTGAGGAGATTTTAAGGTCTGACTCCGACTCACCAGAGCTTGTAGGGCTTGTTGAATCCTATACCGAACATTTCGAGCGCTGGCAGTCCTTAGTGGGGGAGACCCTTGCTAACGTCTTATCGAGCCCCCAGGGCGAAGAATTAGTCCGCGTCCATGCTGCGGTCCTCGCCCGGGCTCAGTCGGCCCAAGGAGACGTAGCCCAGGCGCTTAAGGGTCTTAGAAAGCGGGGTAAAGGGATTCTGGCCTACACTGATACCTTTCCCAAAAGAATTGCCACGATTCGGCCGCGGAAGGGCTAGGAGTCTGTCCCGCAGAGAGTTTATACCACTATAGGTTGTGGTTGGTGGCAGCGGGACAGCCTACCGACGGAGTGTGTCCGCAATGAACGGGTATGTTTTTACTGGACACACTCCTTGGAAATCCGCCTGTTTCCTAACGGCGAATCTCATGGGAACCTAAGGAGCCTCTGAAAAAGTCCACTCTGTGAACTCTGTGCCCTCTGTGGTTGATTTAAATTGCTCAAAAAACCACAGAGGACACAGAGATCACAGAGAGAAAAAATAAAATATCGAGGTTTTTCAGAGGTTCCCTAACTGGGTCTATATCTTTGGGTACCGTAATGAGACAGCAAGTAGCGTTTGTAGCTCGGGCGTTGGGGGTTTTCTTGGTGTCGTTCGCGCTCAGTTCCTGCGGGTATACCCTGCAAGGCGGCGGAAGTGTTTTGCCCCCCGATGTGAAAAAAGTTTACGTGCCGCGGGTAGAAAATAGCACCACAGAACTCGCGCTCACTGAGCTTCTCACGGAAGCCTTGCGCGATAGATTTGAGCGCTTCGGGGTCGTCACGGTGGTTGACGACGTAGGCGAAGCAGATGCCGTGCTTAAAGCAAGAATTCTCAAAGTGAGCCGAAACACTGGCAGCGTTACCTCGCGTACTGATACCGCGCTGCAGCTTGATACTACCGTTAAAGTTGCAGCGGAGCTTCGGCGTGTGACTGGACCCGTGCTCTGGCGCGACATGAATCTTTCGGTTTCGAAATCTTTTGGTGCGGAGCGCAGCGTCGTGGTGACCTCGTCCCCAGATTTCGCAGGCAACTCGCTAGGAGCCGGAGACCTTACTCAGCTTTCAGAGGGCGGTTCGCGCGAAATTGCTCGTGGTCAGGAAGAGGAAGCCTTTAGTGCGATTGCTGATGAGACCGCGCGCATTGTGTATGACAATGCCGTGGCTCCTGACTTTTAGGCTGGCTTTTAGGGTGACTTTCAGGGACCCGCATTCCCCTTTGTGGTCTTCGGGTTCTTAGTGGTTGTCTTATTAACTACTAAGGAGTCTCTGAAAAAGTCCACTCTGTGAGCTCTGTGCCCTCTGTGGTTGATTTAAATTGCTCAAAAAACCACAGAGGGCACAGAGATCACAGAGAGGAAAAATAAGGTATCGAGGTTTTTCAGGGGTTCCCTAAGTTTTTAAGCAACAATGTCTTCGATAGCATTAAGATCCTTGCCATCAAGAACATCGGGATGTTTGCCGGAAGCTGAATCCTCATCGATTTGATCGATGAGTTCATCAAAATCTTCCTCTTCCATGCTCGTAATCTCTTCAAGAGAGAATACATCGCGGAGTGCATCTGGAATTTCTTCTGTTCCTTTGGCTACAGCGAAAAGCTCAGGGGCCTCTTTTGCCGTCAGGTCTGACTTCGTGCGCTGCAGCCAGCCAATTTGCCCATCCCGAACAAGATTGTTGTATTGCTTAAGCCACTCATGTTGCTCGTTGTTGGGGAAGAACCGAGCTGCGATTTTGTCACTTGGCTGATCGAGACCCTGAAGCGCAGTGTCGACCCAAATGCGGGCATGGCGCATACGCGCAGCCCACTCGTCCTTGAGCGTCGCTGAGGGACGGCTCGGGTCGAGCGCAATGGAAAGTCCGTTTCCGATATCGGTGCCAAAACCTGCCGCAGAAAGAAGCATCACGGCCACCTGAGAAGCGGAACATCCAAAACTTTCCTGCTCAAGGCGAAGAATGCTCGCCGCAGTTCCCGATTTGGCCTGAGCGGAATATTTCGCATAAGCATCCACGTGTTTGAGCGCAAAGGAGCAGCGCGCAAAATGTTGAAAGCTGCTGATAACAAGTCCCAATCCTGCGCCAATCTCCGGGACGGCCGTCCCAATCGCCGCCCCAAACTGCGGTTCCTTGCACAGTGGAAGATTAAAGTTCCCCCATGCATGCTCCGGCACAAGTTTTTTGCATTTGCGGTAGTACACAAAGCTCGCAATCAAAGCCGCAAGATCGAGAGGCTCAAAGGCCGTCATCATGGAGCCCACGTTCCAGCTTGAAAGCCCGGCCAGTTTCAGCGGGCGCAGCGACTTCGTCGCAAAATAGAGCATGACCTTAAAAGAGGGGCCTTTGAGGAGGCGCGCGACTTGGAACTTGTTTGAAGCGCGTATCTTAGCTTTAAACGTAACCTGATCGTTGATAAGGGCTCGCACCACCACGCTGAACGAGGAAGGGATTACACCGAGGGCTGCGGCCTGCTTCTTGGCCTCTGCCCAGGAGGCTGCTGATCCTCCCTCGGTAGACTCAGTCGTGGTGCTTGTTGTCATGACCTTCCCTCGTTGAGCGCCTCTATGTGCAGCGCATTTCTACTCGTGAGGAGTGAATCGGAAAGATTTGGAAAGAGGTTTATTGATAAACTCAGCAACCCGCAGCTTTGTGGAGAATTATAACTTTTTCTAGTCCTCTAACGGTGTTTCTAGGGGGCCTGCCTAGGTGGATTCACTGAGCGCGCCGTGCCCCTAAAAAGCAAAGGACGCGAAGGGTTTTATTCCTTCGCGTCCTTTTGACTCAGCTTGAGGCCGCGTCCTGAATTTTTAAGCTAAAGGCCTTAAGCTTTAGCTTTGGCAGTCTTAGCGGGAGCCTTCTTCGCCTTCGCTGGCGCATCCTTCTTAGGAGCTGCAGAGCTCTTAGCGGAAACTTGGGAAGCTAAGCGGCTAATGCGGCGTGAGGCGTTCTTCGGATGCAAAATACCCTTCACTGAGGCCTTGCTTAAGAGCCTCTCAGCGGCGCGGAGAAGCTCCTGGGCACCCTTGGCGTCGCCTGCGGCGATCTTGGCATGGACTTCCTTAACAGAAGAACGGATAGCCGATTTTACGTTACGATTACGATCGCGACGCTTCAGGCTCTGACGATGACGCTTAATTGCTGACTTATGATTTGCCATATCCTACCGCACTACACTCAAATAAAAACTCAAAAGCTCGAATTGTTTAACAATAAAACCAGCATAACTCAAGCGACCTGGGATTTTGCCCCCGGAGAAACATAAATCTGCATTTTTGCCGCAATTGCAGGCAGCGGGGAAAGCTTTCTAAAGGATAAACCTCATTCCTTAGTGTTCTCTGTGTTCTTAGTGGTTAGAAAAACAACCACTAAGAACACAGAGAACACTAAGGTGATAGCTTGGCTAGCAGACATTTCAGCTAGTTATCTACTTCTGGTCGGCTCCTTGAGCTGCTTGGGGAAGAACTCCTCGGTCCAGGCCTTGGTAGCCCCTTTTTGGCCCTGATAATGCCCTCTACCGCCTTCTCCGTAGGCGAGCTCAGGCGCGCTCTCCATGGTGAAGAAAACGAGCTGGGCGACCCGCATGCCCTCGGAGAGGGAGCGGGGGTAGGGGCCTAAGTTTTGAAGCTCAAGGGTGACTTGCCCCTCAAATCCGCAGTCAATCCAACCGCTCAAGCTGTGATTAAGCCAGAGCCGGCCTAAAGAACTCTTCAATTTGAGGTCACAAACCACGTCGCGCGGCATTTTGAGGAATTCGCGTGTGGTCGCAAGAATCACCTCTCCGGGGAAGAGCGTAAAGGAGCTCGCCATAATCTCTTCCGGTTGCCGCGTAGGGCAGATCCAGTGGTTCCCGAGAGTTACATCGTAGCTCGCGGGGTTAATCTGCTCAGGGTTAAAGGGGAGTATTCCGCCCTTTTCTGCGAATTGTCGGATCCAGTGATCGGGTTTAATCATAGGCTGCACAGATAGCATAACTTTCGCGGGATTCAATGCCTCGCTGGGGCCTATTAGCCCATGGCGGTAGGGCAGGCGCCCCCTTAAACTTGTCCTTACTTCAGGCCAAAAGTCTGCCGAATAGAAAGTCTCTCATGAGCGTACCTTCAGATCCAACATTGGTGACGAGCCCGGCAACGCCTCTCTTTGAGCGCGTGCTGCTGCTTGAAGATGACCCTGCGCACGCACATCTTATTCGCCGCGCCCTTAAGGGCTTTGCAGGAAGTGTAGACCATCAGCCAACTCTGGCGCTCGCGCTCGAGGCCGCACGCGCAGCAAAGTTTGATCTTGTTATTTCTGACCTAAATGTGCCGGATGCTCCTCCCGAAGGGAACGTGGCACGCCTGCGCGAAACAGCTCCGGGAGTACCGGTCATTGTCCTCACTTCGTCGAACTCACTTCGCGACGCCGTCGAAGCGATGCGCCTTGGGGCAAATGACTTTCTCGTCAAAGACTTCGACAGTAACTTTCGCGAAGTTCTTGGTTTTGCCCTCTCGCGGCTCTATGCCCAGCGTTCTCTTGAGGCTGAGAAACTTAAACTCGAAGCAGAAATGCGGGCTTTGCGTGCGGCGATTGAAAACAGTTCGGATGGTCTCGCGGTTGCCGATGAAGACGGAAGAATAACCTATGCAAATTCAGCGCTCGTTGCTTTTGCGAGTCTTGTAGGAGGATCGGTCGCGCACGTCGCCGATCTCATCGGAAGCAAAGTTTCGCAGCGCGATCGTGCGCTTCGGCTCATTGAGGAGAAGCGCCAGTCACTCGCCGCCGGCGCCGTGTGGAGCACCGAAATAGTTCCTGAGGGAGGTGGTAACGCGGCCTTTGATATGAGCTTTTCGGTGGTCGCCGGAGGCGCCTCAGACATTTTCGGTCAAGCAGGGGTTGGCCACGGGAGTTCTGAGCAGGGTGGTCTAGCGCAGGGAGGGACACGCCGACTGGTGGTGTGGGTGCGAGATGTGCAAGAGCGCAAACGACGCGAAAAGTTCCAGCGAGAAATTCTCTCTACTACGACCCATGACCTCAAAGGGCCTCTGGGGGCGATACTTCTCTCGGCAGATCTGATCGCGAGTACTCCGCTTTCTCCCGAACGGGTGAAGGATCTTGTCCTGCGCATAGCTTCGTCCGCGCAGTCCGCAGTAAATTTAATCGATGAATTTTTAAGCGCGCGCCGCATTCAAGAAGGGGCCTTCATTCTAAAGCCTGTCATGACTGAAGTCATTGCTTCGGTCGAGACGGTGGTATCGGCCTTTTCGCCCGTCGCTCAGTCACGCGCTATTGCGATTGAGAAATCTTGGTGCGCATCTTCCATTGAATGGAAGCTCGATCGTCTTGGTTTCGAGCGTACCTTGGGAAACCTGCTGAGTAATGCGCTTAAGTTTACCCCCAAAGGCGGACGCATCACGCTTGGTCTTGCGGTGGAAGAGGGGCGTCTTCACTTGCGAGTGAAAGACACCGGTAGTGGCATGGAGCCTTCAGAAGTTAATGGGCTCTTCCAACGCTTTGCCAGACTTGCCAAACATGGAGACGTTACCGGAACGGGGCTTGGACTTTTCGTAGTGAAAAACGTGGTGGTAGCCCACGGCGGAACAGTTGACGTGACAAGCCAGCCAGGAGCAGGAACTCTTTTTGATATTTCCTTTCCCAAAGATCCTCCGGTGAACGAAAGGGGAGAACTCATCGCGCTCGATTTCGCGTAAGAACTTATGAAAGTACTTCGTCTTATCCTCGGCGATCAGCTGAACTCGCAGCATAGTTGGTTTGACACGCCAAGCAGTGCACAAAAACAGGTCGTCTATACCTTGATGGAAGTGCGGGAAGAGGCCTCGTACGTCACGCATCATATCCAAAAAGTGGTGGGCTTTTTTCTCTCGATGCGCACGTTCGCAAATGAACTTCGTGAAAGAGGGTATCACGTCGACTACCTTACGCTGGACGATCCGCGCAACCAGCACCGCATCGACAAGAATCTGCTCATGTTAGCAGCCGAGCATCAGACCACAGAGCTGCACTATCAGGAGCCAGATGAAGTGCGGCTTGATGAGCAACTAAAAGCGCTCGCGCAAACTTTCTCGGGTGAGGTGAGCGCTTGTTCAAGCGAGCATTTCTATACTGAAAGGCATGAATTCGCCGCGCTTTTTAAAGGCAAAAAAACCTATCTCATGGAGACCTTCTACCGGCATATGCGGCGCGTTCACCGTGTGCTCATGAATGACGAAGAGCCCGAGGGCGGCGCCTGGAACTTCGACCACGAGAATCGAAGCCGCTACAAAGGCTCGCCGCCTCCTCCCGCCGCGCTACCGTTTCGGCACGAGGTACGAGAGTTGACTCAGCTCCTTGAGACCCAAAAGATAGCCACCATAGGGCGGATTAATCCCGACGCCTTCCCTTGGCCCAAGAGCAGGGCCGAAGCACTTCAGGTGCTCGCTCGGTTCTTAGACGAATGTTTGCCGCACTTTGGGACGTATCAAGATGCCATGCATGCGTCGGAGCCCTTTCTTTTCCATTCGCTGCTCTCCTTTGCGCTCAATACGAAGATGATCTCTCCGCGCGAAGTTGTGGCGCAGGCGGAGAAGGCCTGGAGGGAAAGACCGGCGGAGATAACTCTCGCGCAAGTGGAGGGCTTCATTCGCCAGATACTTGGTTGGCGCGAGTATATGCGCGGCATCTATTGGGCAGAGATGCCGAGCTTTAAGTCGCGAAACTTCTTTGGGCACACCGAGGCGCTCCCTGAGTATTTCTGGACGGGAGAGACGCAGATGGCGTGCGTGAAGAGCGCGGTGACGCAGTCGCTTGACCACGCCTACGCACATCATATTCAGCGGCTCATGGTAACTGGGAACTTTATGCTCCTTGCCGGTATCTCGCCGGAGGCCGCGGACGCGTGGTATTTAGGAATCTACATCGATGCTATTGAATGGGTTGAAATCACCAACACGCGCGGCATGAGTCAGTTTGCCGACGGAGGCATCGTGGGGACCAAGCCCTACGTATCAAGCGCTAACTACATCAAGAAGATGAGCAATTACTGCGGCGCGTGCACCTACGACCCAGGCAAGCGCCACGGTCCCGGGAGTTGTCCCTTTAACAGCCTCTACTGGGAGTTCTTTGAGAGGCATCGAGCGCTGCTCGACCGTAATCCTCGCATTGGGATGGTGTACCGCACCCTTGGCGGCATGACCGAGGCAGAGAAAAAGGCCACTTTCGCGCAGGCCAAGGCCTATCGAGCCGGGCTTGCGAAATTGTAGCCCTCTTTGGCCCTGAGAGCAGGGCTCAGTCCCTTAACCCTGTTTTATGCTCTTGAGAGGACATATTTACCCACGCCCAATCGTGCGCTATAGAAATACGTATCCTTCGAGGATTCTTTGTCTTTTTCCGAGTTTGTGCTTATGAAAGTAGCGCCCCGATTTTCTCTCACCCTTGTAGCTTCACTTCTACTCCTTGTCGCTTCAGGCTGCGCTCCGCGCGGAGAGACAAAGTCCCTGGATGAAGTACTTGGTCTTGCACGCGAGCGCTTTACCTCTGTGCAAAAGCGCGTCCCTTCCGGCGCTCTTTCCGCGGAAGCGTCCAAGTCTCTCGACCAAGCGATGAAAGCTATTGATGGGGCTCTCGCTGCTTCCTCTATCGGAGAGCAGGCAGCTCAAGCAAAGTCTCTTGAATCGGCCTTCTCTGATCTTCTCCCTAATGCCGGATACACGAGCCGCGCCGCACTTACTGAAGTGAAGAAGCAGTATGGTCAAATCGCAGAGCAAGTATCTGCAGAGGTTGCAGGTCTTCCCCCAGCCGCTGACCAAGTAGCAAAAGTTAAGCTTGCGGCAGCACGCGCCTATACCATTCTCGCCAGCGAGCTAGAGACCACCGGGTTTAACCTTGAGGCTTCTGCTAAAAAGTAGGCGAGGGGTCTCCTTAACGACTTTCTCGTAGACTGAAATCTTATGGGCGGGCCTCGTGATGTGGCGCGCCCAAGTTGCGCCTGTCGTTTTTCCTGTCTAATGTTTCAAGAGGGCGCGGCAGCCTGATCGGCCTCGCGCCCCAGAAAGAATCGCTATCAGCAAAGGTGCATAGCTTATGGCCTCAGACTGCCCTTACGAAAAGACCCCTAAGGTAATGCCTTTTCCCAAAAAGAGGAGTGGCTCACATGCGCGGTGCTTGGCTGCTTTCCTGGCTTTTGCCTCGGCAGTTGTTTTAGCTGGCGTCGGACCATTGGCGCGTCAAAGTCTAGCGGAGACTGAATCTGGCACTAGCGGGCAGGGCTCAGAAACAAACGCGCAGCCTGCTTCCCTTGCAAAGGGCAGCGAGAAACCGAAATTCTACCAAATATCAGCAACCTCAATAGAAGGTGAGAAAAGCGACCTAGGACAATACCAGGGCAAAGTAGTACTCGTGGTGAATACTGCCTCAAAATGCGGCTTCACTCTCCAGTACAGTGATCTTCAGAAGCTTTATGAGCGATATAAAGACAAGGGCTTTGTTGTAGCGGGTTTCCCCAGCAATGATTTTGCAAATCAGGAGCCGGGTTCAAACAAGAAAATCCAAGAGTTCTGCCGCGTGAAGTTCGGCGTATCTTTTCCCATGTATGAACGGGGCCATGTGCGCGGATCAGAAAAGCAACCACTCTTTAAGCTCCTTACCGAGGAAAGCGGTGAGCAATTCAAGGGAGAAATTGAGTGGAATTTTGAAAAGTTCCTGATCGATAGAAAGGGCACTCTGCGTGCGCGCTTTGGGTCATTTTCGAACCCGCAAAGCCAAACGGTAGTCGAAAAAATTGAAGCTCTGCTTGCGGAGTAGGGGGCTGAGCCAATTGCTCTCCGAGGGGGAGCTTGGGGGTTGTGCATGACTAGATTGTTCTCGCTGCTTCTGATTTGCCTTCTCGTGTGCTCGTGCTCTTTGGTGCGGCCACGCCAGTTAGAGAGTACCCCCTTTCTTCCGCATGGGAACGTACTTGTGGAGAAGCGTGAGCGGGCCCCCTTCAACGGCATTTATGTTTCCGACGAAAAGAAGTGGGACGCGCTCGTCCGCAAATACGAGAAGATCTACTTCGACGAAGTGAACGTTGAGCATGCGATTAGCCGTATTAAGAAAATGGATCTTCCACCTAGCATTGAGCGGCAGCGTATTGAGGAGCTCCATGAGATGGCGCGTTATCTTCGTGAGCGCTTTAAGAACGCCGCCGAAGGGTTAGGCGAAGAGGAGGAGGAAGATTCTCAAGAAGAGGCACCTAAGGAGGAGAAAAGAAAATCATTTGAGGTTGTGGAGGAAGTGCCCACCGATGGTTTCTTGGTTGATCTTGCTCTTGTAGAGGTGGTCCCCACGAACCCGGGTATTCAGGCGCTTGCTACCATAGGCGGATTTTTTGTCCCAGGTGGGGGAGCCATTCGTTTCCTTGGCACCGGAAGTATCGCCATAGAGGGCGTAGTAAAGGACGGGGCGAGCGGCGAAATCCTTTTTGAATTCAAAGACCGCGAGGCCGATAAATCGACGCTCTTTTCCGTCAAGGACTATCAGCAATACGCGCATGCGCGGCAGACGATAGAGGAATGGTCGATGCAATTCGCTGAAGTAGCAACCACTACCTCTGAGCATATGGTTGATGATGCACTGCTCGTTTCAGTAAACCCGCTTTAGGGAGCCTGTTAAAAACTCCACTCTGTGATCTCTGTGCCCTCTGTGGTTGATTTAAATTGTTGAAAAACCACAGAGGGCACAGAGATCACAGAGAGAAAAAACAAAGTATCGAGGTTTTCCAGAGGTTCCTTAGCAATCACGACTCCAGCCGCTCCGCAAGCCGCACAAAATCAAGCTTCTTCGCGAACTCAAGCAGAACCTCCATATCTTGAAGCCGCTTGGTCTCTACTACTATCAGAGATCCTTTCGCGCCTTTCACTACAAGAGAACACGCACCCGTTTCATGTTCATAGGAAGTGCCTGTCGCGCCTTGGAGTTCAACTTGCTTCGAATAGAGAATTTTTAGTTTAGGGGGTTCATACTTGATGAAGGTGTCAATCAGCCCCAACGTGATAGTGTCTTGATACTTGGGGTGCGGCAGAAACGCCGAGATGGAAATCTTCTTGAGGTCCTTCGTGAGTAATTCGCGAGTGGCGGAGGCGTACTCAAGGGGTCGCTCGGTATCCAAGGCGCCAAGGGTGAGCCCCGTTGAACTTACCCCTAGCCAATCGAGCAATAGTTTTCCCCCGTCATCTTCAGTAAAGACGCGCGCAAAACTTGAACCAGGTTTAAGCCATTTCTTTCCGTAGAGCTCTTTACCGCCCGTGTGGCGACGGGAGATTTTCTTGTACTGCTTGGTGCCCATGAGCTCGGTAATCGAGTCTGCGTGGCAGAGAGAGGGCGCAAAAAAGGCGCTCATAAGCGGCGCACATAAGAGCAGCAAACATCCACTGAGGGTGAGAGAAAAAGCGGAAGTGCTGAAATAGCGCGTTTTCATTACACTCTAAAGATAAGGTATTTGGGAGAATACCAAAAGGACCCGCGCGCACTATCTAAGGAACCCCTGAAAAAACTCGATATTTTATTTTTTCTCTCTGTGAACTCTGTGTCCTCTTTGGTTTTTCAACAATTTAAACTAACCACAGAGGGCACAGAGTTCACAGAGGGGACTTTTTCAGAGCTTACCTAAAGTAGAACGGCCCAAGGTGAAACCTTACTCGGCTGCTTCGCTTGGTTCTTCCTCCTTGCCCTCTTCTCCAGGAACAACCCGGGAAGTATTGAGGCGCTTTCGAAGACGTCCAAGACGCGTCGCAGGACCCTTACTTCTTTCGATGCAGAATTTCTCAATCGCATTGATAAGTCCCATCTCACCGCCCTTGGCGAACATTTTGGCGAGTTCCGAGGAGCGCTTGAGGCCGGAGATGGCTTTGGGGATTTCGCGCTTGGCAGTTTCAAACTGCTGTGCCTGACGAAGTACGGTAGCTGCCTTGTCGAGGCTTCCCATCAAAATGGCGACGAGCGCTTCGTTTCGGTCCCTTGCATTCAAGACCGCATCGTTCATTGGCTCACCCTTAGACGCCATGACGATAGCCAGCTCAAGCGTGTCGACCGTGAAGGGTTTTACCAGGTAGCCCTTGGCTCCCATGATCAGCAAATCAAAGACGTCGTCGATGTTAGGATCGTAAGAAGACGGGATAGCGACAATAGTTTTGTCGTTTTCAAGAAGCTTATGAAGAAACTCCTTGGGCTGAATCTTGGTGGCCTTCGCGTCAAAAAGCACGTGCGTGATCTTTCGCTCGGCAAGTTTTTCAAGCGCAACCGCATGGTCGGCCACATCGGTAAAAGCACCATACCCAAGAGATTTAAGCGCGGTGCGCATGTTATTTCTCTCGGTGGGGTCTTTTTCCACTATAAGAACGAAGGCTTTGGCCCGCTCGGCGGGGCTCATCACCATTGGCTGGTCAGAAGGAGAAGGTGCCATAGGGTATTCTTAGGTAACCTGTTGTAAGCACTTACTGCAGCTTAGGTACTGATGAATAGTCGGATGTATCTGCAAATTGCTTAACAGCTTGGGTGCAGTAAGTACCACTTTTTCGGATAACGCGGTTTTGACCCAAAAGTGGCGGGAAACTAGCTTCTGGCGGTTAGCCCTTGAGCGATTTTAGGCCTCCTTTAGACTGAATTCTCCGTGGTTCTCCCACGCTCCAGAGCAGCCAAGGTCGGTGCATAAAGCGCATGAACAGCAGGGGGCCTTAGGAAAGGGCCTTCAAGCGCTCAAGACGCGCTACGAGCGAAGGGTGGGTGCTTGAGAGAGGAGCCCCAAATTCAGCCCCAAAATTCCCATTTCGCTCAAGTATCGAAGCTCCGGCAGTGGTCGAGAGCCCCGCTCGTTTCATCAAACGCAGGGCAAATAAATCTGCGTCATACTCGAGCTCTAGGAGCGACTTCGAGCGCGAACTGAGCGGGAGAAGGGAATACTGGGCTGCTCGCTTTTGGTGCTTCATCAGATGCGCAACCTCGTGAGCAAGCACAAAGGCTAGTTCGTCCTCAGACTTAATCGCTGCAAGGAGTCCTGAGGTAAGCACAATGGTAGAGTCGCCGCGCGCAAATGCATTCGGCATCGCTTGGGGACTTATCAGAATCTGAGGAGTGAAACCGGTGAATGCCGCGAGGTCATCGCCAAAGAGTAGGTGCAGAGCGCCTGGAATATCCGCTGCAGTGAAACGAGCGCTCGGCTCATTCGGCGAACCTTGCGCCGCAGCGCTGCTCACCACAATAAGAAATACCACTATGCTCGATAACCACTCGCGCACTAGTTAGAAAGCTCCTTGCGAAAGTCCTTAAGAAAGAAATATCGGCGACCTGCCGCGTATTCCTTACGTTCTGGGCCTATTGAAGTTGTCTTCTCTTGTTATGAGGCGAGATGAAGCGACCTGGTTTCAGGCTCTTAGAAGTTTATTGTTGTTGACGTTCGCAAGGGTTGCGGTTTGGTGAAAATTCGCCAAGAGTCAGGGGCGTTGGCTCGCCTGCTGGGCCATTCTGAAAAAGGGCGACGAGTCCGAACGAATGTTCGTATGAATACGTAGCTCGGTGTGACCTGGGCACGAGGGCGTGAGCACGAGTATGTCGATAGCGAAGGTTCAATATTCTTAGGCAAGAAGTCTGAACCACGTATCATGGATGAGGTCACCAGACTCCGCGCTCATGCGCAGCGCAGAATGTCGGATAGTCGAAAAGGGGGGGCGATGGGGAAAAAGATTAAAATCGAACTTCGGCAAGATATGAGCCGCGTCCTTGCAAGCCTTGATAGGCGCTGGGTTCAGGCGGCGAGTTCCGAAATCTGTGAGAATTTGCGCACGCTTTTTCGCAAAGAAATTGACCAACCGATTGAGCACATTCTTGCCTGGTCGGCGCATTTTCCTGGCGAAGTTGACCTGTCCTCCCTCATCACGGGAGAGCTCGATGCGCGCGAAGTCTATCTCCCGCGCGCACTCCCCGATCGCAGCATGACCTTTGTTTCTATCGACACCGACTGGTCCTCAAAGTTCGAAGAAGGCTGGAGAGGTTTACCGCAGCCCGTTGAAAAATCCGGTTCGCTTTATTCTCCTGACTGGGGCCCTTCAACCTTAGTGCTTGTTCCTGGCCTTGCCTTTGATGGCCAAGGGGGGCGCCTTGGCCGCGGAGGGGGGTATTATGATAGGTTCCTCGCCGATCCGCGGATGGCTGAAGCTTTAGTGATAGGTGTGTGCTGGAGCCTTCAGCTTGTCCCGTCCCTGCCGCACGAGGCGCATGACATCGGAATGGACTGGGTCTGTCATGAAAGAGAATATTTTGCCGCGGGCACCCTGCGCGGGGCAGAGCTGTTTGGAGAGAGAACCTAATGAAAGTTATCTGCCTAGGAGATGTAGTGGGGCGCCCGGGTAGAGTCGGGCTCCAGAGACTTGTCCCCACGCTCGTAAAACGTTACGGCGCTGACGCGGTTATCATCAACGGTGAAAATGCGGCCGGAGGGCTTGGCCTTGACGCCAAGACTGCAGACGATATTCGGGCCTCAGGAGCAACCGTGGTTACCCTCGGCGACCACACCTGGCAGAAGAAAGAGCTCAAAGTTGCCATCGAATCGCGCACAAGCTGGCTCATACGGCCCGCAAACTATCCCCCTGGAGCTCCGGGCCACGGCTTTGTCGTCGTCACGGTGGGTGGTCAAAAATTAGGCGTGATGAATCTCCTAGGCCGCGTGTTTATTAATTTTCCCCTTGATTGCCCGTTCCGCGCCGCAGACGCGCTCCTTGCGGGGCCTCTTAAAGATTGCAAGATGATTGTGTGCGACATGCACGCCGAAGCCACGTCCGAGAAGCTCGCCATGGCACGGCACCTCGACGGGCGCGTGAGCCTTGTCTTTGGAACCCACACCCACGTGCAAACTGCCGATGAGAGAGTGCTCCCCGGCGGTACCGCCTTTATTTCAGACCTTGGCATGTGCGGCAGCCAAGACGGCATCATCGGTATGGACGCGCGAGTCGCGCTCCAACGGTTTCTTACAGGACTGCCTTTCGCCTACGAAGTGGCGGCGGGGGAACCTGTGCTACATGGTGTCGTTTGCGAAATGGATCCCGCGACCGGCAAAGCGCTTCATATTGAGCGCATTCGCGAGCAGGTAGCAGAGGCTGTGCAGGGCGGGTAATATCGTGGGACTTGCCTGGTACATGCGCTTAGTTTTAACGTGAAGGACGCGAGGGGAATCGCACTACTCCTTCGCGACCTTCGCGTTATACCCGAATGCAGATTTCTTCTAAGCTCTTGGGCTTCTGCCTCCAGCACTTTTGGCAGTAAGCGAAATTTAGGAAGCCGGTTCTTCCACTTTGCGCAGAGCGCTTAGTATATCGCGCATACCAAAAGGCTTCTGCACGTACTCATCGGCGCTTACGTTGTAGCTATTGGTGATTGCCTCGCTATCAAAATCTGAGGACATCATGACAATCGGCAGGGTGGCAGTTGAAGGATTGCCCTTAAGACGTTTCAGGACGTCGATGCCATTCATGTCGGGCATCAGTAGGTCAAGAACGAGCACGTCAGGCTTCGAGCGGTTGATGGTATCCATGGCTTCGCTGCCACTTTCAACGGTCTCAACGGTGTACCCTTGAGCTGAAAGATATTCCGTCACCAACAGGCGAACCACGGGGTCGTCGTCCACCACAAGCACTCGCTTTGACATACCGTTCTCCATCCCCAAAAACCGCAAACACGAAACCCTACGGTGGAGAGGTCGGCTCTCTGCGAAAAAAGCTTAAGCGCTACTTATCAGAAAAGTACCTAGGGAACCTCTGAAAAACTCACTTCTCTGCACCCTCGCGTCCTCTGTGGTGAAATTTTCATGTAGAAGTTAACCACAGAGGACACGAAGGTACACAGAGGTGTATGAAGACTGGAAGTTTTTCAGGGGCTCCCTAGGAAAGTGAGCTCTTTATAGCGGAAGCTAAGGTCTCCATATCAAAAGGCTTAGGAATCACTTGCTGGCGCTGATGGTTGCCGTTAGGCACATGCCCGGAGCCCGTCATAAGAAGAGTCTTCATGTGAGGATATTCGCCTCTAATGCGCTCAAGCACCTCAAGCCCATGCATGCGGGGCATAACAAGATCTACAAGCACCAGGTCAAAGCGCCGGTCGGCGCACTTTTTAAGCGCTTCGTCCCCGCTGCTACAGGTTACCACTTCATAACCCATAGTAGAGAGCATGGACGACACCACGGCACGAATGTTCTCATCGTCTTCGACTACCAAGATGTGTTCCTGGCTTCGAGGCGCTGAAGCACCTTCCGACTTTGGAGTAGCGCTTACTGAGCTTGGTTCAATAGCAAGCGCCGCGTCCGAAAGCAGAGGGAAGTACAGGGAGACCGTCGTGCCTTTTTCGGGCTGGCTATCGGCGATTAAGAAGCCATCATGGGCAAGCACAATCGCGTAGGCAGTGGCGAGACGTAGCCCCACCCGTTCACCTTCCGATCCTTGAGACTTGGCAGGGTCGAGGAGCTGGCGCAGCGTCTCACGAGCCATCCCGGCTCCTTCGTCCCGTACTTGCACTCTGGCGTAGGTTCCTACGCGGGCCCCGGGGAGAAGGTGAAGTGCTTCATCCCCAAAGGATTCAGTGCCCAGCGAAACCCAGATTCTCCCGCGCCCAGCCGCATAGGCGTCTTTTGCACGAAGAATCAGATTGGTAACCGCTTGCATAACGAGCCCTGAGTCGCAGGAGACGGGGCAGGGAACCCGCGCAAGATCGATAGCTACTTCATACGCTTCGCCTGCTGCTTTGCTCATGAGATCTTTGTGCTGCCCGAGTACCTGTTCCAGCTGCTCGGGCTTAGGCGTGCAGGATCGTAGGTCGGCGAAATCAAGGAGCTGGCGCACCACGTTGCCCGCGTCTTTGGTAGCGGCAACAATCGAATCAAGAGACTTCCCAAGGGCGACTGGATCTGAGAGGTGGCGCGCGGAGCCGGCATATCCCGCAATAGAGGTGAGACTATTGTTGAGGGCATGACTAAGCCCACTCACGAGCGCACTCAAAGATTCTCTGCGCTGCTCAACAATTACTTCGAAACCTAGGGTGCGGCGAGAGGTGATATCTTCAGCCGTAAGGATCATGTTTTGCGCCTCGCTGGTAGCGCGGATGTCCGGCAGTTCCGTGCTGAGCTTAAAAAAGCGCAGCTGATCGGGAAACTGGTTGAGCCTAAGCTCAGAAGAGCGTCCCGTGCCCTTTTCAAAGGATTCGTCGACTAATTTTGTGGCTGCCTCCATGAAGCGCCGCTTCATAGGAATAGACTCGAAGCGTTTACCAAGAATGTCGTTATGCTGAATTCCCGCCATCTCGCGGAACTTCTCGTTTACGAAGGCAACTGAGCCGCCTCGCGTCAGTGCGCAAATCCCCGTGTCGCGTCCCTGGGTGCTTGCGAGGACTGCGCGGCTTCTAGTTATCTCCGCCCCATCTACAGAGCGCCCCGAATCTTGATTCCAAAGCTGACGGCGACCTTTCCACATCTCTGAGGCAAACTGTGAAATGCTACGAAAACGCCTTGGGCCACCCGCAGAAAGGAGAGACGTTTCTTGGGCTTGGATAAGAAGCGATAGGCGCTCAGAAAGCCAAAGGGCCATGATAAGAGAGAAGGCAGAAAGAGAAACAAGAGCCGTGGCCGCATGCGGAGTCGCGAGCAGCGCATCAAAACCAAAAATAGTAACGGCGCCAATAAGCGGGAAAAGCGCGGCCCCCGCGATGCCGTGACTTAACACCGTCGTTAATTCAACGCGCCTGGGCTTCGAAGTCAGGGCGCCCCACACAATGGGGTTAATGAGTGCGAGTCCCGCCACGACCGCAAGCAAGACATCCCAGAGTCCCATCACCATCACGGATTCGATTTGCCATCCGGGACTCCATCCGCCGCTACCGGCGAACGGCAGAATTGCAAAGAGCCAAAGTAGTCCAACTGCAGCAAAGGGCTGCATGCGCGGCGCCGCGCGTAAAATGAGAGACGCGCCTACGGCGAGAAATATGAGGCGTAGCTCTTGCGCTTGCTCAGGGAAAAAAAGCAGAGAGCCAGAAGTTGCAACGAGCGCGGAAACAAAGGCGCCCGCGGTTCCCATGGAGGCAACCGCCATGAAGATAAAAATGTTTCCAAGTTCGGGCCACGGCAGCGAGCCGAAGCAAGCATATCCAATCAGATTGGAAGCGAGCGCAGCGCAGCCGAGGAGCAGAGACATTCGCAGTTGATGCGAGATTGACCTGGGGTACCGCACAATAACTCTCCCAATAAAACGATGATTGTGAACGTGTGGTCTTCCTTTACCCGCGACTTCTCGCATCTTTGAGATGCGAAAGGAGGGATTCAAGGAGCGCATTGTGTTTGTTGGTATAACTATCCGAATATATGATGTATTTAGCGTCTTCAGGAGAGCGGGCGAGCCACTCAGGAGTCTTCCCCGTGAACTTGGTCGCGGCGCGTCTCAAACAAACTTGATTCTAGGCACAATCCTTCTGGCACCAGATCTCACCTGGTCGCATCTCAGACTCATGTGGTAGCTTTTCTGAACCGAAGGAATGTAGAGCGGGCGTGAAGGCGTGTTCGATGCGGGGCCACTTGTTTTTGCTCAATGCCAAAGACAAGTTCTGGCAAAAAGTAGCGACGGATTAGAGCTACTGCGTTGAGGCGCATTGCCTGGGAGCTTTACAAGGATTGTATTCGAAAGGATAACCGATGAATCAGTTTGCATTTTCTGTCGCCCCTTGGAAATCTTCACGCATGGTGCTCGGTCTCCTTGTTGCGGGTGCTGTTGTTGGCGGCGCTGCTTCAAGTGCTCTCGCGCAAGACATGCTCCCTACGGACAATGGTATCTCGACCTATAATCCTCAGCCGCGCTACCGCGAATCGGAGAGTCATCCTCTTCGATTTATCGGCTACGTACTTCATCCTCTTGGCTGGCTGCTTCGTGAGGGCGTAGCTCGTCCGATCAGCTATCTCGCCGGATCCACGGAGACGACTCGTAGCGTCTTCGGGTATCGTGAGCCTTATGATTTCAGAAGCCCCGAGTGTTTCTCCGCTGATGAGAGCGCTCCGGATTGCCGCTCTGTCGCTCCTTTTAATTATGAGGGACCTTCAGCGGTGCTTGGCTCTGCCGCTTCTCCTGAGCAAGCAGCAACTGAAGAAGGCTCAAGTGCCGCCGCAGTTGCGAGCGCGTCTGGTAGGCAGGTTTATTTCCCTGATGTGAACTTTGATTTTAATAAGCGCGCGCTTTCAGAGCTTGGCGAAGGCCAGTCGAAGAGACTCGCGCAGCTTCTTAAGGGACAAGGCGGGGTGCAAGTTGTTCTTCAAGGACACACCGACTTTAGGGGTAACGAAGAGTATAACGAGAAGCTTGGCATGGACCGCGCAGAAGCAGTTCGTGCGGAGCTCGTAGCTCAAGGCGTTCCCGCAGAGCGTCTTTCAACTGTTACCTTCGGTGAGTCCCAGCCTGTTTTCGCTGATGAGACGGATTGGGCACGTGCGGTTAATCGCCGCGTAGAGGCTCATGTTGGCGCCGAAGCAAAGGCCGCAGAATAGTTTCGTAAATACATAATAAATAAAACGGGCGATTCGGTGATAAACCGAGTCGCCCGTTTTTTTTGCGCCGTACTCCTTTAGTCAGGGAGCCTCAGAAAAGTTTACCTCTGTATACCTCTGCGTACCCCTGCGTCCCCTGTGGTAAAATTTCTGTGTACCTCTTTGTCCCCTGCGTCCTCTGTGGTGAATTTCTTCATGAAAATTTTACCACAGGGGACGCGGGGGACGCAGGGGTGAGTTTTTTGAGGGCCCGTAGCCACTACCACGTTGAGAGGTGAGAATCCTCTACGGGACAGACTCCTAGGCAGCTTCGCGATTCGAGCGCCCCGCGCCCTTATTATCTTGATTCTTGCGTGCCTCGTTTCCGCGTGATGAATCGCTGAAATTGGAATTAGTATTCCCCGGGCGCTGCTGGTGCGAATTTTGAACTTCAATCGTCGACGAACCCTCTTGGTTCGCATTCCCTTGATTGGTGCTTGTTACCCCTAACCAATCAAGCGCCAAGCGAAACGTTGATTTCTTGGGCTCTTGAAGAGAAATGAGGCGCCGAATGGTCTGGGTCTCGGAAAGAAGCAGAAGCTGGTCGCGGTCTGCTTTCTCTTCCAAGCGCTCAAGCCGCGACTTAAGCCAGTCTCTCTGCTCTTTAAGATCGCGAATCTCATTCTCGCGAATGGTGAGAATCTTCTCTTGTAGATCGACCACTGTGCGCAATTTTCGATTCTCGCTGCGCATATCATCAAGGAGCGCAGTAAGCTGGGTAATCTGGGTCGCGGCCGCTTCGTCAAGAGCCGCGCTCGTTCCCGTGCCTTCGGCGCTTAAGTTCTGAGGCGCTGCGGCCGGGGACGCGGGACTCTGAGCCGGAACTTCCGTAGCCGAAGCAACCTCTGAAGGTGCGCTCGGCGCCATCGCAGGCGCTTCAGAAGTCGCAGCAAGGGCGCTCGTCGTTACCGTGGAAGCGGCGCTTGTCGCAGCAGCTACCGCTGCAGCAGAGCTCACCTGAGAGGAGAAGGAGTTTGCGGCAGCAGGAGGGACGACGTCCTTTTCTACCTGCTGGTTGAGAGGCCGCTTATCTTTCCCGAGGAGCTCGAACAGGCTCGTTACGGCTCCGGTTTTTGTGGGCTCGCTACTGGCAGTCTCAGATTTGCTTGGATTTGTAGAAGGGTTAGGCGCTCCAACGGTAGCAACCGTGGTGGTGCTCGCTGGCTTAAAGCTTGACGGCATAAAGTTGGTAGGGGCTAAGGCCGCAGGAGACAGAGCCCCAAAAACTGCGCCTAATTCCGACTTCGAGAAAAGAGGAACTCCGTCGGCATCTTTCTCAACTTTTAGATAGCCAACCTCAGAGAAACGCCTGAGGGTTGCAACGCTTACTCCGCTAAGAGTGGCGGCTTCTGTTTCACTTACAAAATCCTGAAATCCCATGTTCGCTCCGCTACGATGAACAGTACCAAGGTACTTTAAGCACTTTGAAACAATGTACCGGAATAAGCCCGGACGCAAGGTAGCTCTCGGGGGTTAGAAGGGGATCTCTATAGAACTCACCTCTGTGTACCTTCGCGTCCTCTGTGGTGAATTCCTTGACGAAAATTTCACCACAGAGGTCGCAGAGGTACACAGAGGTGTCTTAAGTAGGGAGGTTTCTGAGAGGTTCCTTAGCTCTTCGCGTGTGTGCCCTCAAACTCCCGAATTTGTAGCTGGCTTGTGGAGCCAGGGTTCTGGGCCGAGATACCGCCCGTAATAACGGCGCGAGCTCCGCGCGGGAAGGCGTAGCGCTCCTCAAGCGTATGCATCGCCAGGTCAAGTTCCGACTCGCCCTGCTTGCGCGGGGGAAGACGAACCGGCATCAGGCCCCATACCAAACACATACGGCGCAGGGCGCCTTCATCGCTTGAAGCAGCGAAGAGCGGTTGTTGAGGGCGGTACTTGGCGATAAGCCGCGCCGAGTTCCCGGTGTGCGAACACGCGATAATCGCGCTTGCATTTACCTTAATCGCGGCGGCGCAGGCCGCGTACGAAACGGCGTCCGGCAGCGTCAAGCGGTCGGAGTTTCGAAGACGAAGCTTGTATTCTTCAAATTCGAAGGTCTTTTCAGCCTCCATTGCCACTTTACCAAGATACTGCACACACACGCGAGGATGCTCACCAATGGCGGTCTCCTCAGAAAGCATGACCGCGTCCGTTCCGCTCATTACTGCAAAAGCTACGTCAGTTACTTCCGCGCGCGTGGGGCGAATAGAAGTAATCATAGAATGCAGCATTTGTGTTGCGACGATGACGGGGATGCCGCGAAAATTTGCCTGTTCAATCAAGCGGCGCTGCACGAGCGGTACTTGCTCAAGCGGAAGCTCAAGCCCAAGGTCGCCGCGCGCCACCATCACGCCGTCAGATGCGTCAAGAATGCTCTCGATGTTTTCAAGAGCGATCTTACGTTCAATCTTCGAAATCAGCTGAATCGGACTATTTTTGCCGCGGATCACGTCGCGCAGCATGAGGAGGTCTTGTGCGTTTTGCACAAAAGAAATCGCGACGAAATCAACCCCGTGCTTAATTCCCCAGTCGAGATCGCGCATGTCCTTCTCGGTCGTCGCCGGAAGGTCTACATTGCTATCAGGAAAAGCGATTCCGACGCGCGAGCGAATTCTTCCGCCCTTGCGAATCGTGCAGCGCACAAACTCAGTTCCGACCTCGTCCGCGACAAGTTCAATGATGCCATCGGCAAGCAGCACTTGGTGCCCAGGCTTTAGCACCGCCGCAGGGTTTACCGTCTCTGCGTAAATTCTCTTCGTGTTGGAAAGAGGGGAGGGGGCGCCCTTGGGGGCAAAGCCAAGCTCAATTGAGCCGCCGTCAACAATCGTTGCGTAGTCGCCCTCAACGTTTGAAATACGAATTTTGGGACCCGAAAGGTCTTGGAGAATACCTACCGGCATTTCGAGCGCTTTAGACTCAGCGCGAATAGTATTGAGCACCTCAAGGTGCTCATCCGGTGAGCCGTGAGAGAAATTGAGGCGAAACACATTCGTGCCAGCAAGAATAAGCTCGCGAATGCGCTCCGGAGCGCGGGACGCGGGGCCGACTGTTGCCACAATTTTTGTTTTGCGGCGGGGAAGAGAAACTTGAGCAATAGCCATATGAATCATCCTACGAAAGTAATCTGGTTACGAAGCGAAAGCCTCTTTGAGAGGAGTCCTTTTTGTGAGCGCTACCAACTCCGCATTAGTGGCCGCCTTTACTCTTTTTTGTTTCCACGAGAAACGAAGGGCCCGGGAGCGGAAGGAAGCTTCTATCGTGCGCCACTTGCAGCGCGCGCAAAATTTGTTCCTCGCTCGCTGCTTTACTATCGAGCAGCAAAAGGAGCTCTCCCGCGAGGCTTGTCCCCTGAAGAGATGGAGCGTCCGTTGAAAACGTATACGGAATCCCAAATTCATCCAGAGTTGCAATGATGCGGCCATATTCGGCGAGATCAGCGACCGCGCGCGTCAGCAAGTTTGATTTCACACAAAGCTCGCACGTTAAATTGCGCTCTTTGAGCAGCTTTAATCCGCGGTCATCTTTTTTATTCCACCAGGACTTAAAGGCCACGATAGGGTGCGCCACGCGGTGCGGGTTAAGCGCTTCAATAGTCTTGATGAACGTATCGAGATCAATATGCGGAGTTTCTCCTACGTGCACGGTTCGGCCTACACCTTCGCCTACCGTATCAAACACCAGCTTCATCTCTTGTAATTTTTGAGGATCGGAAAGCGTATTCACCGACTCTGGGCCCGCGAGATCTATGCCCACAATCTTTCCGCTCTTCTCGGACCACAGGCGCGTCTTTTCAGCCAAAATCATGTTGGCTTCAAACGCCATATCGCGGCCAAAACAGAAAATTAAGCCCGCCTGTAGCTTGCCCTTAAACCCAAGCTCCACGTCCTCTACCGCTCCGCAGGCCGCTCCAATCACACGGTCTACGTCGTATAAACCAGCGTGTTTACCTTTAAGAAATACCGCGCCCGTGCGTTTCATCGGATTCATGCGCAGCTCAATCCGGCCAATACGGAAGAGGGGCTCAGGGTCTCCGCCTTCCCCGCCGGGTCCTAGGGCCGCCATACCTCCCGTTCTATAAGCGCGGTGCAGGGCAATAACGATGCTTTCGCGCACCGCAATCGGGCCTGATTGAATAAGCTCAACTCGGTCGTAGACCTCCAGATAGGAGTCGAGGTCCTTAACGCCGCCCTCTTCAATTTTAAGGGTACGGATAAAATCCTCGTACCCGCTGCCCATTCCTCGAATTCCCCGCTCGACAGCTATTTCCCAAAGTCGGTACAAAGGGACCGAGCCGCCCAGATGAGCATGAATTTCAGTGACAATCTGGGGCCAGCGGATGGTGCGCCAAGGAGTAGTAGGCATATAACCTATTAAAATAGTTAGTATTCTTTGGGCTCTTGGGCCCCAAGAAATGCGCTGGGTGGAGCGTACACGAGAGCAGTCACTTTGAGAACCTCCCAGCGGAAGCATGTCATCATAGAAACTAGTTAGCTTGTAAGGGGTTTTCCCATGTCCGATGCCAAGAAGCTGAAATACCTCACAAAGACGGTGCGTTTTGGGCCCAACACGGTGACCCTTTACAGTATCGATGGACTCACCTGGTCGAGTAAAAAGCAGGAGCTCGCCGTCATTAAGGACCGGCTTGAGAACCAGCGCGTGACGCTTGGTGAAATAAAGAGTGAGGACGGAGAAGAAGAGAAGGCCAAGCCCGAGAAGGACGACGAACCTGTAGTTACCTCCTCCGATGATGATGAGCCCGAAGTTACCAAGAAGGGCAAAGACGAAGATCTCGACGACGAGGATGTTATAGATGACGACATCGTGATCGATGAAGACATCGACCTTGACGAAGATCTTGATGACGACGACCTTCCGGCCGCGCCCAAGAAATCAAAAATCAAAGGTGCCAAAGAAGAGCCAGAAGCCCCGGCTCCAAAAGGCAAGAAGCCTGCGCCCGCAAGCAGCCCTAAAAAGCCAAGCGCGCCAAGCAAGATTACCAGTAAAAAGCCTGCCGCTAAACCAGCACGCAAGCCTGAAGCACGCTCCAAAAAGCGCGCGGCGTAATTCGCTTCTTAGGGAATCTCTGAAAAAGCCTGCTCTGTGAACTCTGTGCCCTCTGTGGTTGATTTATATCGTTGAAAAACCACAGAGGGCACAGAGTTCACAGAGACAAAAAATAGAATATCGAGGTTTTTCAGAGGCTCCCAGGAAATTAACACGGAGCACGAGCACTCGCCCCGCTACTTAAGCTCAAGCTCCCCGCTCACAAACGCCGAGAACGAGCCATCCTCCGAGCGCGCGACCGCAAAGGTCGACTCAGCGCTTTGATTAAAGACCCCAAGCTGGGCCTGGTACGTGAGGGAAAACATCTGTGCATCGGCTGACTGGTGCACCGTAGCATTGATGCGCCCCACATAGCGCTGGGATTTCCCATCGTATTCAATATAGAAAAATGCCGGCCCCTCAATCGAAAAGAGCTTTGCGTTATCAACGTTGGGTTTCATCACAAGATTAGAAACCTCAAAACGTTTGAGCCAAGGCGGAAGTTTTACATTCTGCGCAATTTCTTCATTCGTGCGTGAGCGCTGCGGCGGACTCGTAAGCGTAATTTGCCCGAGCACCTTTTTATCAAGCACTTCTTGAATGCGCGCCTCTACGCGCCTATCTGGATAGGTTTCAGTGACGAGCCACTTTCTAATCGGTACGGGCGCCGCACTTTTCGTAGAAGCCGAAGAAGAAGCGGCAAGATCCGAAGCCTTTACAAGAAGCCCGCCCGTTTGTGTAGGAGCCGGAGCATTTCCAAAGTAGGCCCAATTCGCCGCCGCAAGAACCAAAGTCCCCACCAGAATCGGAAGCCCAAATTCGAGCGCTGAGCGCTGGAAACTCTTCTTCTTGCGCACCGGACTCACCGCCGCTGGGCGAGCAAGGGTTGCCGCGTCTTCGGCTTCTACCGCGGAAGCCTGAGGAGCATTTTGAGCCGTAGTTGCGGGGCGAGCAGACGCCGCCGCAGGCGCAGCCTGAGAAGTAGCCTGTGGAGAAGTAGCCTGTGGAGAAGCAGACTGTGGAGCAGTAGCCTGGTGAGAAGCGGGCGCACTCGCCGCAGCAGGCTCAGCAGCTTCAAAGGAAAGATCAGATGGAGCCGGAGCCGCCGGTGGCTTTTGCGAAGGTGGGGGAGGGGGCGCCGCCGCTACCGCGGGCTCTTCCTCTGCCACATCAAAAGCAAATTCCATCGCAGAAGGAGCAGGAATAACACCCTTTGGCTTTGCGGCACTTGGACTTGGCTGAGCGGTCGCCGCAGGCGGCGTAGGCTTCTTACTTTCACTCTCTTCCGAGGTCAGATCCAATGAAACTTCCGAAAGCACGAGCGCTACTTCCTTTGCCTCGTTTGAAGCAGCCGTCTCCGCCTGCCTTTGACTCTCTCTCGCATCCGAGTGCAGGGCTTCCTTTAGAGTGTCCTCAAGATCCTCGAACGGATTCTCTTCCTCATAAGACTTGTGCGCCTCGTGAGACTCATCAAGCGCACCGCCGCGCGCCTTGTGGAACTCTCTTAGTTCCTCTTCTCCAAGCAGCGTAAGTCCGCCCGAGGTAGTGTCTGGCTTTTGTGGAGCAGGCTCCGGGACTATCTCCGCCGCTTTTGGAGCCACCGGCGCAGGCGAGGTGAGATCAAGTACTGGCGCCTCAACCTTTCCCGTTAGCTCCGCAAGGAGCTCATCCGGATTCTCGCTTTCATCGAGGTCGAGAGCGTAAACCTTTCCGCCCGCAGGTTGTTTCGGGCGCGTTGCCGTGTGCGACTCCGCATCGAGGTCAAACTCAAAGCTAATATCCGCTTCTTCAGCTTGGGGAGGCGCCGAATCCTCTTCTTCATCATCAGAAACGTTTTGCTCAGCTTCGGAAAGCAGTCTTTGCAGAAGATCTCCCGGCTCCTCACTTCCGCCCTCATCTCCGCGCTTAACAATTAGCACCCGCGCGCCGGCAGATTTAAGTTTTGAAAACTGTTCTTTTAATTCTGATTCCGAAGACCCGCTCGCAATCGTCGCCGGCGCATGCTCAAGAATTCTCTGCACCTCAGGAATAGGGAAATTGAGATCCGCTACGAACACACCCTTAATAAGCTGCAGCGTGCGCGGCGCATCGTCGCATGGTCCCTCATAGACCAGCTCAAAAAGTGGTTCGGTATTGTGCTGACTTTCCCCAGCCATGAAAGCTTCCCGTAGTCCCCCGACCTTAGGTCTATCGGCAGAAGAGCCTAGTTTTCTTGATAGTTTAGGGAACTTTCTGCGGAAATTTCCGATAGAGGGTGGGGCCGCCAGGCGAAGCGCTAAGAGGGCTGCCCCAAGCCAAAGGATAAACCCCTAAAAACACTGATAGTACCTATGATATCCCACGAAAATAAGCTCTTTGACCTAATCGCCTTCCAGGCCCCTAAGTTCTGTTGGAAGTGGTTCGAAAAAGAAGCCAAGAAGGCCAAAAGCCTCGCGCAGGCCGCCCTGGCCAGCGCCGAAGCCGAGCCCGTCGCAAACGAACTCCTCGAACGCAGCGCCTCCGTCCTCCTTAGAGAAAAAGCCGAAAAGCTCATAGAAACCTGCCAAGCCAAAAACACCGAGGTCATAACCTGGAGCGACTCCGACTATCCCGCGCAGCTTCGCGCGCTCTATCGCCCGCCGCTTGCGCTCTTTGCGCGAACAAGCAACGCCTCCACTGAAAACGCTCCCCACGAAATTCTCTCCGCTCCAAGCGCCGCCGTAGTTGGCTCAAGAAAAGCCGACATCTCAGGCATCAGCATTGCCCGCCAACTTTCTAAAGCTCTCGCAGAGCGAGGAGTACTAGTCGTGAGCGGACTCGCCGTAGGCATAGACGCCGCCGCGCACCGCGGAGCCCTTGACGCCCGGACCCCGACCGTTGCCGTCCTTGGGCATGGACTTAATTATCTCTATCCACAAAGCCATGAGCCGCTCGCTTCCCAGATTCTAGAAGAAGGCGGCATACTCTTAAGCCAGTTTCCCCCAGAAACAGCGCCACTTCCCGGCTATTTCTTAGAACGAAACCGCGTCATCGCCGGACTCTCGCGAGCAGTAGTCGTAGTCCAAGCCACCGCCCGAAGCGGCTCCCTCGCCACCGCACGTTTTGGACTAGAGGAGGGGAGAGAAGTCCTCGTAGTCCCCGGCAGCATAGACGACCCGCGGTATGAAGGATCCAACGCGCTCCTTAAACAAGGAGCAGGACTAGTTACGGGGCCTGAGGACATTCTCGAATATTTCCCAGAATACAAAGCGGCGCAAAAAGTCCAAGACAGGAGCTCTACCGATAGACCAGAGAATGCAATCGTCTCGTATCTTAAAGAACAAGGACCAACCTCCCTTGAAGATCTAAGGCGCGCATTCTCAGAGGACGACGAGCTAGAGATCCGTCTCATCGACCTCGAACTCGCGGGAGCTCTTCAAAGGTTGCCGGGGAATGTACTAGCGGCGGCCTAAGAGTCGCCGAATAAACCTTTAGAGAGCGGCAAAGACCGGGCAAGTAGGCTAAGAGTCAGAATATTTACCTCTTTTGAGGGGCGGGGAGGCTTGAATTGGGAGGGGCTCTTGGGGGATAGTGCACGGGTCCCGCCTAAAGGAGCCGCGGCCATCCGTCACGACGACGGTTGGACAAGGTATCGGCACCTTTAGGTGACGGATGTGGTGGCTGTAGCTCAGCTGGTAGAGCCCCGGATTGTGGTTCCGGTTGTCGCGGGTTCGATCCCCGTCAGCCACCCCAACCTCCCATTTCAATTTGAGAAGAGCGAAGCTCCTCTCAAATTGAAATGGGAGGTTGGCCGCGGCCCCTTCAGGGGACGGGCAAGAAGCGCCACCGCTGCTCACCTAATCCAACCTCCTCAACAAAACAAAATTACCGTGCTCAACTTCCCCGAACGCAAGTCACGGCCCCTTTAGGGGACGTACGGACAATTCCCCCCCCCCCAAGAAACTCTCTCACACCACCCCCGATAACGTAGCCCTATGCACTACGTCCGTCACCTAAAGGTGCCGCGACCCCACCCGTCCCCGTGACGGGTGGCCGCGGCCCCTTGAGGGGACGGGCAAGCAAACAAACCACCAAGAAACTCTAACCCGCCTCCGCCGATAAAAGCCCCACCATGCACTACGTCCGTCACCTAAAGGTGCCGCGACCCTGTCTCCCAAGAAAGTCTAGCCTTTCTCCGCCGATAAAGCCCCACCATGCACTACGTATACATCCCACCCGTCACCCAATGGAGCCACGGATCTGTCCCCAACCGCCTCGTGACGGGTGGCCGCGGCCCCTTGAGGGGACGGGCAAGCAAACAACCCACCAAGAAACTCTAACCCGCCTCCGCCGATAAAGCCCCACCATGCACTACGTATACATCCTCCAAAGCCTAACCACCCCCACCCAGCACTACATCGGCACCACCAACAACCTCAAACGCCGCTTCCAAGAACACAACCGCGGCGACTCTCCCCACACCGCAACCCACCGCCCCTGGAAATTAACGACCTACCTCGCATTCGAAGAAAAAGAAAAAGCCGACGCCTTTGAGTACTACCTCAAAACCCACGCCGGCCGCCGCTTTCAGATTCGGCACTTCGGCAGTGGGGAGAGTGAACTGGATGGTGCGTGCTCGCGGTGAATGCGCAGCTTGCTTTTGTAACACTAAACTGATACACTAAGGGAATGTGGTAAGATGAGGTTAATTCTTTATCAAGGCCCCGCTTTTACCATCGAGTGGTACTATGACGAGAAGGGGAAAAGCGACGCCCGTGAGTTCTTCCTCGGTCTCTCTGACGATAGAAAAGCTGCTTTGCTCGCGTTGGCCCAAAGACTTGGGGATAGTGGTTCAATTCGGAATGACACAAAATTTCGTAATGAAGGGGAGAAGATCTTTGCCTTTAAGCCGCAGCCGGAGCGCTTCCTTTGTTTCTTCTTTACGGGTCGTAAGGTCATCATAACTAATGGCTTTCATAAGAAGACCCAAAAGCTACCTGCGGCAGAAAAAGAAAAAGCGCTCCGAGCAAAACAGGACTATGAGAGGCGAGTCAAAGAGAGGAAATACTATGAAGCGTTCTCCCCAATATAAGAGCGATTACGAAGAGTTTGTTTCCGTTCCCAAGCGCAGAAAGCTTGTTGAAAAGGAGTACAAAGAGCTTTGCTTGTCGGAAGTTGTCCTCGCGCTCATGGAGCAGTCCGCTATCTCGGTAAGGGAACTTGCGCGAGAGGTTGGCGTGTCACCAACGGTCATTCAAGGCATTCGTTCGGGTAAGAAGGCGAATATCAGACTTAGCACTCTCTTTGAGCTCACTGCGGCGCTTGGAGCTAAGGTTAGGCTCGAGATTGATGGGAAGGTGATTACGCTTAGGGAGTAGAGCTTCCGTCACCTGAAGGTGTCGAGACCCTGTCCGTCACTTGAGGGTGCACCCGGTCCAACTAATCAGCGCGGTCATCATCCCCGGGCCTAAGCCACGGCTTTTTTAGAGGACGGGCGTAAGTCGCGGCCTCTTCAGAGGACGGACGTAAGCCGCGGCCCCTTTCCGTCCCCTAAAGGGGCCGAGACTCGCCTCCGGTAGGAGGCGGTAGGGGACGGGCCCACGGCCGCGGCACCTTTAGGTGACGGGACACAAGTCACTAAAATAACAGATGTTAAGTGTATTATAGAGCCAAAATAGCCTTTCTAACATCTAATTGTTATTACGACCGAGAGTATGTTAGTATATTGATATTAATTATGAATATGATAGCCGAAACACTAAGCGAACTCGTTTCGCCGATTCGACTCAAAGAAGTCGGTGGGGCGGCTCTTGGGATTCAGATGAATGCGCTTATCAAGGGCGGGTTCAATTTCTACCGCGGCATAGTAGCGGGAAAAGGAAAGGAATTTGTCATTGCAGAGGTTCGGGCACCTGCGCGAGTTGATCTACTTGCTCGCCAGTATGACCGCATCTTGAAGCAGCTGAAGAGTCCACTGATATTTTACTTCAATGAACTTAAGCCAAGGGAGCGTAGCAGGCTCGTAAAGCACAGGGTGCAATTTTTGGTCGGTGACCAGTTTCTTCATGCTCCGCAACTTGGAATTTTTGGTGAGACGCCCGTCTTCGAAGAAAGCTGGAGCCATGCGGTCACTGATACCGATCTCTCTGCTTGGGCGGAAACAATCGTCATCAAACGTCTTCTTGATGAAGCGACCGAAGGGATGACCGGCAACCAATGGGCGGAACTTTTCGGCGTCACGCAAATGACCGTTAGTCGTGCGGTGCGAGAGCTCGAGACCCTCGGCCTCTGTGCCCTAGAGAAGAAGGGGACAGAGAAAAAAGTGAGATTCGGCACGAAGAGAGAGCTATGGCAAAAGGCACAAAAGCTGCTCACTTCCCCCGTGGTCGGGTCTATAGACTTGGCAGGCCTACCGCTTGAATTGCCTCTCGCTGGGGACCCTGCCCTAGAGCATTACACGATGATTGTTGGAATACCCCCAAAAACATCTGCCATCTACAAGCGCGAATTCTTGCAGCTCAAGAGAAGCGGCAAAGTTACACTCCCCAAAATTGGAGAGGGGAAACTACGCCTTCAGCTTTGGAAGCGAGATCCGAAGCCGCTTGCGCAAGGAGAATATATTGACCCGATTTCTCTCTATTTCTCTGAGAAAAATTCCACTGATGATCGGGTCCAAGTCGAAATCCGGCGAATGATGAAGGAGCTTGGTCTAGGAGTGACTGGCGATGAGTGAAGAAGTCCACGGATTGAAGCATTTTACAGACTCCTTTGCTCAATGCGCTCGAAACAGCTTCGATTGAATCGATAGTTGAAGCAGGGTTTACCATTGATCAGGGTAGGCAAACTCTTAAAGACCACTTTGATTTGTAGAATGTGGGGAGAACGATGGCAGCAAAAGTTACAAAGATTAAGACATCAAGAATAATTGAGATGTATATCGAGCTTGAGCCGACCGAGCCTCGAGTGTGGCGACGCTTCCTAGTTCCGGGTTCCCTTTCAATGTATCAGCTTCACGAGATCATTCAGGTCACGATGGGGTGGATGAATTCTCATCTTTCTATGTTCAGAGCCAGTGGGCTTGTGATTGCTGAACCGAGCCCCGAAGACGATTGGCACGATGTCAAATTTATGGATGCTCGAAAGACCAAAATCGCAAGTATTTTCAAAAATCCAGGCGACTCTCTTGTCTACGAATACGACTTTGGCGACTCATGGGAGCACAACCTTCGATTCGAGCGTATCGTCGGAGAAGACGAGGTTATGTTTGATGTCCCTCGCTGTATCGGTGGAGAGAATGCCTGTCCGCCCGAGGACTGCGGAAGTTTTCCTGGGTTTGATCGATTGAAAGAAATAATTTCTGACCCCGAGAATGAAGAATTTGAGGCGATGATTTATTGGCTCGATAGCCTTTACCCGAATTATGACCCGAAGGAATTCTCGCTTGGCGCGGTAAATAAGATTCTCAAGATTGGAGCTTCGAAATACTTGAGGTTGATGCCCCTCTTTTACGAGTAAAGCCCTTATTCTGTTTTCACTGAGCGTTCGTGCTTATAAGGTAGCTGATTTCAGATAGTGAACGCCTCAACGTATTTGTCTATCGGAGTTTTCAGCTTGCGCGAGTACTTTCTAAGCTTTACCAGATCTGGCTTCCCATGCTTCCCCGTCAGATAATTCCTTAGGGATTTAATTGCAGTCTCTGGTCCAAGAAAACGGAAGGAGTCAATTACGGTCCTCTCCCGGTCAAAGATCTGAATTGTCGCAGAGCCAAGGCGTAGTCGAGTGCTTCCCGTTTCCACATCTCGCATTCGAATAATTCTTGCTTTTGGTCTCACTGGAGCAAATTGCTTGTGTGGAATTGCAAGCCAGAACTGTCTTGGGATTTCATCGGTAAGTTCGTACAGAGCGAGGGCCGAGATGAGACAGACTCTAGCGTTGGGAATACTTGCCGCCATCGAGATGAGGTCTTCCCATTCAAAGGGGATTTGCATTCTCTCTGATTCATTACCTCGATAGACGCCATGCGCTATCTTCTCTAGCTCGCCCTTCTTTAGGTAGTAGGCGAGGAGACTTGAACTTACTCCATAAACTTTGGCCTCGGCGGCGGTAAAGCTAGGCTTCTTAAGAAGTGGTCGTATCGTTTGAAGAGCCGAAGGTCTCATAAGCTTAATTTAGCATAACTACCCAGTAACCATCAATGGGTAGTTATGCTAAAATGAGATGGCTAACATGTTGTTATTGCGTATTTTGTTGGTGTGAATGTCTACGAAGCATAGCCGGGAAAAGGGGAGACCCTCAGCCTCATCCTCTTCTCCATCGCAAGCCCAGCCTCCTCAAGGAGGCATCAAATGACTGGCGTAAGTCTCGCCTCCTTCAGGAGGCGGTAGGTGACGGGCCCACGGCCGCGGCACCTTTAGGTGACGGGGGATACGCACCGGGCCGCTTTCGTTAGCCAGAGTGGCCCGTACTTGACTCACCAGGGACGTCAATCTGTTGCAAAAAATATTTCACGTGGCGCTGTCCCAAGCTTTCATCTATCACCACAACTTTGATGGTCACTGCCTCACCAAATACCCTGCCGCGCGCGCTCAAAAACTTTTCTATCATTGGTCTGGCGTTTTCTACGGGCACTACCCTCAGTGGATAGATCTTGATGAGCAGAGTTACCGGCACTTCCGGCGGGCATTGCCAGCCGCTGTCCGGCAGAGATATGAAGAGATATGAAGCGAGCTTTCCCCATTCTGCTCTTCTTTTTGCCCTTAGCCCTTCTCATCCTTTTTGGGATGCTTGGCTCATGGGCCGGATTTTCACCTGAATCTATCCTTTCCGAATTGAACTGTATGGATGGTTCCATCGCAATGGGCCTCTATTTGCTCTCGGTACCCGTCCTACTTCTGAAGCGTCGTTGGATTTATATGGCCGGGTCGATGGTCATGGTGGCTATACTTTTCCTCAGTGGGTTGATTGGAGTTCCCGCCTCAAACTGGGGGGGGCGCTGCGATGCCGAGAGTCTTGTTAGTGAGTAAAAGCGGGGGTAATAAGCGGCTCGACGCGGATTCGGCCCCGAACCGGTCACTAATCATTATGCATTTCTAAATTTTCGGGGCTTTTATGAGAGAAGTTGCAGGTCAGATCCCAGAAAACAGCGAGGCTCTTGTTTCGGCGATAGTTCGAGACGTAACGGGTGAAAAAACCGACTCAATCGAGCACATCAAAGGAATCGGAATGAATAATTCCGTGACCATTGCACACACGGCTCATGAACGCTTTGTAGTGCGAACGAATGTGGAATCTCACCTTTTCAGATTCCAAAGAGAGGCTTGGTGTTTTGCCCAGCTGGAGTCGACCCCCGTCCTGACCCCCAAGATTCTGGGCTGCGGAATAATCTCTGGTCACTCCTATTCAGTCGCTCCATTTATCGTCGGAAGCAAACCGATCGGGGACGGAATTGACCAACTACGAGTGTGGAGAACTCTCGGGAGATATGCTTCCTTCTTAAATCAAGTGCGTCCCCCAGAGGCTGGAAGCGCAGAAACTGCCTATTTCCCAATGGGCTGGGAGCAACAAGTCGCTTCCGATGTAGGGCTAGTCTTCAAAGACAGCTTTTGGTTGGACCATGGTTTACTGTCCGCGGATGAGCAGGAGCTGATCCGCAACTACTTATTGGAGTGCGCCAGCATTAACGCTCCTCAAGGAGTTTGCGTATTTGATTTAACAATCGGCAATGCCGTGATTTGTGATTCGGATTACGATCAGATTTATCTGCTCGATCTCGAAATGGCTAACATCGCTCCGGTTCCCCTCTATCAATTGGCTTGTATCGCTGCCGATCGGGGGCCGGAAACGGAAGTGACTAAGACTTTCTTAGAAGGATACGGGGCCGATGGTAAAGAGCTGGGCCGGATTGCTTCTGACCTAAATCGATTCATCCTATACAGATTGATGCGCGCGGCAGCTTGGGCACGCGACCGCTATCCCCGTCTTTTAGAAGAGAATATTCAAAGAACGCAACCGGTTCTTGAAGCTACACTAACCTTTATATCTCACGGGACCCCTTCGGGTCCGTGAGATTTCCGTTGAGAATTGGCCATCCGGGCTAGGTGTTCAGTGGTTTTTTTTGGGGCACGCTTCTCTTTCTATTCTCGATTGTCGCAGATATTGGGAGGTGGTTTCGCGTCAGATTTGCCAAGATAATGCGAGACAATAAACCCAATGTTGGCTGATTAAGACGAGCACCTGAATTACATCAAAGTAGTGCGTTTTACCTCCGCAGCCGTCAAATTAACAATCTCTTCAGTTCGCCTCCCAGTCGCGAGTTTGTAGTTATCCACAAGAAATAATCCAAGCGCGTAACCTGCGCAGGGCGGAATTTCTCTCTCTCTTGAACCGAAAAACCAATCATTGTGCCGGTAGGATGTGGAATCTAGCTCGCCGGCGGCGAGTTTCATAAGCGTTGCTCGAGTATCTAGCGAAAGATCTGGAATATAGCGCGCCCTGGTCCCGCTACGAAAAGTTCGCTCGAAATCGCAGGCCAAGCCTTCCGTAACGAGGGCTTCCATGAGCGTCGTGCCGTACCCCTGGTGTCCCCACCTTATGCAGTGATGAAGTTCGTGGGCCAAGGTTCCGGGAAGTTCCTCTCTCAGACTTAGCTCAAGTTCAGGGAACTCTGAATTCACAGAGAGCAGAATTACATTCGCAGAGGGGGAGTAACCACCAATTCCGAGGCCTTGAATGGTGAAGGCGGGGTTTACATAAGCCACCACATCAACCGAGGGCATGGAAAAATCTTTCGGTGTGAAGATTTGAGGGATGCGAGAATTGCAGGTTACGATCGCTTCGCGCAAAAGCTGCTCGAATGGATCGAGCCTTCCGGGGCGGTCGCAGATTACGAGTCTAAAGATCGGCATAAAATCTTCGCCCTACAGAATTCGTCTTCGAGCTGCTTATAACGTCTGACAGAACCCTCAAGCGGCCACGGGGCGAGGAAGAAGATACCCTATGGCTTTGAGGGCGAAAAGAAAGAGTAGGGGGGAGTCTCAAAGATGAAAACGAGGACCGGGTTAATAAGGTAGGTCATAGAAAATTCAGCAATTCGCCAGTATTTCTCGCCTCCTTTCCTCGTCCATTCTTAATGCTGAACCCCAAGCCTGTATTACATATTTTGACATAGTTGCGACAATGTGTCATGTTATGTAAATGTCAAAAGTGAGGAAAGCCCGAAAATATGAACGACGTGGGCCTTTATTGGCTCAATTAGCCAAATTACCTTCATTCACCTTAGCAGAGGCAAATGAAGCTGGATTATCTCATCCCGAAGTTCTGCGCCTACTGGAGGAAAAAAAAGTTACCCGGCTTCAGCGCGGTATCTACTCAGTAGCAGGGAATGAGCCAGTGGGAGAAGAAGGGGACTACGCCCTCGCTGACAGAAAGCTTGAAGGGAGGGGCGTTATAGGGGGTCTCACCGCACTATCCCATTATTCACTTCTCGATGAGTCTCCTTCCCAGATTTGGGTTTTGGTTCCACCAGAGGTGAGAACAACTGATAAGAAGTATAGACTCCTCAGAACTAGTAGAGATCTCACCGAAGGGGTACAGGACAAGGGCCAGTACCGGATAAGTACGCTTGAGCGGGCCCTAATTGATGCATTGGTATATGCAACAAAAATTGGTGAACAAGTTGGTCAGCTCGCAATATTAAGAGCGCTGAGAAGAAAGCTAACTACACCAGAAAAGATTTTTTCGATGGCGAATAAAATGGATAAGCTTCCGGTACTCGAAAAGGTGTGGCCGTCAATTCTTGCGGGTCTTGCACAATGACGAAGGGCGGGAAATCAAGATCTGTTGCCATGAAATTAAGCGGCCTTCGAGAAGGTCGTCAAACTCTTAAAATCGCTCTTTTAAGCGCATCCCGATTTGATCTCGCACCAAACGCAAGTACCAAGCGCCTTGGGTAAGGTCATATAGAAATCCTCTCCCCCCGCTAACGTGGAGTAGACTAAGCCTCCGCACGCCGATGTTCGCAGCTTGCTACAATAACTTCGACGCCAAAATCATCCTTTAAGCTCTTTGCCCATGCATACAAGTCGGAATTTGCCAGATCGAACGTATCGGATCTACTCCTTTGCAACGTCTCGAGAGCATGAATGTTTGCTCGATCCGGGTCCTCCACATAATGTTCCGTCAAGATAACAAGCCGATGCAGGCCCCTCTCCTGAAGATTTCGTGCAAATTCCCTAGGAGAGCCAAAAACGAGATTAGGGTCGATATTTGCGGCGCCCCATCCGGCGGAGTCATCTTTATCGCCGCGATGCCCATTTAGCCCAACTGCAACGCCACCAGCCCAACCCAGGCCATCCTTAGAATGTTCGGCCCGATTCCTCTGAATCACATCACCCCAGACTTGGGTAGCCTCGCCAGCGCAGGCAGTTCTCGCAAAGTTACTGCCCCACCCCCCCATCGGCATGTATGCAGAGACATCGAAAAGTGTCTCTCGTTGACCATTCTGTAGTGTTCGAACCATCCCTGACAATTCAGCCAGGATTGCAATCGCGTGCCCATGGGAGACGATTACGTATGACGCTTGTTCGCGGCCGTCCATATCAGGGGAGGTTACTACCGTATGTCGAAGGACGTTGCGCAGGACGTGTTGTGCCCCAAGGTCGGCATTCAGGTTTAATACACCACTTCTAAGCGCGCTGAGTTTAGATGTCGCGTTGGATTCGAATTGACCTGGGTCAAAAGGAATCCCACTATGGACGGGCCTGACTTGTTCAATCAATTCGCGATTTGTTTTGCCCTGTGGAAAGGATGTGAGATCAAAGCTATCAACAAAGTTGTGCCGATGGGCCGGGTCTAGATTGACTGTATGGGCGCTAAAGTACGGATTTCTAACAAGAATGCCGGGTGATATTTCCGTTTTATCAAAAATAATAGGCGCAATTCCAGGTCCGACTGAAAATCTCTCTTTCACATTCTGAAATTTGGCAATCAAGCCATTCTCATGAGGTGTGACCTCGATAGCCCAGGCTTCATTCTCTAAATTTGTGACTGAAGTGATATCAGTCGGTTCCAAACTTCTACTAAAGCCTCGAACCTCGAAGCTCATGGGCGTATCCAGTTTTCTAGGATCTATTTTCGCTTCAGGATCAAGCTCTTGTAAGCGCTTGATGAAGTCATTCCACAAACCGAGTCCCATTATGCCGTAGGATGCTTGTATAGTATCAGTAAGTGGGGCGGCGCTCGACTCGCGAACAGAGGTCGAATTTTTGTGTGTGGTCCTCCCCTCAAAACTTTGCATACTACCTTCAAGCATTCGGTTAAAGCGGTTGACTAGTCAGTTATTGGCAGGCAGCAAAAAACGTAGCATTTTTAGGCACCGGAAAAGTCTAGGTATAGGAAGACCAATGATGCTCAATAGAATAAGGGAGTTAGTTCGACGTCCTGGAAATTTGGTTTAGTGAGATTGAAGTATCGGTAGTTTTCTGGATGGAGTTATTGCCTGATTGTGTAGCGAAGCAGAGTGATGCCGCAATTCTCAGCACAAGATGGTCTCTAAGCATCGGTCGGGGTCTAGTAAGGGGTCGCTTTTGGCATTCACGGCTAGGCACGGACGCAGGACACCCGCGGCCATCGTTTAGATGAAGTCGCCAGTGATTTCATCGAAGAGCTCCTGTTGTGGAGCTCGTGGTATTGGCGGCGGTGCTAGCGAAGAGAAAGAGTAGGGGAGTGAGAATAGGATAAAGAGATATCTGACGACGACTTGGAGCAAAGAGAGCAGGCCAGAGGCATTTCGCTCAGCAAAAAAAAGTATAGATAAGTGAGCGCAAAATAAAAATTAAGATAGCACAAAACAACGTGCCTACGCCGCGCCAGGCAAAACGTCTGCTACGCTTTCTTATGGCAGCGGCAAACAGCACTAGCGACGTCAGCGCAAAAAAGAGCATCATCAGAAGCCCCAGCTGTCCCTCAATATATTCGTCAAGAAAAGGGAAGAAAACGATGACTTCGGAACTCTCGCCGCACGCGAAGGCTGAATTCGCTGCCAAGGTAAAGGCGAGCGGCATAGCCGCGAGATTGAGACTGGTTCTTGTAAATGACATCTGAATACGCCCTCAAGAAAATCATCTCATCATGAAACCCTAGTACGCACATCAGCAAATTATATAGCCCTGGGGCTCTCCGCCATGCGGCGAAGAAGAAGGGTCCCCGCGGCCTTAAGGGCGAAAAGGAAGGGTAGGGGGAGTGAGCAAAGCCTCAATAGAATATACCCGAAGCAAAATGCTCCCTTTAACTCCCTGTGCCGGGGCTACATCCTCCGCTGATGTAGAAACTCCAAAGCAAAGTGAAGTTTCTGTCGACCAGGAAGAATGTGACATTAGTGATGGCTTTGAATCTGCGCCTAGCAAATCAATCGATTATCTTGAGAACATGGCTGATCTTGAATTAGAGTTCGGCGCGGAATTGGTTGCGTTAGATCAAGAGCTACTTTCGCAGGCGCTTGTGATATTAGAGCAGCTTGAATCGGAAGGTAGATACAGTTTTTGTGAATTCGTAGCAGCTACCCACAAACTTGGTGGCTCTCTACAGGATAACCGCTGGAAATTGATCATGAAATGGATAAAGCGGCTTAAGATAGTTCTTAAAGAAAGGTACAATCAAATTACCTTTCAGTGCGAAATGGATTTACTTAAAGCATTTCTAGAATGCATGATCGGAAGAGAGAGTCCTGATACTTACAATTCTAATGCAGCTTTTTGCTTTACAAAAGTTCTGGGCAGCCCTCCAAGATCGTGCCTATGACCTAAAGAGATTCCGGCGAAATTTTGCATTAATCACCATTAGGGGGCATCGCCCCCTAATGGCATTTTGATTAGTACTCCAATTGATCAGTAGGAACTGGAAACGGAAGGTATCCGTCCCGCCAGCCCCAGGTAGCTCGGTGAATTGAAGAGCGCTACAAGCACCGCATGTATCCGTCCTCCCGCCCCCAGGTAGAGCGTGGCGAGATTCATTAACTCCCTCTACCGGGGCTACATCCTCCGCTGACTCTGAATATACTTGTATCCGTCCTCCCGCGCTCAGGTAGAGAGTGGGGAGTTTTTTTGAGAGAAGAGCCCTGCCGAGAAGGAGGGCAGGTGCATGAAGAGCAGAGCCGAACA
>JBIKWF010000209.1:0-3224 GCA_044356455.1 Bdellovibrionota bacterium | reverse complement strand
CGTCTTGCGATAAGCACAAGCTCAGCCCCACGGGCATGGAACTGCTTGGCACACTCAGCACCAATTCCGGAGGAGGCTCCTGTGATAAAAACGCGTTCGTGGCTCATACGCCTTGAACCTTACCGAGTTCATGACCAGCAAACCAGGGTGCAATCGAAGCTCGCTCAGGGCGGCCTGCGAGGCGCCTCTTGATTGCTCGTCTTCTCGCACGCGCTCTTCCCCAGAGAATAAAAAGGTCTCGAAAGGCACTTAAAGAAGTCCTCTCTCTCAGAACGACACCAAAGAGCACGAGAAGATTTCTTGTCACTACCCCCCAAAGCAAGGTCACCCACGCAACTTGCCAGGTAAGATTATTACCTTGAAGAAGAAAGCGGTTTCTCACGCCAAGCCGATTAAGTTCAGGAGGTAGTGCGGCTCTTTTCTCTGGAACTACTCGGCGCTCGTGAACCCCCCTCGCCTCGGGCACGAAGATGGTTCGCCATCCAAGATGCTGCGCCCGCCACGCTAAGTCAGCATCCTCCCGATAGGCAAAAAACGCCTCGTCAAAGAGCAGCGATCTCTCATTACGGCCCCTTGCAAGCTGAGGATAAAGTCTATCGACGTCTGCCTCCCTTTCTCCGCCATCAAGCAGAAGATCCTCTACGCAGTCCCGGCGTAGAAGTAGACAGGCTCCTGAGCCGCCAAACACCTCTCCTCCAACTGCGTAGCGCTCATTGAATACCTCCCCAGAACCTCGATCTAGATGACGAAGTTCCCGTGTCATTCGCATTCCCGCGGCATCAACGATAGGGGGCTCAAGGCGGGTGAGCTCCGCGTCTCCTCTAAGGAGAAGCGGCGAAGCAATCCCCAAATCCGGCGCAGTTTCAATGGCGTTTACAAGAAAAGACAAGGCGGAAGGTTCAAGAGCAGCGTCTGGATTTAAAAGGAGAAGGTACCGCGCCCCACTCTTTAGAAAGCGATAGACAGCCTGATTCTGGGCTCCGCAGAATCCAAGATTCTCGCGATTTCGATAAATGGGGAACTTAGCACCAAAGACCTTCTCAACCTGATCGGCAATCCCATTGGTGGACGCATTATCAGTAAACTCTAAAATAAGATTTACACCGAGCTCAAAACCATGCTGCGCGAGAACCGATTCCACGGACTTCATCACCGTAGCAGAGCTATTATAGGTAAGCAGATGCACAACGGTAAGAGGAAGCATGTGCTCTCGCTGTTATATCTTCAATTATCAGGGAGTCTTAAGTATTTCTTCAAATATACGGCGCAGCGTCGTAGGGGTCACTATTGCTAACTTTTTTCCATTTACCCAATACGATGGAGTCCCCTCGATCCCCAAGCGATCTCCTTCCGCTGCATCGCTTCGAATCTTTTCTAAGTGGCGATTACTCGACACGCACTCTTCAAGGCCTTGACGATCAAGCCCCATACCCGAAAGAGAGGCAAGCAAGGGTTCGCGAATGGCCTCTGGACTCGCTCGCGTTTCTAAGGCTGGGTGCTGGAAGAGCATGGCAGACGCTTCCTTAAACTTCCCTTGTTCCCCGGCGCAGCGCGCAAGATTCGCCGCAAAACACGCACTGAGGTGAAAAGGCTGAGGGATGCTCGGATTGCAGCTATCATCGAGTGGATAATCACGGTGCACCAAAAGCACCTTCGAGGAGAATTCCGTAAAGACATCAGCGAGAGCAACGGAACTCGTACGACACGCAGGGCATTCATAGTCGGAGAACTCCACCACGCGAATCGGAGCATCCAGGGTGCCAGAAAAATAATCGCCGAAAGCTCCCGCGTCGAGGCTCAAGGAGATATCCTGCACGGGCGCCTTCTCCCAGGCAGCGAGCGCTTTATTCTCTTGCTCGATGAAGTGCTGATCCTGGGCCTGGGGAAGTACGAACTGGTTCCCTAAATAATCAGGGAGAGCCCACATCCAGAGCAGGCCAAGAAAAGCAGTGAGCACCCAAATACGCGCGACTGCCGGACCAAAAGAGTTCCCAGCTCCTCGGAGCCCTAATAGAACACCGGGAAAGGCCGTGGCACAGGACATTCCTTGACGAAGACGAGCTCCAAACCCATGCCCGGTATCAAGTACGTACGAAGCAAACAACAGAAGAATATTTATGCCGTAGGTAGTTAAGCAGAGCGGGCAAAGGGCCCCTATCTCTACCGATGAAATGTAGAAAAGAAGAACAGAGGCGATTACTCCACTAAGCGTAACCAGCAAGAGCGTAGAGGCAGAGGAGAAAAGGGCCATGAAGCGCTCTTCGAAGGCCGTCACTGCTAAGCCGAGTATAAGGAGGTAGAACGCAATTCCGAAGTAGCCGAGCGGAATCCCGAATAAATAGGACCAATGACTCCCAATAACTTTTTTGCAGTTAAAGGTCGCTCCAATCTTACAAAATCCTGATTCCAGGGTGAGCCCAGTTTGCGCGCTCATCTGTATGAGCACGTGCTCGTAAATCGTAAGAGCTGAGACGATTACTCCCGCAAGGCTTAGCAGGGCGATTACAAGAAGAAGTATTCTTTGTTTATTCATTTCGAGCCGGGTTTTAGCACTGAATCTCCCAAAGGAAAATCAGGCGCTTAATCAATATCCTGCCCTTGTTTGCGCACAAGCACACTGGCCAAGCTATCCTGATAGAGGAGCTCCCAGCCAGGCCTAGGAGCGTCTTTAAAGGCTTTAATTAGAGGCATGTGCGGCAGAAGGAGAATGGCGTCGGCATTTTGGGAATCGAGGAACTCCTCCCAGCCCCTCCCCTTCCCTATATGCTCCTCGAAGTCTTGATAGTAGCGCTCTCCAATCAGGGTATTTCTATCATCCAGCAAGGGTCTAAGAAGCCGCTGGCCTTGGAAGGTAATGAAGCCACCCCATTCGGAAGCTGCTGCAACAACCCAAGGTGATGTCTCCCCCCGCTGCGCTCGGCTCTGGAGCAGGGCCTCTATTGCGCCATAAGGGTACCTGGTAGCGGGAGGACCAAAAGGCCCGTGGAATAGTCCCAGATGCCCCGAAACTAGGCTCATTCCCACAAGCGCGGCGGACAGAAGGATCCACAGTGCACCACACCTGCGCGCACTCATTTCTCTATCTTCAAAAAATTGAAAGGCTTGGGCGAGACGCCTAAAGGAACTGAACTTCAGAAAAGGAGCCGTCCGTCCAAGCGAAAGCAGCGCACAGGCGATTGGGTATGCCGCCACAATCCCAAAGAAAGGCACCATTCGTACCGCCC
>JBIKWF010000030.1:0-41538 GCA_044356455.1 Bdellovibrionota bacterium | reverse complement strand
TTCGTCATGACACAGTCTCCTCACTGCAACTTGTTTTGCACTCCGCCCCGTTGGCAGATTTGCCACTTCTTTCAAAATGAATGCTCACCACGGCGCCATGCTCGGGTGCTTCGCGATTGCGAATTGAAATTGAGGCCCCTTGCTGCAAGAGCATCTTTCTTGCAACCGAGAGCCCGAGTCCTGTCCCTTCGTTTTTGCCTGTGACAAAGGGCTCGAAAAGTCTGGGAAGAAGAGCGGTGGGCACGCCCGGCCCATTGTCGGCAATGGTTACTAGCACGGAAGAATCAGTGGTTGGGCGACACGAAATCTCGGTTTTCCCAGACCATTTGAGAGCCTGCGCTGCATTTAGCAAGAGATTTGAGAAAACATGTCGCAGCGAGTGTTCATTGCCGAGAATAAAAGGATCTCCCTCAAGAATGAATGATATGGCTAAATTGCCACGTGGATCTGCCTTCACGACTGCTGCTTGTTCCTGGAGGAGCGCGTGCAGGTTGACCGGTGCTACCGTTTCTGCTCCGTCCTTAGCGAAATGAAGGATGTTCTCAACGACGTGATTTAGGGAAGAAATGGTCCTATCCATATGACTCACCATTTCGGCTGCCTGGGGACGATCCGCCACATCACCCTTCAGTAGTGAAAGAAAAATTCTTAGCGCTCCAATGGGGTTTCGCACTTCGTGGGCCAGGGCAGCAGCTGTTTCGCCCAGAATTGCTAGACGCGCACTTCGATTTATCTCCTCGTCTTTCTGGCGAAGACGGAGCTTGAGCTCCTCGCTTTCTCTTCGCAGAACTTCATATTTCTGCTCGAGTCGCTGACTCGCTGACGAGAAACGCTGGAAGGCTTCCATGAGTTCCTGAGGCGGCACTCCGGGCGCCATACCATCAGCACTCCCGAGATCTTGAACATAGCTGCGGGCAGGAGCGCTCATGGGACCTCCGGAGGTGAAAGAATACTTTCTGATGTGGAATTCTGTAGCTCAGACGGAGGGGCGCGCGAGGCTTTCCAGAGATAGATCTCTGCTCGAGCGCGAAGCAGCTGGAACCACCCATCGGATTGAGGATATCTTTCGGATGCCTGCGCGAGCAGTTCTCTTACATCGCTCGCGCGATCCTGCTCGGTCAAAATGGTCATGTGTGCGTAGTCCACCCATCCGTCGAGGAACTGCTGAGGAAAGAGTTCGCGCCCCTTCATGAGCCAGAACTCACCTTGGGGATAACGTTTCAAATCAAGTGCAAGAGCCGCAAGCGCACGAATGGCACTGGGAGCTTTCTCATGGTCGAGAGGAATATGCTCGTAGCTATCTTTCGCTTCTTCAAGTGCTCCCATTTTCTTCTGACACGAACCAAGACTAAAGAAGATATCGGGAAGTTGGAGCTCTCCCCCTTCCCGACTTGCCTGGCCAAGTTTCTCGCAGGCACGGCCAAGATCGTTCTGTTGCATGAGACTCTCGCCCCAAAGTGCAAGTACTTGTGCCCGTAGGGGGCTGGGCGATGAAAGTTCCGCAAAACTGCGCTCCGCAAAGAGACTCGCTATTTGTGAATTCTTATTCTGGAACTCTATCAAACCACGTGAGAACAGAAGTCTCGCGCGCGTTTCGGCCCCCAAAGCGGGATCGCGGAGTGCTCGGTCAAACGCTTGTGCGGCACGCGTGTTCAGCCCTAAAGCCCAGGCACTATTGCCCATCGCCACAGTCGCCGCGGTAGTAACTTTGCGCTCCGGCAATTCGCTAAAGGTTGCCATGGCGCGCACGTGGTTTGCTTCCGCGCTCAGGCGCTGTACCTCGAGGGGATGCTGGGCGTAGCAAGGAACGCTGAGGGCCATGCCAAGGCACGCCCACATTCCAAATCTACGTATGAACTCTCGCGGAGTCTTCATTGCTGGCCTCCTTGCCAGGAAAGGTAGGTTTAGATGCTCGCGTCCGCGTCGGGCTCGATGGATGTTTCAATCTGTGCCGCCAATCCCTTCTTTTTTATCTTCTCAACCAGCGTCGTGCGGTTGAGCCTAAGAAGTTTGGCAGCAGCCTTTTTGTTCCCGCTGGTTCTCTCAAGAGCCAAGGTAATGAGTTGTGTCTCGTACTGATCGACGAGCGCATTAAAATCAATTCCATCTACTGGAAGCTCGGCATGGGCTGCGGCATCAAGAGGCCTCGCAGCTGTCTGGTGAATATACTCAGGCAGCTCCTGTACCGAAATCAGCTCGCGGTCAGAGAGCACCGCAAGGCGCTCGATTAAATTCTCAAGCTCACGAACGTTCCCTGGCCACTGATAGTCCCTGAGCTTCTGCTCTACTTCAGGCGCTAAGGAAAGGCCCACTCTGCCAACTTCTAAGGCCGAACGTTCAAGAAAATATCGCGCCAGTACTACCACATCTGAACCGCGCTCACGGAGCGCTGGCAAGAATATGGGGACCACTTGCAGTCGGTAGTAAAGATCTTCGCGAAAGCGGCCAGCTTTCACTTCTTCTCTGAGGTCTTTATTCGTTGCGGCCACCACTCGCACATTGACATCAATGGTCCGAGTTGAACCGACCGGTTCAATCTTGCGCTCTTGAAGCACGCGAAGAAGCTTCACTTGAAGCTTGGGGCTCATCTCACCGATTTCGTCGAGGAAAATGGTACCGCCGTCGGCAAGTTGAAAGCGGCCAATCTTGTTAGCAATCGCACCCGTGAAGGCGCCACGTTCGTGACCAAAGAGCTCGCTCTCTAAGATTTCTTCAGGAATGGCGCCGCAGTTTACGGGGACAAGCTTACCACTGCGTCCGCTGAGGCGGTGAAGCGCACGTGCGATGAGTTCTTTTCCAGTGCCGCTCTCTCCAAGAATAAGAACGGTAGAATTGGTTGCTGCTACTTTTTCAACGACGGTGAAAACCTTCTGCATTTCGCGGCATTCGCTGATCATGCCCGCAAAGGAGGTTTGGCGAAGAAGCTGGAGCCTCTGAGCCGAATCGTCTCTCAGAGTGGCCGAGGGATTGGGGATTGGGTACCCGGCAGACAACACTCCACTCACATTACCACGGTCGGAACCGGCGAAACCTGACTGCATAGCGCTCTCCTTAGCGTTAACGAACCTGCATCCTGCAAACCGATACGGGCGCTGCCAGCGAACCACTGCAAACCTGACTCATTTCACCTTTCTGCTCCGAAGAACCGTGCATGCTTACAGCGCCTGTGTCAGTGAGATGGCAATTTCCATTCCAGGGGCGCGCATTTGCGTTGGTTAATTGACTGCCCCATGCTCCGCACCAAAAAGCCATGGCAGCACGGTAGGTTACGATAGTTATTCACAGTCTCTAAGGGAAGCGAATCTGACTCTGGTATAAAAATATTACAAAAAGATGTTCAGTTTTGGTGCGAAGCTGCCGATGGACTGCGCAATTTTTTCTTGGACTCAAAAAGCTGTGCGAAAGGGAGCGCAACTAGCTGTAAGTATTGAGCTATTACCTTGGTTTCCCGATATCCCCTGCCCCCCATTTCTGCTAACCTCAGGGCCGTCTTAGATGGTGCTAAGAAATGGAATCAAATCAGTCAGACCAAAAAGCCAACTCCGTGGTGTCAAAAGACGACCCCCTTAGCACTGGGCCGCGGGACCACGCCGTGTCAGAAATTTGCACCTCCCTTGAAAGCATAGAAGTGCGCGGGCAGCAGCACGAGGCGAGGTTTCGCGATGCCTCAGCACATCTCACTCAATCCCCTTCTCTCAGTGGCTTCGGAGACTCAGCTGCCCTTCTCCCGCGCCTCTTTCGCCGAGCACCCGAATCTTTGCTCACCGAGTGCAACCCAGAGCGCCTCGCAAGCATTACAGACCTCGCATTTAACTTTCTCAAATCCTGGTGGGATAGCGGATCACATCCGTCGCCTCCTACCTCTGTTCGCTCAGCCCCGCAGCGGCCAACAGCAGCGGCACAGCTTATTCCAGGAGATCAGCAGCACGAGCGAATTTCCCGCTTGTTAGCTCGCCCTCAGGTCCTTATTGCGCTACTGGATCGCCCATTTATAATTAACACCATCACCGCCACCCTAAGAACGCATGGTCTTCATGCTGAGGTGTTCCTGCACCCCATTCTTACCATCGGCGCGGAGTCGGTCTCTTTATCCTATCTGGAAATTCGCGAAGCTCCGCCCTCTGCCCTCAAGTCTTTTCTTGAGGATTTGCGCCTCAGCTTGCCACGCCTTGTTGCGGCAACTAATGACTTCTCGTCAATGTCTCAGGTCACCGAGAGCCTACGCGCGGATCTTGCCGCAAAGGCGAGTTCTCAATCTGAAGAGACAGCTTCTCTACTCAGTTGGCTGCTCGACGAGGGCTTTGTGTTCGAAGGCGTCGCGCGCTGGTCGGTCAGCTCGGTGGGCATGGTCGCTGAACGACCAGAGGTTCGTTTAGGACTTTTTCGAACAAGCGAAGGCACCTCTGCCGGCAAGGAAGACTCCGCCTTAGGAGTCACCACCGATCAGATGCTCACGGCCCTACTCTACGAAACACGAGAAGATGCGAGAAGGATTCTCGCTACAGGCAAGCAGCTGCTCCTCTCCCGCTCTGCATTTCTGAGCCCCATTCACCACCGCAAGAGACTGACCTGCATTCATATCGTTTCAAACAACCCAGAAAGCGGAGAGACCCACATAACTTCAATAATCGGGCAGCTCACCTCAAAGGCTCTGCTCGAGGAAGCCTCACGAGTTCCTCTGGTAAGAACCCGCGTGCGAAAAGTGCTGGATGCGGAGGGGCTACGGCCGAGTTCTCACCTCTATAAGGCAGTGTTAAACCTAATCGATTCCATGCCAAAGCACGAAGTGCTTACGGCCGATGAGGGAACGCTTCAAGGCCATATCCGCATGGTATTTGAAGCCGAGCGCCACCTTTCGCGCAAAGCTCATGTGCGATTGGATGCAAACAGGCGAGGAGCATGGGTAGTAGTGACACTCCCGTCAGAAGATTTTGAGGCTGATCTAAGGCGTTCACTTCAGCACCGCTTGAGCACTCTTTTCAGAGCCCCGCTCGGCGCAATTGATCAACATTGCACCAGCCTTGATGAAGCGCTGTGCAGACTCTATTTTTATTGTCCCGTGGACATTTCAGTTGCGGGATTACTTGATACTCGTGCTCTAGAAGGAGAGCTTGTGACGTTAACTAAAGGTTGGAAAAATTCGTTGATTGATGAACTTGCGGTCTTAGGGAAGGGCTTTGACCAGAAATACGCTTCGGCGTTTGGAGATGACTACCAGGCACTCTACTCCCCCGCGCAAGGCGCCCGGGATGCAAAGGTAATTGAAACTCTTTCCGCGAATCGTCCCCTTGCCGTGCGGCTCGACGCAAGTGAGGGCGCTACCTTTGGGAAAGAGCTCTCGGTTTCTATTTTCCAGCTTGGGAAAGAAATCACCCTTAGCAAATCTCTCCCCACGCTTGAACATGCGGGCTTTGAGGTTCTGCATGAAAGATCGTGCCGACTTCATCCGACGCTTACGCTCTCTCCAGGCCAGGCACCGAGCGCCACAGAAGTGCATCTCCATAGGTTCCCCGTGCGGGTCCCGGGCGTTCCCGCCGACGCGATTGGCCAAGTTCTCGAACGCAGTTCGACCATCACGCGCGGCCTCGAAGACGTACTCCTTGGGGCGAGCGAGGACGATGCGCTCAATGCACTAATGGTGCGAGCGGGGCTTGACGCTCGTGCGCTCTCCCTCTTGCGCAGCTACTGCATGCTCCTCTGGCAAGTGAAGAAGTTCGCGACGCGGCAAACAATCCGCGAAGCGCTAGTATCAAATCCCACCCTGGCCCGCGCCTTTTGGGAAATTGCGCAATTGAAGTTTGACCCTTCTCACAGTACCTCTCTCGAGGAGCGCAAGGATTTGGTAGAAAGGGAAGTTGCCAAGTTCCGCGAGGCATTGCGTGGGATTACCGATATTACCGCTGACCGCATCTTGCGTGCCTTAATATTGCTCCTTCAGCACACGGTTCGAACCAATTTCTATCAGGGGAAGCCAGTAGTTGCTCTTAAGATACATTCTGAGCAGCTCGAGCTCTTATCAGCTCCTCGGCCCCTTTTTGAAATCTTTGTCTGCGCTCCCCACTTCGAGGGCGTGCATTTGCGCGGCTCGCGTGTGGCACGCGGAGGAATTCGCTGGAGCGACCGGCGCGAAGATTTCCGCACCGAAGTTCGCGACTTGATGCGCACGCAGCAAGTAAAGAACGCCATCATTGTTCCTTCGGGAGCAAAAGGCGGATTCGTCGTAAAAGATTTGCCTCTCGAGCGTGCGGCCCAAGCCGAGGCCGTCAAGCGCTGCTATCAGGACTTTATCCGGGCCCTGCTTTCGCTGACCGACAATCGTGTAGGCGCCGCCATCGTGCCTCCGCCCCAAGTTATTGCCTATGACGAAGTGGATCCCTACTTAGTGGTGGCAGCTGACAAAGGAACCGCTTCCTTCAGCGATGTGGCGAATGCAATTGCCACCGAAGAATATAAATTCTGGCTTGGTGATGCCTTTGCCTCAGGCGGCTCAGTGGGGTACGACCATAAGAAGCTTGGAATTACCGCTAAAGGTGCCTGGGAGGCCGTACTTCAACATTTCAAAGAAGCCCGCATCGACTACCAGAAGCAGCCCTTCACCGTGGTCGGGATTGGAGACATGTCGGGAGACGTCTTTGGGAATGGCCTGCTCCTTAGCGACAACATGAAGCTTCTTGGCGCGTTTAACCACAGGCATATTTTTATCGACCCCTCCCCTGACGCGAAGAAATCATGGGTGGAACGAAAACGACTGTTTGATACACCTTTTTCTCAGTGGTCAGACTACCGCACCGAGCTCCTAAGCAAGGGAGGTGCGATTTACGATCGTCACCAAAAAGAAATCACTCTCGCTCCAGAAGCTCGTGCCTCCCTAAAAATTGGCTCCGAAGCACCAGCAGTAATGAGCGGCGAGCAGCTTATTACCTATATCTTGAAAGCACCGGTAGATCTCCTCTGGAACGGCGGTATTGGGACCTATGTAAAATCACGCACAGAGTCAGATGCTGACGTGGGAGACTCGACGAATGATGCGGTTCGAGTAAATGCGGACGAGCTACGCTGCCGCGTCGTTGCGGAAGGCGGAAACCTTGGGTTTACCCAGCGCTCTCGCATTGATTTTGCGCAGCGTGGCGGTCTCATTAATACTGACGCGATCGACAACTCAGGCGGCGTCGACACGTCCGACCATGAGGTGAACCTCAAGATTCTGTTCCAAAGTTCTCTGCAGAGCGGCAAGCTCACGCGCCCTGACCGCGATGCGATTCTGCGCGAGCTTGCACCCGCAGTAGTAGAGGACGTTCTTAGCCACAATCGCGGCCAAGCGGTATTGCTGATGTCTGCTGCGAAGCGCGGGTCGAAAAATCTCGAATACTTCCGAAGCCTCATTCAAGAGCTTTCAAAGCGCGGCTATGTGCACCGCACCGTTCACATGCTCCCCACTGATGAAGAGCTTGATGATAGAATGCGCCGTGGCGTGGGCCTCTTTAGACCAGAGCTCGCGATATGCTTGGCGGGCGTAAAGCTTTGGATGAAAGATGAACTTCTGGCGGCAGGGCTCACTAAGGATCCCTCGTTACGTGAGGCTCTTTTTGAATACTTCCCCGCTCGACTTCATACGCAGTTCAAAGATGAGATTCTCGCTCATCCACTGGGAGACAATATTGTTGCAACGGAAATTGCAAATGATGTGGTGGAAACGGTAGGCCTGACCTTTGTACATCGCATGTGCATCAGTCAGTCTGTGGAACCAGCGAGCGTGCTAAGCGCTCTCCTTGCGGCACGATCCTTACTCGGAGTTCCGGCACTTCGAGAAATGATTTCGGTGTTCGACACCTTCGAGCAGCATGGTCTATTTCTCGATTTAAGAATTGAAGTAAGCGCAGCACTAAGAGAAGCGACTACTTGGCTCATCACAAACCACACGCGGAGCGCCAGAATTGCGGATCTCATTGAGCGATACGGGAAGGGACTGCGGTCTCTCCTCACGCAGCCTGAGCAAGCATTACATGGCACTCTGTCAGCCTATTTCGCCGATAGGAAACCAGGATACGAGCAACGTGGACTTACCTCGCAGCAGGCGGCACTTTTTGCGGCATTCCCCATGATGCCTCTGTATTTTGAGATGATTCGCTCCTCACACACGGTGTCGTTGCCTCCGCTTACCGCGGCTCAGGCGTATTGCTCCGTGCTAGACGCCCTAGACCTTGTGCCAATATTCAAGCTTCAGCGCAGTGTTACCACCGCGAATAAGTGGGAACATGAATTGAAACTCAACTCCTACGACGAGATCCGCAGAAGTGTAGCTGAGCTTGCCTCCGCCGCGCTTGCTTCCGGAGTAGCGAGCCCTGAGAAAATACAAGAGCGAACGCAGAAACTTGCTGGCGCGGAGCGTATCAGGACGACAGTACATGCGTTTGCAGACAGTGTTCCTGATACGGCCATGCTCGGGGTGTTTGCTCGGCAACTTAGACTTTTTGCAACAGTGAGCTAAGCGTCCTTTCCGTTGGTATTCGCCGCGGCCTTGGTTGGTTTAGATTGGCTACCGAGACCGCAGGCGTCATCAGGGCAACTTTCGTGTGATGAGTGCATGACTTCTGAACACGCTAGGAAGTTACTATTTATTGCGAACTCGCTGGTCCCGGCGGAGACGCTGCGGTCTGCTTTATCCTCTGCCCCGGAGCCCTCACGCTGGTCAATTGACACGGTCGATTCCGAAAACGCTGCGCTCCTTGCCCTCGAGCAAGGAGACTCCTATGCGGCCGTGCTGGTCCCATTCCTCTTGACTGAAGGCGAAAGCACCGCACAAAACCCGCTTCAGACTCTTGCAGATGCAGAGACTGGAACCCCTTTTATTGCCCTCGTTCCAAACGTGAGCGAGTCGCGTATTCGCTTGGCGCTTCGGTCGGGCGCATCTGAGGTGCTTGCAGCTGAAACACTTACCCTCGCGCTACTTAGCCAAACTATTGAGCGCGTGATCGCACGCGAGCATGTGGGCCAGGCATTAAGAGATCGGCTCTCGATCGACAAGCTCATCACCAACATGTCGATGAACTTCATCAACCTCTCTCCAGACCTCATCAATGAGCGAATTCGTAAAGCTCTCGCTACGCTTGGAAATGCGACGGCAACAGATAGAAGCTTTATCTTTACCCGCTCACCCTCTGGACACATTGCGCAGGAGTTCGAGTGGTGCCGAGAAGGCGTTGCGTCTGCGCTTCAAGATTCTCCTCCTACCACCTTTGGAGATATGGCCTGGGTTGCCCAGGCACTCCAAACCAAAGGGGCTATTGTGCTCCACCGCCTAGACGACTTACCTCCCGAGGCACGGGCGCTGCGTGAAATCCTCCAAGCACGGCACGTCGAATCACTGGTATTGGTGCCCCTCCTCTGCCAAGGCAACCTCCTTGGCGCGGTTGGTTTCTCATCACTAAGGCCACGTGAGCTGTGGCAGCCAAACGTGGTGCGACTGCTCAAGATAGCGGGGGAAATATTTGCCAACGCTCTTGAACAGCAACGCGTTCAAGCCGCGCTCAAGGAATCTGAACTGCGATATCGAAACGTCGTCGATGCTCTTGGTGAAGGCATCATCTACTCCGACCCTGATGATGTCATTCTTCATATTAATTCACGCTTCTGCGAACTTACGGGGTATGGCGCAAGCGAGATGCTTGGAAAGAGAGCCTACCAACTGCTTTTGCCACCTGAGGAATGGAACAAACTTCGAGACCGCACGAGAAAGCGCCTCCAAGGAATCGCCGAGCAATACGAAATCCAACTTATGCGCCGAGACGGGACCCGCTTCTGGGCCCGCATCAATGCCACTCCCGTTCGAGATACGTCGGGCGCTATCGTCGCGACCCTTGGCGCTATCACCGATATTTCTGAACGAAAGCGCGCGATTGAAGCGCTCCGGGCGAGCGAAAAGAAGTATAGAGACCTCGTTGAGACTTCGAGTGATCTCATTTGGTCTGTGGGCCTTGACGGCACGGTAACGTTTGTAAACAGCGCCTGCCGAAGCATGTATGGGTATGAACCTGAAGAAATGCTCGGAATTTCTTTCTGGAACTTCGTAGACGAATCAGTCTCGGAGAAGGATCGCTCGCTCTTCAATTCTATACTTACCGGTCAGCAGATCTTTCAGGCGGAAACGCGTCATCGCCGCAAAGACGGAAGTCTCATCGCGCTCTCTATCAATGCAATTCCCGTTCGGGGACAAGACGGAGAGATAATTGGGGCGACCGGCACCGCGAGCGACATCAGCGAGCGTAAACACGTAGAAGAAGAGCTTCGCTCCCAGCGAGAATTTCTTAGACAGGTAATCGATGCGGTGCCGAGCTATATTTTCGTAAAAGACTCTTCCATGCGCTTTTCGCTGGTGAACGAGGCGTTTGCTGCTGCTTATAAAATGCGCCCCGAAGAGATTCTTGGGAAAAGCGATCACGATATTCATCCAAGCCCCGCAGACGCAGATACTTTTGTTGCCGACTGCAAAGAGGTCCTGCGCACGATGAAACCCAAGCGCGTGCTTGAGGATGCGATTACCAATCCACTCACTAAGAACACGCAGTGGCATTATACCATTAGAACTCCGCTTATTTTGCCCGACGGTAGCCCGCCTCAAGTACTCACCGTAGCCACCGACATTACAGAGCGAAAACGCGCGGAAGAAGAGGCCCTTCGACTCGAGAAGCAACTCCTTCAAGCCCAAAAAATGGAGGCAATTGGACAACTTGCTGCCGGCGTAGCGCACGATCTCAATAATGCGCTCGGGGCCGTGGTGGGGCATCTGCAGCTCCTGCAGATGTCGCAAGATCTTTCAGTTTCAGTGCGGAATTCTATAGAAATTGCCTTAGGGGGCTGCGAGCGAGCGCTTTCCCTGATTGAACAGCTACTCGGATTCTCCAGACAGGGGCGATACAACTTGGCATCAGTATCGCTACGAGACATGGCCTCCGAAACTCTGGCTTTCCTAAGTAAGGTAATCGACAAGGGCATAGATATTCGCCTCGTCGGCATCGAGGAGAATCTGCTGGTTCATGCCGACGCGGCTCAGATTCAACAGGCCATCACCAATCTCATTATTAACGCCAAACAGGCCATGCCCCGGGGAGGGACTCTCACCCTGGCTTTTGACCGGATCCATGTCCCCCACCCCGAATCTCGCAATCCGAGGGCGCTCCCCGGACACTATGGCGTGCTCAGGGTCAGCGACACGGGAAGCGGGATTGACCCCTCAATCATTGATAAGATATTCGAACCCTTCTTCACTACCAAAAGCTCTGAGGTAAAGGAGCGCCAAGGAACAGGTCTTGGGCTTGCCATGGTATATGGTATCATGCAGAACCATGGAGGCTGGGCAGAGGCTCAGTCAACCCTGGGAGAAGGGGCTTGTTTTAGCCTATTCTTCCCGCTCATTAGACAAGAGGCGAGTATGACGGAGTCACGAGATGGAGGTACGCCAGTGAAGCCTCTAGGTGCGACCACCGGAATGGTGCTCGTCATTGACGATGAGCCAATTCTTGTGGATCTCACCCGTAAGTTTTTGGAAATGACGGGGATCCAATCTATTGGATTTACCGCTGCTGAAGAGGCCGTCGAGTGGTACCGCCACAACTTTGCGTCAGTCGACATGATTGTGCTCGACATGAAGATGGCAAAAATGGACGGCCCGGTTTGCTTTGAAATGCTTCGCGCTATTAATCCCAAGGCGCGTGTCACCATTCTTTCTGGTTATGTGCAGGATGCGTCTGCTCAGGAGCTTCTGAGCAAAGGAGCCTTGCGTTTCTTCCAAAAGCCCCTGAAATACCCTGAGCTTGTCCGGTGGATTGCTGACGAAATCTCTCATACCTAAGCGGCAACGACACGGTGCTCCCTCTCTATCTTCAATTTGCTCTCATTGTTCTAGCTGCGAGCGTCCAGCCGTTTGTAGTACCGCTCTTTCTCGAGCAGAAACTTGGCAGCATGTCAGCCGTTTTTGTTTTTCTCTGCGCCTGGCCACTCGCCGTTCTTGTGGGGCTCATGCCTTGCTTTAATCTCGCCGCGCGTGGCAACCGCTATCGCTGGGTAATGTCGCTTGGCCTTGGGTACCTTGCGCTTTATCAACTGATGCTTGCCAGCTTAGGCAGCAACGACACGCTGACCCTTGGCGCGCTGGTGGTCGTCTATGCGCTGCACTGTGGGCTCTTCTGGCTCCCGCGCCACGTCCTCGTCTCTTTCGCCACAGCCTCCCACCGGGTAGGTGCGCAGACGAGCACCATGCAGTTAATTGCCCTTGGCGTGGGAGTTCTTGCGCCCATCACCGCCGGCGCCGTTGCTGAGCGCCTCTCTTTCGAAGCTTCATTTCTTGTCGCCGCCTCTTTTGCACTCCTTAGTATCTTTCCTTTGTTCCTGAAATCCCTGGTTCTGCCGGAAAGTGAGGTGCTCATAACCTCCGCGAGAGAAACACTTCGCCTCCCCTTCTCTTCAACACTACACCGCGTCCATTTTTGTGAGGGAGTTACTGAAATCTCCTTCACCATGTGCTGGACTTTCGCCTTTATGCACGCGGTGGGAGGCCTTGAAAGATTCGGCTTAATTATTGGGCTTTCAGCTTTGGTCGCGGGGGCCGTAAGCATTGGCGCGGGGCGCCGCTTCGACCGCCGAAATCGAGTCTCCCTGCTCTACGGGACCACCTTGCTTCGCTGGTGTGCGATGCTCTCGTATCTATTGATTGCGATATTTCCTTCTCCTCTCTTGGTACTTCTTATTGACGTGATCTTTCGAATTGTCGACGCCGCCCATGGGACAGTACGCGGGGCTTACATTTTTGGACTAAGCAATAAACTGAGTCCCGTAGCTTTTCAGTACAACCGTGAGTTCGCGCTCAATTCCGGACGTGCAAGCGCCGCGGCGATTCTTGCGGTACTCACTTATTTTGGGGACCTCTCGCTACTCTGGGTAGCCATGGCAGTTGGAGCGTGCGCGCAGCTTGGGTGGCTCTGGCTTCACCAATTAGACCATGAACTCGAAGAGGCGCTGTCACGCAGCTGACTATTGATTCTCTAAAGGCACGGGGAAGACTACCTGCGGCAGTTCTTGGCCTCCTGTTTAGGCCCCGTCTCCCGCATTACGATCCATAAGCTGCGTGATGATGCGCTCAGCCGTTTCAAATGCCTCGTTTGAAGAGCAGCTGAATCGACCTTTCACCCACTTCTCAGCCTCCTCGCGCTGTCCCTGGTTAAGCAGGGTGCGGATTGCTGCAAGCGCAAATACCGGGAGCTCAGGATAAGCTTCACCAAACGCCGCAATAAGCTTCTCTCCCGCTCGAGACGGTATTAGCTGGTCATAGTATGATGCCGAGCGTATGAGGTGGCAGGCCGCGTCAACGGGAACATGTTCATGCCGCGCCAGTACCATTTCCGCAGCTTTCATGGCATGAACCGCCGCGCGCGTACAAAGCCCGAGCGACACTTCGCGGGAAGAAGCTGCCAAGCTACTAAAATTTACCATGGCTCCCACATTCCGCATCGGCATTTCAGTTCGAGAGAGCGTCTTAAGCCGCTCAAGAATGGTAGTGGCACGATGGATAGGGAGATGGCGCGCGAGAATTTCTTCGCGACCAGCGTGCGCAATTCTTCTGCAACGCGGCCTATCGGCAAGCAGCTCGCGTATACGCTCAGCGGCCTCCTGGGCGTTACTGCGCTCATAGGTAACGAGGTGTTCCCCCTCTTTGAATAACTCAAAGAGACCATTTCCTGAGCGCTCAGTGAGCAGCAGGGTGCCGCACATCATGGCTTCAAATACGCGAAAGTTAAGGTCGCCTTTTACCGTTTGATTAATAACGATTTCGCTGGTGGGGAAGTAATCCCAGTACTGCCCTTGTGTGATAAAGACCTCTTGAAGCTTCTGGAGTGCCTCGAAAAAATCAACTCGCCATGGGTTTAATTCACGGTTCATGTTCCCAATGAAACAAACGTCTCGCTCGCGGCTGTCTTTGGCTTCAACATAGCGACTCGCCCAGAGGGGTAGCCATTCAGGGCTCATCCCCAATTCGTGAAAGGGACCCGCAAAGTCCTTTTGGACCACATAGGTATGATCGGCCATTTGGCCCAAATAGCGATGAAGCTGGGCATGATGTTGAGTGTCTACCGAGTAAAAAAGGACGGGGCGAGAGGTCTCCTCCAGGCCCGCGACAAACCAGGGGCTGCTTTCGTCGTAAACGATAATCGCATCCGGCTCAAAGCCATTAGGAAGAGCTTTAATAACAGAATCGATATGAAGGATCGCGAACTCAAAGCGCACTTCAAATTGACGGCCAAAACCTGCAACCACGACCTCATGACCAGCCGCGCGAAACTCCTCGGCGAACCAGTTCTGGTTAAGCAGTAGAAGCTTCATCGATGCACATGCGCCCTTCTAAACTTTATGGCAGAGCTCTTCGGAGAGAACCATGAAGCTCCCTTAATGCTGCCAACCTGCCCCCGCGTTAGCCTCAAGTTTCTTCTGAATCATTCCATGCAGCTCAAGGGCCTTAGAATTTTGGGGTTCAAAAACGATAATCTTCTCTACTTCAGCTTTAGCCTCAGGAACTTTATTCTGGGCGTAGAGGCATCCCGCGAGAGAATACACAAACTGCAGATCCGCGGGGTGCATTTCAAGGTAGGCACGTAGCGCTTGTTCAAGCTCAGTCAGACGCTTTAAAGGATACGACAATTCGATAAGTCCATAAATGGCGCGAAGGTTCTCCGGATTCGACTTGGTTGCTCTCTGGTACCACTCCCATGCCTTCTCGTTATTGCGCTTCTGCGCAGCACAGATGCCGAGTCCTGCACATGCAATATCATGCTCGGGTGAAATGGAAAGCGCATCCTGAAAGAGCTGCTCTGCTTTTACCCAATCATTTCTATGAGCGGCAATCGCGCCCTTCCCGCATACCGCACGGGCACAGCGAGGATTGCGGGAGAGCACTCTCTCATAACGTTCAAGTGCTTGCTCGAACTCCTCGAACATAGTGTGGGTCTCAGCGCGCAGTAACTCCGCACGCTCCGTCTCGACGGCAGTGAGCATGGGGCGCTTGAGGATGTCGTCGCAGGCTTTCGCCACCTCTTCAAACTTTTGATTTCTCTTTTTATCCTCGAGCTCATCGAGCTCACGCTCAACCATACTATAGCCAAGCGTTGCCGACGTGGGAGCGGAGACAGAGACCGAAGCTGTCGCGCCCTGAGGAGAGGTCACGGGTGCCGGACCGGCCTTAACGGTCATGGCCACGGCATTTGCCTTAGACGCGGCGAGCCACGAGGGTTCGGTCGGAATAACTTGGCTCGACGTCGCCACGGTCGTGGCAAGAACGGGGGAAGAACTCTGGGCGGGTACTTTTGCAAGCAATCCCTTCAGTTCCCCTGCCCCTTGATGCTGCGGGGAGGAAGCAAGCACACGATCACACCATGTCTTGGCCTCTGTTAAGTTCCCCTGCTTGTAAAGACAGCCTGCAAGGCAAAACTGGAACTCTACGTCACCAGAATTCTTTGCAAGATAGCGTCTTAGGGCTTGCTCGAGAGCTTCGAAACGCCCAAGGACGTGACTCGTATGCAAAAGTTGGTGAAGCGCGGTGGTCTGCTCAGGGTCCACCTCAAGTGCTTTTACGAAGAACTCATGGCCTTCCGCATGTTTATTCTCAAAAGCAGAGCACATCCCAAGTCCAACAAGGGCTCGCGCTTCGCGCGGGTCGAGCGCAAGCGCTCGGTTGAAACAGATCCGCGCGTCTGCCCTCTGCTGCTCGGCAAGATACACCGCGCCGCGAGCTCTTAGGCAACGAGCCGACGACGGATTAAGTTGCTCAGCTTGCCCGAGGAGACGATGGGCCTCAGCAAACTCGCCCTTTTTCGCAGCCTCTTCGCCTTGTGCGAGAACGCTCTCAAAAGCAGATCCTTGGGGAGCGACGCTCGCCGGCACCGTCGGTGCAGATGCGGGAGTCATTACTGGCGAAGCCTGAGGCGCCTGCACAGCGGGTGCCACAGTGGTAAGTGACGTTGCGGAAGAACCCCACGTGGGCGCGGCATTCACTGGCGTCACGCTCGGAACGCTACGTGAAGCAGATTCAAACGTAGGAGAAGATCCCGTTGATGGAGCAACAGTTGCCGCCGTGGGACGAGGCTCTATGACTCCAGGAGTAAACCACGAGGGAGACGAAGTCGAAGTGGCAACCTGGGGCTGGCTCGACGTCGTTTGAACTCGGCGCCCCGCTGCAGCAATTACTTCTTGATACACGGCGAGCGTTTTTTCAATTGAAGTATCCCACGTGAATCCGCGAACATGCCCCTGAAGTCCCGGCACTACTGGGCTATAGTAGGCCGCACGTACTGCATTGGATATTGACCTCCAACTCGAAGGGTCCGCATAGAAGGCATACTCCCCGAAGTAATCCGGAGTGGTCCCGGTCTCGGTAACCACGACATTCTTTCCAAAACTCGCTGCTTCGAGAGAAACAAGTCCAGGAAGTTCATACCAACTTGGCAAGGCATGGACTCGGCACGCCGCATAGGCACTGGCGAGAAGCTGGGGAGTAAGGCGACCAACCACGAGGGTTTTGCCCTTGCGTCTAAAAGATCGGACTACCTGCTCATAGTCAGGCTGGTAAGAGAACCCTCCACCAGCCAAAACGATTGGAAGTTCACTATCCTCCATAGCCTTGAGCAACATGAGCTGATTCTTGCGGCTCTCAATGCGGCCTACACACAAGATGTAGTCAGATACGCCATATTCACGAATGAAAAGTTGAGGATCCGCCGCCGCACCTACCTCAAAACCAAGCGGTACCTCACGTACAAGTTTCGCCTTAGGATAGTCTCGCTCAAGGATCTTGCGCTCTTGTAGGCCATTTGCCAGAAGCGCATGGGCCCGCTCCGCTACCCAGTCATTAGCAAAACGAGCTGAGGGGGTAACTTTCGCGAGATCCAACCACCGGCTTTTTAGCCACTCTTTAGATTTATTCTGCGAAGTATACTCCGAAAGAATACGCGCGACTTCCCACGACTGATTATGGAAGGAAGGCACATCTTCACACAGGGTAGTCACCACAAACGGCACGCCAGATGCAATGCAGCGCTCAGCTTGCTTTTTGAGGAGTTCGGGGAGAGCAAAGTTAAACAAGTGCACCACGTCATATCCCGCAGGATCCAAGCGCCCCTCAAGGTCTACCGTGACTTGCACGCCCTTGGCCTTGAGGCCAAGCACTGTTTTCTCCATGACGACCGTGTCGCCACCCGCCTGAGTCCATGCGTTTGGTCGATTCTGGATGAGTACTTTAAGTGACGACGCGTTCTGATACGTTGTAGGTGCCATAGCAACAACCTTCTCCCTGCGAATAACAACAGGTTCAAATCCAATTTCTAAATAATATGCTCGAATACTCTGAGCGATTTTCTGCCAACTAAACTTTGCCCCATAGGCCTGTGCCTTACGTTGAATCTCTGCTCGAAGCGCGGGGCGCGACAGAAGCAGCTCAACCGAAAGAGGCACCGGGTACCCCGCGCTCAAATGCCAGACGGCATCCCCAAACGGCACAAACGGCGGCGCGAGCGACGTGAGAACCAAGGCTCCTGCGCCCACCGCAAGCGAACAAGCTCCCGACGCTTCATAGTGCTGAGAGCGATAGTTCATCAAGACAAGATCGGAGGCTTGAAGGAACTGACCGACTTCTTGTTCTGAAACAAAGCGGTTGAGGATTGAAATTCGGTTTGCAACCCCTTTCTCCGCGGCATAGCGCGTAAGAGCTTCGAGATAAGGCTTGCTCTGGGGGTCAGAAGGCATGACCTCTCCCACCACATACCCTCTCGCATCAAGCCCTTTGCTTGCGAGATGGGCCACGCTGTCGATAACTCCCTCCATCCCTTTATGGGGCTGGATAAAGCCGAAGGCGGTAAGCACCGTAGCTCCAGAGGCGATGCCCAGCTTCGCGCGGAGAAGTTCCCTTTCCTCGGAAGAAAGAGTCGGCAAAACATTTACGCCATGAGGCAGCACCGTCACATTCTCGGGAGCGGCTCCATTAGCGATTGCCTCGAGCCGATTCTCGGACGAATGGACTATCACGCGGTCCACGCTTGCAATGAGCTGCTCGCTTGCCGATTCAAGGGTGAACGTATTGTGCAAATGAGCGACTACAACAATCCCGCGCGCTCTTAGCGCTCGCAAGAATTCTCCAAAGCTTGGCTGTGGGAAAAACCCAGGTTGGCAATTGAGGTGAATCAGTTTGAGGTCGTATTTAGCTATCGCACGCTCAAGGAGCGTAAAGTCAGAGCTGCCTCTTTTCCAGCAGCGCTCTATCAGCGGCTGAGAATCATCAACAGGATCAATCACTCCATCTACGTGCTCTCCCAACACCACAAAAGAGTCAGGATCGAAGTTTCGAAACAAATACCGGGCATAGGTTGCAAGTCCACAGGCCTGGTTCCAGGTGCTCAGCACTCCGAAGCGCCCTTGTAGCCGAGCCAAAGTATTCTTCGGAGCAGCTCGCAAGGCGCCTTCAGCAGAGGCAAGGTTCGCTCTGCGAGAAGCGCTCTTCTTTGAAAGCTCTATGATGCCACCCGCTACCTTTGGCCACGTGAAGCGCGGTCTCGATTCCTTAAGAGCTGCCGCCGAGAAGGCTCGTAATCTTTCAGGCTGCGCCAAAAGCTCATCTAAATTCTTGGTAAGAACATCAGGCGTAATATCCCTCATCACCACGGCAGTTTTGCCGTCCAAGACGCCTTCCTTGAGACCTCCCACGTCAAAGGTCAGAACAGGACAACCGCATGCTTGGGCTTCAAGAGCGGTAAGCGGGAAAGGGTCGAACCACGGGCTCGGAATAACGCAGAGCCCACCTTCACGATAAGCCTTGGCGATAACTTCTTGAGTGACCTTACCGTGGAACTTAATTCCAGGAACGCGCTTTTCTATGTCGGCTTCATCAAACAGACGCGGGCGGCCCCAGAGCCCACTACTTCCATATACCTCAAGAGAAAGGTCTGGATACTTAGGCTTGAGCTTACAATAAGATTCAATCAGCCAGTGAATGCCTTTGTCCTCAACAAGCGCGCCTACGAAAACAAGTTTCCGGTAGTTCCGCTGCTCTGGGAGTCCCGGCGAGAAGAGATTAAGATCGACACCGTTAAAGAGCGTCACCACTTTAGCCGGATCGGCGCCCGCCTTAAGGAACACCTCGCGCTGGGCATCTGAAACACAAACTACATAATCAAGAACTCGGCAAAGCACCTGCGGCTTGATACCAGTATCATTTCCCGAACGGTCATGGCTTATCAGTATACGTGAAAGACAGTGGGAATCGCGTCGGCTCTCAAGAAGAGGCTGTGCACGTCCCGCAGAAATTAAGTAGTACCTGCCACGCTCTGACATGCGCGCAAGGGCTCCTTGAGTATCGAAGTCAGGACCCAGATCCCAATACTCAACGCCATCAATGGTTTCTTCCGCTCCAATAATCTGAGCGGCTACTACGACTTTTTCTCCAAGCTCGGCAAGTGTGCGCGCGAGAAACCGAGTCGCTGTCTCAGCGCCGCTGTTGGGTCCATGGATATCCATGGCATGGTCCTTGTGGACTATAAGAAAGCTCGGGCTTGTCATCTCACACTCTTTGGTTCCACAAATGCACCAGACGATCTCTGGACGCACCTATGGCTCTCCGTAAAGCTTGTGATGCGGGATGGAATACACAAGGCTCAGCAGATTCGAGGTGTTACCCTAAGGCTCGGGCTGCGTACGCACTCCACCAATGGCCTAAGTGCCTTAAAAGACTCACCATTCCAGATTATTTACCCTCACGCTCGCCACGACCAAGAACGTGCTCCAAATGCCAAAAAACCAAAATCTCAAGGCTTAGAATCAAACGTCGGCTCAGATTCGCCCTCGTCTAGATCAGAGGAAGAGCCTTTTCCATCGTAAATCCGCCCATGCCGAAACTGGTAATAGGCGGACTGTACGAAGAGGTAGCGGTCGAGTGAACTATCCTTAGAGGCATCGATGGCATCCTTTAGATCGATTCTTGTCTGAAGGACTTGAAGAGTTTTGAGCCCAATCACAATTCCCCATTCTGCCTCGGTGCTTGAAGCGAGATTTCCGGCGTAGAAGCTGGGATCTGCGACGGCATCACCTAGGAGACCAACTCCATCTCGAATATTGCTCGGCCCGAGAAGGGGGAGGACCAAATAGGGCCCTGAGGGAATTCCATATAGGGCCAAAGTTTCTCCTAGTCCCTCAGAATGCGCTTCCATGCCCCAGTCTGTCGCAACATCAAAGAGCCCCACGAGACCAATAGTGGTGTTAATAAAAAATCTCCCAAACTGCTCAGACGCAACATCAGGCTTAAGCTGCAGCAGTGAGTTGATAACGTTCGCCGGTCCCTTCAAATTTGAAAAGAAGTTAGAAACTCGGCGCTGCACAAACTCTGGAGTGATATAGTCGTAGCCCTGAGAGGCAGGCTCGATAAGGTAGGCATCAAGTTTGTCATTGAACCAAAACACTCCGCGATTCACCGGCTCAAGGGGATCCCAGGCTTCTTCGGCAGGTGGCGGCACAAAATCAGGGCTCAACTGGCGAGTGGCTGCACAGGCGCTCATGGCGAAGGCGCAGGCCGCAAGAATTACTAATTTAAGAAACACCTTAATGTGCATAAGACACCTCAAAAAAAAGCTGGGCAATCCTTTCCAAAAAAAGCCTTGCTCAGCCGGCATCTCCAGCACGGGAGACCGCACGTTCAATCGCGCGTCTAAGTCCAATTCGATTTACAGGAGTTGGCACCACCTCAGCCACTGCCCTGCCCGAGCATAAGTAAGATCCCTGAGATACAGACGTCGACTCGGGAGCAGCGGCACCCACTACCACATACGAGACTTTTTTCTGGGCATTACTCGATAGCTGCCGAATGGTCTGGCAGGTGGGGAAAGAAGCGGATTGCGCATCGAGCACTACCACGGAGGGCTTTTCCACCGTACCTGAAACAAGTGAAATTTCGGAGGCAGAATTAACTGCTCTGCTCTCTACACCAAGCCCCTTGAGCAAAGAGGAAACAGTTCTCTGATAACCTGCGGTTTCCCCAACCACAAAAATCGCGGGGCGTGCCTGCTCGGACCCACCGTAGAGATTACCAAGCCAGTTACCAACAAGCGCACCCTTCTGGGCCGAGCCCCCGCCTACTGCACCCGCTCGTGGTGTTGCAAATTCGCTTGGAACAACATCGTCTTCTTCTGCGGGATCTCCCTCAGCACGGTTCTCGGAAGCCGATTCTAGATCGCGAAGAAGAGTAAATGCTGCCTGAGCAGCCGAGGTCGGGGTTCTGGTTGGGCGAGCAGTTCGAGTGGGAGTAGCTCCTGAGGTAGGAGTAGTGTCAGGAGTCTCCGTTGGGTCTACGGTCTCATCGGGATCAGGGGTCTCCGTTGGGGTAACTGAGGGAGTACGCGTACCAGGCGTACCAGTCGGTGTAGTAACAGAGGAGAGATCAGACTGATTTGCGAAGAAATAATCTTCTCGGCAGGCCTTATTGGCACTCAGCGAAACCACCACCACCACGAGAGCCGCAAGGGAGCCAACGCGCTTGGCAATCCCTAGAAGTACGGATTTGCTCCAAACTTTTTGTGCCATGAAAATGAGCCTTAGAATGTCAGCAAAAGATAGAAGATAAAAAACCAGTCCTCGCCGAAAAAACCCTTGCGGACCGCAAATAGGGACATCGCAACTAGCACGCGCACGCTCCGGCCACCGCCGAAAACCTCATCAAGCTCGCCCGTTTAACTGGACCGGCAAAGAACGAGAACATCAGATAGAAAAAAGAGCAGGCCGGTGTACCCTCCTGCCCCCTGCTCCAGACTCTAAAGCCTTGCGCCTGGCCCGCACAAGGGGGGTAACACACCGATTTAAGAGGGATAATCGACTTTGACACACCCCCGTCCCACCGATAAACTCCGCCGTGCCTTACGCGGCTCGCTTGAGGCGATGCTGCGCAGGATTAAGACGGATGAATTTTCGTCCCGTCTCCCTACTGAGGCCTCTTTTTGCAGGTAATTGCTATGATGAATGGGTGGAGTATTCGAAGTTTAGAGAGGTCTCCCCAATGCTCTCTCTACGAGGTAGTCACGGACTCATCTCCCGCTAAAACTGGGGTTAAGCAGTACGTAGTCTCCACTCCGGAAACAAGAGCCATTTGCAACGACCCGTTCATTGCCGGCATTTCCTATACGCGAGCCTTGCAGAAGGCGTGCACCAAAGCACTCACCGCGATGCGATCCCAAAAAATCCTCACGCTTGCTGAGCAGCAAACGATTGTCCTTCATATTCTTCGTGGCGGGCTTAACTTTGGACTACGCGAAGCAATTGCGGACGCCTTCAACTTTAACTATCACCCGTCAGCTTTTGTGAGTGCCCAGCGCATACGTAAAAGCTCAGACTCTCCCGATTGGATTATTACTGAGAGTGGCTACCAGAAACTGTCGCTCCACGAGACCACGCACGTGGTGTTCGGAGATGTCGTCGCGACCGGCACCAGCCTTCACCACGGACTAAAAAAGATGGCGGAATCCTCGCTCGACCACGGCGTACAGGTTTCTGGAATCACCTTCTTCACCATTGGCTCTCCACGCTCGCACGAAGTGCTGGACGAGATGGATCAGTTTTATCGCTCCACTTTTGACGCCTATCGCGGAGCAGTTATTGTGTACCTTGAAGGCGTCTTTGACATGGCGACTTTCAGCACTCCTATGCGCATCAAGATCGACGGAACGGATCTTCTACGCACTAACTCACTGCTCGCCCCCGAATTCGTCGAGTCTCAATATGAGAACCCCTGCTACCCTCTCGAGCGCTGCACAATATATGACGCCGGCTCTCGTGCCTTTGACATTGTAGAGTACTTTGAAGACGTCATGGATTATTGGACTCAAACCTTAGGCCTTGCCAAGAAGGGCGTTACTTATAAGGACCTTCTACGTGAACGCTTCCATGAACTTGACCCGGCGCGCTTTGGCTCCCCCAACCTTGAAGAGCTTTGTAAGAAGCAGATAAGTAAGATTCCTATCGAGATGGTTGGATAAGGGTTTAGGTAGTAGGGAAGAAACGACCTGGCCTACCGCCTTCTACTCTCTCCTCACAGGGCCTCTCCTCACTGGGCCTCTGCCTTAAAATGATTGAAGAAATCAATTCTTCAGGCTACTTGCGTCTGGCATTTTAAGTCTCGCTGGAGATAAACGCTTGAGATTCCCCCACATTCTGCCGATTCCACCTCTGGACGTCTGAATGTTGTGGGGCCCTATGTCTAACTGGTCAGTAAGCCGTGACGCTCACCTTGCGCTTTGCAAGATCCTGCTTAAGTCAGGAGCCGCGCCCGAAAATTCGTTCTCAGCAGAATCTGCTGTCCCAGAAATGCTCAAAGAGGGCTGTGGGCCTGTCCTTTGGTGCGCGCGAAAGGGAATTATCGCCGAGCATGACGCGCTTTCTGCACTCGCAAAAAAGCTTGGCATCCCTCTCGTTGCTCTCGACCGCAAGACGAAAAACCTGGCAAGCACGCTCCTCAAAAGCGAGGAGCTCAAAGGGGTGCCCGTAGATTGTTGGACGGGACTCAAAGCAATCCCTGTGGAGCTTAACCCGCGCCACGTTCTTGTGGCGTTCGCAAATCCCCTTGATCATGCAGCAGCAAAAACGCTGCAACATCTCTCAGGTCTTAGTGTTCGCCCTGCCTTAGCTGGGGAAGAAGCTATTCTTGAAGTTCTTGGAGCGTGGGGCACCTTTTCAAGCAACGAGGACCTTGCTTCGATTGTGAAGCAGCACGACAGCCCCCTTACCTTGGCCTCCGAGAATAGCTCAGATGTCGGAAACTTCGAGGCTACGCTCAGCAGCTCAGACCTGACCGATCCGCCAATCATTCGTCTCGTGAACAAAATTCTCGCAGATGGCGTGCAAGCGCGGGCAAGTGACATCCACGTCACCCCCGAAAAAGACACCATGAGCGTAAAGGTACGTATTGATGGTATTCTGCAGCCGCTCTTCTCTGTGCCCTCCAATGCTCAGAATCCCGTGATCTCGCGCTTGAAACTTCTTGCCGGGATGGATATCTCCGAGCGCCGCCGCCCCCAAGATGGACGCATGAGAATTAAGAGCACGAGCGGCGCGAAAGACCTGCGCGTATCCACCGTACCAACCGCATTTGGGGAAAGCGTCGTCATACGCGTACTTTCCACAGACCTTTCTCGTCTTACGATTGAGGCGCTTGGCGCAGATGCGGAATCACAGCACATGATCGCCCAGTCCCTTAAAAGCTCTTCCCGAGTGGTGCTCGTCACTGGCCCCACAGGATCGGGAAAGACAAGCACCCTGTATGCGTGTCTTCTTGCACTCAAGGATGGCTCAAACAATTTGATTACGATTGAAGACCCCGTCGAGTACAAGATAGAGGGAATCAATCAGATCCAAGTCAATCCTAAAGTAGGAGTCACCTTTGCCGACGGGCTACGCTCGATTCTAAGGCAAGACCCGGACGTAATCATGGTGGGCGAAATCCGAGACGGGGAGACTGCGTCCATCGCCATGCAAGCGGCTCAAACAGGGCACCTTGTGCTCTCGACCATCCATACCAATTCAGCTGCCAGCGCCGTGACACGGCTACGCGATCTTGGTCTGCCCCCTTACGTGATCGCATCCTCAGTTGGAACAATTATTGCGCAAAGATTGGTGCGCAAACTTTGCCCACACTGCGCTGCCCCGGGAGCACAAATTGATCAGGCCATCCTCTCACGCCTTCGCGTAGACCCTGAGAAAGTGAAACATGCCGTGGGCTGCGAGCAATGCTCAGGCGTAGGTTATGCGGGACGCACGGGTCTCTTTAGCATCCTGGAAATTACCGAGCCTGTCCGAGCAGCAATTCGAGATGGGCGCTCGGAAGCAGAGGTGGAAGGCCTTGCACGAGGTTTTGGATTTAAGAGCCTCCTGGAGAGCGCAGTCCAGGCAGTGGAAGAAGGACGCACGACGCTGGAAGAGGTCGAGCGGTGCCTGGGCTCCCTAGAGCTTCTCTCGCAAGGCTCCGGTAACGCTTCCTTTGGACAGCCAAGCGCGAACTCACCTGCCTCAGGCCTCTCCAAGCGCAAAGTCCTTCTCGTGGAAGACGACGAAAATACACGCTTGGTGCTTTCACTCCTCCTTAAGAGAGAGATGTTTGAAGTGGTCGAAGCAAGCGATGGGTTTGAAGCCCTTGATCGCGTCTATGAAGCGCCCCCTGAGCTTATTGTATGCGACCTAATGATGCCGCGCATGGGGGGACTTGAATTCGTGCAGCTGCTGCGCAAGGACAAACGCGCCAGCTCTATTCCTGTGCTCATGCTTACCGCAGCTGATGCGGAGCAAAATGAACTCACTTCGCTTACAAGCGGGGCTGACGACTTTGTGAGCAAGACGGCAGATAGTAGAGTCATGCTCGCGCGGGTGCATCGGCTTCTTGGGCGGAGTAACCAATAGGCACATAAGCCCAGATAGCCTGAAACATGGGCCTGTTCGCTTTTAGGCTCCCAAAGAGACAATAGTCCTCGCCATTCGGAAGCAGGTTATAAGGCTCCTACGAGGATTTAACTTCTCCCAGTATTACAAACAGCCCCATCTGAATCCCTTGTTGCGAGTTCTTAAGGCGTGTATCCTTTTTCCCCAAGAGAGACTTATCCATGAGTATCCCCAAAGCAAAGAAAGACGCTCCCCCTGCCTCCTTAGGAAAGACGGGAGGCAAGGGAGCCTTGGAGGATAAAAAGATCCCTGCTCTTCCCAAGTCAGTTACCTTTGAATTTTTTGCCCCCCTTTCGCATGTCGTATGCCTTGCGGGGTCATTTAATGATTGGAGCACTTCCGCCACACCACTTGCCAGAGACAAGTCAGGCAAATGGTCCGTCACGCTCTCCCTGCTCCCCGGGTCGTATGAGTATCGCTTCGTGGTAGACGGCGAATGGAAAAACGACCAGCAACCCGTCCCTTCGGTACAAAATCCTTTCGGTAGCTGGAACTGCGTTATCGTTGTAGCGAGCTCTTAAACCGCGCCTCAATAGTGCTCATGAACAGCCCTCCTGACTTGCACGGTTCTAGTTCTGGGCTTCAGGCCGATGAGGCCTCTCAGGCAACTACACAAGAGACTCCCTCTCCCAAGGCCTCTTCAATCATGCGCGGGACCGCGGTGGTAGGTGGGATTACCCTACTCAGCCGAATTCTCGGATTTGTGCGAGACAGTCTCGTCGCTCGTTTGTTTGGCTCCTCTCCCATTGCCGACGCCTTTTTTGTGGCCTTCAGAATTCCGAACCTTCTTCGAAGCTTTGTCGCAGAAGGCGCCATGACCTCCGCCTTTGTTCCCGTACTTACCAGCGAACTCGCGAAGAGCAAAGAAGCAGCGCGCGCCGCGATGCGTTCAATTGTCGGAATTTTGCTCCTCGCTACGTGCACCCTCACCGCCCTTGGTATCCTCTTTGCGCCTCAGGTTATCCATCTCATTGCCCCTGGATTTGGACGCGACCCTGAACAATTTGCCTTATGCGCCGAGCTCACGCAGATGATGATGCCTTATGTCGTATTCATCTCACTCGTAGCATTGCTGGGAGGAGCTTTGAATGCGGTAGGCATCTTTGGCACCGCTGCCATGGCGCAGGTGTGGATGAATCTCTCGCTTATTGCCGGAGCTCTAGTTGCCGAGCACTACGAAGCACGGACTGCTGCCATAGTTTTGGCTGCCTCGGTAGTACTTGGCGGAATGGTGCAAATAGCCACGCAGCTTCCTGCGCTCAAACGAAGCGGCCTCTCTCTCATTCCCCAAAGGCCTTTTCTTACGCCACCAGCAAAACAAATGCTTGCCCTTATGGGCCCCGCGCTTGTTGGCGCCACGGTCTATCAACTCGGCATGTTTCTCAGCACGGTCTTTGCCTCGGTGCTTGAGCCAGGAAGTGTCTCATGGCTCTTTTACGCCGACCGATTGGTACAGCTTCCGATTGGAATCTTCTCCATCGCACTCGCCTCAGTGCTACTTCCCGCGCTCTCGCATGCCCGCGCGAGGGGCGATGATACCGCCTTTCAAAGAGAGCTCGTTCAGGCACTACGCTCTACAAGTTTTGTAATCATTCCAGTTTCGGTAGGGCTCTATTTCTTTGCAGCCCCCCTCACCGCTCTTGTTTTTGAACGAGGCGCGTTTGATGCGCATGCCACCTTGATGACGGCAGAGGCCATCAAGGCCTATACCTTTGGAATTTGGGCAATGAGCTGCCACTCAATGCTGATGAGAGCTTTTATCGCGCGTAAAGATACAAAAACCCCAGTTCGGATTGGAATTCTTAGTCTAACCTGCGTGGTACTTGCCTCGGTGCTACTCATGGGCGCTCCCTATTCTGGAGGCGCCCAAGAATCCTCCTGGGCTCTTGCGCCGCTCGTAGCGGCCCAGCAGGCATTTGCAAGTCTTGGCATCATCTTCTCGCTAGGGCACGACGGTCTGGCAGCTGCATCGAGTATCGGATCTTGGGTAGCCTTTATCGCCGCAGCCGTACTGCTTAGCCGACGTCTCTCTCTTCCTTGGAGAGATTTTTGGGGGGGCTCACTCCTCGTTGCTGTAATTTCGCTTTTTGCCGTAGGGGCCGCGTCCTATGCAACCTCAACCTTGAATTCCTGGCAGCAGCTTCTCTTTGGATCAAGTGGAGCAGTGGCTCTCTTTCTGCTACTCGCGTGGCTCTTGAGAATCGAGGAGCTACGTCTCGTCATGGGCAGAATAAGGGCCAAGATGCGCCGCTGAAAGTTGGGATTTTTGAAAAAATCCCCTCAAAAAAACTCCATTCCTAATACACCTCAGTGATCTCTGTGCCCTCTGTGGTTGATTTAAATTGTTGAAAAACCACAGAGTACACAGAGATCACAGAGAGGAAAAATAAGATATCGAGGTTTTTCAGAGGCTCCCTAGGAATAATTCGCAAGCTCAAGGTCATTTCGCGGCAGAATATCCATAAGTAGCCCAGTTCGCCGATTCTTTATGTGGCTTCAAAGCCATTACAAGAACTACAAGAGAACAACACATGGCACCCATCACTCCTCCTGGTCAGGGCTTTTTTGAAACCAATGGGACCCTAAAGTCTGATAGCTTCCTAAGTCCCTCGCGCTCTTCCGCCAAAGAAAGCGGCAATGCGGCTCCTGAAACAAACACGAATTCCGATGCGGCGATTGTATCCTCGCCTCGCCCTGAGATCGGCGGCACCTACCAAAATGAGATACTAAAAGCAGCGCGAGAGGCGCGCGCCAAAGCTGCCTCTCAAGCACCTTCGCTGCAATCCCCCTCACCCACACCTGCTTCCGGAACTCCCGCTAACACCCCGGCAAACGGCTCACCGATTCAGGCGCAGCCGATAGGAAATCCTATCCCCATAGAATCAAGCCCCCCTCCCCCCGATAGGAATTCTAACAGAAAGCAAACGGGGAAAGCAGAACGCGAGAGGCGTCCTAAAGAGCGCAGCGACGAGATCACCAGCGGACAGGATAGATTTGAGCGAAGCGACTTGAGAGATAAGAGTCAAAGAGCGGGCACACGTCAAAAGCGGCAAAGCTAAAGAATCTCCTAGGAAACCCATTTCTATTCGCACCTCGTGACCCCGTCTCGGCAGAAGCTTTGCCGAGCTTTCCTCGGTAGGGCGCCGCGTCCTCGCAGTGCCGAAACAAATACGACAAAGCGTCCAGCATGCGAATAGAAGCATCCGAAGGATCTCCATCCCTGATACGCTTATGCGCACCTCTCTTTCCTCATTGGTTAATTTGAAAAGAAGCCCTCCCGCACAAAAAAACCGCAAAAACGGAAACAGAAAGGGCCTGGGCCCCATAAATCTCTTAGAGTAGCCTAGGGATATGTCCAGGCATTTTTCAGTCCGTAGTGTTCTCTTCGCTCTTTCGCTTGGGATTTTCTGTCCGCTCTCAGTAAGCGCGGATGTTTATCTTTGCGACGGAAAGTACACCAGCACTCCCTGCAACGACGAGGCGAAAGCCCTCAATCTTAAGCCACTATCGCGCAGCATAAGGGAGGAACCAGCGCTCCCCGAAACTTCCGGACAAGACCAACTTTCCCAAGCGACGCCTTCAGAATCTTCCCCGCCCGGCTCTGGTCCTTCTGAAAAAGCCTCTCCTGAGCTTACAAGACTTAGGGTGCTCTCTGATCCCACCTGGCAACTTGAACTCGGTGGACAATTCACGCGTGTGAGTGCGGGCGAAGCGATAATTAAAAATGTAGGCCGCACTCGCGCCAACAAAATTGTCGTTGATGTCGCCATCCCTGGAAAGCTAAGCAATAGCGTTGCCATGTCAGGTCCTGAAGCATTGGAACCAGGACAAAGCGGGACTTACACCCTTAAAGAATCCTCCGTAATAAAGCGCGGGGCGCCTCTCAATGTTCGCATCCGATGCTCAAATTGCTGGCACTAGGCCAAAGGAATGCTCCGCTGCGCGTAACGCAACTATTTTGCGTTTGCCAGAAGTCCCGCAAAGGTCAACGCTTTTCAATCCGTTAGATCTGAGGAATCAAGTCCTTTGGCCTCACCCATTCTGAGCTACACCAGCCTTTGACCCCGGCGTTAGAAACACGCGCTTCCCTACGACTAGGATACGCCCCTCCTGCACGAGTAGCTTCAAGGAACGTGTTACTACTTCCCGAGAGGTACCTACTACGCGCGCAAGAGCCACATGCGAAGGAATGATACGACAAGGAGGCTCAGATCCGGGCAGCTCCTCAAGATCTTGCAGCGCTTGAAGCAGTCGCATGGGGACAGAATCAGAAAGCAAACACATGAGTCTTGACTCTAGAAAGAGAATATTCCGAGAAAGCTTCTTTAGAAGCATGTCCCGAAGGCCCGCTAAGGAATCAATCAGCTCTCGAAACTTCTGAGTCTCTATCGACAGGACTCTCGTTACTTCTACTGCTCTGACGGTAACTGGAGAAGGCAGCGCGAGCAGGGCCGCGACATCCCCGACCATGTCACCCGCCTCAACAGTCCCGAGGGTTAATACTTTCATGCCCTTTCGCTTAAAGCACTCTGCCCTGCCCTGGTAAATCACATGTACCTGCCCCTGGGGAAAATCTTGCGAACTGAGAATAGCTCCTCGACGAAACACTCTCGCGACACCGGAATCTCGAAACGTAGAGATCTCCTCGGTACTAAGAAAGGGAAAGCAGTTCACAAGCTGCTCATGTGGCACAAGCTCGGGAGCGGCGGAAAGAAGTTGCGCCTTACGCATAACTCACCTCCCCACGCCCAAGAACCACAACGGCAATAATCCGATTCGCCAAACACCGAGGCATCGACTTTCTTGTCGCTTTTCGCTGGCAAGTCTTTTTGGTGCGCGTGTCATTCATAGCTACCCCCCGTATCACGGGATACTCACCATTCATGTCCGCACACGCGCAAACGGTGCTTCAGCCAAACGCAAATATTTTGCGTTTTAATCAGATGCCGCACGAGCTATCTGCCTGTTTTTACTAGGCCGCCACTGACAGCCCCTCGTTCCCTTTTAGGAGGGGCCGTAGCGGTAACTCAAAGAAGAGGGAACTTGTTTGGCTTGGGTGATAGGGTTGCAAAGAGCCTGCTACTTGCGAACCTCTGGAAAGGTAAGGTCCATAGCCTCTCGCATAGAGAATCTTGGATAAAAAGACAGATCTCTCCCCGCCCCTGAGATATTAAAATAGTGACTGGTCGCCATCTGGGAAACGAGGAAAGTTGAAAGCAGCGGCTCCGGTGACCAGGGTAGCTTGCGAGCACCCCACTCAAGAATCTTGGCAAGTACCATCGCCACCCCTGCCGGAACCTGCCGTTTGACGGGCGGAAGACCGCTTCGGTTAAGCACCTCAGCTATCCAGCCCCATAAGGACACAGGCTCGCCTTGGCTAATAAAATAAGCCTTACCCCGGCACGTAGGACTTAGATCGAGCGCCTCCATGGCAAGCAGGTGCGCTCTTACGCAATCTTCAATAAAAGTCAGATCCGTAAGATTCTGCCCGGCGCCTACCTGCACAAGACGTCCCTTTCTCGCGCGCTCAAGAATTGTTGGAACAAAATGGTTATCGCCCGGCCCAAAAATAAGATGCGGCCTAAGCGCCACCGTATGGAGGACTCCTTCGCGATTCGCCGCGCAAACTTTGCGCTCGGCAATTGCCTTCGTAGCGGGGTAGAAGGCCATATGCGAGGAGGGATAAGGATAACTCTCATCAACGCCTACAAGATCCTTACCATCGGCGACGACACTCGGGCTGCTCGTAAAGACAAGCCTCGGAACTCCCGCTTCCATACACGCTGAAATAACCGCTTCCGTCCCAAGCACATTGGTTTTGTAGAAGTCGTCGTAAGCGCCCCACATATCCACCTTGGCGGCGACATGGAACACGCCCTCGGCGCCTTGAAGAATTTTTGCAAGACCTGAGCCCCCCGTGCTGAGATCGCAGGAATGCATAACCACACCCGCCGCAACCAGCTCTGAGTACGAACCGCGGGCGATGCCAATTACTTTCACGCCAGCGGAGAGTAATGCGAGGCTCAGCGCCCGGCCAACAAAACCACCTGCACCCGTCACCACATAGGTTCCCGGTCTCATGAAACCTTCTCTCCCCCTGGCCCCTTTTCGCCCGCCTGTTTCTGAGCCCAGACACTTAATCTATCGCGAAAGATCTTCGCATTGTGCCGAGCGTCTACGGGAAAACTCGGATGAAAATAGAATTTTTCGATCTGCGAGGTGAGCGGGGTCTTCCTCGCGAGGGCCCTAAGCTCTGCCACAAATTCCTCTCGTTCTCTGGTTCCTGCCGGGAAAAATTCAGGTAGCGGTTCAATTGCAACGGCTGCCTCAGATCCTCCACGCACACCGATCAAGGCACTGCGGCGCACCTTGGCGTGCTCATTAAATACTCGCTCCACAGGATCGGAGTAATAGAAACGATCCGCCGAGCGCACCACGTGAGACTTTCGGCCACAAAAATAGAGCTTGCCTTGAGCATCCAAGTAACCGGTATCACCCATCCGATGCCAGAAGCTTTCCCCGTCCTTAATCTTGCCAGCCTGCGTCGCATCGGGCCTATGCAAATAGGCAGGACTTACATTCTTGCCTCTTACGACCACTTCCCCAATGGTAAGCGCAGGCAAGACTTTCGCCTCGGCCATAGAAACAATCGCTCGGTCAGAGGCTTCAATGATTCGCACCTCTACACCTTCCACAGGAGAGCCCACGGGAGTTCCCATTTCGCCCGTCAACGCAGGAATCACACTTTCGCTAGTGAGCTCGGCTGCCCTTACCATAGTGACCGGCAGCGCCTCAGTCGCGCCATAGGGCGTCGCTACTACGGCTTGCGGGGCGGCACGTTGCACGAGCGCAAGCACTCGCGGAGGTACGGGAGCTCCCGCCATATAAATGCGCTCGATAGAACCAAGCGAGGTATGATGCCGCACGACATACTCTGCAATTTTGCTCCACAAGGTAGGTGAGCCGAACGAAGAGTTAACCTTAAACTGAGTAATAATCCGAGCCATGATCTCTGGATCGAGATCCAGGGGTTTTGCAGGATTAAGTGGAGCAAACACACTCCCCACCCCTAGCGCCAAACTAAAGAGCGCAAAAACAGGAAGCAGAGGTAAATCCCGAGCACCGGGCACCAAGCCAAGAGAGGAGGTAAAAATCTTCATCTGGGCCGTGAGCATCTGGTTCGTAAAAACAACACCTTTGGGCGTGCCTGTAGCACCAGAGGTAAACGCAATCAGCCCCGCATCAAAAGGACTGCGAAGGGCGGGCGCAAGAGGCTGAGGAGAGAAGCGCTTAAGAAAACCAACTCCATATGCACCAGGAATTGGAATTTCGCTTACCGCCACAGAGAATCGCAGCCCCTTAAACACCTTGGGTTTAAGCCAGCGCAGAAGATGGGCTTTCGCCGCTGCGATAAATCCAGAGGGCGCGATATCTGCAATACAACGCACCAAATTTTCGCGCCCCATCCCTGGATCAAGAAACACCGGAATAGCACCTCTCCCCATGACCGCATAACTTAAGGCGAGAAACTCTATCCCCGGCGGAACAAGCAAAATGATGCGATCTCCGGAACTGCATCCGAGTTGGGCGAGCCCCCGCTCATACTGACGAACCCGGGTAAAAAGCTCTGAGAACGTCATCTGCGCCGAGCGCAGCGGCTCTTGATCGCCTCCGCCCACGAGCGCCTTCGCCGCCGCCGGCTGATCTTCGACGATGGTAAGAGCTTCTTGCTCAGGATGGGACTGCGCATACAAAGCGGCAGACTGATACAAGGCAGAACCAGAGATGGTTTGAGGGACGCTCGCGCGTTCCGCGGAGGAAGCACCAAGAGATTTCGACTTTTGCTCCTCACCTCTTAAGAAACTTCCAATTTTTTGACAGGCCTCTTCGTTTGCATCCTCGAGCACAAGGTGAGAAGCCGTTGCGACTTCCACTACCTCAGCTTGCGGGAAGTGCCGACTAACCTGCGTAAGCATGCTGCGATGGAAACAGGGGTCCCGGAGTCCCCAATAAATAAGGACTGGCTTTTCGCGAAGAAGCGGCAGCTTTTCAGACACCTCCATCAACTCAGAGTAGCTCGGATGGCGCGCATCAAAGGGAATATCTTGCACGAAATCCCAAATCGCCTTTCGGCGCGCCGCCGTTTGATACGGGAATAAATATCCCTGCTGAATTTCTTGGGGCAGAGGTTTATGAACACCAAAGCGAAGCATCAATTTCAGAAAACGCCTTGACCTCTGGGTAATATAGCGCCCGACCAAGGGATGGGCTGCCATTCGAATAAACCCTGGGAGATGCTCTGTTTCAGTAAGTGTCGTGTTGAGATAGACAAGCTTGCCCACGGACTCCACGCGCCGCTGCGCGAGCGAGGTACCAATAGGACCACCCCAATCGTGCATCACCAGCGAGAACCGAGTTACCCCTGCGGAGTTAAGAAGTTTTTCAAGATGATCAACCCGCTCCTTTGCGCGGTAGAACCTGTCTGTCGGATGGTCAGATAACCCACAGCCAATATAGTCCGGCACAATCACGCGGTGATGTACCGCGAGCTCGCGCATCAGGTTTCTAAAATAGAAGCTCCACGTGGGATTGCCATGGAGCAGCAAGATCGCCTCTTCTGATCGTGGCCCAATGTCAAAATAGTGCAGTTTCGCACCGTCAACGTCGATAAAATTGGAGTGATACGGAAGATACTGCGCGGGCTCAAAACGTGAAAAGAGACTGGACATGCAACGAGAGACCTCCGATTTGAACCAGGCGATTGGCTACACCTGCGCGAAGCGAGTGAACGGCGAGACCGGCGTTAGGAAAGCCGACATCACCACCACGCCAACCTCACACTCACCAAATGAAGCCAAGGAAGATTGAATTCAGGCCACTTCCAAACGCGGTGAGAAGCACTTTGTCTCCACTCTTCATGCCTTTCTCTTCCGCACCTATGGCGAGGCACGTGGGAAGAGCTGCGGAGACGAGGTTCCCCAGGTTCTTGTAAACGGTAAATTCTTTTTCGATATCAAGCCCCATCTCACGGTAGAAGGCGTCATTCACTTGCTTGCCCACTTGATGGCAGAAAACATGATTCACATCCTCTCGTGACCAGCCGATGTGCTCGGAGAAGTCCTTGAACATCCTCCCACCAAGCTTAGATGCTGCCGCCATGAGCTTTGCCGACTCCGTGTACATCAGCGGACTGACCTGCGCGTTATCAAAAAGTTGATAATCAGCATTACCGGCACACAAATCACTATGTGCGGTTGCAGAGCGCCCCACTGCCCCAATTAACTTGGGCTTCTGACTCGAAGCACTCAAAGAGCGCGAGAGGGACTCATGCGTAAGCACATAGGCCACGGAACCACAGCCCAAGGTAAACGTGGGTAAAATCTTTAAAAGATCGTCGCGCTGAATCTCATTATTCTTTTGGAGATGAAAAACCGTCGACTCGATAATGGGAGTAATGGTCTCACCCGAAGTTACAAGCGCGGTCTTAATCACCCCTGCTTCAATCATGGTCGCTGCTTGTAAGAGACCATTTGAGAATCCAATGCACGCATTGGTGATATCAAATGCCATGGTGCGTTCGGAGAGCCCGAGCTTTTGATGAATCAAACATGCCGTTGCAGGTTCAAAGAAATCGCGCGTCACCGAGCAGTTTACCACAAGATCGATCTGATCCTTGGAGATGCCCGCTTTCTCAATTGCACGCTCCGCCGCAACTTTTGCAACGTCACTAGGCATGGTGGCACGAGGCCAAAGTCGGCGCGCCTTGACACCGCTTAGTTTCTCAAGCGTTCCGAAAGGAATCTGAAGTCGCTGGTAGAGAGGGGCAAGTTGATCTTCAAGCTCGGCTGAAGTCACTTCCTGATCAGGAAGATTAACCGCCATGGACTGAACACAGACACTCTTGAAACGAAAAGGCCCCATGTATCCCCTACTAACTGTATACGTAAAGACGCAGCCGCCCTAAAGATCCTAAAGATGCTGCCAACCCTCGGCGCATGAGGTTTCCCTAAAGAACACCGTGAAAAATCGCCAAGAAATGTGGTAGCCGAGTCTAGCGGCTGAGGGAGCTAACTACAAGAGGACACTAGGATTTTTGCTCCGGATAGAAGCCACAAGCCTTGACAAATAATCGAACAATTTCGGCGAGTTCTGCAAAAACACCCAGGGCAAAGCCACCAGATGGAACCTTCGGCAGGAATTCCGGCCGAATATCCTACTCAGGCCGCCCTCAAACACTGGGACACTGCTGAATCCACAAGCCGCTTTAAGGAAGGCTGCTGATTCTGGACCGCCGCTAAAATTGCGCACTGTGTTCGGGCCCTAACAAGATTATGGCCTGGGAATGCTATCTTAAAATAGGTATCGCCCAAGAGATGGTCGGTGAGAAAGCGCATGCCAAGCGAAAGCGCGATCACCCCTGGAGCAAGCGGAAGAAGCCTCAGCTCCTCCTCGACAAGAACGCCCCCAAGTGCCGAGACATACCCACTTACCAGCATTTCAAAGAGGCTCTCATCCACCCTTACTTTAGAGAGGTCCTGCTCATCCTCAGCGACAGGAACTCCCGCGCTCCGTACCATGTCTCCAAAATCATAAAGTGCCGTGCCTGCCATACAGGTATCCAGATCAACAAGGCAGCGCACCTTGGTGGTGCCCGAAGCAAACAAAACATTATTCACCTTTGGGTCTGCATGAGTAACTCTTAGTGGAAGCGCTCCTTCTGCAAGTTTGCGGGAGAACACTGTCGCTACGTCTCGATTCCGCTGCACAAAAGCAATGAGATCCTGCGCTTCTTTTGCTCGTCCCAGAGGATTCTTTGCGATAGCCGCTTCGCAGTGCTCAAGACGCATGGAAACATCTTGAAAACGCGAAATCGGATCCTTAAGCCTCCGCGCATCAAAGTCTGAAAGCAATGCGACAAAACGCCCAAAAGCTGCCCCCACCGCCCGAGCATGCTCAGGACTTGGACAAATCTCGAAACCCTCACTACCCTCAACAAAGGTAAACGTGCGCCAGTAGTTGCCCTCTGTATCTCTCCACGCGAGCCCACCATGACCGGAAGCAGTTTCCACAATTTCAAGCGTCTGCTCTCCCGCCCCCAAGGCGGCAAGCTTTGGCCCAAGATGGCTCGTAACCATTTTTACATTTCTTAGGACCGCTTCTACGTCGGGGAAGACGCCCTGGTTGACGCGCTGATGGATGTATCTTCGCACCATCCCCGGGGAGGATCCCGGCCAAGTGCCCGACCAAGTGCTACAAAAGGTGTCATTAATATGCCCCGTCTTCACATGCAGCAGCTCGGTGCATTCTCCAGGAATTGCAAAATGGGAGATAGCCTCACGCGCACGTGTCATGAGGGCCGATGAACTTCCAGTGTCTGCCATGTAGAGATCTCTCCTCACCGTTATGTTTCGCGGGATCTTTGCCAGGTCCGTAGAGAGACGAGGCAAAATGCGGCATACCTGTGCCCGCGAACTTATCGTTCCCTAACATGAGGAGAATTCAAAGCAAGGGGTGATTCTTGGAAAGACGAACCTCTTAGTGGCCTCTGTGGTCTTAGTGGTTGTTTTTACGCACCACAAAGAATACTAAGCGCGGGAAACAAGCTGCGGTCGATGTGTCCCAGCCTGGGCGGAAAGAGACAACACAGAAGTGCAAGCAAGTTCAAGACACAACAAATCACGGGGTCCAAGCTTGATACGACGGCGCTCTTCTTCAGTTCGCCCTGTCACAATACGAAGCCAGCAAGTCTCTTCTCCCGTAAGCTTACCTTGTTGACCGCGCGGCTTATCGCGATAGAGCTTAACGAGGGTATCTGAATCGGTGGCTCCCGCGGCGCCCGCAGTGCCAGGCACTACTCCGCCCGCACCTTGAAGAATGACGTTCTCGTCAAGGGACTCCACTCCATAGAGGAATGCGCGGCACGTGGCCCAAAGTCCCCCCACTGCATCGAGTGGAAGCATCATATCAAGAAAGCCTGGAGAGTTAGGAGCTTCAGCTCCATTCACGATGGGAGTGTAGTAGAGCCGAAGTCCATCGGCGTGAGGCACAAGTTGAAGGCTGCCAAACGATTTGCTAATCGAGAAAGTAATTCCACCAACGTACATAACCTCGTAACCCCAAATGACAATATCCCGCGTCTTTAGCGCCACGAAGCTGGGCCCAACAAATCGGCCCCATTCGCAGTTCGCCCGACAAAAAAAGCGGCTTAGAGCGCATTAAACCTTTAATGCCCTTCCGCTTGCGCGCCCGCTCCTTCAAAGGAGAACTCCGGGCGATTCGCGATAGTAGACTAATTTATGAGATGATTCAAAAATAAAAAGACGTCAGGCATTCGCTTGGGAGGGCCAATACCTAGCACGCTTCACCACAAATCACATGACATATTAAATAGTTACCTTCGCGCACGAGCTAAGCAAATGAGAGGAACTCAAAACACAGCGTTATGAATCAGACCTGTTTCTTGCCAGTCTCCGTCGCCTACCCGACTGGAAAAAGCGCTCTCACCTGAATGCCTTCAGTTGCTGATAACATAACGTCGCCTCGCTCCATCCCTTCTTCGCGCAGCGCAGCCATAGGCCGCGAGATGGCCGCGCCGTCAGGGAGGTGAGCGATACCTGCTAAATTCGCGGTGAGTAAAGACAATAGATGTCGACTTCTCTTTGCACCCCCACCGCGGTGAGTACTGTTGCCTGCTTACTGTTATTCGAGGCAAAGATTTTGGCCCCTGCATCCCAAGAAGTGATTTCTGCACCCCCAAATCGAGGGTTATCTGCTCCATTTAACTCTTCTACTGAGAACCCGAGGCCTGCAATCTCCACGTATGCAGCAGAGCGTCTCGCAAGAAGTCCTGTTGTGGTTATCAAGATTTCTCCAAGCGCGGGAGAGTTCATGCTCACTTGCTCGAATACGCGGTAAAGCGGGCTTGCCCCATGAGAAGAAATTCGATGAAGGGGAAGACTCGCGTTAATGAGCAAGTAATCTTGATTTCCCTTCCGGGCATTGCGTTCAAAGCAGCTAACTAGAACTTCCGGACTACGAGAAACAGCCAGCGCCGTAGAACAATGCAAGACTCCAAAAAGAAGCGTCGCAAACCATAACTGAACATTCATGCCCTGCCCCCAAAGAAGTAGGTTAGCAAATGAGATCCTCGCAAGATTCAAGATGCGAGCCGACCGCATAGGGACGTCATTTTGTTACCTGCGCTCTCTTGTTGCTCACAAATTCGGAGGTACTAGGCCACGGCGGAATCATGTTCTGAATCAATAAGTGGAAAAATGATAAGATAAGGACTAAGAAATCTTCTTATGAAAAGATTGGAGCCCTGCGACTCCTGGCAAATCTTCCCCGGGCAAATCACCGGGGAAGCTCCATATGCTAAAACAGCACAGTTCCTATGAATACGCCTCTAACTCCCCAAAGCCCTAAAGGCAGAGAACGCGCAAAGGAGGACCACGCAAGGGATGTTCCCAAAGAGAGTGAGACAACTTCTCCTCTAAGCCTTCTTTCCGCCGCAAGAAATCTCGTAGCCGCTATGCTCGCATCTTCAGATTTTCCGCCTAAAGTTGCGCTAGCCCAAGCGCCAGCTCATCCCGAGTTTCTTATCTTACTTGGTTCCTGGTTCTGGAACGGAAAGGGAGGATTTGGCGCCGAGGAGGACATTAAAGTTCGCTTCCTTTTCAATGAATCTCACTTTGCACTTCTCAATGGTTGCCCCTTCAATTGCAAATTTGCGCGGAATAAGGATCAAGAAACTCCTTATGCTTTCTGTGGATTCGCTTATCCGGACAAAGTACATGGAGCTGACGAGCTTAAAGAATGGGCCTCACGATTCCCCAAGGCCAGTGTCTTTACTCGCGGTGAATTTGTCGGGGACGAATGGGTGCGCGGAAAATTTATTGAAGACCTGCCCTCCCCCTCATAGCATTGTGGACGTGAGGAATTATCCTTAAGATTTTACTTCCTCTCTCTCCTAAGAAATCTTTGAAAAGCCATCATTTTTAATACACCTCTGGGTACCTCCGTGTCCTCTGTGTTGAATTGGTTGATGAAAATTTCACCACAGAGGGCCCAGAGGTACACAGAGGTGAGTTTTTCAGAGGCCGCCGAAAGAGCCCTCAACTCATGTCGTCTCCCACCTCGCATTGCGACCCGGACAACGACCGGCTTCCGAGCAGCACTGAGCTGAAGCGCTATACCAGTACTTGCTAACGATTCCTTAGGGAGCCACTCTTGCCCCCCGAAGCAGCGCGCACACTAAACATAGAAACACTGCGAAGATGAACGAAGGCACCATAATTTTTATGGCGAGTTCACCGAAGTGCAAATGGTGCCTCGCAATAACTTGCAGATACAGACTAAACCCAAGACCGATGAAGAGAGTCGAAAAAACTAAACCCCTGGAGTTTCGCAGCTTCTCATCTTTACCCCAAAGCACATACCCAAAGACTAAGGGTGGAAGTATCCACAAGAGATGATGGAACCAGATACAGGGAGAAATGAGAATCATTATGGGGACACCAAGCAGGATTCCATAAGGAACGCGCTCATTATTCCGTACCCCCCTACTTCGACCAAGCGCGAGAATGCTCACGGCGTAAATCCCGAGGAGAAGCAGAGCCGCGTATTTTCCGGCCGCATGCCCAAGAAGCTTCTGAAGACCATAATCATAATAAGGATCAATACTGAGCGGCGCCGAAGAGAAGACCTCAAGAGCATTCAGAAAATCGAAGTAAACTTGCACACCGCGGGGCGAGGCCGCGCTCATGGCACCAAGAACGATTAATACAGCGATGAAGCCTGCAATTCCTCTCCAGCGCAAAAAGACCAGGAACGGGAGAAGCACGATGGCGGGAGTAGCTTTAAGTGCCGCCCCAACGGCGATACAAGCTCCGGAGGGTAAATGCTTTCCCTGCACCCCGAGAGTCATCGACCCTACGAGTGCCAATAAGACGAGAGGATTGACTTGTCCCCACATGAGCCCATCCCAGAGAGGCGGCCAAAGGGACAAAAGACATGCCGATTTACCTAGGAGAAGAGTAAAAGAGTTATCCCGAGCTCCCTTTGAAATCTCCTTCCAAAACTGCGCAAGAAAAAAAGCAGTGGCAAGAAGAGACGCCCAGAGAATAGCACACCAGGCTAAAGGGACGGTTCGGGGGAAGGCGCGCTCTCCCCACGACATAATTACGGCGAGAAGCGGCGGGTATAAATATCCAAGGGTGAGTGGAGCTTCGCGCTGAGAAACCCCGAACCCCTGTCCATATATGTTTTCCCCTCTAAGAAGTGCACGCGCGGCTTCACGGTAGACTGAGAAATCAGCAAGCTCAGTTCCTGGGAGGTACCACAAACAGTACCAGGAGAGCAGGGCAAAAAGCCCAAAAAGTATAGCTACATACGTGCGCACCGCCGCAGTATGACTGAACTAATCCGCTCGCAACAGACAGGTGTTGAGGTCTGATTAACTTACCCGAGCAAGGGATATGATAACTCCACGTTCCTGGCATACTGAGGAGCGAGCAGAGACCGAACGTTTACCATCGCACCATGTAAGACACAGGGTTATGCCTAGAACTACATCTCGATGCACTTCCCAGAGGGCAGCTTCGCGGCGACCAGAGAGCGCGACATCTTAGCCTTCGCCCAATCCCCCAGGCAAGGGTTCCTCAAAGCCCGAACAGGAGACACCCAGGGCTCCTACTAGAAATGCCGAACCTCTTCCCAAGCTCTACCAAGGGAAAAGTGGCCTTCTCCGCTGGAGGGACGCAAGAACGGGACATTTCTGCAAGGCTCCCGAAGAGTTTCGAGGAATGGCAAAGGCCGATCTTCGCCGGCTCTTTGAAGGCAAAACACCTCGGCTTATTGACAGCCCCTCTCTTCAAACTCCTATGACTGCGGTGAGCGCATTCGCCTTTCCTACCGTGGAGCTCTGCTTTCATTCTTTAGTCGGGCCCGGACTTGAAAGAGAAGGAGTAAAATCAGATTTAGCAGTGAATCAAGGCGCGGCAGACTCAATGCGAGAGCCAGCTCCTGCTTCTCCCCACC
>JBIKWF010000128.1:0-11308 GCA_044356455.1 Bdellovibrionota bacterium | reverse complement strand
CCCCTCTCCATTCGCCACGACAGAGTGTCGAACTACGAGGGGGCTCCAAATCGCTTCCTTTGGTCGCGATTTGCGAACGCCGTCCGGGCGTTCGCTAACCTGGTCTGCTCTCGGCCCGGAAGGGCCGTGAGCAGACCAGGTTAGCGGTTTGCTCGTAATAATATATCACTGTCGTCAGGCGTTGCAGTTATTCGAGTTCCCCGATCTGCGCCAATAATAACCTCAACCGCACTTCCCACTTGTGAAGCTTGAATCATGGTAAATCCCACAAAGTCTTGCGGTGGGAAAAAGGGTAATCCCACGCGCTCAGTGGCAAGAGCGCAGTCTTCGATTCTAAGGCGGTAGCTTTGCTCGTTTCTGCGCCCAAGCCGAAAGCGTGGACGATGATTAAGGGTAAGTCGAACGGTAGGCGCTTCGCTTGCAGAGTGAGTCGGAAACAAGATCCCTACCAGTGCTGGGCCCTCTATAATCTCAACCTTTTCAGTCTGAGAGAGCGCTTGCGAGTTCGTTACTTTCTGTGGAGCACTCGTCGCGGGAGCAGCAGGCGTGTTTTCTGTGGGAGATAGCGCTGGCGCTGTCTTTACTGCCAGAGCCTTGGTGGTGGCAATAGCCGTAGGAATTGAGGTAGGCGGCGGCGCCAAAGTTGGCATGGGAGTTGGGATAGGCGTGGAAGCAGGAGCTAGCGCTTCTATTTGATTCGTAGGAGTGGTCACAAGCTTTGCAGGTGATGAGGGCTGGGGCGTCGTTGGTACACTAGACGGCTCCTTGGTCCTCTGGGGAGGCTGGCTCAGGCTAGGCGGGGCGGAGCTCGCGGATTTCCCAGTCACGCCTGTTCCGAGCCGAATGGTGAGTTTTTTTGAGCGCGATTCAATAGAATAAGGGGGCGCAGTAGGGCCCTGTAAATCGAAGACGATTCTTACTTTTGTGTCGTGAGCTGCAATGCGAACGGCGGCAAGCAGCTCATTCGTCGCGCTTTCTATGCGTGCTGGTTTTCTTAGTGCGTGGGCGCGGCTCCCCTGAAATGGAAGATCGACTACGAGGCGCGCAGGGTTGTCTACGGTAAAGACAGCGGCCTCCCTACTTGCGTCGGAGGTTACACTCACTTGGGCAACCCCTTGAGAGAGCATTTCAGCATCAATGTTTCCCACAAGTGAAGAAGTTCCCCGGTAGGTGACAAGGGACTTTGTCAAAGAATGGGGCGCTGAATTGGGCACAGAGACCGTACGGTTGCTAAGGGCCGATTTTGGCGCAGGTACTGTCTGTGGAGGTTGTTTCTCTGACGTCTGCTGCTCGGAATTCTCTGCATGCACCTCTATAAAGGGGGACAGGGGCAGCGCGAGCAGGAGAGTAGCGCAGAGGGCGCTTCTAAAAGAAAAGAATAAGGAGGGTCTTAATCGAGTATGCCGCATCCGCTCATACTACCAAGCGGGAGTCTAGGGACAAGAGCAAGCTATTCCTTCCATCCGAGCGTCGGCTCATCTTCGCTTGAGGCTGATGCCTCGATATTCATGCGGTTCTTCCAGACGTTTATCAGCTGCTGAGCCTTCTTCTCAAAGACCACGAGCGCTGCGGGGTACCGGCTGGTGAGCTTGATTCGGCGCTGGTCGCCGCGTTTCGTTTGGTAGGTGATGATAACTTCGCGGTCGTTGGCGTACTCTTCTCCGCTTTCGCTTCGCCCTTCAATACCGATTTTGTCATTTAAGATCTGGGCGAAGAGGCATTCTGCGCCTCCTGGTCTCTCTGTTATGACAACCACGCAATCGTTAAAGAGCGCAATCCATCCCGTAATTGCTCCAAACGCTCTTCCAAAAGTTTCTTCAAGTTCGGCAGTGGCGGCAAGTGGTTCGAATTCCCCTTTAAAAATGAGGACAAGTCCAAGGTCTTGGGACTTGTTGGCAAAGGCATAGCGGCGAGCAGCAGACCTTGCGGCAAGGTACTCGAGGAGCATAGGCGGGCGCATGTCACGCCACGCCTTCCCGGCAACGAACTGAAAAAGGAGCGGTGAAATGAGAAGTGCCCCCCACATGAGCACGTCGAATCGAAAACCTATCGCAAGAGTGCAGCCAACCATAATGAGCATTATGGCGGCGCCAACTCCGCGTGCCTGAGCCTTCGCCAGCATCTCGAACTTTTCCTCGGGGGGAATGGAGTCCCAAATGTTGGTGGGATCGAGGACTAGCTCGGCAACTTTTTCTTTGGCCATAGAAAATTCTGCTCCTCGCGCCCGATGCGATCTTGCCGCCCCTATAGATTTCAAGGGGTTGCAAGTATTTGGGAGTGCTTCCTCAGGGTATATGCATCTTCTGAGCCATCCTCTCACCAGCACTTTCTCGGGTTTGAGAAGATTGCCGGCTAGGAGTGTGTCCCGTAGAGGAATAATTATTCATTTTGGACACACTCCGTAGGTAGGCTGTCCCGTTGCCCCCACAACATGTAGTGGTAGAAATTTTTTACGGGACAGACTCCTTAGCAGAACAAAATGCAGTGACAAGGAAACTTTGGCTGAATTCTTACGAATACGGTCAGCGGGATATTTAGGGAGCCTACTCTGAAAAACTTCCCCTCCGCGTACTTCGCGTTATTTGAAAACTATTGAATAACGCGGAGCCGTCTACGCCTTACGGCTGCGCCGAGCCAGGCTTAAGTGCGGTCGCGGCGCAGCTTTGGCGGAGCCGGGGACGCAGTGTACGCGGAGGAAAACAGGACAGAAAAGTTACTTTTCCAGGTTTTTCAGAGGTTCCGCAGAATTTAGCGATTTCAAGGCGCCGGTCCCCACGAAGTAATTGTGCATGAGCAGGTTCCGACGGCTATTGCTTGAAATACCGAAGGAGCCGTTAAAGAAGCCGCTGAAAAACACTTCAGCGCCTTTCGCGTCAAGGAGAGGGAAGGGTGTTTCCATGATGGTTCGCGTTCAGAGTTCCACCGTAACAGGCATTGACTCAATTCCGGTCGACGTTCAAGTCCAAGTGCGTGAGGGAAAACAAAATTTCACTATTATAGGCCTCGCTGATGCTGCTATCCGCGAGGCGCGGGACCGCGTGTATTCAGCGCTCTCTCACTTAGGTTTCAAGATGCCGAGCGTCATTCTCGTCAATCTGGCGCCCGCTGAGATAAAAAAAGAGGGAGCGCGGTTTGATCTGCCCATTGCTCTTGGGGTTCTTGCGGCAGCGCGCGCGTTGCCGCGGAGCATGCTTGAAGGAAAGTGTTTTCTTGGAGAGCTCTCCCTCGATGGACAGGTGAAGTCGGTTCGAGGTGCTCTGTCCTGCGCTCTCGGAGTGCGGGAACGAGGGATGAGTACCCTTGTTCTGCCTCGAGAAAATGTAGGAGAGGCGAGCTTGGTAAGGGATTTGGAGGTTGTCGGAGTAAGTTCTCTTCGGGAGCTTGTTTCCTGGCTCTCAGGAGGTGCACCTCCTCAGCCTGTACGTGTGGTGCCAGAGCAGGCGCCCCGTGAAGCACCCGATATTACCGAAGTCTGGGGGCAAGAAACCGCGAAAAGAGCCCTCGTCGTAGCGGCGGCAGGCAGGCACAACGTCTTGATGGTGGGTCCGCCGGGCTGCGGAAAGAGCATGTTGGCGCAGCGGTTCTCGTCTCTGCTTCCGCCCTTGCAGGAAGTTGAAAGCTTAGAAACGGCGCGCATCCACAGTAGCGCTGGTCAACCGCTCAGGAGGATTCTTCTGGGAGAGCGGCCTTTTCGAGCGCCCCACCATGTTATCTCCGAAGTGGGGCTTGTTGGTGGGGGAACGCATCCTCGAGCGGGTGAGATCTCGCTTGCCCACCATGGCGTTCTGTTCCTTGATGAGTTTCCAGAATATCGGCGCTCGGCTCTTGAAGCTCTTCGCGCACCGCTTGAGGCGGGAACCGTAACTATCGCGAGAGCAAGCGGAAGTGTCACATTCCCTGCGCGCTTTCAGCTCATTGCTGCTATGAATCCTTGCCCCTGTGGTCGATTGGGCGCGCGGCAGGCGAATAAAAAAGAAACGTGCCTTTGTTCGCGTACTTCAATTCAGAATTACCTTAAAAAGTTATCGCAACCAATTCTTGACCGAATCGATCTTCAGGTAGAGCTTAATCCGGTGCCAGTAGAGCGTATGCTTGCTCCAGAAACCGCGGCATGTGAAGGCGTAGCGCGGGCTCTGAAAGCTCAAATTGCAGAGGCGCAGCAGCGCCAATTCGAGCGGCAGGGGATGCTCAATTCAATGCTCTCAGCGAAGCAGCTACGAGCGCATCTTGAAATTAAACCGGAGGCAATTGCCTTACTTGAGCATGCGTCAAGGCGTTTGGGGTTAACCGCGCGTGGCTTTGTGCGCATGCTGCGTGTTGCAGCCACCGTTGCAGATCTCGCAGGGGCGCCGGCTATCGCATCAGCTCATGTCGCCGAAGCCCTTAGCTTTCGGGCGCTGAGCACAATAGAGCGCTATCTTTCGGGGGAATCTAGCGTGGTACCTGAGGCACGTAGTGCCTCATGAGGAAATTAGCGCGTTCTTGTGCGACTCGCTGCGCCCTTTGGTTTGTCTTCTTTCTTCCCGATGGGGAGTTCGACAACTTTTGATGTGGCTTGCCCTGTTACGTCAACAAGTGTTTCTACGATTCGTATGCGATCGGCGAGAATCTCGGTGACTTCGCCGTTATTACGCCCAATTTTTGAGCCCTTTCTCACGATATGACCTACGCCAGTGGCATCATCCACCATCGCCTTTGGTTCCTCGTTACTGAGGAGAACGGTGCTTAAGCGAAGTTGACCTACATCAAAACAGGTCAGAGGAAATTTCTCGCAGTCTTCGTTGGGTTTCACCGAGAGATCAAAGGGGCGGAAGGGGTCACGCTTGCCAGAAGCGTCGTAAACAAAAGATTGATCTTCGACTGGGCTATCAAGCGAAGCCAGAAGTACTGTCTGCTCGGCTGCCGTAGGTGGGCCATCTTCGCTGAGGCCCGCGACCGCCACTTTAGGGCCTGCGCCCGAAGGCTGCCCGAGGGTGTATTTGCCACCCTTTTCTGTGTAGGCAAAAGCCTTGCCCGTGTCAGGATCTTTGGGCACGGAATCAAAGTAGACGGGGACTAGTTCAGTGAGTGATTTCGGATTGTGGCCCTGTTTCTGTCTGAAATCATCAATCGCAAGCTGAATTCGCATCTGCTCGCGTCTTTGGTTGGTCAGGTTCGGAACAGATTTGATCTGCTTATCTATTTCTTCCTTCATAGAGGCCGGCGGGGCGTCCTGTCGGAAGTAGAGAATAAATCCGGCCTGCACGAGAACGAGCGCGCCGCCCACGATGACAATTCTCTTCAGGATTGCTGGTTTATTCTTGCGAGCCATCTATCTAACTTTACTTTGAATTTTGGTTCCGAACCCAGGAGTATCTCTGCGGTCCCCCTGGTATGATGAACCACGAGTGCTTGAAGTCACAAGTTACTAAGGAAATTTGAATAGGACGATTTAAGAGACGATGTTTTGCACTTGGTAGATTAGTAGTATCTCGGGCTCCAGATTAGAATCGCTTGATTGGGGGGGGCTGATGGGATGTGCCCCTTCTCCCGACTGGTGAATTTTTGGACCACAAAGGACGCTAAGGACGCAAAGGGGATTAGGAAATGATGACTCTTACGATGTTGCCTTTGAGGTGGGCGGACTTTATATGCTTCCTCCAGTCATCCACTCCGAGCGCCGTTTGCACCCTCATGCCGGCATCAAGCACAATCTTTGAAGCTTCATTAGTATTCAAACCTTTGCGTCCTTAGCGTCCTTTGTGGTCCAAAAAATCCCCGCCACCAAGTAATCGCCAGAATCACGGATCCGTTGCTTATCTACCTCACGCCTTTTATCCTTGGAAGGAGAACTACCAGCGCCAGGGGACGGAGTCCCGCCGGTACGCTAAGCGCTTGCGCCTTAAGCCCTTGCTGTAGAGGAATAGAGGCCAGAAGAGTGCCAGAAGCAAAGGGAGTAATTGAGGCAACGGCCTCGTGCCTTCGAATTGGAAGGACCTAAATTGGAAGGGCAAAAGTAGGAGAGGCGTGCAATGCTCACAACTCGGGGGCTCGCAATCCCAGGTCCTCGCGATACCAGGGTCCTCGCGATCCCAGGGCCCTCGCGATGCCAGGGCCCTCGCGATGCCAGGGCCCTCGCGATGCCAGGGCCCTCGCGATGCCAGGGTCCTCGCGATGCCAGGGCCCGAAGATTCCAGGGCCCGAAGATTGATGCCAGGGCCCGAAGATTGAGGGAGATTTTCATATTTCGGGGTGAGAGGATTTGAACCTCCGACCCCCAGTTCCCAAAACTGGTGCTCTAGCCAGGCTGAGCTACACCCCGATATGAAGGCCCGAAGACTAAACTGTGCGGGCGCTTGAATCAAGGCGTGAAGGCAGATAGCGTTTTGTAGGAAGCGTTTTAAGTGAAGAAAAAGGAGAAAAAGTAGTGGCAACAGCATCAATTCGCGAAATTAACGCGGATAAGGTCTCGGTAGGTCCCGTGGAACTGACTGGTTGGGTTCGTACCCACAGGCAGTCCAAGAGTGTCTCCTTCATAGAACTTTTCGATGGCTCGGGAGTTAAGGGGCTGCAGCTTGTGATAGACCCGCAGCTCGCTTCCTATGTGCCTGTCGCGGCACGAATTTCGACCGGCGCGTCGCTCAAAGTTTCAGGCAACTTGGTTCAGTCTCCCGCGAAAGGTCAGAAATATGAAGTACAAGTCTCCTCGGTGACGCTGGTAGGAGAGGCAGACCCTGAGTCTTACCCCCTGCAGAAAAAGGGGCACACGCTCGAGTTCCTGCGTGAAAATCTGCACCTTCGTCCTCGTACGAATACCTTCGGAGCAGTATTTCGCCTGCGCTCGGTAGCTGCGCAAGCGATACACCGCTTCTTTGAAGAGCGGAATTTTTTCTATGTCCATACTCCCATTATCAGCACGTCCGATTGTGAGGGCGCGGGGAAGATGTTTCGTGTTACCACCCTCGACCTTGATAAAGTTCCGCACAAGGACGGGAAGGTAAATTTCGAGGATGATTTTTTCAAAGCAGAAGCAAGTCTCACTGTCTCGGGGCAACTCGAAGGAGAGGTTTTTGCGACCGCGCTCTCGAAGATTTACACCTTTGGACCGACTTTCCGCGCAGAGAATTCGAACACCACGCGGCACTTGTCAGAGTTCTGGATGATTGAGCCGGAGATGGCTTTCTATGAACTAGAAGACAACATGAAGCTTGCCAGCGACTTTATCTGTTACTTGATTAAGGACGTGCTTGAGCGCTGTCCGGAAGAGATGGAGTTCTTTGCGAAACGAGAGGAGGCCTCCAAGAACCTCCTAGAGACTCTTCGCACGGTCTCAGAGTCTAAATTCGAGGTAATGGACTACACCAAGGCAATTGAGGTGCTCGAGAAGAGTGGTCGTAAGTTTGAGCACCCGGTGCATTGGGGGCTTGATCTTCAAACAGAACACGAGCGCTATCTCACGGATGAATACGTCAAAGGGCCGCTTTTTGTCGTTAATTATCCTAAAGAAATAAAGGCGTTCTATATGCGCCTTAATGAAGATGGCAAAACCGTTAGGGCTATGGACATGCTCGTGCCGCGCCTAGGAGAAATTATTGGCGGTTCTCAGCGCGAGGAAAGGTATGATGTTCTTAAGAAAAAGATGGAGGACATGCACCTGCCGGTCGATAACTATTGGTGGTATCTTGATCTAAGGAAGTTTGGAACGGTACCTCATGCGGGTTTCGGACTAGGTTTTGAGCGCTTCCTTATGTATGTCTCAGATATGCAGAATATCCGAGACGTGACGCCGTTTCCGCGCTTCCCTGGATTTGCGAAGTTTTAGGTAGGGCAAAAGTACTGAGGCCTTACCAAGGTAGGATTTGGGAGGTCTTAGTATGCGTCACCCACATGATATAACGGGCGCCGCTCAGCAACCTGCCGAGCTCTCCACCTCAGAGAAAAAATCCTCTGCCGATCATATTGCGCTTACTGAGCGCTTCAGTGCGCACAACTACTCTCCTCTCGATGTGGTTATCTCCGAGGGCAAGGGTGTCTGGCTTACTGATGTTGAGGGGAATCGCTACCTCGACATGCTGAGCGCCTATAGTGCAGTGACGTGGGGGCATTGTCCCGAGCGCTTCATAAAAGTTGCAACCAAGCAAATGAACCGGCTTACCCTCTGTAGCCGTGGGTTCTATAGCGATCAGACAGGTCTGTTTTGCCAAGAGCTCGCGGCCCTGTGCGGCATGGAAGTGGTCCTTCCCATGAATACCGGCGCAGAAGCAGTGGAGACAGCCATCAAGGCGGCACGCAAGTGGGCCTATGAGGTGAAAAAGATTCCTGATGATACTGCAGAAATTATTGTATTTGGCGGGAACTTCCACGGACGCACTACTACCATTATAAGCGCCAGTTCTTCTGCATCGAGTAAGGCGCATTTTGGGCCCCTCACACCTGGATTTAAGATGGTGCCTTATGGTGACGCCGAGGCTCTTAGGGCCGCCATTACTCCGCATACTGCCGCAGTTCTTATTGAGCCAATTCAGGGGGAAGCCGGTGTCCTTATTCCGCCTGCAGGCTACTTGCGAGCCGTGCGCGAACTTTGTTCGGCGCACCGCGTTCTTATGCTCGCCGATGAAATTCAAACTGGACTGTGCCGCACGGGGAAAATATTCGCCTGTGAGCATGAAGGGGTGCAGCCGGACGTCTATATTCTTGGTAAAGCACTCGGCGCTTCTTTGTTCCCGATTTCAGCGGTTGTTGGTTCAAATGAAGTCATGAGCGTGTTCACTCCTGGCACACACGGGAGCACCTTTGGCGGAAATCCGTTAGCCTGTGCAGTCGCACGAGAGGTGATCGCCTATATTCGTAGTGAGCATCCCGAGCGGCGTGCCGCAGAGTTGGGGACCTATTTTGTAGAGGGCCTCAGAACCACGCCACTTTCAAAGGTTTCGGAAATTCGAGGCCGAGGGCTTTTTGTAGGCGTGGATGTGAAGAAGGAATTAGGGAAGGCAAAACCGTTTTGCCACGCGCTCAAAGATCTCGGGGTACTTTGCAAGGATACGCGTGAAAGTACCATTCGCTTCGCACCTCCTGTCGTTATTGAAAAGGCAGAGATCGATTGGGCTTTGGAGCGTATTCGGAAGGTTCTCGGGTAGGAGTGCCCGGCTTGGACGACGTGGGGCGCGAGTGAAGCGCTCAGGAAAAATGGCTTGCCGCTCTTTCCATTGACCTAGGAGTCTGTCCCGCAGAAAATTTCTACCACTACATGTTGTGGTGGCAGCGGGACAGCCCACCTACGGATTGTGTCCAAATTGAAGATTTATGTTTCTACGGGACACACTCCTAGCCTGGTCTGCTCACGGCCCTTCCGGGCCGAGAGCAGACCAGGCTAGCGAACGCCCGGACGGCGTTCGCAAATCGCGACCATAGGGAGCGATTTGGAGCCCCCTCGTAGTTCGACACTCTGTCGTGGCGAATGGAGAGGGGGCGATGTTGAAAATCGGCCCGGATGGCCGATTTTCAACGGTAATCTCACGGACCCGAAGCGGAGCGCAGGGATCCCGTGAGATATAAGGGCTAGGGAACCTCTGAAGAACTTACCGCTATCTATCCCTACGGCCTCTGTCGTGAGTTTTTCATGAAGAATTTCACCACAGAGGACACGGAGGTACACAGAGGTGTTTTAGGAATGGAAGTTTTTTCCTCTCAGTGAACTCTGTGCCCTCTGTGGTTTTTCAGGATTTTAAATCATCCACTGAAGGCACCCAGTTCACAGAGCGGATTCTTCAGAGCTTGCTTAGGTAACGCAGCCAGGAAGCGGCGTTTTTATAGTAATTTCAGGCGCCTCTGAGCTTTCCCTAGCCTCAATAGGCGCATTTCCTAGATCCCCTCGAAGAGACTCTTACCGCCTGCGCGAGTCCCACCTAACACGCTTCTGGATTTTGATTCCTAGCCAGTTTCTGCGGGCCCTGCACATCAAGAGCAAGGGTGCCATCGACGATACCTGAGTGCAGGTCGTTATATGGTGGCAAGAGTTCGAAATAGATTTCATCGGTCTTTCTTGAGTGCGGCCCTTCCTGCCCTCGTGAGCTTTTTGTCGGCGACACTGTCCTTTGGGGAAGAAGCTCGTGTGGCCAAGGGCAGAGAGCTTCTGCTCGTTGATACAAGAGCAGTCGTTTCCTCAAACGCCTTTAGTGGGACCACGCTTCCTTCCTCTGTGCGTATAGAGAGTCGTAAGGGACGTATGCTCGTAGCGGCAGGTGGCATAAGTTCATCTCTCAAGGCTGCAAAGAACGAGTGCCTGGAAATTATGCGTGCGAATCCTGGCGTCATCTGTGAGCCAAATATTGAATTTAAAGTTGCAAAGACCCCAAACGATACGTTCTGGAGCTACCAAAACAATCTACGTGCGATATCTGCATCGAGAGCTTGGGATTTCACCGTAGGGTCGCCTGAGGTGCTTGTCGCAGTTATCGATACAGGAGTTGACTACTTTCACCCTGATCTTGCCGCAAACATTGCGGTGAACTCGGCTGAAATTCCGGATAACAAACTCGACGATGATCAGAACGGGTATGTTGATGACGTCTTTGGCTATGACTTCAGTGATGCCGATTCTTATCCTTTGGATTTACATGGGCATGGGACACATGTCGCAGGAATAATTGCAGCGCGGGGCGATGATAACTACGGAATTTCTGGGGTCTCCTGGAAGGCGGGGGTTCTTCCGGTGCGAGTTCTCGATGCAGATGGATCAGGGACGCTGGCGGATGTGATAGCGGGAGTCGACTACGCTGTGGCTCGGGGCGCCTCAGTTCTTAACCTTTCTCTTGGTGCGCCTTATGGCTCAAAGCTTTTTCTCCAGGCTCTCCAGAGAGCGGAGCTAGCTGGTGCGGTGATTGTGGTAGCAGCGGGAAACGAGTCGAATAACAATGATGACACTCCCTCCTTTCCCGCCAGCTATCAGCTCCCGAGTCTCATTTCAGTGGCGGCTACAGATTCAAATGATGAGCTCGCTTATTTTTCCAATACCGGGGCGGCCACAGTGCACCTTGCGGCTCCAGGTGTGTCGATTTTGAGCACGCTTCCGCTTGAGGGGTATGCCTTCATGAGCGGAACTTCTATGGCTGCTCCACACGTTGCGGGGGTTGCTGCCTTGGTAAAGTCCATTAACCCTAGCCTTTCGGGGGTGGCCATAAAGGACATCATTCTTGGTTCTGCTGATATTCTCGAAGGCCTCAAAGGAAGCGTTTCCTCAGGCGGAAGACTAAGTGCCTCGGGCGCAGTGGTACTTGCGGAGTTCGGTCTTGTGCCTGGTAATTCTGGGGGCAGTGTCAAAGAGCGTCTT
>JBIKWF010000127.1:0-11450 GCA_044356455.1 Bdellovibrionota bacterium | reverse complement strand
TGGTTTCTTTTCAGCAACTTCTGAGCTCCTCATCAACGGGGATGCCTCTATGCCAGGCGCTAACGAAAAGGCGATAGCACGTTGGAGCAGCGTTCCCTTTCAAACCATCTCTGAAGATACCTTCGTAGGAGTTGTCGCTGATCACTTTGGAGGAATTGACCGAGTTGAATTTAGCCTTGACGGCGGTCCCTGGGTTGCCGTTTACCATGCGTCGACTAATCCTTCCTCGCTCGTAAAGGAATATTTCTGCCAATTACCCTTGAGCCTTCTTCAAGATGGTCAGCACGAGATTCGCGCCATCGCATATCCTAAGAACGGCCTGCCACGAGTACTCGCTGGGCCCTTTACCCCAAACATCGCCACAGGAAACCACTCCCTGTTTCTCTCCTCCAATCGGGACGGATCGCTCCCCACAAATTCCGTGTGGGTCTCGCCCTCAGGCAGCGATAGCAGTGGAAATGGATCTCAAAATAATCCATTTAAAACGCTTATGCGCGCGGCTCATGCCCTTGCTGGAAATGTATTCGAAGGAGATGTCGGGGGCGGGACAATTTATCTCACGCCAGGAGATTACAATCTAGGAACGTACACATACGCATGGAAGATAAAGAACCCCACGCGCTATCTCACTATTGAGCCTGCGCCTGGGGTCTCCAAGAGCGCGGCACGCATCATCTCATCTTCGAGTAACGGACTATGGACAGACCTTGTGCGGTTCAAAAACCTAACCATCGCTCCTCAGTTAGGAGCGAGCGGCATCATTCGCAACGCTAACAATTTTGGAATCGCATGGTTTGACGGCGTCCACTTTGAGTCAAGTGACTTCAACGATCCTTCCTCAAGCTCATGGTATGTGGGCTGGGCAACTCGCATCTTCACCAACAGCACCGCCAAAAATGTTCGTGAAACCCCATTCAATGGGCTTATGGCTCAGAACTGCTCAGTGGAGCATGTTGCCGATGACGCCTTTAAAAATGTACTCATGGTAACCAACGCTCTTGTCAAAGATCTCAAAGATTTCGGAACAGGGGCACATCCGGACGTGTGGCAACTCTGGAAGCCAGGGGGAACAATTGAAAACTGCATCGTGCAACAATTGAGCGCGACCGAAAGCATCGCAGCCCAGGGGCTTTTCTTCCACGGTTTTACGTCTCTATTCAAAGACTGCTCATTTAGGGAGATCGTTATCGACAACAGCGATAACGGCCAAGGGACGGTTGCGGTAAACCTGCACATGCATCGGCCAGTGAAGCATCTCCTGATTCGTGATTCGCTGCTTATCACGGGAGGTCTTTACCGAACTGGCGACGACCCCCAACAACCGGGAGCCCATAACATTTTTTCTGCAGAGCACATGCTCATCGAGAACACGTTTGCTGACGCGCAGATGCAAACCTTTTTGGTCCCGCCTCCGGACGGGCCCTCAGCGCTTGTGCCAAACGCACCGTGGCCAGGAACTCTTCCTTGGCTATCGCCTCTTGGGGTGCTCTATCAGAGCGCGCCTTAGGTGCGTGTACCACTACATGCGGCGTTGAAAGCGGGTAAGCCTAAGCGTTGGCTGCGGTCGGGCGAATGTCTTCGCCGGTATCCATGGCAGGCTTGCTGGAGGCCGGCTCCTCATCAACCTCTTCTGACTCGCCAGGGTCGCGCTCAAGCTCCTGAAGATCCCTAAGAGTCGGGAGCTCAGAAAGAGAATTGAGACCAAAGAGCTTAAGAAATTCTTCCGTGGTCCCGTAAAGTGCGGGCTGACCAACCGAAGCTTGATGACCAAGGATCTTAATAAGCCCTCTCTCAAGCAGCGTCTTAATAGTTGGGGTACAGTCAACTCCCCGGATTTTCTCAACGTCACTTCGGACGATGGGCTGGCGATACGCAACAATTGCGAGCGTCTCAAGCGCCGCAGCACTCAAGCGACGTGGCGGCTCTGCCTTAATCTCACGAAGATATTCAGAGAACATCGCCTTCGTGCGCAGTTGATACTTCCCTGCTACCTGCACCAACTCACACCCTGAGGCATCGGAACTCCCTCTTTCTTTAAGGGTAGACAGAGCTCTCTGAAGCTGGTCTTCATTGAGGCGCGAAATAAGGAGAAGTCTTTCAAGATCCGCAGGATCACCATTGGCGAACAATATGGCCTCTACCAACCCCACATGCAGGGCGCGATCTTCGGGACCATCCTCTTGGGCCATTCCAATAGTTCCGGTTGAGATGGCATCAAGCGAGGCAGCAGCGGCCGCAAGGGCGGCTTCACGAGCGGAAACTTCTTCGGAAATGTCACCCTCAGAGGCGGGCACTACATCTGCGGCCCCTAACTCAACTACCTGCTCAGCATCGCCTTGCGCCGCGCAGTTCTCCTCAGAGGCGGACTCATCTTCTGCCTCAGAAGGCATCGATTCAGACGTCACGGCATTAGGAGACACAGCTTCGGATATCGCCGCATCCTGCTCAGAAGTCACCTCGCCTTCAGAAGAGGCGGTACTCTCTGAACCCGTATCAGAAACAATCTCATCCGAAGTGGTGTTATCTTGATCTGTCATATGCATGCCGACGATTCCCTATTAACTACCGAAGAATAGAACGAGCACATTACTCGTGGGCGCACTGCGGTCGCTTGGCGCAAGTCGCGACAAAAATTGCTGTCCGCATCTCCCAATTTCCCAAAATCAACTATTCACCACCTCAGAGCCTTCCCCTTTGCTGGCTGAGCCATCCGATTTTTCATTTTTCTCAGGCTCAATATCGAATTCCGACGAGAGACTCTCACGGTCAACCGTGATTGCCACGGGAGCAGATGAAAGAGCATCCGCGTTCGAAGCTACTGCAATGTAGATTTCCTCAAAGATAGCTCCCTGCTGCACGACAATTACCTGGCGCTTGCAGAGCTCAAGAATTGCCACAAAGGAAGCTACGACAGATCCTTTAGTTGCCGAATCCTTAAACATGTCATGAAACGCAAGGCGTCCACCGTTTTTCTCGAGCATATCGAGCATGGAGCGCATGCGCTCTACAATCGAAACGTGCTCAATGGTGATACTAAATCCTGGCTTCTCGCGTTCAAGCCGCTCAATAATTTTCTTGAATGCCTTGCCTAAGAGAATCGCATCGTGAGGCTTATATTTTACGGGCGGCGGCTCAATCTCATCGAGAGAAGCCGAGGCAGGAAACACATCGAAACCAAGCAAGTCGCGCGCTTCGAGAGCCCTGGCTCCGTCACGGTAGATCGCAGCTTCGCGAAGCTTCCTGAGGAGTTCCTCGTGAGGGTCGATGAGGTTGCCATCACCATCGTCAACAAGCTGCACCGGCTCATTAAGAAGAATACTTGATTTGATAGAGAGCAAGGTCGCCGCTATTACAAGATACTCTCCTGCAACCTCGAGATCGAAATAACGCATCGCCTCGATGCACATCAAATACTGAGAGGTAACTTGAGAGAGAGAGATCTTCTCAATAGAGAGCTCATTCTGCTTCACCAAGTGGAGCAAGAGATCGATTGGTCCGTCGAAGATATCAAGACGCACTTCAAAGAAGTGGGCTCCCCCGAGATCAATCATCGCAACGGGGCCTGATCCTTCACTTGGGGAACTGGCCTGATCGGCAGCGAGGGCCATGGAAGAGAGAACCCCCTCCTCAATTATCCCTGAGGGGACAGCATCTTGTAGATCTTGAGGATTCTGCTCGCTTGAAGCCATGTAGCATCCCTAAAAGTAGGCGCTACTTTAAGATAGTTTAAGTTAGGGGTGATGTCTAGGAGGCTCCTCGCAGCAAGAAAGGAACTGCAAAGGAAGTATGTAGTAGACATTGGACCACAAAGGACGCAGAGGACACGAAGGCATAGACTTGATTGCCCTTTTGTTGGTCGCGCCCTTTGTGGTCCAGGCAGCACTTAAGGCAAACACACCGTTGCGGTTACAATCACGCGAGGAACGGCGTTATTAAACACCCTATTTACTGTGGGCGCCCGCCTTACCACCGCATGCCGCGCCTCTATAAGCCGCCATAAGAACGGCTGCCGCCTGTCCGACATTTAAGGAATCTATCCGGCCACGCATAGGAATAAAGACTGCCTCATCAAGGCTCTTTCTCGTAAGGGCGTGCAAACCCTGACCTTCAGCCCCCACGACCAGCGCCACCTTCTTTGCGAATTCGTAGGTAGAAAGGTCCCTTGCGCCCTCTCTCGACTCTGCCCCAATAATCCACCACCCCGCGCGGCGACACTTCTCAATTGCATCATGTAAATTTGAGACCTCGGCGATCGCCACAAGCTCACTCGCACCCGCACTCGCCTTTGTTACACTTGGCGTTATGCTGGCCCCTCGATTTCTCGAATACACCACCGCATCCGCACCAAAACACTCGGCAGCTCTTAAAATACTGCCCACGTTATGGGGATCCTCAACGGAGTCTAAAAGCACGATGAGGCTCTCAGGCGCACTCTCAAGGGACTGCAGCAATTCCTTAAGCTCGGTATTTTGCCGCGGAGTTACTTCAAGCACCCAGCCCTGATGACTATCGCTTCCTGCCAATCTGGTAAGCTGGTCAAAACTAGAAAGATGCGCTTCACTTCCCGCGGCGGCTAACAGGGAATGCAGCTCGCTCTCTATGGGAGAGGACCCCGCATCGTGAGCCCGCGCCACATGCGCCTTTACAAGGCGCTTGGGGCAGTGCCGAAGCAACTCCCGGGCTGCATTGCGCCCTATGACGAGCGGCCCTGAAGCAGAGGAAGGCTCGCGGCGTCCCCCAGGACTGCGTGAGTCTGGGCGGCCTGATTGATGGCGCCTTGTAGACCACTTGCCAGGGCTCCCTCTTTGGCCGCCGCCCTTCGCTCTAACCCCATCATTTCTCGCCATACAGGTCCTCGAAATCCCAAACAATTTAAGTAGGTGGTGGGACTCTTGTACCAGACGAGGCCCGACCGGGTCGAATCCTGGGGCTAGAAAGATAGGAACATAGTCGCCGAGCTTGAGCGCGAAGTCCTCTGCCAAACAGGCCCTCCCCTTCAGCTTCAAAAATATTCGTGGCCTTTCAATAAGATAAGATCTAGTGCGACAAGCGAAAATGCCTTAGGTTTTCCAAGTGGTTAGCCTCTGCTGCTGAGCGAAGGTTTGCGACGAATCCCAAATGTTATTAGTGTGTTAGGTTGTTTTTTGCGCGTGGTAAAGCAACCCCGTTCTAGCGCGCTGGAAGAGCCCTGTTGCCTGGGTGTCCCACAAGGACACCTTGGGGACACCGCTCCGAAAAAGGCAGTGCTGGAACACTGAACCGAAGTAACCGCAATATAGCTCTCTAAAATTTACTCTCCCTAATCAGCATAAAGGGGTAAATCGATGGGGGGCTCTCTCGCGTCTTAAGTGAAGAGAATATGGCTCTTTCAGCACCCCGAAAACGGCCGAACAAAAACGCCTCGGCAAGGCAAATGATAATCCAATGCCCCCAGTGCAACACCAAGTTCGCTTTGGACGCTTCGCTCGTTGACCAGCTCGACGAGCCACGCTTCCACTGCTCACGCTGCGATCACGTCTTTAATTTTGATGAAACGTCTCCCAGCATTAAGCCCATGGCCATAGAGTCGGCTGCTGGCGCGCGATCGAATTTAGAGCAATCGAAAGCCTCGCGCGTTGCCCCACACTCCCAAGGAGAGCTCCCTCTTCCCCGAACCACGGCGTCCCTATCAACCGCAGATTCCCGAAGCGAGCCGTCAGCCTCATCATCACTGGCACCCTCTCGCTCGATGGCGATCCCCTCCCCGATCCCGAGCCACCGAACAATTCAGCCCCCCCACGAGCAGGCGCCTCATCAGCAAGCCTTAGACGATTATTTCGACAATGACCCCGATGAGCCAGAAACGACCCTCTCTGACGCTGAGTTTTCAAACGAAGAGCAAGAGCTCGATGAATACCGCAGTGAACAAGAAGCAGAGTCATCCATAGACTCCCCAGAGGACTACGCGAGCACCTTCGAGGCGGAAGACGCAGAGGACGAGAGTCTTCGGGCAGACACGACGCTTGAAATCCCCGAAGAGTCGATCACCCCTCTTATTCCAAGCCATCTTAAGCCAGCCCAAAGCGCGCCCACCTCAAAGCGGCCCTTAATGCCAGAGGAGCAGCAGACCTTTGCAAACTCTCGTAACTATAGCCAAGCAACAGATACCCCCCCACACCTCGAGCAAGACTCAATAAGCATCCATCGCACTTCAAGCTCCCCGCGCGGCGTAGCAGACTCAGTGACTGCTCGCAGCGAGGCTGCGCATGAAGCGGAGGTCCCCGAACCAATCCATTCTTCAAATTTAGATTTTCTTGATCCGACTGCGATTCCCGCACCATCAAGAACTTCCCGCGCAAGCGACCTGTCCCATGCCGCGCGCGAATCTTCCGCGAATATTGAAGACCCTTACCACTCTCTGGCTTCGCAATATGAGCCCCTCCGAAGGAGTCATAGCGGCTCTTCTTGGCGAGGCCTCATGCTCATGGGCCTCCCCATGGCTGCCACACTAATAGTTTTAGCAGTGCTTGGATTTACTCTAAGAGCGAACCCCGAGCTCGCCACAGAGATCTCGCGCAAGGCCTTCCCCGCCGCCCCCCAAGTGGCCCCAAACGAGCTATTCATTAAAAACACCAAGTTTCGCAAGGTACTCCTCGATAGCGGCGAAAGTGTTTATGTAGTCTCAGGAAAAGTCCTCAATGACTCCTCAACCACATTTAGGGAAGTTATCGTCGAGGGAATTCTTTTTGATGCGAACGGCACCCCGCTTCTTCGCACCAAGGCAAGCGCCTCTTCTGCTCTTGCTAAGGGCCGTATTCGTTCAATGACGCCAGAGATCATTGCGCGCACACAAAGCGCCGCGACTCCGCAAGATTATCGTATGGCGTCTGGGGACAGTCAGGAATTCACGCTGGTGATGGATCAAGAAAACGCTGCCCAGGCGATGAGCAAAGCAAGCTACTTCTCAGCGAGAATCTATTCGGTAAAATACTAAGGGGCCTCTAGCCTTTATACGCCCTTGTGTACCTTCGTGTTCTGGGGCGAATTCCCTCATAAAAACTTCACCACAGAGGTGAGTTATTCAGAGATTCTTCAGTAGAGCGTCTTGGTAGGGCGTCCTGTCCCTAGGACGCCGCATGATCTATCAACTCGCCCCGATATTCCGTCATGCCCCCCGGACCTACCTAACTCGAATAGATATCCTTGTGACTTCCATCACGAGAGCAGCCAAGAAGGCGAAGAAATGAGGATTTATAGACCAGATCGTGGCAACATTTTTGGCGCGAAGGCAGATCTCCCCTCTCGAGTAGAAAACCCTTCGAGTAGAAAACCATTGTCTGGGCAGTTTACTTCTTTTCGTCTGAGGAGCCTGCGACCGGCCCCTTCCCCTCTGCGCTAGAATTGGAGGGATCTTTGGGGGAAATATCTATCTCACTCGACTCGCGGTAACCCTTCTTGAAGTTGGCGATAGCCTTTCCGACACCCGAACCAAGCTCAGGGAGGCGCTTGCCGCCAAAGAGAATCACAATAATGATTGCGATAACGATAAGTTCCGGAGCGCCAATACCCATAAGAGTCACCTTAAACCTGCGAAACCATAGCACCCTCAAGGGGACTCCACCAGTAGAGCTCTGAGTCGTAGGAAGCCCGCCTAACCTCCTGGCCAACGGCATAAAGTCTCAGAACCTAAAGGAGTTTTCAGAATGGGAGAGGCCCAACTCTTGCTTTGCAACGCTCTCCATTTTAAACCTCCCGAACTCTAAGGAGTGTTTTTGAGGAGCTTCTCTATGGCAACCCGCACGATTCTCATCACCGGCGCCGGCGGCGAAATTGGACATTCTTTGAGCGAGGCCCTTTCAGGGCGCGCAGACTGCGAGGTCGTCCTGCTTGATGTTAAAGTCCCTCAAGGCTCTCGCACTTCTATCTCTCCCAAGGGCGTTACTCAGCACTGGGTCGAGGGAGATATTACAGATAAGGCGGCTCTCGACGCTCTCTTCTCACGGTTTGACTTCACCGACATTATTCATCTCGCCGCAATTCTTTCAACGGGCGGAGAGAGAGACCCTCTAAAGGCGCACCTAGTGAACGTAGAGGGCAGTCTCAATTTACTAGAAAGAGCGCGCCTTCAATCAGAAGCACGCCGCGCCCTCGGCAAGAAGCCCACCGTATTCGTATTCCCAAGCTCAATCGCTGCCTACGGAATTGGCTCGCCCGCTCTTAAATACCAAAGCGGCTCCGTTCAAGAGGGCCAGTTTCTTAACCCCATCACCATGTACGGCATTAACAAGCTCTACGTGGAGCATCTTGGGCGCTATTACTCCACAAACTTCGGCTCCCTCGCAGGAGATCGTGGAATGCTCGACTTTAGAAGCGTGCGCTTCCCGGGACTTTTGAGCGCCGATACGGTTCCAACAGGCGGCACAAGTGACTACGGCCCTGAAATGATTCATGCCGCGGCTCAAGGCAAACCCTACAAGTGTTTTGTCTCCGCAAAAACCTCTCTGCCTTTTATGGCGATGCCTGACGCGGTGCACTGTTTGCTAAGCCTCATGGACGCGCCTTCTGAGCGCCTCACGCAGCGCGTCTATAATGTCACCTCTTTTACGATTACCGCTGAAGAGATTCGAACTCTTACCACCACAGCCTTTCCATCTGCCGCAATCGACTTTGTAATTGACGCAAAGCGTCATGCGATTGTTGAAAGCTGGCCGGTTGATATGAATGATGCGGCTGCACGGCGCGATTGGAACTGGGCTCCTCGCTTTGATAAGCAAGCGACGTTTTTTGAGTATCTCATCCCGCGCATTCGCACTCGCTACCAGGCTTCAAAATCAGGGAGCGCGAGTTCTTCTGCGCATTGTTAGCGAACCTATGCCCCCTTCGCGTACTCTGTGTACTCTGCGTTGTTCAATAGTTTTTAATTAACGCGGAGGACGCGGAGGAAAGGCAGGACAGAAAAGGTTCGATTTCTGGGTTTTTCAGAGGTTCCCTAAAGCAATTTTCTCGTTCCGGACATGGACTATTTATCTCGGTGAAGGATCACTATGAACTCAGCAACCCTCGAACTATTCCGCAGTGAATTAGAAGAGATTAAAGCCGCAGGTCTCTTTAAGAGGGAGCGAGTTATCGAATCAGCTCAGTCTTCCCGCATCAAAGTGGGCGGAAAAGAGGTGCTCAATTTCTGCGCCAACAACTACTTGGGACTCGCTGACAATAAAGAGATCATAGACGCGGCAAAGCAAGGCCTTGATGAGTATGGGTTTGGCCTCGCCTCCGTACGCTTTATTTGCGGAACCCAGACGATTCACAAACAACTTGAAGAGCGCCTTGCCAAGTTCCACCAGACAGAAGACGCAATTCTCTATAGCTCATGTTTTGATGCGAACGGCGGACTCTTTGAGACGATTCTTGGAGAACAAGACGCCGTCGTCAGCGACGCGCTCAATCATGCCTCAATGATTGACGGCATGCGCCTTTGCAAGGCGAACCGCTTCCGCTACGAGCATGGCAATATGGCTGACCTCAAAGCCAAACTCGACGAAGCAGTGGCCGTAAAAGCGCGAAAGATTCTTATCACCACCGATGGCGTTTTCTCCATGGACGGCTCAATCGCAAAGCTTAAAGAGATTTGCGATCTCGCGGACAAATATGGCGCCATGGTGCACGTCGACGAATGTCACGCGACAGGATTTTTTGGCCCTACCGGCCGCGGCGCTTTTGAGCACTGCGGGGTGATGGGACGCATCGACATCATTACCTCAACCCTCGGCAAGGCCCTAGGCGGAGCTTCCGGGGGATTTACTACCGGGAAAAAAGAGATCATTGAAATGCTGCGGCAGCGCAGCCGCCCCTATCTCTTCAGCAACTCTCTTGCCCCGGCCCTTGTCACTGCGGGACTAAAATGCCTCGACCTACTTGAGCAAAAAGGAGATCTTCGTAAGAAGCTTGAAGAGAACACCAAATTCTTCCGCACCGAGATGACAAAACTAGGGTTCACCCTCAAGGGGGATATCCACCCCATTTGCCCCGTGATGTTAGGCGACGCCCGACTCGCTACCGAGTTTGCTGATAAGCTTCTTGGGGAAGGCATTTACGTGATAGGCTTTTACTTCCCGGTAGTTCCGAAGGGACAGGCGCGCATCCGAACACAGATGTCGGCCGCGCATACGCGTGAAGATCTCGAGCGCGTAGTTAAAGCTTTTGCGAAGATTGGCAGAGACCTGGGGGTAATTAAATAAGGAATCACCACATGAGAACTCTCATCATCGACGACGATGACGCCAATAGAAAGATATTATCCCTTTTTCTCACTCCGCTTGGGCACACCGACGCGGCTCCGAGCGGAGACGAAGGCTTAATTCTTTTTAAGAAAGCCGTGGATGACAAAGTCTTTTATGACCTTGTGGTCCTCGACATCATGATGCCCGGCATGGATGGCATTACGACGCTTAAAAACATGAGAGCGCTCGAGGGAGAGCAAGGCGTTGTTGGCCAGGAGGCTGCGAAAATTTTGATGATGACTGCGGTAACTGACAAGAACGTAGTCGTTGATGCCTTTCGCCAAGGCTGCGACGGCTATGTGATTAAGCCTCTTGATAGAGAGGAACTCTTTCGGCAGATAAAGATGCTTAAGCTGGTGAATGCGTAGGCGCCTCGATCGATACTGACCTACTTGTCTGGCGTACTGTCTGAATAATTTTACCCCGGACTCGCGCGTCTCAGAGTCCAAGTAGCCTTCGTGCTCCGCCAAGAAATCTTCCCAAGGCACCTTGAGGCTGCTGAGACACACCCGCCTCATCTACAGAACCGTCGGTAGGAACGCTAGTGGTATTCTCAGGCGGCTTCCTCCCTTGGCCCTGCCCACGCTGCCGAGACTGCCCACCTGCCCCCGCGCCACTTGAGACAGCAGCTACATTTGCAAACATATCTAAATCGGGATGTGCGGGAATCCAATTGGGAGCTTCCTGACGGTCCACTTGAACAGGAATATCATCTGTGCGCATGTCGGTGCGGGCGGGCGATTGAAGTTCGCCATCCTTTCCCACACTTTGAGGAATGTGAACGGGAGTGTAAATCCTCGCTGACGAAACGCCACCAATTCTCATAATTAGCCTCGACACCTTCAAGCTTACAGGAAGTATTATGCCAAAAGGAGGCTCCCGCGTAGCCTAAGAAAATCCCGTAGGAACAGGCTGTTACACCGCCAATAGCTCTCTCAAGACCGCCATGGCATTAAAAATCATCCCTGAGCCGAGGCACTCACCTTCACGGCGCCCTAGGAGTCTGTTCCGCAGAAAATTTCTACCACTACATGTAGTGGTAGAATTTTTTTACGGGACAGACTCCTAGCCCCTATTTCTCTTACGCCCTACAAGTTCCCGAACACCCTAGAATGCCGCAAGCAGCCCTTTCCGGGGGAATTTCCTTGAATAGGGGCTCAGCTCGCCTTTTCAGTTCGCAGAATTCGGCGC
>JBIKWF010000126.1:0-11494 GCA_044356455.1 Bdellovibrionota bacterium | reverse complement strand
ATTGGAGCATCGGTTCTTGCTCAGGCAAACCAGGCCCCACGTCTTGCGCTTCAACTACTTAGCAATTGAAACTACTCGTAATCTTTCCTCAGCAATTTAGGAATTTTCTGCGGGACAGACTCTCCGGGGGGACGGTGATGTTATTAAGGCATTGAAATGCTTTGCGATTTCGTGACTCGCGTCCAGGTAGCCAGAAGTTTTTGCGCTACCGCTTGTTTTTAGGAACCTATGGGAGGTTCGGCATAGATGATCTCTCGCTTCTAGGCGACTGAGCCCTTGCGCCCTGATAATAAGGATTTTTGCTGGTGGACTCCCACGCCAACCAATAGTAAAATTATCGTAAGTTTAAGAGGTTAGGCTCGCTCGGCGAGCCTTATGTTTAGAGACTGCGTGGCGCAGCTCTCTGTTCGCTTCGGTTTGTTAGGACTCTATGACAAATGAAAAGGCAATTGAGATGTTTGTGGGTGGGCTCATGCTCGACCCAAATACTCAAGCACCAGTAGTGGTACTAAAGGATGAGGCAGGCGAGGTGGTACTTCCCATCTGGATTGGTGTGGCTGAGGCGACCTCAATTGCGAGCGCCATTAAGCAAATCGCCATGGCTCGTCCGCTTACCCATGATCTCATGATGAACGTCATGAATGAGATCGGGGGCCGCATCGAGCGGATTGTTATTACCGAGTTAAAAGATTCTACTTACTATGCGGAGCTTGTTGTTTCGGTAGGTGAGAAGGCTCTTATATTCGATTCGAGACCAAGCGACGCAATTGCGATGGCTCTTAGGGCCTCAGCTCCGATATATGTGACCCAGCAGGTTCTTGAGCAGGCCAAGGTAACCTTTGCTCAGGTTCCAGGAGCGCCTGTGCCAGGCCAGCAGAAAAATCCTGAGGGTTCTGAGCAGAGTTCAGAGGAAGGGCAGGAGGGCGACGAGAATAAGCCTTCAGACCTGGCGGCAGTCGATAAGTCTCAGTGGACAGAGATATTAGATAATCTTGACCCTGACGACTTCAAATATAAGATGTAGCTTCAATCTTCTTAGATTAAGGGCTTCTTAGATTAAGGGCTTCTTAGATTAAGGGCTTCTTAGATTAAGGGCTCATTTCTTTGCTAAGGAAGCTACTCTGAAAAAGTCTGCTCTGTGATCTCTGTGCCCTCTGTGGTTGATTTGAATAGTGAAAAAACCACAGAGGACACAGAGAGCGCAGAGAGAAAAAATGAAATATCGAGGTTTTTCAGAGGCTGCCTAACCTTCCAGGCTTAATGGCCTAGTAGGTGGTACTGGTCTTGTAGGCTGCGCCCTACGAGGTGCTACGGAATAATTACACAGCGTCTACAGCAGACGCGTTTTCAAGAGACGAGTGTGCAAACAAACTCTACCCCCATGACGAATAAGCCCATCATTAGCTCTGGTGGTGCAACCGAGAACGACAACCCTCAGCACGATATCTTTACGGATCCGGAGCTTTCAAGGGCTGTTACTGAAGATCCACTCTTTCGCACGCTCACGAAGAATTGGCGGCAGCTTGTGGTCGTGGTTGCGGCGGTACTCTTTGGAAGCTTCGCATGGCAGCGTTTCCAGGAGACAAAAGACGAGCGCCTTGGGGACTACTCGGAGCTCTATGCGCGCGCGAGCGATCAGCTTACCGATCTTGCTGAGAAATCGAAGAAGCTTGCGGAGCTCAAAGTTTCCCTCGTGACTATGGACGAAGAGTCGAGAAAGAAACTTTCGGACGCTGAACTGGCGCTTTCCGAGGCACAAAATCGGTTGGAGGACACGGTCAAGTCTCTTGGCGACACCGCGGAGCCTTACACGAGTTTTGTTCCGCTCTATCGGGGCCTTGCTGCCGCCCTTTCTTCTGACAAGGCAACTGCAGCCCAGATTCTCCAGACCGACGACTGGCGAACAGCCGAAGCACGTGGCAAGGGGGCCCAGTTTGCCGCGGAGCTTGCAACTCTTGCTCGCGCTCGAGTGCTTGTTGACGATGATGCTCGTTTCGCTGAAGGCTTTACACTTCTTAAGGACCTTGCGCTTTCAAGTCAGTATGTCTTCGCAGGTGCGGTGGTCACTTTGCAAAGAGTTGCTCAAAGCCCTGAGCAGAAGTCAGAAGCTGCGGCAGTGCTCGATCAGGTAAGAAACCAACGACCTGAGCAAGCAGAGCTGCTGAAGCAAGCGGTTACAGGATTCTAAAGATCACCTGAAATAGTCCACTCTGTGATCTCTGTGCCCTCTGTGGTTGATTTATATTGCTCAAAAAACCACAGAGGACACAGAGATCGCGGAGAAAAAAATAAGATATCGAGGTTTTTCAGAGGTTCCTTAGATTCCTGCGGAAGGCCCCGAGCGTTCATTCATTGGGATAGCCGCATCGGTTGAGCCTTCGGCCATCTCTTCTCGTTCTTCAATAGTAGTCGCTTTTTGCACTGCGGGGCGTGGTATTGCCGCAGATTTTCTAAAGAGCGCGAGATCCATGCGCTTTAAAGTGGCAGCAAGAAAAGAAACGAGTCTGTCGAGAATAGTCTGAGGTCCCTGAGGAGACTTTGTCTCTCCAAGCAGACCCAATGCTTGAAGGAGCCTCACGAAGAGCCCCTCGCGTAAATGGCCTTCGGTGCCATGTTTGGTGTGGGATGCTCTTTGCTGGGTCGTCTTTCTCTCCCTCTCGAGAGTTCTCCCCATTGCAAGAACCATCTTCTGGCGCTGATCAAAGAGTTCCTGGCGATTAATGCCGAGAGGGGTGGGCGCAGCAGGCGCGGCCAAATTGGGAGCCGAATAGGGAGCCGAATAGGGAGCCGAATAGGGAGACTGCGAAATAGCAAACGAAGGCGTGCTCGGGTTTAGGCGAGCCGCAGTCTCGGGAGGCGCCGAGAGAGGTACTTGTGAGGTTGATGCGCTGGAAACAATTTGAGAACTAAGAGGGCTCCCCCCCATGAGTTTTCTTTCGGGAGGCGGCGACGGGGGCAGGTGGACATCAGGAGAGGATGCCGGGAGAGACGCACCACGATCAAGCGCTGCAGCGTTTTGCTGAGCGCCATTCTGGCGAATTTCCGGAGGAGGGGACATTCCAATCTCCTTGAAACCGCAGTCGTTTGGACCCTAGCAAGAATCTTTCGGGATGAACACCATTTCTTATGTGGGAAGCGATATAGCGCAGTCTTGACTGCAGAATCTGGGCCTGAGCTTCCCGTCCATGTAGGGGTAGGCAATTCGAGAGCAAAGCTTATAACGCGAAGGACGCGATGGACACGAAGGGAAGATTAATCAATACCTTCGCGCCCCGGTCTCCGCCAAGGCCGCACTAAAGTCGGGCTCGCCGCCGCCAAGGGGCGTAGGCGGCTTCGTGTTAAAATCAGCGGCAAATACCGCCTGGAGACTGCCTGCAAGATCAAGTCGCGCCTTTAGCGCTTAATCCGTCACTTGGGCTTCAATGCCATTAGCCGCAAGCTCCTGCAGCAAGGTTTCTTTGTGAGCCTTATTCCTGACCTCAAGCTCAAGAGTAATATCTACATTGCTGGGCTCCCGCGAAAACGATCGGTCATGCAGCACGTGTAAAATATTGGCTCCGGCACGGGCCACGATGCCGGTGGTGAAGTGCAGCGAGCCTGGTCGATCGGGAACCGAGACTCTGATGTTCAGCAGTCTGCCGCGTTCCGCCATGTCTCTTTCAAGTAGTCTCGAAAGAACATTCATGTCGATGTTGCTTCCGCAGACCAGCACCACGACGCGCTTGCATTCGGGAGGAAGGGCTCCCGCGAGTAAGGCTGCAATTCCGGCGGCCCCTGCGCCTTCGACCACAGTCTTCTCAAACTCAAGAAGTTTGACTATCGCGCGCGCAATTTCTGACTCGCTCACGGTGACCTTCTTATCTACCACGGCGTCGAGAATCGGTTGTGTAATTTTGCCCGCGCGCTTTACCGCAATACCATCCGCTATGGTGGCGCTAGGCAGTGCGGGGCGAGCGACGCCTGCCGCAAGATCTTTTTTGGCGTGTGTCGCCCATTCTGAGTACACCCCTAGGGTTAGGACTTCTTTTCGCTTTGCCTTGATTGCGGTGGCGATTCCGCCCATGAGTCCTCCGCCACCAACAGGCACGATAACGGCATCAAAACTGGACAGTTGCTCCATGATTTCTAGGCCGCTGGTACCTTGTCCCGCGACTACTCGTTCGTCATCAAACGCTGACACGAATTCAATGCCTCTCTCAGCTGCAAGCTTGAGGCAATAGTCATAAGCTTCGTCGAAGTTGTTCCCGAAAAGAATGACTTCGGCACCTGTCTTTTGAGTCGACTCTACCTTAATCAGAGGAGCAGTGGTCGGCATGACGATAGTGCAGGGCACTTTCATACGCGCGGCGTGGTAGCTGAGTGCGAGGGCGTGATTACCCGCGCTCGCCGCACAGACCCCCTTTTTCCTCTGCTCCTCGGTTAGTAGCGTAAGGACGCTAATGGCTCCACGTTCCTTAAACGATCCCGTGCGAAGTTTGTTCTCCCATTTGATGAAAACATCTCGCCCGGTAAAGTTTGAGAACGACTGCGAGAAGGCAAGTTGGGTGGGGGCAAGAATGGGGCGAATTCGCTGGAGTGCTTGTTCAATATCTTGAATGGTGACTGCCATAGGGGTATCTCTTCAATCTCTACTATTTGCGAAGTGGCGTTTTGCGGTATTGTGCGCGAGGAGTCTGTCCCGTAGAAAATTTCTGCCACTACATGGAGCGGTGGCAGTGGGACACAATCCTAGGCAGAACCGGTGAACCACCTCTTGCAGTGCTATAGTGCGGAGGGGTATCCCGTTAGGGCAAGAGGCAATTAATCAGGGGGTCTATTCTCGCGGTTTGAGCGTCTATGAAGATCTGTGGCTCTGAATCTGTCAATACCATGAACCTGTCTAAACCATGAGCCTGAGTAAATCATGAACCTGTCATCCTCAGTTTTCATTCGAGAGGTCGGTCCTCGCGAAGGGCTTCAGACGAGCTCTCAGATCGTCTCTACCGCAGATAAGCTCAGGCTGATTGAGCTTCTTAGCGCCAGTGGGGTCAAGGAGATAGAAATTACCTCCATGGTTCGTCCCGATCGTGTGCCGCAAATGGCCGATAGCGATGACCTGATAGGGCGATTTCGGCAAGAACCCGGCGTGCGGTATACCGCCTTGTATCTCAATCGCAAGGGGTTCGCGCGTGCTGAGGCCTCGGGACGACTCGGCAATCAGGGTTGGATCTATTCGGCGACGAGTGACACCTTTCTTAAGAAGAACGCCAATACTTCACGTGCAGAAATTCTCGCCTCTCTCCCTGAGTGGCTCGCAGATTTTCAGGGCGCTGGCAAGGAGCTGCATGGGGTAATGGTATCTACAGCATTTGGCTGTGCCTATGAGGGGAAGGGGGCGGCTGCAAACCTATTTCCTGCTATTGGCGAGATCTTTGAAGTCTTGGAAAGGAGCGGTGTTATTCCGCGTGAACTCTCGCTTGCTGATACGGTGGGCTTTGGAACGCCTGAAGTAGTGAAACGCGCGGTAGGAGAGCTTAAGGCGAAGTTCCCCCGTACCCGTATTTCACTGCATCTGCATGATACGCGAGGAACTGGAATTGCGAATGCCTATGCCGGACTGCTTGAAGGGGCCGATTGCTTCGACGCTTCGGTTGGTGGGGTCGGGGGATGCCCGTTCACCCCCGGGGCAGCGGGGAATATCGCGACCGAGGATTTGGTCTATCTTCTTGAGGAAATGGGTATTTCGACCGGTATTTCACTTGAGGGGTACACGCAGGCCGCACGCTTTCTTGAGCAAGTTCTGGGTACTAGACTGCCAGGAAAATACTATCGAAGTTCGCGTTCTTAAGGTTGAATGATTCCAGGGGAAGCATTATTGCTATGGGAGCCTTTATAGCGTTCCTTCTTAGTGTTCTTAGTGTTCTTAGTGTTCTTAGTGGTTGTTTTTATAAACCACTAAGAACACTAAGAACACGAAGGGGAAGTGCTTGTGAGGTCCCTTAGAGAAGATTTTTAATGAAAGGCTACTTCGTCCCATTCCAGTCCGGTAAGCCGGCAACTATTACGGTCAATGGACACCGCTTAGTGGTGCTGTCTCGAGATCCGACCGTGATTAAGGCCTCTCTCCCAAAGTTAGGAGGGGACACCGTTAAGCGACTAAGGAGCGGGCTCACCAAGGAGGACGAGGACCAGTTTTTTAAGCGACTTGCTGAAAAGACAAATGCAGGCGTCGTGATTGCCCCTGGAAATCTCGAATTGGAACTTATTCTCTCCAATCTGGAGAATCAGCTCCCCTGGTTGCAATAGGGCACATGAAATTCATTTCACTTCTTACACTTCGTCCTTTTCCCCCTCATCCATCTGCTCTGTGTCGTTCTTTTACTCTGTGTCGAACCGTAACGCGAAGATCCTGGGCGGTTTTATTTGCGGCAAGCTGCGCCCTCCTTGTTCTCACTCTTGGCGGCTGCTTCGGAGGTTCAAGAGATCGGCCCCCTGGATATATCCGGCTTGGCTTGCTCAAGGATCTTGTGAGGCCAGTGACTTATTTCGAGCGTTCTGCCTTTGTCCTCAGATTTGATGGGAAGGGCTTTTCTGTCATGAGTACTCTTTCCACGCGTGATCTGACGCGCCTGGCGCGCAAGGAATCAGCTGAGGGCATACGCTGGTATTCTGCGAATGATGAGAGCGTTTTTGCCGACGATGGTACCGTGCTCCAGGGGCCGGCGACGGAGGCGCTTCCGTATTACGAGATTGTCTTGGATGAAGGAGCCTTTCGTGGGCCTAAGGACACGCTGTATGTTCAAGTCGGCTCTAAACGCCCGAAAGATTGGCGTCTCGAATTAGCGCCTGAGTTATTGCAGGCCCAAGATTCGCCGGCTGCAGGGCAGGATTCTGAATTGCCGGCAGCGGGGGAAGCCTCCTAAGGAACTTCTGAAAAACCTCGATATTTTATTTCTTCTCTCCGGGCTCTCTGTGTCCTCTGTGGTTTTTTGAGCAATTTAAATCAACCACAGAGGGCACAGAGTTCACAGCGCAGACTTTTTCAGAGCTTCCCTAAGGCACCTTCGCTTCAGGCTGCTCAGGCCGAACACGGGCTATCTTCGTGCCGCCGTACCAGAGCTGAAGATTCTCTAAGTTTTCTTGTGGCGAGGCGTCAGCTCGCGCTTGAAGAGAGAAGGTAAGCTGTAAGCTTATTTTTTCGCGCCGCTCGGGGAAAAAGACTCGTACATCCTGAGCCGCACCGTCAATCGTTGCGCGGTCTGGAAACGGAGATTTGATCTCGGTTCCGCCCTCGTCCGTTAGCCGAAATTGAAGCGGCCGAAATCCTCTAAAATAAAAAGAGTCATCTTCAGCCTGTAAATCAACGTGCACGTGTCTTTCCGCGTCTGTCCATGCGCGAGTAAGCGATAGCGTGGGACTTGGGGGGAGCTGCGCCAACCGGGCTAAGTTTGCGCCCCACACAAGCGTACAAAGGCCAAGGAGTTGGCAGGCGGTCTTGGGGCTAAGTGCGGAGGCTAGCCAGCCGGGGCCCTGGAGCTCCAGAGTCGAAAATCGCGAGGCCCGGTATGGGTCAAGTTTTAGCTCTCGCCAAAGTGCTTCCGGGAGGGCCGAAAGTCCTATAGCAAGGGAGACGTAGGAGCAAAGGATCCATTGGATGCCGCTTAGGGCATCAGCAAGAAGGGAGAGCTCCAATGACCGCCCATCGGGATAGGGGGCCAATACAAGCAGCGTGGGGAGATACATCAGAGCCGTGGGGCCAAGGACCGCTTTTACGGGTGCCCAGGGATCCTGCTGCGTAAAATAGCGGCAAAGATTGATGCGGGTCGGAAGAGTCAGAGGGGTAAGAAGAAGAGCAAAGCTCCAGAAAAAATGGAGGTACCAGATAAAACCGGAAGGTAACGCCATAAAGAGCGCGGGCCCAATTCCCCCGGGGCTTCCCACGGTCCACAAAATCTCAAACGGAACAATATCGCTCGGGCAAAGCAGAGTGAGCCACGAAAGCATTCCCACTGCACAAAAGAGAAAAAGGGTTGCGGGAGAGCGGCCGGGGGTACGGCCCGCGGGCTCAGAGGAAAGGCGATTAAGGATACGAATCGATATGGCAGCGAGCACCAGAAGCTCTATAAGGTGCTCCGCCGCGCGCGCCAAAAATAAGGTAAAGCCATCCGAAGGGCTTCCTAAGGTGAGAAAGAGCCTTGGCGCAATGCAGGCGAGGTACAGTACTGGCAAAGAGCCGCGATCGTGCAAGAGTAGGCCTGCGGCAAGTCGAAACGCCCTTAATGAGGGAGTAGGCGATGCCGTTATCAACGATGTTGTAGCGGAGGAGGCCTCCGAAGGGCGTTGGGATATGCTCATATCTCGACTGCCTATCGTAAACCGAAGTACGATACTAGGGCTATGGAAGAGTTAAGAGATTTAATTGTAGTAGTGGGCGCGCCGGATGAAAAGTTGCTGCGCCTTTTTGCTAAGCTGGGCTACCGCCTAGAAAAAGCAGGAGAAAAGCAGGCGCTTTTAGGGCTTGTAGAGCGTCTCGTCGTGGATCTTGTGCTGATTGACCGTGCCTCTGAGCCAGATGCGCTCGCGCTCGTCGACCACCTCCGCAAAGATGAAGCTACTCGAACTATTCCCATAGTTATCATGGGCGTTCCTCTTGCCGAGGCGCGGGCCCTTAAAGAGAACGGTTACGACCGTCTTGAGATAGTCGAGGCTACAGCCGCCTTGGCGAGCGTGTCGGCGAAGGTCGCAACTCAAGTGCGCCTTCGAAAGATGGCAGGGGCTGATTCTCTTACCGCAAATGTTTCCGACGCAAATGCAATGTTGCGGGATATCACAGGAAAACTAAGAAAGGAGCTCGAGGAAGCCCGAAAGATTCAGCAGAGTCTCCTGCCGCTAAGTCTGCCGACGGGAGAAGAGTTCGAGGTAGCAGCTGCCTACCAGCCGCTCGAAGAAGTGGGAGGGGACTGGTATTACGTTAAGAAACATCAGTCCGGGAAGATTAGCTTTCAAATTGGCGATGTGACGGGGCATGGGCTCTCGGCCGCCTTTATCTGTAGCATGACAAAACTTGCTCTTACTGCGGCCAAGGTTGAGCCCCCGCATGATTTGCTCGAGCAGATGAATTTATTGCTTTCCCCCCAGCTTTCAGACGAGAGATTTGTAACCTTCGCTAGTGCCCTCTACGACCCGAGCACGGGAGTGCTTGAGTTCGCGCGAGCGGGGCATCCTCCAGCCATTATTTATCGCCGCGGAACTTCTGAGGCCAAGGAATTGAAAGGGAAAGGGTTTGCTCTTGGTTTTATGCCAGACGGGAAATACGAGGCCATCACAGACTCGCTCGGAGTTGGCGATGTGTTTGTGCTCTATACCGATGGCGTTACGGAGGCTCAGAATCGAAGTCTTCAGCTTTATGGGGCTCCGCGCCTCATTGCTTCAATTAAGGCAATTGAGTCCGAGAGCGCGGGAGCGGGTGCAAGCGCCGCCGCTATTCTTGAGAAAATATTGGGTGACTTTAGAGCCTTTATTGAGGGGCGTCTCCTTAATGACGATGTGACTGTCGTGGTCCTCAAGCGCAAGAAGTAACAGGAACTCAGGCCCGATGGTTGATCTAAGCCTGCATCTTCATCCCGCACTTACCGCATTCCCCGCGGCTCTCCTTCCCGCTGCGTTATTGCTCGAGGTCTGGAGCATGGTGAGACGCTCGCCTTCTGCTTCCTCCGCAGCGCGGATATTGGTGACCTTGGGAGTAATTGGAGTCGTTGCTGCCTTTATTTCTGGCTATCAGGCGAGTGAGCTTGCGGATCAGTTTTTTGAAGTGCCTGACGAGCCCATTAGTGCCCACCACGCAGTCGGGAGACTACTTCTTTTTGTTTCCATACCTATGCTGGCAGTGATGTGGATTGGCGAGTTTGCTACCCACGCCAAGGGCATGTTTCAAGCTATCTATAGAGTTCTTCTGTTAGTTTCCGTGGGCCTTGTTTGCTACAGCGGCTATCTCGGGGGAGAGCTCATTTTTCGTTATGGCGCAGGGGTTCATGCTCGGGGCGCTTCCCCGCGCGGGGAGCTGCGTGGGCCTGAGGGGCTTGACGCGAGTCCTCTACACACTCCGTAGTTGCACGCCTGGTGCGAGCAGATCGACGAGCGCTACCGCGTGGCTGAGACTAGTTCAGCCCCAGGAGTCGCCGGCATGGAGTCAGGCTTGCTGGTCACAAACTTAATCGATTGACTAGTTTGCCTAAGTACTATTTTTGACCCGCTTGTCCTAAAGGCTCTAAATTCGAGACTTACCTTAGCCGAGGTCGCATTCTTGGGAACGAGGAAAGATTTTCCTCGGCCAATCACTTGGGGGGATACAAGAGAGATTGAAAAACTGCTCGCGGAACCACTCGGGGTTTCAGAGAGCGAGGCCGTCATTGAGAACCCGCCTGAAGTGCTAAGGGATGATTTGCCGCTATAGAGTCCGGCGAGTCCAATAGACCGGCCCTTAGATCGGGTAAGTCCGCTTATCCTCACCGAGCCTCTTATTGGCAGAAGCTTAGGATACTCACCAAAATCGGGTAGCGTCGTGGAGCTCGGCGTGGGGGTAAGAGTCGGCTCCGCAGTGGGAGTTGCCGTGGGAGTCTCAGTAGGCGTTTCGGTTGGAGTTTCTGTTGGCGTGTTCTCTGCCGTCGCCGTAGGCGTGGGAGTTTCTGGGGTGGCTGTCGCGAGCGGCGTGTTTGTCCCTCCTGCTGAAGGCGTGCCCTGAGCTGCTTGCGTTGGTGAAGCCTCGGGAGTTGGTTCGCTAGGAGAAACCGGGCCTGGCGGTGTCGGAGCAGGGGTCGCTGGATTCTCCGTAGGCCGAGGAGCTCGGGTTGGTTTCGGAGTTGGTGCTCTCTCGACGACCTCTTTCTTGGTAACTCGGGCACGCGATGCCTCTTCATCGAGTTCAAGTTCTACCACTAAGGATTCAACCGCATCGGGTAGTTCCTCTACGAGCGCGCTCGCACTGGTGGTGTCTTTTTCAAGGAGCAAAGTAAGCGCCTGAGAAATTTGGGAGGTGCTGATATCGAAGTTCCCTTCGCTATCGGTTGTTGAAGAGTCTCCCGTTTCCAGGACTGTGACGCTCACGCTTTCAAGTGGAGCGCCTGCGGTATCAAGGACGCGGCCTGACACATCGGATCCTGTTCCTCCGGTACCAGTAGTTCCACCTCCGCAGTTGAAGAGGGGAAGAAGGATTACGCACAAAAGCAAGGCTCTCGCAGCTTGCCACCACAGGTTATTTCTTCTTCTCTTCACTTCCTCCTCCCGGCGCGATGAAACTGAATGCTCCAATGACGGCTCGAGCTCCCTTGCCCTTAAAAGAGCCGACTGGATTTACGTCTTGATCAAACTGCCCAAGAAAATCTCGGGCTCTAGCATGAAATTGGTGACCTTCCTTAAGGAGCCAGCGCTCAATTTCGGGGAGCGCTTCTGGCCGAATATTGTCGAACTCCGTGCGTGCATGCAGATGAGCAGGGGTGCGGGACTCAAGGACATTTTC
>JBIKWF010000125.1:0-11822 GCA_044356455.1 Bdellovibrionota bacterium | reverse complement strand
CTCAGAGACGAAAATACTTCTTCCTCATCATCGCGTGACCGATAGGGAACGCAGGATTCTATGGAGTCTGGCCCGTCCTACGGGACAGACTCCTAGCCCCTATTGCTCATACGCCCTACAAGGCTCCGAACTCCCTAGAGTGCTGCAAGTAGCCCCTTCCGCGGACATCTCCTCGAATAGGGGCTCAGCTCGCCTTTTCATTTCGCATAATTCGGCGCGACCGAACTGCAGCGTGAAAAGGCGGCAACGGATTGTGTCCAAAATGAATAATTATTCTTCTACGGGATACACTCCTAGGCTGCCACAGAAAGCTGGCCGTGGAGCTCGCCTAAGGCACGGTGGTCAACAAGCGAGCGAGCAGGCCCTGGACGAAGTCCAAGCTTAGCGTAGGTCTGGAAGTCCTCTAAAATCTTGGCATGCTCGGACAACAGTTCCGAGGGGACATGCTGAAAAGGAACCCAAAGTGCCTGGCTGGAATCTGTCCCTGGCTGCGGAGAACCGGTCGCTTTAGCCAAAAAGACGTGACTAATTCCCGTGCATACGCCATCTGCCCTAATAAAAGGATACGAGTGCAGAAGAGCATAAATGCTGACTTCCAGTCCCGTTTCTTCCTGCGCCTCGCGCAGCGCTGCTTGATAAGGGGTTTCTCCCGCATCAATCAGACCTCCAGGGAGGGCCCAACCAAGCGGACGCTCACTTCTGTCTATCAGAAGCAAGCGCGAATCGCCGTCTGTTACAATAAGGTCACAATAGTTAGTGGGAAAGGAAAGGGTACTGCTTGATGTCATAGGATCACAAATCGGCCCTTAGGGGTAACTGCCTCATACGAACTATTAGGATTTCGCGTAGGAAATCTTGGGAAGTTTTTGGCTCACGAAGAAACTAAACAGAGAATCTCTTCTAAGCTTTCGACTTTTCACCTTACGATCACCTCTTCCGGATCTAGAATTGGACACTCAAGATTACGCTTCGCGGTGTCTCACATTCTCTTTGAATCACATCGGTTACCTTGATTAGGAGGCAGTCGAGGAGCATACTTGCTGCGCTGAAACAGGCTTACCAAGATGCTCTCTGGGGAAATCTCTTAGTATCGCCCCCACCCGCTCGAACTTACCTTTGAGCAGCATACGAGCAGAGTCCGTTTCGCTGTTACCCGAATCTTCTCGGGGCTTTGTGAGGACAGTAGTCTTGTGAAGGCGGTCCTGATTGAGCGGTTGTTGATGCTTTATCATTTACACTCCGCACTTCCCGCCGCTTCTCGTTTCTCCCCTGTTCATCACTACATCCCGAGTTTTGTTTGTGTCTGGGTACCGTGCCCGGGCCAAGAAGGATCTTATGGTTTTTACCGCGCATGATGAACTTTCCCATTCGATAGAAAAGTTGCGTCATCTTTTGCCCATCCAGGGCCCGATTGAGATATTCATCCACCACAATACGTTGCACTCGTTTGAGCATCTCGACTTTGAAGTTGCGGTTGAGAGCGCAGGCCGTATTTATGGAGCTCGACCTTATCTCAGCGAAGAGCGCTACCGCGAGCTTTTTTTGCAGGGAACGATTGCTCGAGAGGACGTGGAAATTGAACTTGCGCCATTTCTCTCTTCAAACTCTCCATTTCTTACCCCGAACCTCAGTCGAAGTACGCTGCGCCGAAATTTATTGTATTCCGGGCTGCGAAATGAAGATGAGGCGATCTCTCGTTGGAAGCAATCAGAGGCGCGCCTTCGTCTAAGGCCGAATCTATCTCCACGAACGAGGCTTAGCCTTATCCAAGAAACACGGGACTGGATTCTTGGGCTCCATGGTGCAGGGCTTGAATCGCTCCTCTCTGACCTCAGGTCCGATGGACCAACCAACCCCAAGATTTCTCGCGCTGAACTTTCAGCGTTTATTCATGGATCTGATAAAAGCCGTACGAATGAGAAGCGCGCAGACGCTATTACGGCTTCTATCTTGTGGCACTATGCGAGCGCTATCGTTCGCACCCTCCCGGTGCCGACCGAAACGCCGCCCACACACCACGCACAGGCGCTGGCGAAAATCTGTGGGATAGACCTTTTTGACATGGTGCATCCCGTACTCATTCAACTATGCAGCACATTTACTGACCAAGGGGTAAGTTATTGGCCAATGCCTGGCCGTGAACATGGCTTACTTGCAGCGACCGAGGCGCTATTTTGTCAGCGCGGCATTCCTGCGGAGCCATGGGTAAAAAGGGCCGAAGAGCTGTTTCGAAAGTATCGTCCTGCGTCGAAGCCAAGTCGTGAGGTGCTTGGCGCGGTTTTGGAGGAACTTGGTGTTCCCCTTGATCAGCGCACTTCGTTTCTAATATACGGCGGCCTTCAGCTTAAGGGATGGGCAGGCTTTCTCTCTCTCCTTGAGACCAAACCACAAGTAGCGCGAGACCGACCCGTCAAGGCTTCGCTCGAAGAATTTCTCGTTGTTCAGAATATCTTAGTACTTGCTGCCGCAAGAGAATTAGCACAGGAGCATGGGATAAACTCCACTCGTCTCAAAGACCTGCAGGCGCTCGCAGCGAGCGCGGGGCATGCGCGCGCGGAAGAAGACGCCCGGCACAGGATGACCCAGATTATATTTGACGTAGCACAAATCTCCCAGCTGTCTCCAAAGCACCTCACCTCTTACGGCAGAGAGCTCGCAGTTGCCCTTTTGCGCGAAGTCGACGAGTTCCCTGAGACCGTGAGGCAGCGCATCTGGCACCTTGCTTATGAACGGTCCTATCTTCGCTCCGTTCTTGTCGCATTTGGCAACCATACGGGGGAAGTGGGGCATCGCGGTGAAAAAAAGCCGCCGGCTCCTGGCAAAGCTCAGGTAATGTTCTGTATCGACGAACGTGAAGAGTCTCTTCGGCGACACCTCGAGGAAATAGATCCCTCCGTCGAAACTCTTGGATATCCTGGCTTCTTCAATTTACCGCTTGCCTATCGCGGGATTCACCACCTACACGCTGAGGCGCTATGCCCGGTAGTAATGGAGCCGCAAATAAGTGTGGTAGAACATGACAAACATTCTGCGCCCGGAAGAAGAGACAATCTTTTTAAGCGCTTCCTAGGCTCCGCAAGCAGGGAACTCCAGAATCTGACTCGCAGCAGTCTTGGGGGCTCTCTTGTCTCGGCGACATTAGGGCACCTCGCCCTTGTTCCTTTTCTTATGCGAGTCTTACAACCAGCTCTCGCAGGCAAAGTGCATGGCGCCTTACACACACCTGAGATTCGCGAGTCTGACTTTAAGGTCAGCTTAGCGGGAGCCTCTCACGACACGGCGCCAAGTTCAGAAGACGCGAGCTCGAAAGCCGCCCTCAAGCAGGCCATAACTCAAAGTCTTGCCTCTGTTTTTAAGGCTACCGGGATTGCGAAAAGCTGCGCGCGGGTACTTGTCATTATGGGTCACGGGTCCTCAAGTCTTAACAACCCGCACGAATCCGCCCATGACTGCGGTGCATGTGGGGGGCGTCGAGGATCTCCCAGTGCTCGCCTCTTTGCTCGCTTCGCGAATGACCCCGAAATTCGTCAAGGACTCCAAGGACTCGGGGTTCTCATTCCCGCAGATACCTACATTCTCGGCGCGTATCACAACACGTGCGATGATTCGATTACAGCCTTTGATGAAACACTCATCCCCGACTCTCACCGATCGGATATTGCTGAAGTTCTTCGCAACTGCCGAGCAGCGAGCGCGCGGAATGCCCTTGAACGTTCGAGGCGCTTTCTTACTACGAAGAAGGATCTATCGCCGGAGGCAGCAGCAGCCCTGCTGCTCCATCGTGCTGAAGATTTCTCAGAACCGCGTCCCGAATACGGTCATGCCACAAACGCCATGGCATTTGTCGGTCGGCGCTCCCGCTGTAGAGGGCTCTTCCTCGACCGAAGAGCATTTCTTTCATCGTATGATCCAACTCAAGATCTGGACGGCACTATTCTACAAGGACTGCTTGGCGCCGTTATTCCCGTCTGTGCGGGGATCAACCTCGAGTATTATTTCTCGATGGTGGATTCAACCAACTATGGGTGCGGGACAAAACTTCCCCACAACATAGTGGGGCAAATCGGAGTGATGGATGGATCCGCAAGCGATTTAAGGACGGGTCTCCCTTGGCAAATGGTTGAGATCCATGAGCCCGTGCGGCTTGTGATGGTGGTTGAAACTACACCCGAGGCTCTTTTGCGAGTCCTTGATCGACTCCCCAAGGTCAAGAATCTAGTAGAAAAACGCTGGTTATGGCTGATTGCTATGGACCCAGAGAGGCCCGCATTTTCACTCTATTCCCGAGGTGAATTCGTCCCCTACCCGATTGAGAAGTGCGCCCTTCCGCGCATTTCTAATTCGCTTTCCTATTGTGTTCATTCCTCGCGACCTCTGCCGTTTGCTTCGGTGGTTGGCGTGAGCGCGTCCCAGCATGTTGGTTAGATTATGGATATTCTTACTGTTCGTTCTCTGTGTCTCTTGGGGGTCGTTCTCTCGCCCTTTTTTGGATTTCTCGCCCTTTCACTTTGGGGGCTATTCTCTCACGGACCCAACGAAAGCTATGTCTCGAGCATAGCCAAAGCGTCTTCATTTGTCGCAACAGGCTGCGTAACAGCTTTACTGCTGATCATGATTGCGACCAGCGAATATCACTATGTTGAGCGCTATCACTCTTGGTTCTCGTATGGAGACCACCACTTCGACATCACTTTCTCCATCTCCACCCTCAGCATGGGTTTTTTAATTATTACTACGCTACTCTCTGCTCTCGTTAGTAAGTTTTCAAAGACCTATATTCATCAAGAAGAAGGGTACACACGGTTTTACCTTCTACTCTTACTCGCTACTTTCGGAATGACACTCGTGGTCGTTGCAGATAGCCTGGGACTTACGGTGGTAGGCTGGGAGTTTCTCGGAATATCCTCAACGCTCCTTATCGCCTTTTTCCACTCACGAAGAGGGCCCGTGGTCAACGGGCTACGAACCTTCACGGTCTACCGAATTGCTGATGTGGGACTCCTCCTCGCCCTCATGTATGCGCATGCGGTATTTGGAACAACTGAAATCGGTAGATTCATCCACTCGAGCAATGGGCCCTACGGAGCTTTTGATGGAACTCCCTGGGACGCTCTCGTCATCGGGCTCCTTTTTCTTCTCTCAGCATCGGGAAAATCCTCTACGCTGCCCTTTTTCCCTTGGCTGCCTGGGGCGATGGAAGGTCCAACCCCTTCGAGCGCTATCTTCTATGGAGCCTTTGCGGTACACGCGGGGCCTTATCTCTTTTTACGGCAGGCGCCGCTTGTCACCGCATCGCCCACTCTTTCGTACATCCTGATCGCAGTAGGACTAATTTCGGCATGTTTTGCTTCTCTCGCAGGGAGAATTAGAGCGGATGTCAAAACATCATTGGCGTATGCGACTATCACTCAAGTTTCACTGATCTATGCTGAAATTGGGCTTCACTGGTTCTATCTCGCGGCCTTCCATACCGCTGGGCATATGTGCCTAAGAACCTACCAATTCCTGCGAGCGCCGAGCGCGCTACACGACCTGCACGTGCGAAGCGTTCTAGGTGTCGCCTCTCGCGAAAGAGGAAGATTTTACGATCGCATATTCCCACTTTCGGCTCAGCGCTGGCTCTACCGACTTGCCCTTGAGCAAGGGGCGATTCTCACCGTGTATCGCTGGCTTTTAGTTCGGCCGTTCCTTTGGATCGCCGCATCGCTCAACTCATTCGAAGTGTACTGCGACCTCATGCTAGAAAGGCTACTGGGCGGAACACGGACTGAGCCTATTCCACGACCTCTTGGAGCCTCTCAAGTAGTTGAACCTCGTCCAATTTCTGAGTCTTAAGGAACCATTATGACTCTCCTGTTGCTACTTCTTCCGCTTCTCTTTGTTCCCTTTCGCTCATTCAGTCAGCAGCGCACGCACTATCGTTCGATGATTGCCCTCGGCACGTCTCAATTTGTGCTGACAGCTACTCTCTATCAGATAGGCCGCGACCCTTGGCCACTTCTTGCGCCACACTTTGATCTGACTCCGCTGAATCTTACCTTTCTGCTCGCGCACATGGGCCTTCAGCTTGTGGCATTTCTCTCACTTCCTCGAGTACAGCGGACCCAGCGACACCTCCTCGGTGCACTACTCCTTTCAGTGTGTTCTGTTGCGGTGATCACGGCGAGCTCGACCGCGGCATTTCTCGTGAGTTTCGTTGCCTCTCTATTCGTGCCCTGCGTCCTTGGCGCGATGGAAGGTGGCAGCACCAAGGAGGTAAGAATTTTTCTTCTTTTGGCTCTTAGCTGCTCGGGATTAACGCTCCTTGGTGTAACGACCGGCACAGGGACAGATATGTTCACCTTAAGTTTGCCTCTTCTACTTGCCGCAAGCATAAGGCTAGGCTTCGTACCTTTTCATCTTTGGATACGCCGCCTCGTGCTCGGATTTCCGATTCAGTGGTCGGTACTTTATTTTCTTTCATACCCAAGTATTGCTTTGTTTCTTCGAGCGAGACTCTCCAGTGGAGTTTCCCCACTACAGGGCCCCTTCTTGTATCTCGCCTGCCTCACGGTTGTTTACGGAGCATGGCTAGCGGTTGTGCAGAAGGAACTTCGAAAGGCTTTCTATTATTTGCTCCTTAGCTTCCTTGGCGCGATTGGCGTCGGCCTCGCGATGGCCTCGAGCCAACAAGCATTGTCAGGGGTGCTGCTGTTCTGGTTCTCAGGAAGCCTTGCCGTGGCTGGATTTGGCCTTGCAATCGAAATCTTGGAATCTCGTTTCGGTACGCTATTCATTTCCGATACGCGAGGCTTATTGCGTCAAGTTCCCGCCCTCGCGGCGGTATTCCTTCTGCTAGGACTCGCAAGCGTCGGATTTCCAGGGCTATGCGCTTTTATCGGCGAAGAAGTCATGTTGAGCGGTATCTACCAACAAAGCGTCTGGGCAGCTCTGCCGATTTTACTTGCGCTCTCGCTCAACGGCATTACGGTACTGCGCTGGTTTTTCGCCATTTTCTTTGGACCGAGCGAACCCAAGGCTGAGAACATCGACCTATTAAGAAGAGAACGCTTTGCCTTCTTCATCCTGCTCGCAATTATTGTGGGAACGGGACTCTTTCCAAGACCCCTCTTTGAGCTTGGAAATGCCGCATCAAGCGTCGCAATCCCCTCTTCAACATCCGCCTTCAATCCTGAGCCGTAGCCCTGGCCTACCAGCTGAGCACTGGCTTGGCCTTCGGCCTCGGCCTTGGTGCCACCCACCATTTCAGACCATCGACGTGACAAGCCATCTCATACGAAGACATCACCTCATGTCGCTCCGGAGTTACCAACAGATAAGGTCACCTAGCCACCTCGGACTCGAAATTTTAGGATGAACGCACAGAAAGTTGCCCTATCTGCTGGAGAACTAGCCTGACGCACGCGAGGGCGCCAACGCTCTCAAAGAAGCGAAAATGCAAAGGTTCTATTGGAATCGAACTGTATTTGCAGTGGGAGGCATGGGCGGCCTAAAAGTCCCGGGGGGCCACTCTGCCGAGTAATCCCCCCGCTTCCAGCGCTGGTAGCACTGCTCGCAGAGGTCCTCTATCTCTCGCTTTGCCTTAATGATCACCAAACGCAGCTCTTTATCCCCGCAGATGACAAAGACCTTTCGTGAGCGGGTTTTCGGAGTATGCGGCTGCATGAGGGGCTGTAGGAGCAGCCGTTCTTGCCCCATCACCCTACCGCCCTTCTCTAGCCTCTCTGCCCTCATGAATTTCTCGACGCTTTCCACCTCCTGCATGATCTCAGCATTGAGCGCTGCAATTTCCTCAGGTTCGGTGACGCCAAAGACGGCGGCCCACAAATTGGGAAAGAAGTTTACCCTGTGGTGCCTCTGGCTCCTCTTGAGCATCTTGGTAAGAAGCGCACGCTCCTGCCTAATCGTCAGGTCATTCACGGGAGACTTTGGGACCGCAGATTGACGGATGAAGGGAACTCTTTCAGAGACGCGAAGCAGGGGCGAGTTCTTCTTGGAGCAGAACCCCTTAAAGGAAGAGTAGCCAGGGTACTTACTGACCGAATCCACCAGGTTAGCCCTCACGGGGTTAAGGTAGAAGTAAACCTTTCGCGCCATGGCACTCTTGAGGTCTGGGACGAGAGCTACGTTAGGCCTCCCTTCCCAAAGTGAGAGCCGGTCAAGCCCATGAAGGCGCTTGAGGTACTCTGAAAGGTTCTTTTGGATCTCCGCGTAAAAATCAGTCGCCTGCTTGGCGTCCCAGGCTATGACCAAGAGATGGGCATGGTTACCCATCCACACGAAATCAACGAGGGTAACCTTTTGATCTCGCTGAGCGCGGGCCAGTGCGCTTTTTATGAGGGTCTCGATGATGGGGCGAGCAGGCAGAGGGAGCCCCTCGGTTGCTCTAAACGTTACCTCGTAGAGGTTTCCTGACTCGAAATAGCGGCGTCCTCGCGGCATGTAGCACCAGAAGCCTAGATAAAAAGACTGCTGGAGTAATCGAAATTTCGGGAGGAAAGTTTCCTGTGCGGATAAAAAAAGTGGGTGGCACCAAGGGCAAGGGGCACCTGAGGGGAGGACCCGCCACATTTCCATAGGCTTGCTATATCCATAGCGAGAGGGATGGGAAATGCAGGTAGGCGGACCAGAACAAGCAAATTCAGCTCGTGACCCACTGCCTTCTTCTCCTGGCCCTAGATCCATTGGTCTCACTTCTGCCGGGTCCCTGCTCGCGCAAAATGAAACTGTTGCCTCTTTGAGCCTTAGCCCTCGCACTCGGGAAGTTCTTGCCCTCCCAGAACTTCTCCAAGCATGCGTTGCAAATGCAGCTACGCTCATTCGGCGGCTCGACCTCCCTGCCCCGGAGCGTGAGCAGCTCCTTTCCACAATTCGCTCTGGATTGCTTCTTGAAGAGGGAGCCGATCCTTCTGAAGTTGCCCTCGTCGCAGCCCTGCTTCGTGCGAGCCCTGAGGTGAAGCGCCTAAGCGACTGGGCCTCAACGATGCATTCGCCCAAAGGAGTGCTGCCGCTTCATGCGGGTACTTTTGCGTTGCTTGGTGCCATCTATTTCCACATCAATCTTGTTCGCTTCGACGCTGCCTTTGCGTCTCGCACGGTGGACGAATATGGAGCGCCCGATCGCAAGGGAGAAGAACCTAAAACTGGGATGCTCAAGATGCTTCAAGGCTTAGCCAAAGAGGAGCATTCATTGGTTGGTTATCTTGCCTCGCGAGAAACAATAGATTCTAACACGAGCAGCCAGATGCACCTCTTGGGAGGAATACTTGCCGCGCCTTTTGCTGAACTTTCGCGCGAGCAGCGAAGCAAAAAGAGAACCCTGCTGGGGACCCTCCTTTCGGTGCTTACAGAGAATACTGTTCCCGCACATCTCACTGATATCGGATTGCTTGAGCAAGTTCTCCCTTCGCATGTGGATCTGGTCACTCTCCTAGGAGAGGAAAGTCGGCAACGTATGGCGCGAGAGCAGAGGGCACAGGCTCAGAGCGAGGCGGAAAAAAAGACAAGGCAAGAAACTGCTGAGAGGGAGAAGCAAGATCGCTTGGCAAAGGAGCAGGGCTATCTACCCACAAAGAAGGCATTGGAGCGAATTTTTCTTGTAGTTGCGGGCAAGGATTCCTCCTCCACCAAGGTTACTCAAGGGGACCGTACGGCTATGGTGCTTTCGGCGTATGATCTAGTTCAAAATGCGAGTTCGCTGAGTGATTCCGCCCTTTACGTCATTCTTGACCACTGTCCACGCGGCTCATCTGCATTCCTCCGCGGAGCCATGTTGCCTTTGCGAAAAAAAATTGAGGATGCGAAGAGGCGTGAACACGAGACAGGTTGGGGCCTCGCGGCGAGTCTGGATAACGTCTCGCTCGGGTTGCTTTGGGAAGCACTTTCCAAGGTTGAGTTAGTGGCAGACCCTGTGAGATTCGCCGCCCTGCCCCACGAGCTCTTAAGGTTTATTCAGATGAACTCGGTCGCGGGAGAAGAAAAGGTATATACTGAGGAATTCCTAACTTGTATTAGGCGAGCAGTGCTTAGCCTCTATGAAGAGCGCTGTGCAGCTTGTCTCCCATCTTCTTGATCCATGAAGATGGCCTCCCCTGCAGTTCCTTCGGCGGTGGCCGAGAGTCCGTACAGGTAGGGCTTTCCGTGCTATATCCCCCTATCATGCAAGCTGGCCCTCATTCCTCTGCCTCTCAAACCAATCTCGCTGGTGCCATGGCAGCACACGAGAACCTCGCGCATGTCGACCATCCCTCTGGTGAGGTCGCCTCTGGTTCTGATGTCCGGTCTGATCTTAAGACGCCCCCGCGCGATACTCTTTCTCTGCCAGACGGACTTCGAACCATAATCCAGGAAGCCGAGACTCTTATTGGAAAGATGGGTTTACCAGAAGCACAAGCACAGCACATGCGTGCGACGATTAAAGGAGCACATCTGCTCGAGGCTGGAGCGGATCCACTAGAAACAGGACTGCTGTGCTCGCTGCTGAGGGCGTCTCCCGAGGTGAAGAGACTCCTTGAGTGGGCATCCTCTTCACGCCCCCCTTCTGGTGTCGTCCCACTCCATGCCGGTTCGTTTGCGCTCTTAGGCGCCGTCTATTTCCACGCACGACTTGTGCGCTTCGACGCTGCTCTCGCTTCTCGAGCCGTAGATGACTATGGCGTAGAAGTTCGAGGCACGAAGGATTTAAAAGTGAATTTCCTTAAATTCCTGGATGCCATGGCTCGTGAGCCGAACTCGCTCGTGGGCTTTCTCGCGCCAAGAGAATACCAAGACACCAACTCCGTAGTGCATATGCATGTGCTAGGAGGGATTTTGGCGCCTCTTTTTGCTGAAATCTCGCGCGAGTTGCGCGCTCGAAAACAAACTGCTTTCGGTAGAGCATTAGGGAAGATATTCGGTGACTCCATTCCCTCTCACCTCTCTGATGTAGTGATTCTAGAAGCCATTCAACACGGGCATGTAGAGGTTCTCAAACAACTCTGCCGTGCGTGTGACGAGCAAGATCGGAGCGACCAGGCTGCTGCAGAGCAAGAAGCGGCATCTAAACAAAAGGTTGAGGAGGAGAAGAAAGAGGAGCAGCAACGTTTAGAGGCTGAAGAGAAGCGCCGCCAACAAGAAAAAGAGTATGAAGAACGAGTAGCCGAACAAAAGAGATCTCTCGCCGCGACTCGCGAAAAGCAAGTCGCAGTGGTGACTGCAAATCTTGCTGGGCTTTTTGGGGCTTTTAGCGAGGACCTGAGTGCCCAAGTGCAAACCCAGCGCTACCAAGATGCCGCAAGGACTGTTCTTCGCGCCTCATGGGATATTGTGAGCAAGGCCCCCGAGGTATCGGACGAAGCGCTTTATCTATTACTTGATAAACTTCCGCGAGGTATGAGCGTGAAGTCGCCTGGAGTAATGGATCGAGCCCTTAAGGCTACCAACGATCTTCTTTATCAGGACAGGCGCGCCTCTCTTCCCACCTCTCCCGAAGAGAGTCTCAGCATAGGAATCCTGTATGAGACTCTTGCGCGAATCGTGATCATTAAAAGCCCCGAGCGATTCTATAAGTTCCCATCAGAAATGGTTCGCTATCTGTCTGCGAATAGTGACTATGGTACTCAGATCTTGGCGGACATCAGACGCGCGTTAATACAGCTCCACTCTCAAAAAAGCATGGAGCTCGTACCGAATTAGACGCTGCGCTCCGCCGATGTGTAGGTTGTCCTGCTACAGGTAGCGTTAGCAATTCTCGGCGGGAAACACCCCTAGCCAATCTGACAAGTAGAGCCAACGAGCGATTTGGCGCATAATTCGTACGCAAATCCAGAAAGCGAATTGCGAAA
>JBIKWF010000124.1:0-11847 GCA_044356455.1 Bdellovibrionota bacterium | reverse complement strand
CTACTGTTAGGATGACTCCATCTTCTTCACATTGCTCTCAAGCTCCTCTCTCAAGTGAGAGGCGCGGGGGCTCTCTTCCGAATTCTTCTCCTTCTAACGCTGCCCCGGGTGGTGCTAATCCATTTCCGGCGTCTTCAAACTTTCTTGCGCGCGCTTTTCACCAGGCGATTGTAGGGTCTGAGGTTGTTTCGCGTGATGCTCCTATCAAGGGGGACACTGTCTCGGTTCTAAGACTTATCGATGTTGCAACGGCGGCCGAGCTTGATGAAGCTATCTTGGCTATGAGAGCGGCGTATGGTTACGACCTTTCCACCTACCTTGGAGCGGTAACGGGGCAAGAGCAGCGCTCTTTGGTGAGCGCGCTTCAAGATAAGGGGATAAGCTCCGAGACGCTTTCTTGTCCTTCAAACGGAGACAGGCTCCGACTCGAGTTCCTTCGGCGCGAGTTGGAGAGAGCTAACATTTTTCCGATTAAAGTAATTCCGAAGCCAATCGAGGAGAAGCTCGAGTTACTTGATGCATATCTTGACCGCCTCGGGCGGGGGCTTGAGCGATACCCGGAAATGTTACACCGACTTAGGCGTTCTCAAGATAGACAGGTAGAGCTTAAGATTGAGGTAACGGTGAACTTAGTGGACTCAATCAAGCGCGGTGATTGGAAGGAGCTTGGTGAGCACAGTGTATCGCCGGAAAGTGTGATTGAGCACGCGGACCGCTGTACGAAACGAGCTCGGGAGCTTGTGAACGAGTTGCAGCGGTGCCCTTTTAAAATGACCGCAAGCATGCTTAACGAGCTTGTAACCAATCTCGATGTTTCAACTCGCATTACTCATCTTTTCGCGCGTGACCTTTTTCAAGAGGCCCAAGTCAATTTAGCAGAGGCCAAACCCACTGGCTTATGGGAAAAGTTTTGGGGAGCAAAGCCGACGGAGGCCTGTGAGGCGGCGCATAGTGCTCTGTCTACACGTCAATATCTGATTCTTCGCGCTATAGGGGTGCGCGCTTTTGTTGATCATATGCGTGAGTCACTACAGATGACTTAGGAGCTTCCTCAGTACTTCCCATAGTGGCCTCACTTACACTTTCGAGCTGCTGCTTCTCTGTTAAGACAGGATTAAGGTTGTAGACTTCGCGTGGGTGCTTCTTTCATCGCCTCACTTTGCGGTTCTCCTAAGACGTGCGAGCCCGCGCGAAACAAGTGATTTGGTGGTTCCAAGAGGTTTTCCAGTTGCCTCGCTCGCTTCGGCCATAGTGAGCCCATCCTTATAGACGAGTCTCAGTGTTTCCGCTTGTTCTGGCCTTATTGATGAAAAGTCGTCGATGGTGCGAGATGCGTCTTCCCCGGCGATGAGCTCCTCTAAGCGGCCTCCCGCGCCCCCAACGGAGGGAGTCTTCAGCTCACCAAAAGGCGCGGATTCGTTCCGAGTATCTTGTAGACTGATTGGTTCGATGCGAGCCTTTCGGCGTCTATGCTTGTCAATAACGGTGCATCGGGTGAGTTTTGCTACCCACGCGTGAGGCTGACTCTTCGATGGGTCGTAGTGGTCGAGGGATTTCATGATTCGGATCCAGGAGTCCTGACATAGTTCCTCCTGGTCCGCACGATTCCGAACATACTTGGAGACGATAAACTTAACTAATGGTGCGTACTTTTCATACCAGAGGCTTGGCTCTCTACCGATTATGATCCCGCCCACGCGGATCGGGGAATTGAGATCGATTGGTGCGTCTGATGTGACTTTAGAATCTGGCGTGACTATGGAAGGGGAGCGGCCCCCCGGCTTTAGGCTCATGGATCTGATGCTCATGACGCGTATCCATTAAAAGCCCCCCAATATACTTTCGAGGTTATGACTGTGACGTGTCAAGAGGTAGCCTAAGACTGGGCGAGAGTCCGATTACCAGGGCTAGCGGTTCTTCAATGGGAATTGCAAAGTACGAGGCAAGGGCACCATCAACCGCAAAAAACGAAACCACATAAAGCAGTTATGAGTTTAGCTCGCGAGACACCTCCTCGAAGGCAATTGCTCTGGGACCTCGCATGGCTCTCTCTCGGTGTTGTACTTGTCACGTTGGGGACTTAATCGGATCCCCGTAATTTCTCTCTTCTCCAAGCAACTTTCCCCCAAAAACTCCTAATAAAAGCGAACCGGAGTCTGTTCCTTGTAAAATCTCTGCCACTTCATGTCGTGGTGGCAGCGGGGCAGCCTATCCGCGGATTGTGTCCAAAATGAATGTTTAAAGTTCTACGGGCACACGCCAAGCTTTATTCGGAGCTATCGGCCATGACAGGCGCACGTCTAGGTTCACGTCTTCTCGCAAGTGGGAAAGGCCTTAGTTTATCCCTCTCTTTTCAGGAGAAAGTGTTTGAGAGATGCCGGAGTCTTAGTCTGGGGGAGCCTCGAAGGAGCGTAAAGTTTGGGTGTCCAATTTAGAGCGTCCCATCATGTGAATGGGTAAGTTGACCGCGCTTTTCAGCTGAAGAGTGCAACATGTTGCGTGGTTTCGCTGCGGGCCGTCTTCAGGGCCTGGGCAAAAATCTGGTGCCTCGTCTGCTCAGGGCTGGTAGAGTAATAGAATCGTTATTGCTTGGGCAATTCAACCGAGAGAATAGGAAGAGAACATGAGTTCTCGAGGGGGTGGCGTTTGGCATTTCTTTGGTGGGTGCCGCGATCAGCCTACCTAAGCCACGGCGCACATTAGGATGGAGGATTGAATGAACCGGACACAGCTAATTAAAGAGATTCAGGGCGCACAGGAGTATTTCGAGAGGTCAACGCGAGTTCTTGACGAGTCAGATTCAAGTTACAAGCCAAGTCCCGATTCCATGAGTGTTGCGCAGCAATTCGGGCATGTAGCTTCGACCATTCATTGGCTGCTTGATGGTGCCACGAACCCTAACGGTTTTGATATGGATTTTGCAAAGCACGCTGAAGAGATGAAACAGATGACGTCGGTGGCGGCTATGCGAGGAAAGGTCTCAGAGGCGTTCATGCGAGCCCTTAAGCAGCTCAGCATAGAGACAGATGAGTCGCTTGCCACTTCTCTACCAGCTGGGCCCATTATGGGCGGGGAGCCTCGCAGCGTGGCTTTCTGGAGTATCAGTGAGCACACCGCGCATCACCGCGGGGCTCTCTCGGTCTATTCGCGCATGAGGGGTAAAGCTCCCGCAATGCCTTACATGGAAATGTAAGAGCGCTGGATCCAGTTCTATCCCTGCAACCAGCGCTTCCAGCGTGGCAAGTGCTCGGGAGTCAGGCATGTTGCAATTAGCCAGTTCTCTTTTTGAGGAGCCAACTCCTCGAAGAGGTAGCGCACCGTCAACTCACCAGCTGCTTTGAAGCAACTGTCTAGGGTCTCTGGATTTTTAGCGAAGGGGAAATCGCTCGGCGCGAGGCACTGCAGAATCTGACCGAAGGAGGGATGGAATGCGCGAGCTTGCCTTGGGAGACAAAAGCCATCCTGATCATGAATGCCATCAATCCGAGACTCGGCAGCGAGCGGAGCAGGGATATCTTTTGCTCCGTTTTTGGAGAACTCAACATGGAGCTGCATGCTTCTTACCCTTAGGTGCCCCTTAGGAACTTGGTTCTCTCTACTTGGAATGACACCGCTTAAGTAAGGTCCCACTGAAATGGTATCAATTGCCCCGCTTTCCCAGAGGGGACCAAAGCGTTTATCTCCTTGGCCGGAGAGGAATGCCGATGCTGCCGCTCCCTGCAGGTCTAATTGTACGCACTCTGTAAATACGCGGCGCGTAGAGAATACCCGGCTATCGAGGGCGCGCTGCGTCAGATAGTCAAGTTCGAGCTCAAGCATCGCCGTGTAGTAGATGGAGCGGGCTATTTCTGGCACGATCCAGGCGCTTGCCGGGGCAGCCGTATAGAGAGCTCTGTGGTCATTTCTCACTCTATCTGAGATCCAAGAAGGGAAGTGTTCTTCAATCGGAGACCTCCCGTAAGGGAAGAGTCCGCCTCGGGCATAGGGGGTATAGGACTGAGTTATAAGAAGTCTTTCCGCCGCAAGTCCTTTTGCGGTGAGCAAAAGTTCGTCGAGCATCTGAACGTTCATCACTGTGATCACATTTTTGGCGGTAATCACAAGAGGTGACTCAGGGCTTCTCAGCGCTGCCTCCATGAGTGCGCTACACGGAGGGAGTGCGACGTAGGGAATGCCCGGCAGGTGCTTTGCTGCTGCGTAAGCGGCTGCGGGGACATTGTCGTGGCAGATTAGCCTTCCTCCGCGTTCTCTGGCGTGAGCATCAATAAGCCTTAGCCTTTCGTAGTCTGCTTCCGCTCCAGTTTCGAGAACTATGCCCTTCGGGGGACAATCAACTATCGCGCCTAAGTTCTCGAGGTGTCTGGAATATAGACTTCCCGCCGCGCCTCGCAGGGCGTTTTGGTGAGCGGCACTCTTGGCATCAAAGCCACCTAAGGAGCTACAAATGTCGTACGGAGATATTCGAGTTGTCGGGGGCGTTGGTTGGAGGGTGAGCTGAGCTGCCGCGCTGCCTACTGAATCAAGTATAAAGATTGCCTTAGCTGGGTCGAAATCTATTCGAGAGGTCAAAGTTGGTGCAAGTCTGTTTAGTCGGGCTCCAATTCTATCGTCCGGCCTTGGGACATCCTCTGTTTTGCAAATCACAGTCCCAGAGAGTGCGAGCTTTTGAGTTGCGACGACTTGTTTCCCAATACGGTCTATTCTTGGTTCAGAGTCTCCGCAGCCCGAAGCCTCGGGAAGGCGTGCGTAGGGATCTACGGCTAGAAGAGGTGGCACGGCCAGAGGTTTGCCTTTTCGGGCTTCTGAGGTATTGAGCCTCGAAGCGTTAAGTTCATGCTGCATAGAGTAAGGCCCCCTGGTACAAATGGCTAACCGCTTGGCGTTATTGCAAACAGTTTGGAAGGTGTGTGCTAAGCAATTTCACCCTTTAACTGCCGCGAATATCTTGGTTATTACTGCGCGGCTCCCGTGAAGTCGTCAGATTTGAGCGAAGCTTAGTAATCATCCCAAAGATAGCTCGAATTCTGCGTAGGGGGTTCCATGAAGTTATATCTGCCCCAAGTTGAGCAGCCGAGGCGACTTGCGGGTCAGGCGAGTGCCGCTCGCGCAGTAAGGTCGGGCGTACAGTTTTGCACAGCTCCGGGTGGTCAATCGCGATGCCCTGCAGGAGCTGAATTAGAGCGGCGCGAAGTTCTGGCTGAATTACAAAGGGCGGATTTTCCCCGAGATACTTTTCAATCAAGGGAACTGAAAACAAACGTGAATAAACTGACAAGAGCGTGGCATTCTGTGCTCGGGTAGCGGGATCTGGCGTTGCATGTACTAACGCTATCATCCGCTCTGCATCTCCTGGGCGTTTTCTCTCGCTCAGATGATGTAGAAGCAAATAAGCGGACAACACGCCTCGGGACACAAGAACTTCTAGCTGCTGATAACCGGTGTCCGTAAGTTCTGTTCGGGATGTGTAGCAGTGAAGTGCCAGAGAAGCTGTCTTGTCAGTGCAAATCTCAGGTGCAGATTGCAGTATGGCTCCTAGTAGTTCTTGAGCCTCGGCTACTTGTTTAGGTGAGGTATAGAGAAAATAGCGCTCAAGCGCGTTTTCGCGCTGAGGAGCTAGTCGGTAGTTGAGCGCAATCAGTCGGCATATTCTCAGCCCCGCATCACTCGTGCATAACCTACAGAGGTTATCCACCATCGAGCCCTCCATAGCCGGACACTCTAGGAGAGCGAGCACAAGGTCTTCAGCTCCCTGAATAGTTGCCACTAAGTTAAAAAAGCGGTCGCTGAAAAGCCCACTTGTCCCGACTTGTTCTGGGTGCTGACGGACGTAGGCGGCGAGTGCGTCTTTCCCTTGTTCGGATATAGATTGAGTTATGGAATAATAGAGAAGAAGACTCTCTATAACGTTCACCGCTTCTTTCTCGGGCAGGGCTGGATTCTTGAGTAGCCGCTCTAGTCCTACCGCCGCGAGCTCATGCCTATGCAGGGCGGCATATTTGAGGGCGCCCAAGAGCGCTGCCGCGCAAGACTTCACGCAGGGTTCATCTTCGGCAAGGGCGGTAAGTTGGGAAAGACCGCACTTCAACGTCGCAAGAGAGGCAATCACCTTTAAGCGTTCGCCTTCATCCGAGGTGTTTCGTGCAAGAATTCCAAGGCACGTGGCCGTGTGCGGTCCTACGAGATGCGGATTCTTGGTAATGCATTCAATTGCGGCTGCTCGCTGTTCTTTTTTTCCATGCAGATCCCGAAGAATAGGGATCTCTGTTTCAAGAGGAGGATTCTCAAGACGCCGCATCGAGGGGCTGACTGTCTCTGTTTGAGGGTCCATAGCGTTTTGGGATGTATCGTAGGAGCTGCTAGAGCTTAAAGGAACCTTGCTCGCTAAGCGAGTTTGGTGTTCTCCGAGGGACAAGCTGCGGCGCATAACGCCTCGTTATTACTAGTGAAAGACGGCTATCGCGGCTGGGACGTGGAAGTAAAGGGCGCTTACCCCTTGGTGAATAATCCAAGGTCCGGAGCCAGTTGCATCTTGAGTACTTTCGCGACAGGCACTACTTCGGCGTTCTCAATAAAGTCCGAGAAAGATTCTAAGATATCATCAACCAGCGAGCTCACCGCGGATGTCCCTGGAGCCTCGATTCTTAGTTCGTATTGCCAGGGTCCTACGCCGTGCATCATGGAGACGACAAGAGGATTGGTCTTGGCCCAATTGAATATCTTTATCCGGTGAGAGCTCAAGGGGTGGCTTGTGCTAAGAAGGACACGGTAGGGGTAATGCCCCGCGATTTCAGAGGAGACTTGATATCGAACTCCTAAAAGAACTCCACTCTTCCTTAGCTTTTCAAGCTGATATTGAATAGTTGTTGCGGGAACGCCAAGCGCTTTGGCAATTTGGGAGCGGTTGCCGTCAGAGCTTGCGGCATAGGCGTGCAGGAGCTTGATTTCTTCGCGAGATAGCTCTTGGACCTTGCCAGATGGCACAATTTGTATCGGGGTGGGGGCAATGCCTTTACTCAGATATTTGACACCAAAGTAGTGCCAGCCAGTTCGCGCTTGGAGGTGCAGGTCTCTTATTTCAAGGTTGCTCTCTGTTGTCACAAAGTCAAAGAAGCGCTCAAGGTCAAAGACCGATCGTACGGTTAGGACGAGACCAAAGTTAAAGCGACCACTGACTTCGATGAGAAGCTCAACAAATGGGGCTTTAAGGAGCGTCTCCCTCATTTTCGATTTTTGTCCGACTGCTTTAGAAGAGACTGAGAAAAAAATCGCATACTGCTGGAGGCCCAAGTCAAAAAGATTAATGTAGGCTCTTCTTTTGAGCTCGCCCGTTTGGAGTCTTCGAGTGAGGACTCTTCTTGTGACGTGCTCCGTTAGGGAGAGCTCTCGCGCGGTGATGCGCGGGGGCTCATCTGCGTGCCCCTGCAAGGCGGCAAGAATCCTTTCCTCCTGAGAGCTTAGCTTCATGTTCTACCATTGGAGAAAAACATCCTTAGAAATTGGGCCGTGGCATCATATACGCCAGGCTCTTCACTTTCTCGGGGCCCCGCGACGTTGAGAATTGAGATGCCTTCGGTGGTGAGCCAGTGAGCGAAACTTGAAAGAGAACCTTTAGTGGGGGGAAGTAAGAGAAAAGGCTTCGCAAGCTCTTTTGCATACCTAATCGTGAGGGCTGTTCCCCCGCGTGGCTCAAGGGAGCTTAGGACTAAGGTGCCATCGGAATCTCTCACATTCCAGAGAGTGCGCTGGGAATGCTCGCTAAGCGGCGTCTCAGTAACGGCATACTTTGGGGGGATTATTCCATCTTCCGCTAAACGCCCTTTGGGACAGAAGCCTCCAATAGGAATGTGGCATTCGAGCGCAATGTCGAATGCGGCTCTATCAACACCGGTTTGGCCGCCACTGACGATTTTTTTTAGTAGTTGGTGCACCGACATGGGAGTGCGGGCATGATCTTCCGCCGAGCGCCTTTTAGTCAAGGAAAAGACATTTCTTCTCTATAAATCCCCACTTGCCGCGACTGCCCTTGAAATTTATGGTCTTTGAGATGGAGCTTGGACCAGAAGCGCAGATTCCTATTATTCCCATTACGATTGTGTTCGTCGCACTTATGGTAGCGACGTATTTTCTTCGCCGTGCCTCGCGCGAGCGCTTCTTGCGCAGCGAGGGACAGATTCAGACTTCGGACGGGAGCATTCCATCGATTGAAGAGCGAGTGGCGGCAAACCGGGCCTGGGCGCGGGGAGAGATTCGTTCAAAAGGGCGCTTGTTTATGTGTGCTCTTTGGCTTCTTGCGCTGGTCTGGAACCTTACTTTTGGCGCCTCTTTCTTCACGCAGCTTTCAAATCCTCAGATAAAAACAGGGGGGCTCATCGTTCTTGGACTTTTTGCGCTAGGAGGCCTGCCAATAATTGCCTTTGCCGTTCGAGAGACCATCCGCGTCTTTCGCTACGGCGAATCTTTGTGCCGCGTAACGGGTAAGGCTGGGGTGCTCGGTGAAAGAATTAAAGGCAGCGTGAGCACCAAGATGGAGATCGACCCCGAAGGTGACTTCACCTTCTTGTTACAATGTCTAGAGACCTATCATGTGGGTACAGGCAAGAACCGCACCTCAAAAACTGAAATTCACTGGCAGAGCACGGTAACGGTTCCTCGCCATGGAGTAAGTACGCGTTCAGGTATTCCGTTTTGCTTTGAGCTTCCCAAGTTTCCTCCGGAAACCGGGTATCAGATATCTCGCGGGCCGATTTCGTGGCAGCTAAGCGTGCGTGCGCCAACTAGGGGAGTCGATTATTCTGCGGTGTTTGTGGTGCCGGTGTTTAAGATGAGCTAGGGTTTTGCGGTTTTCAGGTTACCAAGGGAAAAAGCTCCATTTGAGGTCCGCAACTTCAGTCAAAGACTTTACTGAGTGCAGAGATTTGCCCAGTACCGCGGTTATTTCCGCGCTCACCTTTCCTACCTCGGAAGGGTCGGGAGCCGAGATTCCAATCTCGAAATCATAGGGCCCAAGGTCTTCAACAAGAAAATACACCGAGGGGTGCTGTCTGCAGCAGAGTTCAAGTTTCTTTCGCAGGGCAGTGGTGAGAGAGCGGCACTCTACTAGAAGGCGATAGTCCTGCATTCCAAGATGCCTGCTATCAAGCTGCAAGAAGTAGCCGGCGATGAGCTTTGATTTCTCTAATGACCTAATGCGGTGCAGAAGGGTAGAGGGAGGAATAGAGAGTTCTCGCGCAAGCTCGCGGCGACTTGATCCTTTTGCGTTGGCAAGGCTTCGCAAGATTTTCTTGTCGAGCTCGTCTAGCACGATTGGTTTTGAGAGCCCTCCTTTGATGCTATCAGTTATCGAGAGTGGCGCCGGCACACGTATGGTTGGCATTATGCCTTTGCGGATGTACTGGTGGTAGGCAATGCGCGGTACAATAGCTCGATTAGAGAATACGTCGCCGCCATCTTTTCGCAGGTAGTCAAAGAACGTTGCAAGTTCATTAATACGAGTAGTGAGAACACCCACCACTAATTCATAGTCTCCGATGAGCTGACTACACCAGCTTACCATCGGACTAGTGACTATCTCGCTCATGACTTTCTCACGCCGCTCCGGGCGCATGGCGGCGAGATTCATGAAGACAGCAAGGTCTTCATATCCGAGGAGCATCTGGTTGATGAAGGGTCTGATGGAATAGATCTCGCGTTCCTGAAGGGAGCGCAGCGAATACTGCACATTGGCGGTGTGCATCCCTAAAATCTTGGCGAGAGCGGCTCCGTCGGATAGGGGACTCAGACTGAGCGCGGCGAGGATCTTGCGCTCTTTTGTAGAGAGACGTGCAGCAGGTGCGCGTAACGCGGAAGTCATAGCAGGTAAACCAAATTTAGGTATGCGTAATACGACATGGCTATTATAGCACAAAAATAGAGTAGATGGAATAAATGCCTATGTCTGCAGTACGTCTTAGAAAAAGGTAGGTACGTATGCAGATAGTTTCAGAAAGCGCACAGGAGAATGTTGAGCCATTTTCTCTCGATTTAGCCGTCCTCACGCTTGCGCTCAATTACACTCTCTTTACCGTTCTTTCCAGGCTCAGTGGGGAGAGCTTGGGTGTCTACACTCAGATAGCCGTACGAAACGGACTTGCTGCTCTGATCTTCTGGCTCGTGATGCGGAAGTCGATACGCTCGTTTTGGAAGATAGGCCCAAGAGATAGGAGGTTAATTCTGTGGCGTGGATTGCTCTTATATGTGGTTTCTATTCCCGCGTTTGTGGCTTCGTCTCTTATGTTGCCCTTGGGAGTGTGTAGCTTGATTGGTGCCTTGCCTTTTTCGCTGGTCTGCGGCGCACTTTTGTTCGGGGATAGGATGCGTTTCGCAGAAAAGATTGGCATGGTGGTTGCCCTCCTTGGGCTCCTTTTGCTGCTTGGCACTGAAGACTCCGGGGCAACTGTTGGCAATCTTTTTTCTGGAACCACGGTGCTTGGGGCAGGACTTGCTCTTTTATCGGCTATCACTTTCGGGCTTTTTTCAACGACGAGGCGTAGCCACTCAAGTGACGTGCGCGATGCTGAGTTGTGTTTCTATTTTCTTCTTATGGCGGGAGTAGTGTGTGGATTCGTTGCGATGCTTCCGGTGGGTTCCTCAATTGTGTCTCGCGCGGATAATTCTTCCTTTGGAGTTGCGATTCTTTTGCAGCTGATTGGGGCGGTTCTTACGGTGACGAGTTCCTTACTTTTATCCAGGGTATATCGTTCCAATCAAACGGCAAGAATCTCACTGGTGTTGATGACAGAGCCACTTTTTAGCGCAGCATTGGGATATCTCTTTTTTGCTGAGACATTCTCGGCTCTGCAGCTCATGGGGGCGGGGGTGATGTTTTGTGGACTCTTGGCGGGGGCCTTGGGTAGTGCCCTTTCGTTTCGAAATAGGCCCGCGGCGCAAGTAGCGTAAGACACTGAAGTGTGACTTAGGCGGGTTCAATAATGCCAAGAATCTCGGCAAGCTCTTGGTTCATTCCGACTGGTACTTGCCCAGAAGAAAAGGCGGTAAGCAGCATTTCAAGGGAGGCTGCAATGACCGAACAGGGGCCTCTCATGTCCTGCGGAAGGTTCTTTGCCGCGATGAGTCGTGCTGCCATATCTCCTACTTGTTGGCGCAAATGTTCCGGGAACTCCTCTGTGGGCGCGGACTTATCGGAGGGAGAAAGGCTCGACTGCCTCAGAACTCGTAGTTTGTTGCATGCCTTTGTTAGTGAAGCATGAGAAGCGGGGGTGAGGGGAGGTAATCTCTTAGTTGGCGTGCTTTCTGCTGCCACAAGAGCCTGTGGGGTACTGGGAGTGCTCCAGCTAAGCGGCGTCGCCTTTTCATTCCGAGCTGGGCTATGGCTACTTAGAGAAGGGGAGTAAGGAGGGGGCAGGGGGGCTCGTAATGGCGTCCCGAGGGACTCCCTTTGTATAGATTGCCCTCGTTCGGTGGTGGGGGCGAGCGGACCGGTACGCACAAGAGTTGGCCTCGAGGGTGAGGTTGCAAGGGGTTCCTGCGCCTTTGATTCCTGGCGTGTCTTTGGTTCTGTGGAGCTGGGCGCTGCCCGAGAATTCTTTCGCGGGGCTGGTCTCTGAGAATCGGACGGAGATTTGAGCCGAGACTTGAGCTCGGTCTTTTGAGTTACTCGAGCCGCTTTCCCTCGTGATACTGAAGCTGTTGATAATGAGTTCTGTGCGATATTGTCGAGTGCCTCGGGAGCACTTACTTGAGGGGAATCAATCAGCTCCCGAAGAGACTGCCGAAAATTCGCGTATCCTCCCGCTAATCTATCAAGCTGGCCATGATTTAGTGGCGTATCGGTAGAGACGTTTTTTTGCA
>JBIKWF010000028.1:0-43968 GCA_044356455.1 Bdellovibrionota bacterium | reverse complement strand
AGGAAATGCAGGCCCTCAATTCATCGTATCGAGCAAAGGATAAGCCTACGGATGTACTTTCCTTTGCTGCACTCGAGGGACTAAGTGCAGCTGAGCTCGCCCAGCCAGGCATGGAGCATACGCTGGGCGATTTGGTGATTTCCTTGGATACCGTAGTCGTTCAGGCCAAGCGGTATCGCTGGAGTGAGTCAGAAGAGCTTTTGAGGCTTCTTATCCATGGCACCTTGCATCTGCTCGGGTATGACCATGAAGGCGTCTCGTCGAAGGAGGCCCAACTAATGAGACGAATAGAAAAACGACTTTTCAAGCGACACCGCGCAGCAGCCCCTACCCTTCTTGGAATAGCTCAAAGTCCGGTTTTCAAAAGACGGATCCTTAAGGGAGGAAAGTTCAGTAAGACTTGAGTTTGATAGTGATGAGCCTGTCCCGTCCCGGAGGCACTCCGCAGCTTGACGGCTTCCCATGATGCGTATACATATGTCAGAAATATCGGATATTTCTGACATATGTATACGCGACTCGCCAACATATTGAAAACAAGAAGTTTTTTCTTGTTTGGGGCTCGTGGCACCGGTAAATCCTACCTCTTGAGGGAACTTTTTGAATCGAGCGCGCTGCTTTGGATTGATCTTCTAAGAGACCGAGATTTCGTTACCTACCAGAAGACCCCGGGATTATTGTACTCGCAGGCTATCTCTCTTCTTTCAGGCTCTCTTCTTTCAGAGAAATCTGAATTCCCACAGTGGATCATAATTGATGAGATTCAGAGAGTCCCTCAGCTTCTTAATGAAGTGCATAGAATTTTGGAAAGCAAAGAGGGGCATTCCAAGATTTTTTTTGGCCTTACGGGATCGAGCGCTAGAAAATTGAAGCGTGGCGGGGCAAACCTCCTAGGCGGCCGCGCCTTAGTGAATAGCCTTTATCCGCTCACTTCGTTTGAGATTGGAGACGAATTTGATCTAGACGCTGCGCTCAATTGGGGGACTCTGCCCTACATTGTCACTGAGCCGGACATTGCTACTCGCCGGGAGCTCTTAGATAGCTATTATGCGACCTACCTGCGAGAAGAAATTAGAGAGGAGCAGGTAGTTCGCCAATTGGATCCCTTTACTCGATTTCTTGAAGTGGCGGCTCAGTCAAGCGGACAGGTGGTAAACTACGCCTCCATTGCTCGCGACTGTCAGGTCGGCGAGAAGGCCGTGGCACGTTACTATCAAATTCTCGAAGACACTCTTCTTGGCGTCATGATTCCAAGCTTCGATCGTTCGGTGAGGCAACAGCAAAGTAAGAGCCCAAGGTTTTATATTTTTGATTTAGGTGTTCAGCGTGCTTTGAGTGGCGTTCTCAATGTTCCCTGCACGCCGCAAAGCTACGGCTACGGAAGGAGTTTTGAGCAATTTGTAATTCTCGAGATTTATCGCCTGAACAGTTACTTAAGGAAGCGTTTCAAGCTCTTCTTTTTAAGAACTAAGGATGACGTAGAGGTCGACCTCATCATTGATCGCCCAGGTGAGAAGTTGCTCCTCATAGAGATTAAATCTACAGAACACGCCGATTCTCAGCAGGGTCGGCATGCCCGAGCTGTCAGCAAGGAAATTAAGGACTCAGAAGCCTGGCTCGTTTCTAGAGATGAAAAGAACCGCAAAGAGGGGGATCTGTGGTTGCTCCACTGGCGGGATGCAATAAAACGAATCTTTCCAGAGCTTAAATAGAGTTCCTTTTCAACGAACATTTGCGTTTTGTATGGGATAGACACCTGGCTTCGAAGAACGTTCGTAGTCTATGCTATAAAGGTTAGTCCTTCTTTATTGATATCGCTTCTATGGTCCAGATTCTCGACGCCGGTGAATGCAGGAGTAAACTCTCTCAACTCAAGGAGCGGATTGGCGCCCTGAGGGGGTTTCTTTGACGTTGAATCAAAAGAGCGTCGCATAGCGGAACTTGAAGCCCTCACTTCCCAATCTGATCTCTGGAACGACTCCGAGCAGGCCAAGGTGGTCATGAAGGAGCGCTCAGAGAATCAGGCCGTGCTCGATAGCTTCAAAGTTTTAGAGAATCTCCACGGGGAGGCGAATGCCGCCCTCGAGATTAGCCGGGAATCAGGCGACCAAGACTTTCTTCAGGAAGCCTATAACCTCACATCAAAGCTTCAAACGCTTGTCGATAAACAAGAGTTCCTCCGCAAGATGCGCGGAGAATTCGACCGCTCTAATGCAATTCTTGAAGTAAATGCAGGCTCAGGGGGCACTGAGGCGCAGGACTGGGCGGAGATGCTCCTGCGTATGTATTTGCGCTGGGCTGAGCGCAAGGGGTTTGCCATCGAGGAGCTTGATTATCAAGCGGGAGAAGGTGCGGGAATAAAGCGGGCCGTGCTTAGTATTCAAGGAGAGTTCGCCTACGGTCACTTGCGGTCTGAGACAGGGGTTCATCGTTTAGTGCGTATTTCCCCGTTCGATTCTAACGCGCGCAGGCATACTTCGTTTGCTTCGATAATGGTGACACCTGAGCTTGCTGATGATGTTGAAGTGGTCATCGACGACAAAGATTTGAAAGTTGATACCTACCGCTCGTCTGGGGCGGGTGGTCAGCATGTTAATAAGACGGATAGTGCCATTCGTATTACGCACATTCCGTCAGGCATCGTAGTCGCTTGCCAGAACGAGCGCTCGCAGCACAAGAATCGCTCGCGGGCCATGCAGATACTGCGCGCGAAACTGTTCGAAATTCAGCGCCAAGAAAAGGAAAGTAAGCTGAAATCGATTCAGGGAGAGCGAAAGAAGATCGACTTCGGAAGTCAGATTCGCTCCTATGTGATGCAGCCCTATCAGTTGGTGAAGGACTTAAGGACTGATTACGAAACTTCGAGCATCGCGAATGTTCTTGATGGCGAAATTGATTCATTCATTGAATCATATCTTATGAGTGAAGAGCTTAACGGGTAGGAGACTCACTCTCCTACTATAATCGGCCCTCCGCCTTTGAGGTGAGATGCTGCAGGATCTAAAACGAGAACTCGATGTGCTGCTTGCTTCCTCTGTGCCGCGTGAGATTCACGCGGGACGCGAGCGCCTTGCCGGTCAGATTGATCTGAGGGGCCGGATTCTGTCTGACTTTACCAATTGGGATTATTTCAATTTGGGCTCGCATGAGCGAGTAAAGCGCGTAGCCCACGAGGAACTTGAGCTTTCAGGAGTTGGCTCGGCGTCTTCTCGCACGAACTCAGGATCGGTTCCCGCGCACGTTTTGTGCGAGGAGCGCTTCGCGAAGTTCTTTGGCACTGAGTCTGCCCTGCTCTTCTCCTCTAAGAACCAGGCGGTCTTCTCGACTCTTACCGCGGTGCTCGGAGAGCGAGATGTCGTGATATCCGAGGAGCAGCTTCAGGCACCAGCAGCTGACGCTGCGTTCTTAGTGGGCGCGAGCTTTGGAACGTTTTCTCATCGCAGTTTATCAAGTTTAGCTGCTGAGCTTGAGCGCCACCGCCTTGCTCGCCGCAAGATTGTGCTTGTTGAGTCTCTTGTTTCTCTTACGGGGGATCTTACCGCTCTTGCTCCCATGGCCGACCTTTGTTCGAAGGCAGGTGCGGCGCTATGGGTGGACGAAAGTGCTGGCCTTGGTTGCCTTGGTCCAAGGGGGGCGGGCGGAACGGATCGTGAGCAGAGTCTGATAGGCAGTAAAATAGCGTGCAAGTTCAGTGAGTTAAGCTCGCTACTAGGCGTCCAGAATGCAATCGTGTGTGGTCCCGCGACGCTTGTGAGCTACGTGCTTCAACGCTCTCGCGCAATTGGGATTGAGTGCTCCCCTACTCCGGCTGTTGCGGCAGCGGCTTCGGTAGCCCTGGATTTGGTTGAGGTTATGCCAGGAGCAAGGGCCAGTCTATCAGCTCTTGCTCAAAGACTTAGGGCTGGGATTGCCGCGCTGCTTCACAGTTCTTCCGATGTTACTGACTCCCCTGTGGTGAGCATTCCCTGTGTAGGTATTTCTAAGGCTCGAGAAATTGCTATGGGACTATTCTCCCGTGGGGTGCTTGCCGATGTTGTGCAGACAAGGACGCTGCTCTCGGAGCTCGCGCTGGTGCGATTCATTGTAAACCATGCACATACAGAGGCTACAATAGATGGTGCTCTTGGAGCTTTAGCAGAAGTGCTAAAGCGCGTTGATGCTTCATAGGACGCGCCGCCTTCATAATCCTTCTTCGTGCACCCTCCCCCTCCTCTTGAAAATGTTCCACGTGGAACATTTTCCAAATCGGCATTTATTCCCCTACCCCTCTAGACTCTAGGCGTGATAGCACTCGTGACGTGAGTACTATAATTGCAATTTCAAATCAGAAAGGCGGCGTTGGTAAGACTACTAGCGCGGTAAGTATTGCGGCGGAGCTGGGCCTTAAGGGGCTTCGAACTTTGCTCGTAGATTTCGACCCTCAGGGTAATGCTACGAGCGGGCTTGGCGTTGAGCTTCGAGAGGCCGGTGAAGACCTCTTTGATATGTTCTTTGGGAGAGCCTCTCTTTCAAAGATTATTCGCCCCAGTATCATTAAGGGGCTCGATGTTGCCCCCTCCTCCTCGGATCTCGTCGGGGTTGAGATTGAACTTGGTAAGACTCCGGGGCGTGAGCTTATTCTCAAGTCTGAGCTTAGCCTCCTTAGAGAGTCCTATGACTATGTGATTATAGATTGTCCCCCCTCTTCCGGTCTCCTTACGTTGAATGCACTTGGGGCTGCGGAACTAGTGCTTATCCCCCTCCAGGCAGAATACTACGCGCTTGAAGGTATCAGCGCGATTTCAAGGACCATTGATTTCGTAAAGCAGACCTTTAACCCCGGTCTCGGAGTCCTTGGTGTGTTCATGACTATGTTCGACTCTCGCACGAACCTGTCGGTACAGGTTGAAAACGAGGCACGCCAGTTCTTTGGGGCTGGAATGTTCCAGACGAAGATTCCGCGGAACATTAAGCTCTCGGAATGCCCGAGCCATTCAAAGCCGATTTGTCTGTACGATAACAGCTCTGCTGGGGCCAAGGCGTATGCAGCCCTGACTGATGAAGTTGTGGCAAGAGTTGCTGATTTGATGGCTCGTGGGCGTGCGGCGGGCTCTGCTCCTGAGACGCCCAATAAGCTTGTTTCTAACGGGTAGCGATAATTTAAAAATGTTCCACGTGGAACATTCTAGATTTTTAAAGAGCTCAGAGTAAGCAGAATGCCAACTGCCCACAAAAATTTATAATAACCGAGATAGCATCTTGAATGACGTCATGGAACAAAAAAAGCAAAAAACTCAGCCGCGAAGCGTACTTGGAAGGGGACTCAGCGCGCTAATTTCAAGTGCCCCCGTGCCGCTCTCTCGCGCAGTCGAAGTAGAGCATGGTAGTAGCACCGTGCCTAACGCTGTTCTGGCTGGTAGAACAGAGCGGGTTGAGGCGGTAGAGCCTGGCCCAAGCGCGGGTAGTCCTGGCTCCGCTCACGGAGTCACATTCCTCTCAGTTGGGAAGCTCATCCCCAATCCAAAGCAGCCAAGGCAAGACTTCTCAGAATCTGAGCTTTCAGAGCTCGCGGATTCAATTCGAACCTTGGGTGTTCTACAGCCGATCCTTGTGCGCCCTAGCACCGCCAACTCGGGGTCCTTTGAGATAGTAGCAGGGGAGAGGAGGTGGCGAGCTTCTCAGCGAGCGGGGCTCTTAGAGGTGCCTGTTATTGTAAAGGACCTCACCGATAAGGAGACACTTGAGATTTCTATAGTTGAGAACGTCCAGCGTGAAAACCTCAATCCTGTCGAGCAAGCAATTGCTTATCAGCGCCTCCTGCAAGAGTTCAATCTGGGCCAGCAGGAAGTTGCAGAGAGAGTAGGGAAGGATAGGGCGAGCGTAGCGAATTTTCTCCGGCTTCTTAAGCTTCCAGCCGAAGTACTTGAACTTGTTAGAAAAGGCGAGCTTTCGACCGGCCACGCGAAAGCCATTCTCTCGGTCAAGGAACCAACTGCCCAAACCAGCCTAGCCCGAAAAGTGCTCAAGGAGGACCTCTCCGTCCGAGACTTGGAGGCAATTGTTTCGCGAGTGGTAGTCTTAGATAGCGGGAGGCGGGCGAAAGGGAAGGGGGCTGGTGCCGGCGAGGACTCACCGTTCCCCGAAGTTGTCGATCGGCTGCGCGGGGCCCTGGCGACTAAGGTCTCCCTAAAGCACGGCAAAGCAGGCGCCGGGCGAATAGAGATAGAGTACTTTTCTGAGGCTGAGCTCGACCGCCTCGTTGAGCATCTTTGTCGTAACTAAAGTAAGCAGTTAGCCCCTCTAGTATTTGATTTTTAGGTACGTACCGAGTAGTCTTCGCACGCCTTAACGGGGTGGGCGCGGATAGTGTGCGTCTTGCGTACTGTGTTCCTAAGGAATGCGTTCGCAGCGAGTTTGCCCAGAACGAACTAACGTGGTGAGGAAATTGCTCTCATGACAACTTCAACTGGCTCGTTTGGATCAGGTTCATCTGCAGGCTCCTCTGGTATTGCCTCGGGGCTTCCTTCTGCTCTTGCGGGCGGCACTGATAAAGTTGAAGCCTTTTTAGGCAAGGGATCCAAAGTAGTTGGAACGCTCACCTTTAGCGGCCCTGTAGAGCTTGACGGTTACGTCGAGGGAGAGGTGGTTGCGCAAGATCGTCTCACGATTGGGGAATCTGCAGTAATAAATGCAAGAATCTCCGGCGGCGAAATCTTGGTGAAGGGGACCGTTAACGGCGATATTACTGCCTCAAAGAGGCTCTCCCTAAAGCGCCCCGCGCGCGTCATTGGGAATATCAACTGCACAAATCTCAGTATTGAAGAGGGCGTTATCTTCGAAGGTAAAGCTTCGATGGGAGCCGCTGCAAAGCCAGGCGATGCAAAAGGCGCAGGTGCTCGGCCAGCGGGCGGAGATAAAGTTGGCGCAGCCGCCTAATAGAGTGGCGCCTAGGAGTTTGGTCCAGGGACAATCTCTTTGTTTCTGAGGGACGCGCTCCGCAGTTAGTGAGTTCGAAAATATAGTTCCCTGTTTAGCTTGGGTTCTTGCTTTGAGATGCGAGGACTTGAGTCGGGGAAGGTGTCTTGAGGCGATGTTCCGCCGTTCGCAGTGTCGACCTTCGTAGTGTCGACTTTCGCGGTGCGAAGCGGGAACGAGAAGTAGGAAAGCGTTTCTTTGTAGAAGGGTCATGGAAGAGATTCTAAAAAAATTCGACTTAGTGCCCGCAGACGTCACCATGATTGTGGTGGGCGCCCTGTTGTTCGTTTTGTTCTGGAAGACTTTTGGAAAGCTCGTGATTGTTCCTTTCGCGGAGCTCGTCGCGGCTCGAGAACGTGCAACGATTGGAGCGGATGAAGCTGCGCACGAGCTTCACGAGAAAGCTAAGACTCTGTCGGAGCAATACGAGAATCGTTTAACCGAAGAGCGCGTAAAGTCTCTTCGAGTAAAGTTTGATGCAGTTGCAAATGCAAAGGCTGCGGCAGCGAAGGTTGTTGCAGAGGCTGAAGCCAAGGCGCAAGAGCAAACCAAGTCTGCTCGTGCTGAAATCGCTACTCAGCTTCACACGCTTCGATCTCAAGCTCTGCGTGAGACTGAGAGTGTGGCTCAAGCTATGGCGGATAAGGCAAAGAGCGCTTTTGCGGTGCAGTAACTAAAGCGAGCCTTGAGACTTTTAGGCAGGGGCGGTGCTAGAGAGCGATAGTATCATTGAACTGAAATGCTAGGAAAATTCCAGATGTCACGTAATCTCCAAGACACGAAAGGTATGCAAGGTGAGCTCTTCATCAGCTCATATTTCGTTCTCGCAATTGCTACGCTGCTGATCGTCGCAATTTTCCTCTTTGTTCCATCAACTGTTTTTGCTGCTGGCTCGGCTCATGGCAGCGGACACTCCGTGGTTCCTCCGCCTTTCGGTGAGTTCGTTAGTGGACTCGGAAAATTCTGGATTAACTTTGGGCTCTATTGCTTCCTTGTTTACTTGGTAGCTCGTAAGCCGCTTGTAAAAGGCTATGCCGCCCGCCGCTCTGCAATTGAAGACCGAGTGCTTTCGGGAGCCCGCGCACTTGAAGCGGCTCAGGCCGAATTCGCAGTTGTAGAGAAGAAGCTTGCCGGAGTAGACGGAGAGATTGTTCGGATCCAGAAGGAGATTCGAACCGAGACAGAGTCCGAAGTTGCCGCAATTGGAGAAGACGCTCGGCAGCGCGCTCTTAGAATTGCGCAGCAGGCAGCGGACTCTATCTCCGCCGAGCGGCGATCGGTTGAGCAACAAGTTGAGCAGGAGCTTATTGCGGCGGCGCTCCTTTTGGCACGTGAAAAGCTTGAGAAGGGGAGTACTCGCGAGAATGATGCCTCGGTACGTTCCGCGGCGCTTAAGTTTATGCCCCAACTAGTACAGTAACGCGCGAATTTCTTAAGAGAGAGAACCAAGGTCATGGCAGCTAGTCACGGAAAGATAGCAAAGAAGTATGCCCGAGCATTATTTGAACTCTGCCAGCCCGCAGATTTCGAGCCGCGCCGCAACGCCTTGAAGCGTATTGCAGAAGACCTTGAGGCGTATCCCGAGTTTACCAGCGCCCTTGCGAACCCCCGTATTCCTCCCGCCCGGCGTGAAGAGATGGTCCGTGATTTGTGCAACCTCGCGAGACCCGGAGATCAAGTTTTTGCCAATTTTATCGCAACCATGCTTGTGAATGATCGAATCGGCGCGCTGGGAAGTACCATTACTCTTTTCTCTCAGCTTGTTGAGCAATTCATGAAAGTCCTTTCGCTTGAGGTGACTTCAGCGTTTGCGCTATCTGATGAGGAGAAGCGCACGCTGCAGTCTGATATTCAGAAGCTCGTGCCTGCTCAGTATGCGTCTCTTGTTTCAATAGCATGGCACGAAGATAAGAACTTGATTGGCGGAATGATTGTGAAGTCAGGAGATAGAGTGCTTGATGGCTCGCTTTCTGGCGCACTTGAGAGGGTAGGGCGCGCGGTCAACTAAGACTAGGCCTAGTAGCGAGGGCGCTCGCTGCCCGAAGTGAACTTGTTTGAGAGAAGGCTTCCCAGCAATTGAAGCGAGGAGCCGACTGATTTTGAATAGGAAGAAATAGCAATGAGTACGAAAGCAGAAGAAATCAGCAGGATTCTTAAGGACCGTATTTCAAGCTTCTCCGCGAGCTCTGAGCTCAGCGAAACGGGAAGCGTTATCTCGATCGGAGACGGTATCTGTCAGGTCTATGGTCTCGGTAAAGTAGCTTCTGGTGAGCTCGTTGAGTTTAGCGATGGCCTTAAGGGCATGGCATTCAACCTCGAAGAAGACTCTGTCGGTGTGGTTCTCATGGGCGAGACCTCTCGCGTACGTGAGGGAGACACCGTAAAGCGAACGGGTCGTATCGCAGAGCTCCCCGTAGGCGAGGCTTTGATTGGCCGCGTAGTTGACGCTCTTGGTAACCCGATCGACGGGCTTGGCGATATCAAGTCGAATGTTACTCGTCGTCTCGAAATTAAGGCTCCTGGTATCATCAAGCGCAAATCAGTTCATGAGCCAATGCAGACTGGTATCAAGTCCATTGACTCGATGACGCCTGTAGGCCGTGGCCAGCGTGAGCTTATCATCGGCGACAAGAAGACCGGCAAAACCGCCGTAGCTCTCGACACCATCATTAATCAGAAGGGTAATGGCGTTATCTGTATCTACGTCGCCATCGGACAGAAGCGCTCTTCCGTAGTTCAGGTAGTTGAGAAGCTCCGTGAGCATGGAGCAATGGACCACACTATCGTTGTTGCGGCGACTGCCTCTGAGCCAGCACCTCTTGCCTTCTTTGCTCCTTATGCGGGATGCGCAATTGGCGAGTACTTCATGGAGAAGGGCAAGCATGCCTTGATTGTGTTTGATGACCTTTCAAAGCACGCCGTTGCTTACCGAGCCATGTCGCTTCTCCTTCGCCGACCTCCGGGCCGCGAAGCGTATCCTGGAGACGTATTCTACGTGCACTCGCGTCTCCTTGAGCGCGCCGCAAAGCTTAATGACTCTCTTGGCTCTGGGTCTCTCACGGCGCTGCCCATCATTGAGACTCTTGAGGGCGACGTTTCAGCGTACATTCCGACCAACGTTATCTCCATTACCGATGGTCAGATTTATCTTGAGGCTGACCTCTTTAACTCAGGTATTCGTCCCGCAGTTAACGTAGGTCTTTCCGTATCGCGTGTAGGTGGTGCGGCTCAGGTGAAGGCGATGAAGAAAGTTGCCGGAACGCTCCGACTTGACCTCGCGCAGTATCGTGAGAAGCAAGCTTTCGCTCAGTTTGGATCCGACCTTGATGCCGCGACCCGCGCTCAGCTCGCAAGAGGAGAGCGTCTCGTTGAAGTGCTCAAGCAAGAGCAATACAAACCGATGCCAGTTGAGTTCCAGGTTCTTTCGCTCTACGCGGTAACCTCGGGCGCAACTGACAATGTCCCCGCTAACCAAATTAGAGCTTTTGAAGCTGCGTTCCATGCTCACATGAGCAGCACGCATGCCAAGGTTCTTGAAGACCTGCGCAATAAGAAAGAGCTCACCAAGGATATCGAGGCAGAGCTGAAGAAGATTCTCGCGAATTTCGTGCAGGAGTTCTCTGCCGGACTTAAGGCGAAAGCTTCAGCAGGAGCGGCGGGAGCTGCCACTAACGGTTCCCCCAAGAAGAGTGAAAAGGGCGGAGCCGCCCATGCTCATGCCTAGTGCGAAGTAGTTCGCTTCGCGCCAAACGACATCAGTTAGGCGCGAAGCGAAGAGTTTAGATTCTCGGGCAATTTTGAGCACGGTGGGATCCCCCTCTCGGTGCAAGAAGTAGCAAGGCCTGAAACGAAAGATTGAGTGAACTGCTATGGCAGGTTTAAAAGAAATTAAAAGGCGTCTGCGGTCAGTAAAGAATACGCAGAAAATCACCTACGCCATGAAGCTCGTCTCTGCGGCGAAACTTCGAAAAGCGCAGGAGGCCGTTACAAAATCTCGTGAGTACACGACTGAGCTTGGAGCTTTGCTTTCTCAGCTTTTGCAGGAAACAGCAGGCACAGAGCTCTCGCACCCCTTAATGGAGGTGAGGCCCGAAGTTAAAAACGTGGCCCTTCTCGTAGTGGGTGGCCAGCGCGGGTTGTGCGGTGGTTACAACAGTAACGTCAATAAGAAAGTAGAAGTCGCCCAAAAGCAGTTCTCCGACCTGCGCTCCTCGGTGGTGCTAGGAAAGAAGCCCGCCGAATATTATCGCCGCAAAGGCATGTCGTACCTCAATGCCTTTGAGGAACTTCCAGAGAACGCGAACGCCTGGCCAATTGCAGACATTGCAAGTGAACTTGAAACTGGGTTCCGCAGCGGCGCTTTCGATGAAGTCTGGGTCATTTATACTAAGTTTAAGTCCGCGATTTCTCAGACGGTGCAACTTGAGAAGCTCCTGCCTCTCGATGCAAATCTTTCGGCACTCTCGGTGAGCGCCGCAAAGACCGCAGCCAGCACCGTTTCGGAGTCAGGCGGCGTGACGAAGTTTGAGCCTTCGGCAACCGCGGTATTTTCGTCTCTACTTCCTCGCATCGTGAGCGCTAAAATCAGGCAGTTTTGCCTCGATGCGAAGGCGAGTGAAACGGCGGCACGCATGACCTCAATGGACGCCGCAACCAAGAACGCTAAGCAGTTGTCGCGTAAACTTGAGCTGCAGCACAACAAGATTCGTCAAGCCCGTATTACCTCTGAGCTTCTCGATATTCTCGGTGGAGCGGAGGCCGTTAAGTAGAATTAGACAATTGCTTGAGCGCAGAACACGAGTTCTGCATAGAAAAAAGTCAGTCCTTAGAATTTGATTGAAGAGGAACCAATGAAGAAAGAAAACGAAGGCGTAGGCCGCAAAGGTAAAATCTCCCAGGTGCTTGGCGCCGTTATCGACGTAGAGTTTCCGCGTGAAGTTGGTCTTCCCGCGATCTATGACGCGCTTCTCACCACCAATCCTGCTATCGATGACAAGCCCAATAATCTTGTGATGGAAGTGGCTCAGCATCTTGGCGATAGCGCCGTACGCTGCATCGCTATGGATAGCTCTGAAGGTCTTACTCGCGGGCAGGAGGTCGTAGATAGCGGCGCTCCTATCTCTATTCCCGTAGGAGAAAAGACCCTTGGCCGAATTATGGACGTTATTGGACGTCCGGTGGACGAAGCAGGTCCTATCGACACGGAAACTCGCTGGCCGATTCACCGCGCCGCACCGAGCTTTCAGGATCAATCAACCTCAAAAGAGATTCTTGAGACTGGTATCAAAGTTATCGACCTTCTCTGCCCCTATGTTAAGGGTGGAAAGATTGGTCTCTTCGGCGGCGCCGGAGTAGGAAAGACCGTTATCATCATGGAACTCATTAACAACATCGCTCAAGAGCACGGCGGCTATTCCGTGTTCGGTGGAGTAGGTGAGCGAACCAGAGAGGGAAATGACCTTTTCCATGAAATGAAAGACTCAGGCGTTATCAACAAGGCTTGCCTTGTATACGGACAGATGAATGAGCCGCCAGGAGCACGTTTCCGTGTAGGACTCTCAGCTCTTACCGCTGCCGAGTATTTCCGTGACCAGGAAGGGCGCGACGTTCTTCTCTTCGTAGATAATATCTTCCGCTTCCTCCAAGCAGGCTCGGAAGTGTCCTCGCTCCTTGGCCGTATGCCAAGCGCCGTAGGATATCAGCCAACTCTTGCCACTGACATGGGACAGCTCCAAGAGCGTATTACCTCAACCAATAAGGGATCTATTACGTCCGTTCAGGCCGTATACGTTCCCGCGGATGACTACACTGACCCAGCTCCTGCGACTACGTTTGCGCATCTTGACGCGACAACTGCGCTTGATCGCTCGATTGCAGAGAAGGGAATTTATCCTGCCGTGCATCCTCTTACTTCTAGCTCAACGGTGCTTGAGCCAGGGGTGGTGGGAGAGGAACATTACCGCGTTGCCCGTAAGGTTCAGCAAACGCTGCAACGTTATAAGGACCTTCAGGACATCATCGCCATTCTTGGTATGGACGAGCTTTCTGAAGATGATAAAGCAATCGTGGCTCGCGCTCGTAAGATTGAGCGTTTCTTGTCACAGCCTTTCCACGTCGCAGAAACCTTCACCGGTACTCCAGGCGTGTACGTGAAACTTCAAGATACTGTCCGAAGTTTCGGAGAGCTTGTTGATGGTAAGGTAGATCATCTTCCTGAGCAGGCGTTCTACATGGTGGGAACCATTGAGGAAGCTCATGCGAAGGCTGAGAAGCTTGCTGCTGAGTTTGCTGCTAAGGCTGCATAGCCCCCTTGGTGGTCTTAGTGGTCTTAGTGGTTCAGGAATTTACCACTAAGACCACAGAGGCCACGAAGGAATGTATTTAGTTTGAGATTCGTGGCTTCCGAGAGGCAAGGTACGGTATGGCGCAAGATAATTTCACCCTAAGGGTTCTAACTCCGGCTGGTCTTGTATTTGAAGAGCAGGTCTCCTCGGTGAGCCTGCCATCGGAGCAGGGGGAAATTGGTCTACTACCCAATCACTGTCGCTATACAGGAACTATTGGCGTTGGGGTCCTTTCCTATGAACTGGCAAGCGGGCAGAAAGGAAAGCCTGTCGTAGTTGCCGGAGGATTCTGCAATTTTGTAGACGGAAAGCTCGTCGTTCTTGCCGATTCCGTGGACACAGCAGAAAGCATGGATTCTGCCAGCATCCAGAAGCTTAAGAAGGAGGCTACGGCCGCCCTTGAGGGACTGAGTTCCTATGATGATGCTTGGGCACCTGCGCAGCGCAAGCTTGAGAGAGCAGAAGCTGCCGAGCGCTTGCCGGCAGTAGTGCATTGAGGGGCAATAGGAAAAGGGGAGTTAAGAATGCCCCCCCCCGTGAGCCTCATTGCCACCTAATATGAGGTAGGCCCAAGTTCCCTTCCTACTTGAATGTTCGAGGAAACTCCATAGATGGGGTTAAGAAGGGATTAGCGCGGAGACACGGAGACCGCGGAGGGTTAAGGTCCTGCGTAACCTCGAACGATGCGCACGATTCCATCCTTAAGCGGTACCGCATTGAAATTTATGAGTAGTCCAACAGTTTTTTGAGATAACTTCAGATAAGTTAGCACCTGGGTTCTATGGACTCTGGTAAGACGTTCGATCGCCTTTAACTCAACGATTACCTCTGACTCTACTAGCAGGTCTAGGCGGTACCCTAGGTCTATTAATTCGCAGTCATAGAGCACCGGAACATGACCTCTTTGGCAACCTTGATGCTCTGCTTTTGGAGCTCGCGGAATAGGCATGCCTTGTAGACCTGCTCGAAGAGGCCTGGTCCCAGCAGTGAGTGCACCTTGATAGCCGCACCTATAATCTTTTCGGTAATCTGGTTGATTTCCATCTCCGCGGTCTCCGTGTCTCCGCGACCAAGGAGTGTGTCCCGTAGAAACATAAATCTTCATTTTGGACACAATCCGTAGCCGCCTTTTCACACAGCAGTTCGGTCGCGCCGAAATATGCGAAATGAAAAGGCGAGCTGAGCCCCTATTCGAGGAGATGTCCGCGCAATGGGCTGCTTGCAGCACTCTAGGGAGTTCGGAGCCTTGTAGGGCGTATGAGCAATAGGGGCTAGGTGGGCTGTCCCGTTGCCACCACAACATGTAGTGGTCGGAACTTTCTACGGGACAGACTCCTAGCCCTTCTATCCCTAATCGACAAATCGGTAGAAAAGTTGCTTAGAAACCATACCAAAGTTAGAAATACGGAAGAGAACAAATTGACCCGGCGGATGCTCCCTGCCGTCGCACCGCTGCTCATAGCCGTTATGACGCCACCTCCTCTTCTTGAACAGCGCGGCGCCTTAGACCGCAGAAGTGAATTGCCTCCCGCTCGCGTTGAAGAGCTCAAGTCGATAACACTTACCATCGCAGATGCCCTTCGAGCCGCAGTGAACTCCGAGCTCACCAAGGGCAACAGCTCTTCTATAAAGTCAGATCGCACGGTTGTAACCGCCGCCGATGTTGCGGGAGAGAAGGCAGTTCGCGCGCTTGCTGCTCAGCTCCTCCCGGAAGCAGGAATTCTCGGGGAGGAGCAGGGACACACCAATCCCGACGCGCCTTTTCAGTTTGTCACTGACCCAGTCGATGGAACTCTCGACCTTACCCGCGGTATTCCAACGTGGGGCTCCATTCTTGCGCTCTACTACTGTGGGCATCCGCTTGTTGGGGTGATAGACCATCCTTCCATGGGTTCAGAGTCGCGCATATTTGCTGCGCACGGTCTCGGTACCTTCTGTGAAGGAAAAAGGGTGCGCCTAACGGATTCTTTACGTCCGGCAGTCGACCAAGTAGTTGCAGTAAGCTCACCGAATGGATTTTTAAAGAAGGGCAATGAAATTCCAAGGCTTTCTGCGTTTCTCTCCGCATATCCACAGACGCGCATGTTCTACACTTGCTACAGTCAAACCGCAGTGGCTCTCGGGAAACTCGACCTCACGCTCGAGTGGAATGTAAGGCTTTGGGACATCGCAAGTCTTAGAATCCTCATCGAAGAAGCAGGCGGAAAATATCACGAAGTGAGAAGGCTCAGCTCAGAAGGTGGTGCTGTTCATTATACAGTCCTTGCAGGCTCAGCCTCCGCCGTAGCCTTTGCCCGCGAACTGCTTGAGAACAATGAGGAAACGCGCTGATGTTTGCCGCAAATCAACGACACAAGACCCCGGATGTGAATTTGGCTTTTGGAAGGACGGCCTTGCTGTTTGATAGGCTTGATGTCGCTGCTTTGAGCAACGAACTTCCGCACCATTTTGATAAAGAAGCAGTATCCCTACTTGGTTTAGCGCGGCGCTCGGGAGATCCGGCAAAATTAGAATTTGCTCAGAAGATTTTTAAAGAAGTTCGAGCAGAGACCGTTCATAGAGAGCTTCGCCCTCGCTGAGCCTTTGGGCGCACGACTCTGTCGTGGTCCCTTGCCTTCCCATGTAGCCCTCTATCTCAGGATCGAAAGCGTATGTAGGGCTTTCCCTCAGTTCGCGGATGTCGCAAAAGCACAATGATTTTAGACACTTAATGTGGGAATCGAGGTCGGCTTCCAAGAAGTTAGCTATTTTGACACCATTTTGATGGTGACATATAATTGATGTCATGAAGAAAACTCAGTTGCAGCTTCCGGATGAGTTGTATCTCGCCTTAAAAAGGCTCGCTTCCGCAAAGGAATGGTCGCTCGCGGAGGCAGTGCGCCGCGGCGCTGAGCAAATCTTGATAATGTATCCTCAGTACAAGAGTGAGGTTATTCCGACGACTCCTCCCAGGCCTCTCAAGCTTGGAAAATTTAGGTCCAATAGCGAGAGCTGGCGAGAAATGGCGAACCTTGCGGAGGACTAAATGCTCACCAGTTGCGACACAAATATATTGCTCTACTACTTAAACGCGGACTGCAAAGAGCATGCGGCTGCAAAGGAATTTATTGAGGCCGAGTGGAACAACGAACTTTTTGCAGTATGTGAATTAGTGTTAATCGAGCTTTATGTCTTATTGCGCACCCCATCTGTAGTAGCCAATCCGATGAGTAGTTCTGAGGCCATCAATATTGTTGAGCAATTCAGAGCAAATCCGAGTTGGCGTGTCATCGATTATCCAGGCGCGCTCATGGATAAGATTTGGGCGCTGGCCAAAAGGAAGAACTTTGCTCGGCGCGAAATTTTTGACGCACGTTTGGCCCTCACGCTTTCACACCGCGGCGTTTCTCGTTTCGCTACCCACAATCCGAAGCATTTCCTGCAATACGAATTCGAAAAAGTCTTTGATCCTATCAAATAGGAAGTGCCAATGAGCAGGGCAGAGTTTTAGGGTTATCTTTCTTGCTCACGCGAGCTTCCCCCTCGCTGAGCTTTGAGGCGCTCCTCTTGAAGTTTTGAAAGCGCATCGTGCTCTGCTTGATAAACTGAAGCATCAAATCCGCCTCCTACTCGCTCAGAGAGCTCACGAAGATCTCCTCCAAGATAGGCTTGATATTCATCCCGAAAGACGGAGGGATGATAGCCGCTATCTTTTAAGAAGCGCCGAATGGGGGAGAGATCTGCTCCTTTAATAATCCGCAGACTTTCGCGGCGATAGACCTTGTCAGTCGAAAAGAGGCCATGGCGAATCTCATGGTCAATAGTGTCCCGGTTTCGTGCAACCGATTTGTCGCCAGAGGTGCCAATGACATAGAAATCTCCCCGGGCCTGGTAAGGCTTGAGTAATCCAAGCAGCGCGCGTTCTCCGCTATGTAAGGAGCGAAAACCACCTGAGGTGAAAGCTGCAAGTGTTTTAGCGGGGAAATTGAACCCCGACCAGTCAAAGTAATACGAGAACTCATTCACGGGGGAACTATTACTTGGATACCACGCCCGAAATTCCCCTCGTGTGAAAGTCTTTCCGCGGAAAAAGGGACTTTCATAGTGTTCTTGAAAGCGCAGCATAACCGCGCAGGCCAGAGCCCTCACGGGGAAGTGGACCTGAATAATTTTCGGAGTGACCTCGGTGAGAGTCATCATGGAAGCCATCCCCCGAACGCCCTTCTTTTCAATGAAGTCTTCAAGTGCTCGGGAGAGATCGGTGTAGAGCGTGGCTGAGTGTGTTATCTGTGCCTGGCTACGTACCGGTTTGCGCTTCGCTATTGCGATACATTCAATTACGCGAAGGAGACTGTCTTCGCGCTCGGTCGCTTTTACTTGATCGAAGTCGGAAGCAAGGCAGACGCGAAGAGGTTCGAGGATGGAGAGCGGGGCGTTCTTCGCTGAATACAAAAGAGGGTGCGGCTTTGCCTCGGACTCGATGGCGACGGAGCAGGATTTGTCGCCTGTGCGCCGTACCACAACCTGGAAACTCTCTGACGCATGGCTTAGTGCTATTGGAGGGTTACGCCTACGCTCTTGCTCAAGGGGAGATACTGCTCGCATGGGCGGAGCCTAATCCGAGGCCATTTACTAGGCAATCACGGGCATAGCTCATTTAGGACGATTAGAATGAGCAATCCTCTATCACGTTGAATTCTTACGCTTCTGTTCACTCGCGGCATATCTCCCTACAGACCTTGGCCTTACAAGAACTAGGGGGGGATGATTACTTTCGCAGACTTAGCTACTACAAAGGAAAACGCCTACTTTCGAGCGCAAGATGCAAGGCTTATCGAAGCCATGCGAGCCAAGGACCGAGCTGCGCAGGCAGAACCTGGCTCATTGCAGGCGCCTAGGACTCCAGAGGCAGAGACCGCGGTGGCTGAGCAAAAAAGCAAAAACGGCGGCGCTCTGAACGGACGGGGTGGTTAATACAAGGAAACAGCCTGCGACGGCTACTTCTCACCCCGCAGTCTAACCGCACCAAAGACATTCCCCAATTGTGTGAGTCCCCAGTTCACTGCGCGCTCTGCGGCTGGTGGACCAAAGACGAGTGCCGTAGCTCCTGCGGCGAGTGCGCCTGCAGCCGCCAAGGGCCCGCTTGCTACTGCGCCGATGGCAACAAGGGCCCCGGTTCCATAAACTACTGCCGCTGAGGTAACGCTGCGTGCAGCAACTCCAGCCAGTTCTCGCGCCGATTGCCCAGTGATGCGGCCATTGTCGCATAGTTCCGTTTGAATAGTTCCTACAAGATCGTAGGCATTCGTAAGATGGTTAATGATCTTGCTCCCGATGCTGCCTTGAGCGGGAAGAGCTTCTTCAAAATTTGGGACAACGACCGAATTAATCACGTTATCGTTCGCGCAGTAGCGTCCCACCAAAGGGGAGGAGACTGAGTCATTCTGCTGTGGAAAAGGGTAACGTGCTCCTTGAATTGGATCTGTGGCCATGATTGCTCCATGAGGTTAGGTATAGGACTCAGCCGTGATTGCTTTTGTGCTCCCTCACGTATTCGAGGATTTAGAGAAAAAGTTTCCTCAGAAGTGACAAGAAAATTGAAGGTGGCCTGTGGTGAGGCTAAGTTGCTATAATATCATGCGAATATCCTTGAGATATTCCAAGCCATGGGCTGTTTCCTGATCTGAAAGTATAAGCTGAATTTCTTGGGAGTAGGGACCGGACTTCCAGTATGATTTCTACATGTTCCCATTCTCGCAAAAAGATTCTCCTTTGAAGAGTGACCCGCGGGAAGAACTCAACTTACCTATGCTTCAATCAAGAAATGTCGGCGAGCTTGGCGCCAAGTGGCGCTTTCCCTCTGATCATCTTCCCGTAGGTGCAGACCTTTACTTTGGAGAGGACCGGCTAAGGTGCGTCAGCTGGAATATGCTTAATACTGAGCACCTGCACTACATCGAGTCCAATTCTCAGGGACTTTTGGGAAGCCTTATCACTGAATTGCATGTGCCAAGCGCAGAGGGGCTTACCCAGCGAGATGAAATCCTCCTTAAGGAAGTACTTTTTATGCTTGCTGGGGACGTTGACGTTCTATGCCTGCAGGAGTGCAGCACTCTCTTTGCGAAAGCTCTTGCTACGCGCATCGGAACTTTAGAAGGGCGAAGTTTTGGAGTGGCTCCTGAGGCTGACTCGCCTAAAAGGGACGAAGGCCTTATCATTTTTAATAAGGCTCGTGTGGAGTTAGCGGGCGAGGGACTGGAGATTTCTAGGTACACACGCGGGAATTTTATCTTTAAGGCGCAGTTTCGTTTCGGGACTAAGTTATTTTCTCTTGTTACTACTCATATACCAGGAGGCCCAGAAGGGGGCTCCGCGCGCGCCGAGCTTGCACGCGCACTGCGAGAAAGAGGCGAATTCCATGTGCCCTGTCTGCTCTGTGGCGATATGAATGCGGAACCTCATGTTTTAAATGAAGCATTCGCCCAGCATGGGTTAACCGCTCTTGTGCCGGTACTTCCTGGATATCCGAGTCACGTCAATACGCAGCGTCAGTCAGTCATATTCGATATGTTCTTTTTCTCACCGGGTAAGGATACTTCCGTTAACGTCCTACCAATTGCTCGCGCAAGCGAGTTACTGCCTGGCGCAGCAGCCGCTGCCGCTCTTTTGTAGAAAATCAATGTTCTCTCATCTAAAGAATGGACTCATTCGTGTAGTGCAGAGATGTCTCACCCATTCCTCAGATCTCAATCTCGCCTCGAAGATAGACAGTAGCATGCCCACTTATCTCAACTCGGTCTTCTTTAAGATTTAGGAATAGTTCACCTCCTCGAGCAGAAAGCTGAGCAGCGTGAAGAGTGTTCTTCTTTAGTCGCTTAGCCCAATACGGGGTAAGCGTGCAATGAGAGGCTCCGGTAACCGGATCTTCAAGAATACCAATGCGAGGTCCGAAAAAGCGTGAAACAAAGTCCACCTTATTTCCAGGCGCCGTTGCGATGATTCCAGTGGCATCAACTTCTCTCAAAGCGTCAAAGTCGGGAGCCAGTGCTCGAATTTCATCCTCAGTTTCAAAGACGGCCATTACATCTCGCGATCGATAAATTTCCAAGGGCGTGGAACGCAGGCCGCGAAGTAAGCCGACTGGAGCCTCAGAGAGCTTCTCTCCTGGCCGCGAGGGGAAGTCGAGAGTCAGCAACCCCCCGCTTCCTCGGCTTACCCCAAGCATGCCGCTCTTGGACTGAAAGGAGATTTGGGCCTCCGTGGATCTGAGCTCATGCATGAGGATATGAGCGGAGGCAAGCGTGGCGTGACCGCATAAATCGATTTCAGTCGTGGGCGTCATCCACCTAATCTCATACTTTGACTCTTCGCCCTTTATGAAGGCAGTTTCTGAGAGATTATTCTCGGCCGCGATTTTCTGTAAAACATTGTCGGGAAGCCATTCCTTAAGGAGGATGACCGCGGCCTGATTCCCGGAGAAGACCTGACTTGTGAAAGCATCAACTATATACATCGGAAATTTCATATCTGTTTCTCCATAAGTGGTTGGGGCGAAGGTGTTTTCTCATCCCCAACCTTTCAAAAAACCTCCTTTCTCGCCAGACGTTCGCACTGCACTGCGAAGTCTGGTGGGTCGATTGGAGTATCAGCTTTAGTAGACCTACTCAGGGTGTGCTCCTCCGAAATCTTTGCCGTAGCAAAGCTCAAGAAGGACCCGCTTGATCCATGCCGAGAGTGACCAGGCGACAAAGAGCGCTGCGACGGACAAGCCTGCTCCCGTGAATGCCAGCCAACTAGTGCCGCTCCCAAAGGATTTGGTAGTGGCGTGTGCTGAGAGGGCGAGCACTCCCAGGGTGAACAGTCCCGTCATCCTTGAGAGTGCACATGCCTCAGAGGCCACCGTTTCCAGCTGTTCCAAGGAGATGCGGCGATTGGTGCTCAGCTCGCGCCTGACCGCCTTTAGAACTTGTCCATTTCTCCTCAGAGAGATCACAAGACCTGCGACGATTGCCAGGACTGAGAAGAACCCAAGAAGCAGGTTCCAGACGGAGCTTGTAGTGGCTTCTGAGAAGCTCACCAGAGGGATGGCACCAGGAGCAACCCAAAGTGCAGTCCTCACACCAGATGCCACTCTCAGCACATCCTCGAGCCATTCTTTCACTGAACGCATAGAAAACCTTTCTGGTTCAACGAACCTTTTGAATGAGAAACACCTTCTACCCCAACAAAGTATTTGGAGTGTAAGAGGGAATGAGCCTGCATGCTCAGAAAGAGGTCAAAATAGTCGATTTATCTACTTCTGGTTGAGTAGTAAGGGGATGAAATAACCCGCTAAGATGAGATACCGTACGTGGAAAGATATTGCGGGGAAAGGCGCACAGCGAGGAATCACAAATGTTATTGCAAACGAATGAATCTCTTGAAGAGCTTATTGTAAAAGTTCTGGCGCATGACCCGGGAATGAGTGCCGAACAGATTCGCCAGGCCATAGCGAAAGACTTCAAAAGATATTCCGCACAAGCCATCTTTAAAGAGCTTCACAAACTGCAGCGCGTAGGGGTCGTGGTGCGACTAAAGCGCGAATACAGTCTTTCTATGGCGTGGGCGCTCGATTTCGTGAACTTAGGGGATGTGATTCATGACCAGTACGTAGCAAAAGCGCCCCTGAGCACAATCCTTCCTGACTTAGTGAAACGCAAGACCTGGAAGTGCTCCGATTTCTGCCGAGTCTCAAATTTTTGGGTGCATACCAAGACTGCGCTCTTTAAGCAGACAAAGCAGGATCTCATGTATGAGTGGGAGCCTCACCCTTGGGTGCATCTTATTCACCATGATAAGCAACTCGCTTTCCACAGAGTGCTTAAGCGTAATGCGTGGCGCATTTCAAAAATTATTGGCGGAAACACGTATCTTGACAGGCTCTATGTTCCTGCGTGGCCCAAGGAAGTTATTAGGTATTCATTTGCCCGCGGTCCCTTTGCTGACGACATGAATACTTACCTTAGCGTAATTGGGGACTATGTCTTCTCTATTACTATAGAGCCCAAGCACAACCGTGAACTTGAGGCTCTTTATGCTTCGATGAACTCTGCCCGCGAAATTCGTGTAGAGAGAATTACAGAGCTTCTTTATCGTAAAGCGAAGTTCTCGGTGAAGCTTGAAGAGAATCCAAAGCGAGCAAAGCAGCTGGCGCGTAAATTTCTAGAATACTTTGGACCGGAAAGGATGTTTCCCGAGAGGAAGTTAGCGAATCTCTGAAAAAGTCAGCTCTGTGAACTCTGTGCCCTCTGTGGTTGATTTAAATTGTTGAAAAACCACAGAGGACACAGAGTTCACAGAGAGTGAAAATAGAATAGTGGTGCTTTTCGGAGGTCCCTTAGCTTAGTTGCAGAAGTCTAGATTTGGTCTTCCACTCAATGTAGGGGCATTATAAGCGATAGCTCACAAAACCCCGGGCACTGGCTGTAAGACCAAGGCGCGCCTCTTGCAGCTTAGTGACTCAGAACTATCGCACGAAAATCACGAGTCGTGTGACCACTCACGGTACCACTCGCAAATCCGGGGTGAAACCTCACTCCTCTCGCATGGGCAGTGATAATAAAAAAGGTGCCTTCTGGTACGTTCTCAAAGCTATAATTCCCGTTTCCGTCTGTTGTAGTGGTGCCGAGCAATCCGCTTCGAATTACCACGCCTGCTTGCGGCTTGCCGGAGTCATTATCAAAAACGTTTCCACGAATAGTGTAGATAGCAATCGGTTCATCCTTGAGCGGATCGAGCTTGGGGAAGCGCTCTTTTTCTAGATTTTGGGGAATCATGTGCTCTGTTTCCATTCCCTCTTCGCGCTCATGTTCGGGTTCGAGAATCATTTCTTGGTGCTCTTTGGGCGTTTCTTCGAAATCGCTTTCCTTCGTTACGACTGGAGCAATCTCCGAATCTGCGGCGAGGGGCTGGAAGAGATTTTTCACCGCGCGAGCGACTTCGCGCACCACTTTTTCTACAGGCGTGCCATCGCTAAAGCGTAGCTTGTCAACAAGACGCTCTCGTAATGACCCTGCTCTTATAGGCACCTGCCCACTTCTGACGACTCTCGTTATTCGGGTGCCTGCGATAGTAGTCTTCTCTTGACGAAGAATATCAACAGTTCTTCGCGCTTCTGCCTGAGATTGCTTGCGCTCTGTATGCTGGTGAGACGCTTGTACTTTTATTGCTCGTTCAGAGGAAGCGCGAGACACGGAGGTGGCAGCTCCTGTTCTGGGGAGAGCAATGTCTCGAGTAGCGCGATCTTGTAGGCGAGGTTGCGCCTCTCGTCCTAAGGCGGTTGGGGTCACACCCCGTGAAGAAGGGGGCCTTGGAGCGGTCTCAACGTGAGATCGTGGTTGGGCATGAACTGTACCTGTCCCCGTCAGTATGCGCTCTGAGCGTGGCAAGGTGGTGCCGGTAGGCCCCAAAGTATTCTGACTTCTTGCCTCCCCACTGCCTGCATGGACGACTATTCTGGAATCAGGAGCAGATGCGCTTCGAGGCGTACTTGGATGTCGTACCTGGTTAATTTCGGGAGATGGAGCAAATCGCTCACGGACCGCCGCGACAAATCGGTATACGACCTCTATTGGACTGCTCGCTACCCCAGTACTGGGCGCGCGCAGAACTACGCGCGTGGTGGTTTCAGACGCCCGAGGTGAAATCTCGGCGCTCTGTCGAGGCGCTCCTGCCGCCGCTGGCCGATGTTCTGCGGGGGATTCGACTCGAATGACTTCGATGCGCGTGCTGGGAGCAGGCATGCTCTTCTCTACGACCTGCGCCTTTGCCTGAGCAGCAGATTCGGCTGCTACCTTATTAGATTGTGGCTGAGATGGTAATTCGCTCTGACGCTCGGGAATCTTCAAGGTAGGCTGCGATAAAGCGGCCGGTGAACTTACATGCGGCGCTGAATTTGCAGTGGCCGGAGCGGGAGAGAGCGAGGGAGAAAGTGGTTGAGGCTGCGGCGGAGGTGCGAGGGGAGTTTGTTCCCCCACGCGTTTGATGCCGTCTACGTTCGTGACTCTTTCCTGCTTACTATCCCGCACTGCTTCAAGAGCCTTGTCGGGGGGCGGCTTCTCTTGAACAAGTCCAAGGGGCCTTTCGCGATTCTCAAACGGACGCTGCTCTGCCAGAGGCTTTAGCTCGTTTGGTTTAGGTTCAAGAATTGCAGATTTTTGCGGCTCCTGAACTTTAGAATCCTTTTCCGGTTTTTCGGAAGGGCGTGAGAAAAGAGGGGAGGGGCGCTCTTCTTGATGCTTTGCGTCGTGCGCTAAGGCAGCAACTTTCGCTTTTGTGGTTTCCGTAGTTACGACTACGAGCATCGAGATATCTACTTTAGGAGTGCGAACTTCTTCTACTCTTATGTGAACTGTTGTTGGTAGTTCCTGAATTTTTGCTTCTTCCCGAATACGCTGCGTAGCGCTGCGCTCGGCAGCTGCCATAAGGGCAGAGGTATTATCAAAATCCTTGGCTAAGGCTTTGAGTGCGTTGCTTTGAGTTGTTGCCTGTAGGTCTTGCGGTGTTTGAATCGGTGCAGGCGGTGGTGTTTGCAGCTGCATCCCTGGCGGCTGAGAAAGTGGGTCGGGTGCGGTGGGAGGCTTTACTGGTTCAGGAGCGGTCGCCTTTGGCTCGGCTGCGGGGACAAGGAGCTCCTCACGCGCAGGGGTGCTTTGAGCTGCCTCGCGTTGAGGAGCTAATCTTCCCATGTCTGATCCGAAGGACATAGAATGAAATATGAAGGAATTCCGAGGAGATATGACTTAAGGCAGAGGGTATAAAAGGGCCCGTTCTAGGCACGTAAGCTATTGAACTTAAGGAGGTTTTCGTAGGGTAACACTACACTTAGTTGGTGGGTGTCCAACGTCGAAGCATTCGACTCACCAGAAAAGCCCTGGTAGGGCGCCCTGTCCTCGGGGCGCCGAGAGATCATGCGGCACCGCGAGGACGCGGCGCCCTACCTCTTCCGAGGCTTGCGGCCCCTGGACGGCGGAGCCTCTCTCGGATTTTCTGGCCACTCATGGCGCGGATACTTCGCCCTCATTTCTGAGCGTAGCTTTGGGTAAGTCGTGTCCCAAAATGAAATCAGATCCTTGGTGACCTGAAGCGGACGCTTTGCCGGAGAAAGAAGCTCGATAGTGAGCGGGACTTTACCTCCCGCAATGGCAGGCGTCTTGGTGCTTCCAAAGAGTTCCTGTAGCGCGACTGAAATGGTGGGATGCTCACCGTAGCTAATCCAGGCCTTTGTGCCCGTCGGAAGCTCAAGGTATGCGGGGGCCGCAGCTTCAAGATCACGCAAGTCATTTCTTGTGAGTTGGCTGCTGAGTGCCATCTCCAGATCTACTTTTGCAAGATCTTTAAGAGACCGAACGCCGGAAAGAAACGGCGCAAGCCATGTCTCAAGATTATCAAGGAGCCACACGTCATCAAATGCCGGGAGATTCAAACTAAGTACTCCCTTAGCTTTTGCCCAAAAGAGACGATCTTTAAGACTGAGCGCTTCCTTGCTCCACGGTAGAGCTGAGATTCCAAGGGCTTTGATCTTCTCAAGAAGTACCGGAATTGCATACTCGTCAGTGACGCGCTCTGGACTACTGCGGAGCACGAGGGCCCCAAGACAGTCCTCAGAGAAGCTTCTGACTGCGCCCGATGCTTCATCCCAGATCACAGAAGTACGTTTCTTGCGGTTTGTTCCTGCAATGTCTTCAAGCTCGCTCTCAGAAAGTGGCTCGGCAAGATGAATCCTCGCATTTGGTCCTGATCCATCGAGGGCGCAGATTGCCAGGAATCTATGACGAGCGAGGTAGCTTCCTTGAGGAAGAGCAGCGCCTGAACCATTTGCAAGGAGATAATTACATCCCCCTTCAGTTCGACCTTTCGCTATCCACTCAGGAAAAGCGAGCGCCAGAGCTTGTCCAATAAACGCATGGTCCGCCTGGCCTTTAAGATTGAGGCGCTGCTTTAATCTCGCGCTGGTCTGGTCTGCTCGTGCCAAAATGTCCTTGCGGCCGGCTATCCCCCGGCGTGCCCGGTAGTCGTCCAGAGCGTGCCAGCGCGCACTCATAGAAACATCGACTTTCTCGCGGGAGAGAACATCACGTTCCTCGAGCAGTGCTGCAAGGTCACAGGCGATTTCACCAAAGCCGTGCTTTGCTGCGGTAAGTACCATGTGACCAAGCCGAGGGTGCAGGGCTATTGAGGCCAGATCCTTCCCATGCGCAGTAATCTGGAATTCAGGACTAAGTGCGCCGAGGGCAATCAAAGTTCTCTGGGCTTGAGTAATCGCCTCTCGAGGAGGGTGGTCAATCAGGGACAACTCAGAAATATCCCGTGCTCCCCAAGCCGCCACTTCTAACAGGAGAGCCGTGCAGTCGGCATTCAAGATTTCCGGAGTGGAAAAAGGCGCAAGCGAGCGCTGAGTAAATTCACTCCACATGCGGTAGCAGATTCCCGGTCCCTGTCTTCCTGCCCGTCCCATGCGCTGGATGGCAGAAGCCTGACTGACGGGCAGAGTTGCGAGTTCCGTCATTCCCCGTCCGTGATCCATGCGAGGTGCGCGCATGAGGCCACCGTCAACGACGACTTTAATGCCATCGATAGTGAGACTTGTTTCGGCAATTGAGGTTGCAAGCAAAACCTTACGTCTCCCTGATTCGAGAGGTCCAAGAGCTCGGCGCTGTTCGCTGAGGGCAAGCTCTCCGGCGAGGGGCAAGACTTCGATAGATGGACTAAAACTTCTTCCGTCGAGGCGCTCTTTTACCCGCATAATTTCTGACTTTCCGGGCAGAAAGCAGAGGACATCGCCCGTGGTCTCTCGTAGCGCATTTGCCACGGTGTCGGAGAAGTTATCTTCGAAACTCGAGCGTGGAGTAGGGGGGGAGTAGCGCAGCTCAACGGGAAACGTGCGACCTGGGCAGCGTATAAGGCGGGCTTGCGGCAGAAGACGGGTTAGCTTTTCAACTTCAAGAGTCGCGGACATCACAAGGACTCGAAGGTCCGGCCGAAGAGACCCTTGGGACTCGAGTACAAAAGCGAGCCCAAGATCGGAGTGGATACTCCTTTCGTGAAACTCGTCGAAGATAACCGCTGCGTAATCAGAAAGAGCAGGGTCTTCAAGTAGGAGCCTGGTGAGGATGCCTTCGGTAACTACTTCAAGAATGGTGCTCGCAGATACTTTTGTTGCGCCTCGAGTACGATATCCAATAGTCGCTCCCGCATTCTCGTTTCGCAGGGAGCTCATGTATTCGGCGGCGCTTAGAGCCGCGAGTCGACGAGGTTCCAGCATCAAAATCTTCTTACCGTTTCTCCAAGGCTCTTCAAGGAGTGTAAGGGGCACGCGGGTTGTTTTGCCTGCGCCTGGTTCTGCGTGTAGCAGGAGTTGGGAAGAGCCGCGCAGATGACAGGAAATCTCGGGTAGTACTGCTTCGATGGGTAAGGCGAGTGTCGACATGGTGCGTGGGGCAAGGCTACAAGATGGGGCTTGAGTTGAGCAAATATTTGCTAAAGGACTTTGTCCTTCGGAGAACCTGAAAAGTCCTCCTTCGTGGTCTTTATGCTCTTCGTGGTTGTTTTAAGAAGTATTCAACCAAAAAACCGCGGCAGTCTAAGATCGCAGCCTTCCATCAATTGCCGCACTAACAATTGGACCAAATACTTTCTGCGCAGTGTTGTGGTCGCGGCGCAGTTCCAGAGCCACGATGGCCTTATTACATTCAGTTGCCAGCCCTCGAAATTGCTCGGCCCTTTCATCGCTTACAAGATTCCGCGTCTTGATAAAGCTCATGGTAACTTGAAGTCGTATGAGAGCAATCGGGTCCTGGGTCATTTCGCTAAAAAGAACCCCATATTCCTCAATAAAAAGATTCGCCGCAGCCACTCCTCCACGCCTTAGTATGTCGAGGTCTAGCGCGCACTCCTTGAGGGCCTCGGTAAAAGGAATCGGAGAAAATAAACCATGCTTCTTAAAGGCATACTCAAGCTTACCCCCGGAGCCTACGGTAAATTGTGTGGTGCATGCGTTAAGGATAACGCTTCCAAGGTTGAAGGGCTGTGACTCGGCAATGTCCTTGCGGAGAGCTGCCCAATCTTTGTGATTAACCGTTATTTCTGAGCGGCTCTTGCCGATAGGTGTTGCTGGCGAGCGCGCTGCAGAGACAGCTTGCGGCTGAGAGTGCGCAGGGGGAACTAGAAGCCCCTCGTATCCAGTTCTTGCAGCGCCGTGTTCTGTAGCTGCGCCTTGGGGAGAATTGGCTTGAGGAGGATTGTTCGGGGTCGGTTCGTTGCTCGCTCTGGTAGCTGCCGGGACTGTGGGCTTTTGAGATAGCACAGTGGTATCTGCGGGAGGCTCAGTGCTTGACGTTTTAGGCCTCTCGGGCTTTCTAGGTCTCTCGCCAAGCACAGGAATTGTCGGCATGTGGCGTGAGCTCTGCGGTGCAGAGCCTTCCGCTTCTCCAGCTCGTTCGGCTAAGTTGTCTGCGGCGTCCCTAGCAGTGAACTCACGCTGCGCTAGGTAGGCTGTGGAAAGTATTCGGGCGACGCGCATAATTCGCTTGATGCGCGCCTGATCAGCTCCCTGGCGGGCTAACGCATGAGGGTGAATATCCTTAAACTTGCGCGGCTCAGTGGTGAGTCCCAAACTTCGGAAACATCCCAGACCGTATTCCATCACCTGTCCGGTATAACTGGCAGATCTTTGAATGTCTCGGTGCACCAGAGAAGTGGCGCGTGCGTGCGCAAGCGTTGCAGCCTGTTCAAGGGCCCAGCTGAGAGTCTCCCTCTCCTCCTCCGACATGTGGGAGCTAATCCAGTCAAAGGTTTGAAGCCTTAGCTTAAAGCGTTCAGTAAGAAAGCGCTTTACAGAGTCCAGGGCTCCTTGGGTAAGAAGATCTATCGGTTTATCGGCCGCGCCTGTCTTGGAAGTTGCTGTCTTGGAAGTGGCATTTCTGCTCGCGCCTTGATAGTCCGAAATGCTGCGGCGGCACTCAAAAGCTATATTTTGAAATGCGCGTTGGTTTTCAGTGCTCGAGGGATCAAGCTCGCAGGCCAATGCAAGAAGTTTGTACGTGCGCTCGCGAAGAGATGCTGCTTCTGCGGGGACGTGCTCTAGTTCCTTGCTCCTGGTCCAGGACTGTCTTGAAACAACAAAGAGAGCGAGACCGGCAGCAGGGCGAAGAGAATGAGGTATCTTTGCAGAGACTTCCGCTGCTGGTACTTCAAGAATTTCCTTGGATGACGAAAACCCAAGTTCGCCCAGAACCTCGGCGGCTGCGTCCATTGCATCGGAATATTTGCGATTAAGCCGAGCGGCCTCTGCCCATTGGGCGAGAGATTTAAGGTAAGAGTTGTAGCGCTCATTATAGTTAGCGAGCGGCTTCTCGCTTGGGACGTTGCTAGAGCCTCCATCCTCAGAGGTTGGAAATCGTAGAGGGCCGAAACCAGAACTACCAGTCGACAACATCTCGCGGAGACTAGCGCAAAGAGAAACTGACATACAGAGTTGACCTGCACCCCGAGCCCGAGCAGCTAAGGCGAGAGGTCGGAGAGCGGGGCGGCCTATGATTTCGATAGGTTAGCTCATTTGTTTCAGTGGCCGAAAGTAGGATAGCCTCTCGCTGTCCTCTACTTGAAATCACTGGGGTAGTTTTCCCATGTTGCATAGTAAAAAGAATTCGTCTTTACGGCATCCGTATCGCTACGAACCTGGAAGTCCGTTTGATATTGTAGAGAAGAGTAAGCCGGGCACCCTTGGCGAACTTTATTTGCGCAGAAACCAACAACTTGTCGGCGGAACTCTGCCTCGAATAGAAAAGCCTCGGGATCACCCGGTACGTCTGCCTCTTCAAGAGTTTGTGCAGATAGCTCCCTCTCTTGAAGTGGCTAGGGAAACTTTTAAGACGGCTCTCAATAGGGAGGGCCTTTCGGACGCGAATCTCGCATCTATTGATTTCTCCTCGGTTAAGATACGCGAACGTAGAGTTGCTTATTTCGATGGTGGATCGAGGAAGTCTCTGCCCCTAAGTGCTGGCCTGATCGAATCCTTTAGAATCTTCGATCGGGCATGTGTAAGTGAAGGCGCTTCCCGGGATGCAGATAGCCTAATTTTCCCCGCTCTCGCACACCTCAGAAGGTTAGCGGTTTCCCCTTCCTCGATGCGTAGGGCCTCTTCATTCTATCCGTCTAGTGATTCTTTTCAGACTCCAGATCCCGAAACGGATGAAAGCACTAAAGGCGGGGCAAGTAGTGGAGAATCACCCTCTACTGAAGATTCTCCTTTAGCGGCCACTACTGCTGGCGCCCCTCTTGAAGAAGGCGCTCCAGCGGAATTTAGCACTGATGAGCTTCAAACTGCGGGGTTATCTGAGCGAGCTGCCCAGGAATTTTTAACTGCCACTATCGCACAGACTGATTCCCCTGTGCAGGTAGAAGAGACCAGCCCCACGGCGAACCAGGAGCCGTCTTCCCCATCCCGAGAGATGGCACCTAACTCCGCAAATATTTCGAGTACCTCAGGTGAGCCCATAGGTGAGCAGGGTGACGCGACTGCGAATTCAGAACCAGCGCCATTAGCTGAAAAACCTAAAAAGAGGAGAGCACCCCCTCGGCCTCGCTCATTTTCTCGAGCAGCTTCTCCTGCGGTCTATGCTACTGGGCTTGCTATTGAACCGGAAATTACTGAGGTAGGCACCGTGACGCCTGAGCTTACGCAGGCGCTAGAACAGCTAGAAAAGCTTTCTCATCAAGCGCCGGTTGCGCTCTCTAGCTCCTTTTTAGCTAGAGTCAATAAATTTGTCTCGCGCTTCGAGGCAATGAGAACTTCTATTGAGGTACCTGGGCCTAACCACGATAGCAACGGGATCTGTTCTCAAGAACTACGGTTGAAGGCTATTGGATTAGCACAGAGCTTCGCTGCCGTTTCGAAGTGGTGGGAGGATAAGTCAGGGGGATGTCTTACCATCGATAGCCGCTCTCCTAAGGATCTTGCTGATGGCTGGCGGCAAGCTCGAAGCGATTTATTGCTTAAACTACAGATACTTGACATCGTTAAATTCCGGAATCTGGCAAAGCGGCTCGATGCGCCCCTTTCTTCTTCTCAACAAGAAGGTGTGTGCAGGTCGCTTGAAGCAGCAGAGCGTGAACTTGAATCCTTTTGTCTGTACTTAGTCGCTCCGCTTCAAATGACTCTTGAGATTAGTGTTAATCCCTGAGTTGTATTCCCATGTTGAACAACAAGCCAAGTTCGTCTTCCTCGAGTCGCTATCAACCTGGGAGTCCCTTTGATATTGCCGAGAGGAAAAAGCCCGGAACTCTTCGGCAACTCTATCTCAAAAACAATCCCGAGGTAGCTAAAGCGAGACTTCTTCGCGATGCGAGCGAGAGTTCTCTCACTGAGCGCTCGGGCGCTCCGCCCTCTTCCCCGATATCTCCACTTGAACTTGAGCAAAGTAGGGAAAAGTTAAAGAGCCTTCTCGTGAAGGCTGGATTGTCGGAAGAGAATCTTTCTACGATTGATTTCTCTTCCTTCGATTTGCGAGCGGAGCAACTTACCTACTTTGAAAGAGGCTCAAAAAGAGTTGTATTGCTTGATCTAGAAACAACGCGGCAGTACGTGCGTTTCACAAAAGCTTGTGCGAGAGCCGGCGCTCCTAGCGATGCAGATAGACCGGTCTTTCCTGATTTAGCCCATTTAAGGGGCGTAGCGCTCAAGGCCCCTCCTCGTCTGAGGGCTACTCCACTTCCTCCGGTTTCAAGCTTAGGCGGAGTTCTGAACGCGGGCGTTCTGGACACATTAAAAATCGGAGCTGGGACTCTCAGCAACAAGGAGCCAGCGCTGCCAGGCTCTGCCCTAAAAAGAGTAGATTTGGCGGATTCTAGTGCTGCGTTGCTTTCGGCTCCTGAGTTATCAGCGAGAGTAGTGGGCAATGAACCGGTCGCTTCGAAGCAAGAGATTGCCGTGCCTGGGGCATCTCTTAGGGAGGATGAGCCCGATGTCCATGCCCAAGATTCGGCGCGAGGAAAAGTTTCTACGATGGGACTGGCTATCGAGGAAGAAGTTGAGCCTTTGGCAGGTTCCTTCCCCCTGGAAGCAACCTTACCTGAGCGGGAGGAGGTCCCTTTAGAAGATCTGGAGCAGGTAGTCAGCGCGGCCTCCAGGATTAAAATGACACAACTAACTCCCCTCACCTTTTCATTTGTTGATCGCATCGGCCACTTCTCCGCAGGATTGGATGAGGTAAGGACGCGGTTTGCAGACACTTATTCTGCCAAGTCGAAAACTAAAGCCGTTGCGACTGAGCTCCAAGGTAGAGCCAAGTGCTTAGCCGACATGTTCGGAACTATCGCAGTTTGGTGGGAGCACTCATCTTCAGAGTGCGTGCTCTCCAACCCTGAAGGTAATGAGCAGCTTCTCGCGAGCTGGCAGCGGGCACGAAATGCAATGCGGCTCAGCATTGGAACCTTTCATGCTGCTCGAATTCCAAAATTGGTAGATCGCCTTTCTTCTCCGGTTACGGTCTCAGAAGCCACTCGTATAGAAAGATTCTTGGCCGCAGTGGAGCAGGAGCTCTTCTCCTTATCGAGTTATCTACTCCAGTCTGCGCGATGCCAATCTGTTTGAAACTCTTCAGGGCACCCTTGAAAACCCTAAATTGACTTTCCTCTGAGCTAGGAGTGTGTCCCGAAGAAAGATTAATCTGCGTCTTGGACACAATCCGTAGCCGCCTTTTCACGCAGCATTGCGGTTGCGCCGAAATATGCGAAATGAAAAGGCGAGTTGAGCCCCTATTCGAGGAGATGTCCGCGCAATGGGCTACTTGCAGCACTCTAGGGAGTTCGGAGCCTTGTAGGGCGTATGAGCAATACGGGCTAGGTAGGCTGTCCCGTTGCCACCACAACATGTAGTGGTAGGAATTTTTTACGGGACAGACTCCTAGTTCTTCAACGGATCCCTAGTGTGGTGATTTGCAAACTCTCTTAAGAATTGTAAGGCTATTTTAACGCGAAGGACACGAAGGAATTCGAATGGTTACCTTCGCGACCTTCGTGTCCTTCGCGTTAATTGGGCTTTTCAGAGAACCTCTAAATCACGAGACTAGGTAGGGCGCCTGTCCCCAGGGCGCCGAAAGATGAGAGTGCGTCAGCACCGGAATTCTGAAGGCTCACGGATGTGCCGAGGTGGGAGATGATGCGGCACTATGTATGATGCGGCGCTGTGTAAGATGCGGCGCTGTGGAAGATGCGGCACTGTGAGGACACAGCGCCCTACCTCTGCTTTACCAGGTATCACTTTACCAATTGTCTCTATCTTGGTTCCAAACATCGTCAGAAGGATCGTACTCGAGTCCGCTCTGTTCGGTGAGAGCGTGTGGAATGTCGCTTAAGAATCTACTTGGCTCTCGGTAGAGACCTCCCATGCTGTCTCCTCCGCTTGCGAACATGCCGCGACTAAGTGCGCGCGTGAGGTAGAGCTGTTGCATGGCGCGAGTGATTCCTACGTAGCAGAGCCTGCGCTCCTCTTCGAGTTGTGTTTCATCGTAGATTGAGCGGTAGTGGGGAAGAAGTCCTTCTTCAACTCCTGTTAAAAAGACGAGAGGGAACTCAAGTCCTTTAGCTAAGTGCAGAGTCATAAAAGAAACGGTCTTCACAGGTCCCGCCTCGGAGCCGTCTTCATTAAGAATATCGGCCGAGGACGTGAGTGAAACTCGGTCAAGAAACATTCTCAGTGTTTCTGCAGGAGTGCCCGCCAAGGTATCTGCGGCTCTGCCAATTGCTTCAAGCTCAAGTAAGTTCTCGATGCGAGACTCAGCAGTCGCGTCGTGCATCTCTCTTAGTTTTGGTCCGTAGCCAGTCTTGTTCACTACCTCGTGAATGAGGGCGGAAAGAAGAATACTATTCGAGCGAGCAGTAAGCTCGTCTACTAGTTCTATGTAAGCTCGTACGCTTTTGTTCTTGGCAGCAATAAGTCTCGCAGCGGCAAGAAGACTAATCTGATTCTCGCTGGCGAGTCTCTGGATTGATTGAACTGCCGTGGCACCGATGCCACGCGGAGGAGTGTTGATGGTGCGAAGAAAGGCTTGATCGTCGACGGGATTAACGAAGAGTCTTAGATAGGCCAGAATGTCCTTGATTTCTTTGCGGTCATAGAACTTAAGGCCCCCAAAAATCCGATAGGGGATCTTGGCGGCAAGAAATGCTTCTTCAAGGACACGTGACTGCGCATTGGTGCGGTAAAAAACGGCGATCTGATCGAGAGTTCCACCAGCCTCCTTAAAGCGCTTAACCTCTTGGGCGACAAAGCGCGCTTCCTCCATTTCGTCTGCGCCAACAAAAAGCCGGAGAAGGTCGCCCTTTGGTGCGGATGTCCAGAGGTGCTTCTCCTTACGATCGGAGTTGTGGCGAATAACTCCGTAGGCGGCTTCAAGAATGTTTCCTGTTGACCTATAGTTCTGGTCTAAGGTCACCACCTTTGTATCGGGATAGTCTTTCTCGAATTCCAGAATGTTGCGAATAGTCGCGCCCCGAAAGGCGTAAATCGATTGGTCGTCGTCTCCGACCACAAGCAAATTTCGGTTTGCTTTCGTGAGAAGCCGAATAAATCGATATTGAGCTTCGTTCGTATCTTGGAACTCATCGACGAGGGTAAAGTGGATGTGATGCTGATAAAAGGAGAGCACCTCTGGGATGCCTTCGAAGAGCAAGACCGCATTCATCACGAGGTCGCCAAAGTCCATGGCGTTGGCTCGCAAGAGGGCCTTTTGATAGAAACTATATACTTCGGCTTGCAGCTTAACGATGAAATTATCGCCCCGAGGTGAGTCGCCCCAGCTATTTCCCTGCGCGAGGCTTTTCACCGATCCCGATGCCCATTTGAGATAGTCTTCGGGCAAAATTACTGAGTTCTTTGCTTGGTCGATCGCTCGCGCGAATCCCTGAATTGAGTATTTCTTCTCGTCTATATTGCAGTCCTTGAGAACCTGCTTAAGGACCCCCTTAGTATCCTGGTCGTCGTAGACGACAAAGTCGCTTTGATAGCCAAGATGCGAAGCATTCCGTCTTAGAATGCGAAGCGCTGCTGAGTGAAACGTTGCAACCCAGAGGTTCTCTGCTCTTTCACCCAGCATGGCGCTAAGCCGAGCACGCATCTCTTCGGTAGCTTTATTGGTAAAGGTAACCGCAATAATATTCTGCGGGCGAACCCCGTGGGTGAGGATTAGGTGCGCAATACGGCGGGTAAGAACGCGTGTCTTGCCGCTGCCTGCGCCTGCAAGGACAAGAATCGGTCCTTTAAAATGCGCGACAGCTTTCTGCTGGTTGGGGTTAAGCCCTCCAAGAGTGGCTGGTAGGGATTGATCGGGCGTCTCGCCAGTTTGCAAGTCAGCCCCAGCCTGCAAGTCGGGTTGAAAAGAAGGGCGAGATTGAGGTGAATTGGACATCACAAAGGAAAATAGCAGTCAGCGAAGGGCAAGTCACGAGAATCGGTGCTGGTAGTAATGGCTCAGCGAATACTCATAGTTGTATAAGGCGCAACTTACTCTTACAGACTGTGTTCGAGGCTATTTGGGACCGTCCGTTGTAACGCGAAGGACGCGATGGACACGAAGGTATTGAATTCCCTTTCCTTAGTGTCCTTCGCAGCCCAATAAAAGAGTGCCCCCAGAAAACAGTTTCGCCTACCCAGCTCGCCAGCTATCAAGGCCTCAACTACCAAGCCGGCAGCTCTACCAGGCCTTCCGCCTAACATTCTGGTGCAACAGCGACCTTTTTTCGCCAGCCCCGCACAGAACAGACCCGGGGGCGAAGCCATCGACTCCCATCATGGTAGCTCCCAGAAGCTGCCTAGCCCCGATGCCTTTCACTCCCATAAGATCGACAACAAGGAGTTTCAAAAGGTAGAGAGCAGTTGTAAGAGCAAGGAGAGCGTCGATGCTAACAGACAGGATCCCTGGAACTGGAAAAAGTGAAGCGCCCATATATATTGCTCCCTCTGAATTAGTCGTTGGAGTGAATTAGTCGTCTAGGACCAGTTGGTTTCTAGTATTGTTCGATACCAGACGCGAAATGGAATTTCAAGTCTTTTTCTAGTGTCTAGTGTAATTCAGCGGCGCAATAGAAAGAAACATCGAGATGTCAAGTAGTTACAACAGAGAAGATCGCCTCTATAAAAAGGCCAAGGAGGACGGATATCGGTCTCGTGCTGCCTATAAGCTGCTTGAGATAAACGAGCGCTTCAAAATTATCCGTCCTGGAGACCGTGTCCTCGACTTGGGCGCCTGGCCAGGAGGATGGCTGCAAGTGGCTTCAAAACTCGTGGGTGAGCAGGGCCGCGTTGTTGGGATTGATCTAGTGGAAATTGACCCGATAGGCGCTGCAAATACACACACTATTACGGGTGATGCACGGGACGACGAAAATATTGAGAAAGCCTTTCAGCTTGCTGGAGGGCGCTTTTCTGCGGTGCTCTCCGATATGTCCCCTAAGCTCACTGGAATAAAGGAGGCAGACCGCGCCGGTTCTACAGCCTGTGCCGAACTTGCCCATTTCATCGCTGAAAAGACGCTTGCGCCTGGCGGAGCTCTTGTCACCAAGGTCTTCAAGAGCGCTGAGGCGGAGGCGTTTGTCAAAAGTGCGAGACCAAGGTTTAATAAAACCACGCGTTCTGAGCTCGACTCTACTCGGTCTACCTCGAACGAGTTCTACGTAATTTTTACGGGCTTCCGGGGCGCCTGAGTAGGGCTAAACCCATGAGGCCGGCCCCATGCCGGTCTAATAAACAATTCCCTTTCCCCGTGAAGTGCCCCCTCCTCGTGAAGTTCCGTGGATGGTACTAAGGGGGGAAGCACGCCACTATAGAGGTGCGTGGCCCGTGGGAGCAGTGTTCGTAAACATGAGTACATTTGGGATGCGGATTTCTGAGATGATTTCCGTGAACAAAGAAGCCAAAGGAAGAGGCTCAATTTAAATGAGTGTCGTAGTTGCTACTGAACGTTTCGGGAAGGCGGTAATCGATATCGCGGAAGGCTGGGGGCGGTCCTGGATTTTCTTTCTGCGTATTCTCAAGGCGCTTGTGACGCCCCCGTTCCGTTGGCAGCTTTTTTTAACACAAGCGCTTCAGATTGGTGTGAATTCCTCGCTTGTGATCGCTTTGATTGGGTTCTTTACCGGAGCCGTTCTCGCAGTCCAAGGCGAGTATACGCTCGCCAAGTTTGGAGCTACCGCCTACACCGGATCTGCGGTCGCGCTTAGCTTAATTAGAGAGCTTGGCCCCGTCTTAACCGCGCTCATGGTTATTGGTCGCGCGGGTTCTGCGGTGACAGCCGAGCTCGGCATTATGCGCATTACCGAGCAGATTGATGCGCTACGCTCCATGGCAGTGGATCCCATCCGGTATCTCATGGTGCCCCGGTTTCTCGCGGGGGTACTGGTGATGCCGCTCCTCGCCTCGCTAAACATCGTAGTTGGAATTTTCGGCGGCTACCTTGTCGGCGTTGGGATCCTAGGACTGAGCTCAGGCACCTTCATGAGCCAGATGATTGCTGGCGTAACTACCACCGACGTTTCATCGGGTCTTATTAAGTCATTTGTATTTGGAATTATTTTTGGCTGGGTTGCTTGTTATAAGGGGTACACGTGCGGATTCGGGGCGGTGGGAGTGAATAAAGCAACCACTCAATCCGTGGTAACTGCATCGGTAGCAGTTCTTGTAATTGACTACTTCCTCTCTAGCATCCTCACTCGAATGTTCATGGATTAGTAGCATGATTTCGGTGCGGAACGTTTCTAAAAGTTTTGGATCTCAGGTAGTCCTGCGAGAGATCGATCTTGAGATAGAGCCTGGGAAGACAACTGCGGTGGTTGGTCCCAGCGGAGTAGGGAAGTCGGTGCTTTTGAAGCTCATTATGGGCATTCTCCAGCCAGACAGCGGAGATATTCTTATTGGGGGACGAAGTATCACCAAGGCGAAGAGCGAGGCTGAAAAGAACGAGATTCGCGCCTGTTTGGGAGTTCTTTTTCAGTCAGCGGCTCTTTTTGATTCGCTTACGGTGTATGACAATGTCGCGTTTGCTCTTCGTGAGAGGATGTTTTTGGGGGCGCGTGAGGCGCATAGCCGAGTTTGTGCGATGCTTGAGGCGCTTAGCTTAGAAAGTGTCGCCTTCCTTTTGCCTCAGCAAATCTCAATGGCGACGAGGAAACGGGTTGGTATGGCCCGCTCGCTTGTGACAGAGCCCAAGGTGTTGTTGTTCGATGAGCCGAATACGGGGCTTGATCCTCTCACGGGGCAAGAGGTGTATGACCTCATCCGGGAGAGCAAAGAGAAGTGGGGTTTTACGGGAGTGGTGATAAGCCATGAGCTTCCCGAAGTGTTTCAAGTATCGGATAGAGTAGCGATGATTCTTGGGGGAAAAATAATAGTCGAAGGGGCACCGGCAGAGTTGCTTAGTTCGACAAACCCAGCAGTTTTTCAGTTCTTGCATGGACGGATCGATGGACCAATTAAAATCCAGTAATTCTTCAAGCACAGCCTCGCCTTCGTCGACGGCATCTTCGCAGGGGATTCCTATGCCAAGGCGCTCCCTTTCGACTGAGTTTTTTGTCGGCATCTTCACCCTCTGCGGTGTTGCGGCAGCCGGGTATCTTTCTATTGGATTAGGGGACCTTAAACTTTTTGGACCTCGCCAGTATTCGGTGCTCGCGGAGTTCGATAATATCGCTGGCCTGAAAACGGGAGCTTCGGTTGAGATTGCAGGCGTGCAGGTGGGCCAGGTTACTGCGATAAATTTGAATGACCCCGCGGCGCTGGTGACCTTAAGCCTGGAAGAAGGCGTCAAGTTGCGAGATGATGATATTGCCTCGGTTCGGACAAAAGGGATTATTGGCGATAAATACATTAAAATATCGCGCGGTGGCTCGGAGCGTTTTATTCCTGAAAATGGGAAGCTTACCGAGACCGAGTCCGCGGTAGATATCGAAGATATTATCGGAAAGATTATCCATAGTTTCGAAAGCGATCCTGAGAAATCAGCACCACAGGGAAAAGAAGATGGAAAGAAATAGTGCGCAAGCCGCAGTAGTAGTTGAAGGACGCACGAGTAGGTCTCTTTTCGGCAGATCTCTTCTCGGTGCCTGTCTTTCTATCGGCCTGGTGGCGATTCTTCAGCCCCACGGTACTTTTGCTGAGTCCCCTGCGGGATCGGTTGCCCAGGCAGCTGACAGTGTAGGGACCCTTCCTGCGCCGATTAAAGAGGTGAGAGCGACTCTCGATGACGTTATTGCCGCAGTTGAGCAGTTCAAGGGTGAGGCCTACCTAGCCCAGCGCCGGGAGAAACTTAGGAGTGTTATCAAGCCGCGCTTTGATTTTGATGAAATGGCTCGCCGTTCTCTTGGGCCTGAGTGGTCAAAGAGGACAGCTTCTGAGCAGGAGGAGTTTGTCTCGGTGTTCTCAGAGCTCCTTGCGTCAACCTACCTTGCCCGCGTTGAGACCGTCACCAGCGATATGGTGAGTGTCGACAAGGAGAAAGTTGAAATGCCCTCCGCCCCGGGTGAGGTAGCGAAAGCAATTGTTCGCACCACGGTTACCAACAAGGGCGACACCTTTCCCATCGATTACCGGCTTCAATTCGTGAAGGGTAATTGGCGCGTGTATGACGTGATTATCGAGAACATCGGGCTCGTCGCGAACTATCGAAATGAGTTCGCGGGAATCATTCGCCGAGAGGAGTTTTCGGGCTTGATGGAAAAACTTCGGGCCAAGGCTGGTAGATCCGCGTAGCGGCTAGGGAATCTCTGAAAAACCTTCATTCTTAATACACCTCTATCTACCTTCGGGCCCTCTGTGGTGAATTTCTTGATGAAAATCTCACCACAGAGGGCCCAGAGGTGCGTTTTTCAGGGGCTGCCTAGGAAAATCCGGGCCTATGTAAAAGCCTAGTAATGTGGGATTTTTCTGGAGGGGCAGGCTCTTACCTACTCGAGATATGACTGCCGAGGTTGCACTCCTCTCGTGCCGGTTACGTGGAAATGCGGACGAGAATAGAGAAGCAGTCAGAAGAAACGTCTTTCCTTTTTGGTAATGCGTGTGTTGCTTCTTATTGGTGTCGCAGTATTTGGACTTATCATTGGAAGTTTTCTAACGGTGTGCATTTATCGCTTGCCGTTTGGAAGACCGAAGGGGCCCCCAGATTGGGAAGCTGAAGAGGAGGAGGCCAGCGCAACGAATCTTGAGGCGTCCTCTACTCAAGAGGCTTCTAAGGAAGAAGGCTCTCAGGAAGGTGACCTCCACAAAGATGAAGCGAACTCGACGAAAGAACTCTCTCTCACTTACCCGCCGCGCTCTTTTTGTCCCGAGTGCAAAGCGCAGCTTAACTGGTTTCATAACATCCCTCTTTTTAGCTGGCTCGCGTTGGGGGGAAAGTGCGCCTTCTGTAAGGTCCGCATCCCCTTTCGATACCCGCTGGTAGAGCTTTTATCCGCCCTCTTTGCGGTGTTGTCGCTGCTCGCGTTTGGCCCCACGGTAACTGCTGCTGGCGTATATGTGTTCTGCTGCATGCTCATCGTCATCAGTTTTATAGACATCGACTACTATATTATTCCGGATGTGATCTCACTTCCTGGAATTGGAATTGGGCTCGCGCTTTCACTGGTAAACCAATTCTATCCCTTCTTGGGCTGGCCTTTTGTTTCGGGGATTATTGAGTCCGGTTTAGGCGTTCTTTTTGGTGGCGGAGTGCTTTACGCCATTGCCGAAGGCTATTACCGAATTCGCAAACGTGAGGGCCTCGGGCTTGGTGATGTGAAACTTCTTGCGCTGACCGGTGCGTTTTTTGGGCTTCCTGGCGCGCTCTATACGATGTTCATTGGTTCCCTGCTTGGTTCTGTGATTGGCATTCTCCTGATCATCGCCTCGGGCAAGCGCATGACGTATCAACTGCCCTTTGGGCCGTACCTCGCGCTTGGCACGATTGTGTATATTTTTGCGGCGCCGCTGGGGCCTCCTTGGGTATTTATTCCTGGCTTTCCCTAACCTTTTCTAGTGGTGTTAAGGAGGCTCTTTTTTTGAAGTGACTATTCGCAATTTTTCGCCGGTAAATGACCTATGAACTCTGCCATAGTAATAATTGGTGGTGGCATCGTGGGACTAGGGACCGCGTACACACTTACCTCTCAGTTTCCAAACCACCGAATCATAGTCCTCGAAAAAGAATCAGGACTGCTGCGGCATCAATCAGGCCATAACTCTGGCGTCATGCACACGGGAATCTATTACGCTCCCGGTTCCCTGAAGGCTAAAAACTGCTTTCAGGGAAAGAAAATGCTCGAAGAGTTCTGTAAAGAACGCAATGTTCCTTTCGAAATTTGCGGGAAGCTCATAATCGCAACCGAAGAGTTGGAGCTTCCAAGACTTCAGAAGGTGTATGAGCGAGGCGTCGCCAATGGCGTGGCATGTGAGCTCGTAGGACCAGAACGGATGCGTGAGATAGAGCCAGCCGTGCAAGGACTCCGCGCGATTCATGTTCCCGAAGCTGGAATCATAGACTACGTCGCAGTGGGGCAAGCATACGCCCAAGTTATTCGGGAGCGTGGAGGAGAAATTCGCCTAGATTCCGGCCTTCTTTCTGCGTCTCGAGCTGGAGCAAGGTGGATTCTTGAAACAAAATCGGGTCAGGTTGACGCGGATCTGGTGGTGAATTGTGCGGGCCTCTACAGTGACCGAGTGGCGACACTTATGGGTGCGTCTCCGCCCGCGCGCATAGTGCCCTTTCGGGGAGAGTATTATGAGCTACGTCCTGAAGCACAGAAGCTTTGCCGAAATCTCATTTATCCGGTTCCGGATCCTGAATATCCCTTTCTTGGCGTTCACTTCACCAGGATGATTCGAGGCGGAGTTGAGTGCGGCCCCAATGCCGTCCTTGCGCTGGCGCGTGAGGGCTATCGACATCGCGACATTCGGCCCGTGGAGCTTGCCGAAATGCTAACCTATTCTGGGTTTTGGCGTTTTGCTGCTCGGCATTGGAAGATGGGGCTCACGGAGTTTCGGCGCTCGATGAGTCCCGTCCTATTCGCAGCCTCGCTCCAGCGTTTAGTTCCAGAGGTTTCGGTGAAGGACCTTGTTCCTGCCGGAGCGGGAGTGCGAGCGCAAGCGTTAAATGCTTCCGGTAAACTTGTGGATGATTTCCTCATTCTTGAGGATAGGGGGGTGGTGCATGTCCTTAACGCCCCATCTCCGGCTGCTACCTCCTCTCTCAGTATCGCCTCTACCATTTGTGGGTATGTGCAGAAGCAGGTAGGGCAGCCAAGGCAATAAGTTTCGGATTCCTTTTCTCCTTTTTATTGGCGCTGAGCGACACAGGGCCCAAGCCCTGTGGAAGCAGCAGGAATGAATGAGGAAAATTCGCAGCAGAGACTGCGTTTTAGTCTGCAAAACTGGCTCCGCAGGACATCAAATCAACATCTAAATTTGTTAGTGAGCCAAGAACAGCAGGTCTCGGGTTAAGCCTCAACCAGTATCGAAATGAGATATCGAAGGACAAGGTGAGGCGATACTCTTGGCGAGGAAGATCGCAGGCGCAGAACTTCAAAGGAATGTACCGTGAAAAGCTTTGGACTCATAGGGGCGGCAGGTTTTATTGCCCCCCGCCATCTCAAGGCGATTAAAGAAACCGGCAATACCCTCGTAGCCGCAGTCGACAAGCACGACTGCGTTGGGATCATGGATAGCTATTTCCCCGATGCTGATTTTTTCACTGAGTTCGAGAGATTTGATCGTCACATCGATAAGCTTCGCCGCCGCGGCGCGGGAATTGAATACTGCTCGATTTGTTCTCCCAACTATCTTCACGATGCGCATATTCGCTTTGCCCTAAGAAGCAATTGCGATGCTATCTGTGAGAAGCCGGTGGTCATTAATGTGCGCAACATTGAGCCACTTGAAGAGATGGAGCGTGAGACGGGGAAGCGGGTTCACACCATTTTACAATTGCGGCATCACCCCTCCATTATCGCGCTTAAGGAAAAAGTTGCTTCTCAACCACGCGAGAGAAAGAGTGACATTGACCTCACGTATATTACCTCTCGCGGGCGCTGGTATGATGTTTCTTGGAAGGGGGCGGTAGACAAATCAGGCGGCGTTGCTACCAACATAGGGGTGCATTTCTTTGACATGCTCTCCTATGTCTTCGGCAGCGTTCAGCACAATGTCGTGCATGTCCTCGAGCCTCGGCGGGCAGCCGGGTATCTTGAGCTTGAGAATGCACGTGTGCGCTGGTTTCTTTCGGTGAATAGTAGAGACCTGCCTGATGCAGTTCGGTCGGCGGGAAAAACCACGTATCGACAGCTTCAGATTAATGGTGAATCCGTTGAATTTTCGGATGGATTTACTGACCTTCACACGAAGTCATATGAAAACATACTCGCGGGGAAAGGCTTCGGGCTTAGGGACGCCTTCGCCTCGATTGAAGCTGTAAGTTCCATTCGGAATACCACCCCACTTGGCCTCACCGGCGATTATCATCCGTTCCTTAAAGGTGGGAGGTAGCAAACGCGTGAGTGCTTCCCCGCAAGATTCAAGCTTTGTCCATGAAAGCTCCTATGTCGATGACGGAAGCAGCATCGGTGCCGGCACAAAGATCTGGCACTTCTGCCACATCCTGACGGGAACTCACATTGGGGAGCGTTGTGTCATTGG
>JBIKWF010000001.1:0-147800 GCA_044356455.1 Bdellovibrionota bacterium | reverse complement strand
CCGATTCATGGTGAATCTCTAAATAGATCCACTCCTCCGATAGAGCGCAAGCACTGGATTGCCTAAAAACCTCTGCAGTCCAAGCCAGCGAGCGGGCGTTTCTAGAAAATTGGAGATGAAGGTGCTTTTAAGAATCCGATGCAAAACTAAAGGAAAGAAAAACTGCCCCTCACGCGCCGCCAGAGTAAATCCATGCGCGGCAAAGGCCTCATCAATCTCTCGGTGCGAAAACAGGGTAAACGTACGAGTGTTTCCCTCAAGCTTTGATTTGAGTGCGAAAAGCAAAGGGTAGAAAATATTCGAACTTGCGCGAGGAGGATAGTCGACAATCACCGCATCTTTTGAAATGCGGCAAAGCTCCCCTATTAAAGCCTTCCATTCATCAATATGAGGAAGAAGCCGAATGCACGTCACTACCTCATAACTTCGGTCCGCAAGGGGGGCGTGCAGTAAGTCCCCACTCTCAAAGCGGACCCTATTTTCATTTATAAGATCGGTGATTCTCTGACTGCAGGAGGAGTCGCTTCCTAGAACAGTAAGCGAAGGCTGGCGCGCCTGAGCAAAGGCTCGCACTATTTGGCCATGACCTCCCCCCACATCGACCAAGGAATAAGGCACACTTGGGGGCGAGACAACCCGCGCAAGTAAGGCCCGAAGGAGCTGGCTCTGGCGCTCAAGGAGCCAGGCCCCCACGCTCCCTGAGAATCTTCGAGCATAATCTTCGGTGGAAGAAGCAACATCGGCGTACGGCATGGCTCCATCCTACCTCACCCAGCCTTAGGGAAAAGCCATGAAAGCGCCCTTCGACGTCTGCGGCGCGCTATGCTACCTTACACCGCGACTTGTCTAAGTGCCCCGGTATGCCCTCATCAGAAGCCCCAAATGACCGCCAGGTTCCTGCAGGAACGAGCTCAGGCGCCGCAGGTTCTGGGCTACATGGCTCATCGGCAGGACGCAGTAGTCTGAGAATCCTCCCAGAAACGGCACCTCTTCGCGCTTCTGCGCTTCAGCCGGCAAGCCCTTTCCTTGCTCCCCTCGAGGGCAGCCCCTCTGAATCGCCGCCCATACCCAGAGCACTCAGAAGTCTCTCCCATATTGTAGACGGCGGACTCTGCCACCGCTGCGGCTCCTGTGTCGGCATTTGCCCCACAAAAGTCCTTGGGAGGGACGCCGAAGAATATCCCCAGGTGAACAACCTCTCCGCCTGCACGGACTGCGACCTGTGTGTCAGAGTCTGCCCCGGCGATGAATTTGACCTGAATGCCTTTCACCAAGAGATTTACGGCCGCCCGGCCACCATTACCGACACGCACGGTCCGTTTGAACGAGGTGTACTGGCAGCCAGCACCGACCCCTTTATCCGCGAGCACTCAACTAGCGGAGGACTTGTTACGGCACTTCTTGCCCATTTACTCGAAAGTGGCGAGATCGACGGCGCGGTATGTATCGGATCAGACGAGTCAGAGCTTTGGAAAGGGAAAGCGATTGTTGCCCGCTCTCGGGAGCAGCTCCTTTCGAGCATGAAGTCTAAGTATGCCATAAGCCCGACGAACTCTGTCTTTGGCGAAATTCGCGAAATTCCCGGTCGCTATGCCATCGTGGGACTACCTTGCCAGATCCATGGTTTTCTCAAAGCAGCCGAGCTCGACGCTCGTATTAAATCGCGTGTGGTACTTAGTATTGGACTCTTCTGCCATGCGGCGATTGAACACGAGGCATTCCATGTCATGTGGGAAACCCTTGGCGATAAAAAAGCTCAGGTGAAGCGCTTTATTTCGCGCGTGGGAAAACACCCTGGCACTCCTCATGTGGAACTCGCGGATGGCTCGCTCTATCCGTTCTACTTTGGCGATCGCAAAGGATACAGACCAAGCTCCATCGAGGTGATCAATGTTCTTTACCGGCTTTATACCCCGGTACGGTGCACCACCTGCTTTGACGGCCTCTCGGATTTTGCCGACATCAGCGTGGGAGATCCGTGGATGGCGCCCCCTGAGGATCATGTGGATCTTTATCAAGGCTGGAGTTTTGGCCTCCTGCGCTCAGCGCGAGGCGTCGCCGCTTACGAAAAGCTCGTGAACGCGGGCAAAGTTGAATCAGTCGAAGTCACGCGCCGCGAAGTGTTAGAATCAAACAAACTCATGGCATCTGAAAAGCGCTGGCGGGCATTTCGAGTCATAGAGACACATCGCAGGCAGGGAAAGGCGATTCCCAATTATGGCGCCGCTTATTCTGAATTTCCGCGTCATCACGGCATGCAGTTTCTTAAGACTGAGCTGCACATGCTGTCCCATATCTTCTGTTTCTTGCCAAAACTTCGCGCAAGAGCCCTGCGATTCTTCCTCACCGGTGGCTATTGGCTCTTTTGGCTTAACCACAAGCGCCGAGCACTAAGAGTTCTCTTGAGAGATTTCAAGGAGAAAATGAGGCGGAAAATACGAGGGAGAAACTAGCCGTCATATCTCACGGGATCCCCTTGGGTCCGTGAGATTCCCTAAAGCATGACAAGCCCAAACAACGGAGCCTGAATTCCCACCCGTTGAATATCCTCCTCGCGGGGAGCTTGAGGCGGGATGCTCTTATCCTTAACCACGCTCCCCACGGCGGCGAAGAAGTTCTCGAATCCCCCGGGGGATGTGAGGCAAATCATGCGGGCGGGAGAAGCGCCCACCACCGTAAAGTTATGCTTGATACCACGCGGGCCGAAGACCACATCCCCTGACCTCGCTCTCGTAACCTTGCCATCAACCATAAAATCCACCTCCCCGGAGAGCACATAAAAGGACTCGTCTTCTCGGGAGTGAATATGCGGGGGCGAGCCTCGGCCAGGCGGTACTTCAAAATCAAAAAGAGAGTAGGCACCACCTGTTTCCTCTGCCGAAAGTAGCAGCGTGTAGCGGTCGCCTAGTACATCATAGGCGGTCCTGTCGCTCTTGGACTGAATAAGGGGCTGAAGACTCTTCATAACTCTCCAATTCAACTATGGGCCTACTAGCGGCTTGGGCACATCACTTAGGGAATCTCTGAAAAAGCCTGTTCTGTGAACTCTGTACCCTCTGTGGTTGATTTATATCCTTGAAAAACCACAGAGGGCACAGAGTTCACAGAGACAAAAAATAGAATATCGAGGTTTTTCAGAGGCTCCTTAGGCAGCAGAAAAAATAGGCTAACTTTCTCACCCTCCGACTACGAGCGAACCGCCAGGGCGAAGCGGCGTCTCTCCCACCGACTGGCGCACCGTGTCGTAAATACTACTTAGTGTCTGCTCGAACTGCGCGAAAGTGTAGCGCGATTCGGCCAGTGCCCGTGCGCGCGCGCCGATAGAAGCCCGCATTTCAGCATCCGCCAAAAGCGTCGCCATACCAGCGCCAAATTCGCCAATCGAAGGAGCGGCCAAGACGGATACGTCGGGCGTCAAGACTTGTGTGTGCGTGGGAAGGCGAGTCGCAAGCACGGGAATGCCCGAATGAAGATATGAAAAAATCTTCATAGGCGTGTTGTTTCCGAGCGTGCGCGGGGAGACCAAAATCGAGGCTTCGGCGAGATACTCATTGAGCTGCGCTACCGGCCGAGGCCCAAGAATATGAATCTGTCTTTTTGCAAGTAGGGCCGACTTGGTTCGGTAGGCTTCTATATGAGCAGCCGAGCCACCTATCACTGCGAGATGCGCCTCTGGGAAGTCTTTTGCAATAGACGAGAAGCTCTCAATTAAGAGATCAATACCTTGGTAGCGTTCCAAGTTTCCAATATACAGGAGCACCTTCGCGTCAGAGGGAACTCCCATCTCAGCGCGAAGATTAATCTTTTCGCCCTCAGATTTATTACGCGCAGTATCGCCCCTCTCAATGCCTAGAAGCGAGATATCACTCAGAACCTTTGTGTGACGCGAACCATGCCTCTGCGCTATGGCGGCAAGCGCGTCGCACACGGGAACTACGGCCAAGCTCTCACGCACGGCAAGGCGCTCAAGCCAGCTAAGAAGGGGTGCAAGAGGCTTCACCCACCACCACTTCTCAGCCAATTGCAGGGCAAGAGAGGAATCCATGTCGTAGAGATAGGGAATCCCCCAAAGGCGCTTAATAAGCCAGGCGATAAAGACTGATTCTTCAACCGCATGCACCAGGTGGTAAGGGCCCTGCTCTTTCTCAGAGCCGCTATTTACGTTCAAGGCAAGCGAGCTCTTTACCAACGCCAAACTTCGAAACAGAAAAAAGACGTCACAAATAAGTTTCTTGCAGGAGATCCCCGGACCAATTCTCTTTAGTCCCAAACGCTCTCCCCATTTCCCCACATGAATGCGGTGCAAACGCACTCCTGGAAGCGCCACATCTTCACCTTCGTGGTAGGTGAGAAGATCCACCTGATCGCCCGCACGCTTGGCAAGCACCTCAACGGCAAGCCTGACCGCAATTGGCGTACCGCGCTCTTGGAAAAATGGCTGCGGAGCTAAAAAGAGAATTCTCATGCCGCTTGAACCTACACCAACCCCTGCCCCCGGTACCAGCTTACCACTTCGCGAACCTCCTCTTGGAGGCCCTGCCTTGGCGTGTACCCTAACTCCCGCTGTGCCTTGGTGATATCAAAAATGCGATTTTTCTTAAAAAAATCAACGCGTCTCCGATAGAGCGGAGGGGAAATACCAAACGGCTTACAGATCCACTCGCACACACTTCCCGCGATCTGAAGCGGAGCCAAAGGAACGTGCCAACGCGGCACGCGAACTCCCAAATTTTCTGCCACCAGATCAACAAAGGTAGCAAAGGATACTGGGGTTGCACCTGCGATACAGTAAATATGACCATTGAGCTCTTCGTGCTGCATCGCAAGCAAGAATGCTTGGCAGAGGTCCCGCACATCAACATAATGCACCCACTGCTGGCCACTTCCCACATGTGCAAAGCGGCGCCGCGCAATTGCCTTAAAGAGCTTAAGAAAGCGTGTATCACGGGGGCCATAGATCATCCCTGGACGAATCACGGCGCCGCCCATTTTTCCTGAGCGATAGTATTCAAGAGCAATCTTCTCCCCCTCAACCTTACTCTCCTGATACACATCCTCTGGAGCGTAGGGAGAAACGTCGCTCCCGGGAGCTCCCTTGATATCGCCGAGAACTCCCCCCGTTGAGCAGTGAATTACTCGCGAGACTCCGCGAGAGATCGCAGCTTCAAATACATTTCTTGTACCTTCGGCATTTACCTTGAAGAAGGTCTCATTCGAGATAGTTGTTTCGCGGTACACCGCACCGATGTGGTACACGCCCCGCACGCCTTCCATGGCCCGCGCGAGAGATTCGACCTGCGTAAGATCTCCCTCTACCAGTTCCGCTCCAAGCGCCGCGAGCTCCGCGCCCTTGGACTTTGAGCGCACAAGCGCACGGGCATGAATCTTCTGGGCACGCAAAAGGCGGACCATCTCAGATCCCACAAAGCCATTGGCACCGGTTACAAGAAAACTATCCCCGCCCTGGTTCGTCATAGCGCACGCACAATTCCCTGGTTCCTCAATTTTAGGGCTTTACCCTTGACGTATGAGCCTCTAACCTATCACCTTATGGCTGGCTTTCTGCAATCTGCACTTCGAAATTTTCTCATTATCACGGTCGCGGTAATCGCGTTGGCCGTGCTTTTCTCGAGGTCGAATCAGGCCCGCACCATGCTGGCGCCTCCGGGAGCAGAGCTGCCACCTGGTGTGCAGCTTAATGAAGACGCCCCGAAATAAGACGCGCCCATAAGGTTCGCTTACTCTTGAGAGTTATCGCCACGCTCTCCAGCCTTGTTCGTGGGAATACTGCAGCGTGGGAGCTATTTCCGCCGCTGTGCGTTGCCTCTCTTTAGCCTCAGTCGTTTTGCCCTGACGGAGCTTCAGGGCGGCTTGAGTCAGATAACTGGCGGCGCGGGTATGAGACGAAGACACAGTCTCCGTAATCTCAGCCCCACGAGAAATCACTTCTTCGGCCTCCCCAAGCCTGCCAAGCTCCAAAAGAGCCCAGCCAAGAATGCCATGTGCACGGCCCAAGGTCTCTTCCTTGCCCGCGCCCGCTTTACTCTGAGGGTCTTGCTGAGCTCGCTCTACTGCCATGCGGGCGCTTCTCGCCGCATCCTCGGCCCGCCCGCCATCAAGCTGGACCAGCGCCAGGTTCGCCCATGCGGTGCTGTTTTTAGGGTCTGATTCAACTGCGCGCCTCAGAGCACGCTCAGCACGCTCTGGGTCACCTTGAGAATCGTACACAGCCCCGAGCGCGACTTGCACGCCTGGCTCATCAGGGCTCAAATCTGCGGCACGCTCGAGAGCCCGCCGACTTTTCTCCGTTTCTCCAAGCCGCCTCAGAGTACGGCCGAGGAAAAGTTGAATACTGCCGTCTTTAGGAGAGAGCGCAGCCGCGCGCTCAAACGCCTGAACTGCCGCTTCAAGCTGGTTAGCACGGTCGTACAGCACCGCCAAGTTAAACCACGTAACCGAGTCTAGCTCGTCGGCTTCCTTCGCGCGCTCGAGAAAATCAAGCGCCTTTGCATTTTCGCCCTTGCTCGCATAGAGCAGCGCTATCCCCTGTAAGGCCTTAGGAGAACGTGGATTCTCATCAAGAACTCGCCGGAATTCACGCTCGGCCTCCTCTATGTTGCCGGACAAACTCAAGACATTTCCAAGCTCGATGCGAAAGTTTTGGTCTTCCCGAGCGCGCAGAGCGGCACGCAAATTTTCAAGAGCAGCATCCAAACTGCCCTTCTTTTTGAGGAGCACCGCGAGATTGTAGGGAGCTTCAGCCATGGTAGGACAAAGCTCAAACGCTTTGCGGTACAAGGCCTCCTCTTTCTCTCCTTGAGCCTCTGACTTTACGGCCTCTTCAACTTTAGTGCCTGCCTCATAACAGCTGGTTTTTCGGTCGCTCGCGGAAGAGGCTGCGCTCGCCGAGCTACTCTGCGCTGCGCTTTCATAGCCTGCTTTTTCAGGCGCATTTCCCTCAGCCAACACAAGCCCCGTTGGCGAAAGGCTCAGAGCTATGAGAGCACTAAGTGCTGAGAGAGAGCCCCGCCTCAAGCAGAACCGAGCTGCTCCAATCGTTGCTACGCGCGCGCTACGCATGAAATACCCCACCTTCCACCTCCGCGATGCGATGACACGCATCACGCAGCCGCTCGGGAGGCTGCACAAGCGCAAAACGCAAGTACGCACTCCACTCCTCCCCATAAAGCACTCCAGGCGCCGCAAGTATCCCCGCTCGCGAAAGAAGCATTTCTGCGCCCGCAAGAACCGAGCCCGAGCCGCTAAGCTCTTGGGGCCCCTTGGCCCAAAGAGAGCCTCCCGCTTTGGGTTCAGTAACCGTAAATCCGCAGCGCTTCAGCCCGGCACTGAGAACCTGAGCCCTAGCCCGGTATTCTGCGGACGAGGCCAGCGTAAGGTTCTCGCGGGCTTCAAGTGCGGAGGCCGAGGCAAGCTGCACGGGCAGAAAAATCCCGTAGTCGACATGCGATTTCACGCGGCTCACTTGCTCAACAATCCGGGCATCACCCACAAGTGCGCCCACCCGCCAGCCCGGCACGTTATAAGCCTTTGAAAGACTATAGCTCTCAACCACGCCCTTAAAATCTCCCCCTCCCGAGAGGGCACTTACGGCACATCCGTCAGAGTGAAGAAGCTCACCGTAGACAAAATCATTCAAGACAACACTGCCCACGCTGCGCGCGTGGCTCCGAACCAGGTTCCAGAACGAGAGGCTCATAACCGCACCTGTGGGATTATGCGGGAAGTTAAGAAGCACAACCTTAGGTCGAAGAGACTCTATCGCGCGGCAAAGAGCGTTCGTGGTGCCCTCTTCCGATTCTTCCAGCTTCACCGTGCAAAGTTCCAAGCCATGCAGCGCGGCAAGTGAGCGGTACGCTGGATATACCGGAGACACACAAAGAACTCTGTCCTTGGGTGCGCAAAGTACGCGCAGCGCCTGCAGCACCGCATCTTTTGTGCCCATAGTTGCGCAGACTTCGGACTCTGCGTGCAGCGAGACTCCAAAGCGTGCCTGATACTTTTCCGCAAAGGCCTCACGGAGCCTTCTCACACCACGCGATACCGCGTAGCGGTGGTTGTAGGGTTTCGCGCACGCCTCCATAAGCTTGTCGAGCAGAAATCGCGGCGGCGCCATATCGGGATTAAGCATGGAAAGATCTGCCACTTCCTCTCCTTGCTCAAGCCGCTTCAGCTTCATGGCTCTTAGAGATTCCAGCAAGTCTCCCTTAAGGAACTCGTGGCTCGCTCCCAAAGCGAAGCAAGGAAACTCGGAGGACTCGGCCAAGCTCGAAGAAGATGCCTGGCCAGAGGATGCCTGAACAGAGGGTGACTGAATAGAAGGTGACGGAATTGATGAGGATTGACTAGAAGGTAGCGACATAGCGTCTTAATTCTCTTGCTAATAAAAAGGGCCGCTGGCATCCGCCCACGGCCTATATACTTCCCATAAAAAGAGGGTGGCGCCTAGCTTCACTCGCGCTACTATTGTGGCCCTAAGCCATGGAACCGCCACAAAAAAATCCCCCTGCGCCCTCAGAAGCCCGCGCCAGCTTGTCTCAAATTGGCCCCGCCATCCCCTTTGCGAGTAGTTCCCAGGCCTCTGACTTGTTTAACTCCGCAGCTTGCCCAGTACTCGCGCTCTCACGAAGCGCTGAAGTCTTATACGCGAACCAAGCCGCGTGCTCATTTTTAACCCCCTCGGTTGTAGAAGGAAGCGGCTTACACCACAAGGAGCAGCTCCTTGTTCTGCAAGGGCATCCTTCATTTAGGGGGGCAGTTCTTGGACACATTACGAGAACACGTTATTGTAATTGCGTTGAGCTCTCAGTACCTCCTGAGGCCCTCAGCAAAAGAAAGCCTTTGGCTGTCGTGTTCGAACTTGGCTGCACCAAAGACTCACCACTGATAATGTTCATAGCCGTCTGTCCTAATTCTGCGGACCTGGCAGCCGTGAATGAAGACCCAGCTACAGGGGAAAACGCAAAGCTACCCTCAGGGGCTGAAGAGGCGCCGCTTTCGTCTCTTCAAGAGCGCGAGGAGTTTCTTGCCACTGCAGCGCACGACCTAAAGAATCCCTTGAGCGCTATTTTCGGGTATGCCGACGCGCTCCTTGAGACCTCAGGCGCCTCCCAGCTCTCCGAGCAGCAGAAATCAATTCTTGGGAAGATTAGAGCGACTTCGGCGCGCTCAATAGATTTGCTCAGAAACTATCAGCAGCTTTCCGATCTCAGCGTTCACCGCCTTGGCCTTACCGACGCGGCTGCCGACCTTGGAGCGACGTGCAAGACGGTCATCGAAGAATGCTTCCGGGAGGACCCAACCGCACATACTGTTCGCGCAGTCATCTCTCAGGAGAGTCTCCCGGTGGCAGTTAACCGAATCCCGCTAGAAAGAATCCTCACCAACCTTTTTGCGAATGCGCTGCGCTACACACCGCGCGGCGGCACCATCACGCTCAGCACCTCTCGCGCGGGGGACCTGGCTCGTTTTGAAATTAACAACTCGTTGCCCATTATTCCTATGGAGGAACTCCCGAAACTTTTCTCCAGGCGCTTTCGGGGGAGCACGAGCAAGAACACCTCAGGAACAGGTCTGGGACTCTACATCGTGCGAACCATGGTAAAAGATCTTGGTGGATCTGTTGCGGTAAAAAGCTCAGAAGGTGAAGGAACCACCTTCACTCTCGACCTACCTCTGGCGACTGGAACTTCCTAAACAAAACTTCCGTTTTGGGGAGCTACAAGATTAAAGAAGTAGATCGCAAAGGAGGCTTGGCCTTCAATCCGCACCTTGTCTGAAAGCATTGAAATTTGCGGATTTAAATCGCCCTGGGCTATTCGCATCAAATTGGTCTCGCTCACCGAGATGACGCAATCTGCGGTCGTGGCCTCACTTGGGGCGCAGCGCGCAGCCTCCGCCGTCCAATCAAAAAGAAAGCGCTGCTCGCTACCTCTTCGGTCACCACCTCGTTCATACCCTCTATCTGCTCCGCCGCGATCGGAACCCCCTCTACGGTCAGGATAACTCAGCACTTTTACTAAAACCGTACCGGTGAGGTGCTGCCGAAGTTTTGGATCGGCATAGGAAGCGCGCTGCGGAATCTCGCTCGCAAAAAGTTCCTGGACTGAATTGGGCGGCGCTCTGCGCTCCATCCGCGCTCGGGGAGCTGGTCTTTGAGGCGCCTCGTCTTCGTCCTCCTCCATGGTCTGACTGCCCCCTCTACCAGAAGAGGGTCGAGAGCCAGCCTGGGGTGCACCGCCTGACGCGCTCGCGGAGGCCGGAGCTCGTGTCCCCCCTTCTCCTCGTCCCCACCCCTCCTTCGTGGTAGGCCGAGCCTCGCGTTTTGAGGAAGGTTCGCCGGCTCCCCCCTCTTCTTCCTCGGGCAAATCGCCCTCGTCGCTATCGTCCCAATCCTGGTCGACTTTGCGCATGGGCACCTCGTCCTCATCGCCGTGAGCCGTAAGAGGCCCATCTTGCTCATCATTTATGAGTTCTTCCCCTTTTGGGGCAACGCGGGAAGCGCTATTCTTCTTAAGATTCTCTGGATCACCGATCGTCATAGACCACTCTCTAAAAGTGAGTTACTTCTACCTAAATTACGGGCAATCAACAATTGTTATCCACGCGCGGTTTAATCTTATGACGGTTACGCTCTGAACTAGCCTCTTATTGGAACGAGCAAATGAATGACCAGCAGCCAACAACGGTGCCAGCTAAACGTGTCCCCACCCCGAGCGAGGCCCCACTCGTCCTTGGCCTTACTGGCTCAATTGGCTCAGGAAAGTCTCTCGTGGCCGGACTTTTTAACGAGCTTGGAGCAGTTATCATTGATGCCGACGAACTTGCGCGAGAGGTCGTGGCGCCCGGAAGCGAGGGGCTTACGCTCGTAACCAAGCACTTTGGACCTGTCATATTAGACCAGAACGGGCAGCTTTGCCGAAAGGCTCTTGGCGAAATAGTGTTCTCCAACCCCTCTGAGCGCAAAGCGCTTGAAGCGATACTCCACCCGCGCATTCGCGAGAGCTTCCATAAGCGACTGAATGCCGAACTTCACAAATCCCCGCCTGCGCCGCTCATCGTATATGCCGTACCACTGCTCTTTGAATCTGGCTACTCCTATGAGGAGCTCGACAGAATCGCAGTAGTCGCTGCGTCCCACGACCAGTGCATCGCAAGGGTTATGGCACGAGATGGTTGCAGCAAAGAATTGGCAGAGAAGAAACTTGCGGCGCAACTCTCAACGGACTCCAAAGTTGCGCGAGCGGATTTCGTAATCAGAAACGACTCCTCAATTGAAAATACCAAGGCGCAGGTTCAGGAACTCTTTTCCAAACTAACGCTTGAAAAAACGGCGGAGAAAGCGACTTTCCCCTAATGCGAGACAACACGGCTCAAAAGGCAACGTAGTATGGCATATCCAAAAGAATCTAGCGGCGGCGAAGCGACAATCGAACTTGACCCTATCGAGACGCAAGCCGCCTCTGAGATTTCTGGCTCCGGTGCTGCCGAGCCCGAGAATCATCCTGGCGCAGAGCATCATGCCCTGCCCCCACTTCTCAGAAGCTCAGTCTCAGCGCTTATTTTTTTGCTCATCGTCGCAAGCCCCCTCTGGTTTGGCTCGGTCCACCAGCCCGTGTATCTCCTTGAGCGCGTCTGTGTTTTTGGCGCCTTGATCGCTTTCTTCATCTTCGGGCGTAAGCGGCTTGAGTACTGCTTCCGAAAGGACTCCACCTCCCTTGCGATAGTGGCACTCTGCACCGGCGTACTCGGTTGGACCGCTATTCAACTCCTCGTGGGAACACTTTATCCTTTTCAGCATACGGTTCTTGGGAAAGTGGCGCTTCCCCAGTCAAGCGCCGCCTTCTTATCTTTCTTCTGGAATGTCGTTACGTTTGTTGCCACGTTCGCGCTTTGCCGCGCCTGGGTCGGGAGCCGCGAGGCGAAGGCAGAGAAGCTCATCATGTTTCTCGTACTCTCAGGCACCCTGGTTAGTATTACGGCGCTTAGCCACTGGTTTTATGACACCGGCAAGCTCTTCTGGTTGTTTGAACCCGACCACGTTTTTACTTCCGTTCGTGCACGCTGGCCGTTCGTTAATAGCAATCACCTTGCCCACTTTCTGCTGCCTGTATTCTTCCTAATTGCGGGGGCACTTTCGGTTACCCTCATAGAGCTGCGCGATCTGGCGCTCACTACCCAACGCGCCAATAAGCGCTCCTGGGCTCTTCTTGTTGCGAGCACCCGGGTGCAGCATCGGCTTATCCGCGTGGGTCTTCTGCTGGGATTAGCCGTCGCTTCAACTCTCTGCATCGCAGCCTCACTGTCGCGAGGAAGCTGGCTTGCCATGGGAGTAGCCCTCGCGGTGTTTCTCCTTCGGGATTTTATCTTTGGAAAAGACCCGCTGCCCAAGGCCAGCTGGGCCGATGATGTTGCTCGCCTTTCCGAGCCGAATGAAAGCCCGGATATTGAGACCTCCGCTCTCCACTCCCGCAAGTCACGAAAAAAGGGGCGAAGCAAGGCGACCCATATAACGCGTGAACAAATTGCACGTACCTTCTCTCTCGTATCGCTCTATGGGCGCCCAGCGCTCGGTATCGCGGCGGCAGTTCTGGTCTATTTCTTCCTGTACGGCAGAGGCTCCGAGTTGTTCGCAGATCGATTGGAGTATGGCCTCATGCACTCCCAAGACGATATGCGTTGGCAACTCTACCAGGACACACTTCCCCTCATTAGAGATCATATTTTTCTAGGAGTCGGCGCAGGAGCCTGGGCCAAGGTTCACCCTCAATACATGGCAACCGCCTTAAGCGGCATAAATCCAGTTTACCTGCATTCTGACCCTCTCCAATTTTTGGCGGAGATGGGAATTATTCCGACCTCAATGGTGCTTGCGGGTCTTATTCTGCTTGTATTTCGCTGCGCAAAAGTGGCCAAGGGCTCTCAGGGCAGGCCTCGCGCGGCGCTTTCTGCGCTTGTATGTGGCGGGCTTGCCCTCTTAATTGCAAGCTTCTTTGATTTCCCGTTCCGCATACCAGCCATTACCACCCTGGCGGCCGCCCTCCTTGCACTAACGGCGTTCTATGCGGACTCTCGCAGCGGGTCTAAGGAGTAACCTCCCCCTAGCACTTAGCACGGGACTTCATAACTGCGGGAAATTTTGGGTTATTTCGCCTTGCACCTCGCTCGCTAGGCGAGCGCGTTAGGCTGTGCCAACGCCCCCCTACCTAGGCCAAGTCCCTCGCGCCATTTCTCTCAATAATACCGATAATTTGAGCATCACCCCACCTCTCTGCTGAATCCAAGTAGTGTAGCCCGCAAGGCCTCTTGGAGAAGTAAACGTACTTTAGTTTTGGTTCTATCCTCACGAAGAGAATCTCTATGAAGAACGCATCCCTTAGGCAAGCTCTCTCTAGGCTGGCTCGCACCCTCAGCATAGCCGCCGCATGCACTCTGCTACCGTACTCTGCCTTAGCCGAGACTGAGCAGATGATTATCAAAGACACCGGCGGAATTACCCGCAACATGAGCGAAGTTGAGACTGCAGGGGACATTAAGTTTGAGCTCGTTGACTCCTCAGGCCAGCCAGCAAACGGCGCTGAGGTGACCCTCACCAATGAAGCTACTGGCGAAGTAATCACTGGAGTGTCCGCGAATGGCGTCGTCGTGTTTCAAGGCGTAGCTCCTGGAGTTTGGACTGTCGCCTCTGTTACTCCCAGCGTTACTTTTATGAGCATTGGGGTTACAGGGACTACCGCGGTTGCTGGAGCCGTTGGTGGCACCACGGTGCTTGGCATGTCTATCCCCACCGCCATTGGCGCCGGTGTGGCAGGTTCCCTCGCAATTGCTGGCGCTTCCGTTGCTATTGTTGAAGCTCAGGACGATAGCGATGATGGAAAAACTCCCCTCTCGCCAGCGTCGTAACCCAAGGCCTCGTTTTTGAAAATCTCCGCCCCCATCCTTTCCCATAACAGAGACGCAGCTGTGCGTCTGCTACGGGCAGCGCTGCTCACCGTGGCCCTCGTTACTTTTTCGGCTTGCAGCACTTCATCGGCACACCGAAAGCCACCCATCTCAATCGCAAGATCACTTACCAGCGCCACCATTTTCACCAAGACGCCCATCCGCCTTACTCTCGAGCGCCTCACACACCTCGCACACGCCGCCTCGTCTGAGGCAGAATCATTTGCTATCTCCCCTACGAAGAAGGGCGAAATTCCTTTTCTCGTAGTGTTAGGAGATACCGAGGTGCGAATCCTATGTGGATATGAGGGCGATTTCTCTTCTTACCTCACCCTCGCCCTTCGCCCAGCCATGAAGGCAAGTGCCAGGAACCAAGAACTTCAAGCGCAATTGGGGCAGCTTGCTGGCAGCTACAAGGATGTAATGTGGCTTCAGATCGTCCCTTCAGACGACGCTCAGGGCAAGGTGCGTGCACTTATCAGAAGCCTTGCTGAAGAAGTGGGAGGCACCATTTACTCTCAGGGAACACTCTTTGAGCCGCACGGCGGCATCCTCTGGAGCACGAGGGGCACACACTCACCCTTCTAAATGCTCTGGCATCAGCGAAGCGCTAGGCACTTCATTCACTTCGTGCATTGCGATACCACTCCACGGTGAGCGCAAGGCCATCTTTCACCCGAACCTCAGGCGAGAACCCCAAGTCCCGAACCGCTTTCGAGATATCCGCTCGGGAATTACGCACGTCTCCCGGGCGAAAGGCGGCGTAACGCGCGGGGCGCTTCGTCACCGCAGCGTGAGAATCGATAACTTCGTAAAGCTCATTAAGAGTCGTCTCATCTCCTAGAGCCACATTATACGCTCCCGAGACCTTATCGGTGGGAGCGAATGCTGCAAGAAGATTCGCCTGAACCACATTCGAGACGAAGCAAAAATCTCGGCTGGTAAGCCCATCACCAAAAATGGTCGACTCTTCTCCCCGCAGGCGCTCACCTGTCCAGCGCGGGATAACCGCGGCATAGTCACCATGGGGGTCTTGCCGAGGGCCAAACACATTAAAGTAGCGCAGCCCTATGGGCTCAAGTCCGTACAATGACTTAAAAACTTCGGCGTAAATTTCATTAAATTTCTTGGAGGCTGCATAAGGTGAAAGCGGATTACCTAGCACGTCCTCTCTCTTCGGACTCATATTCAAGTCCCCGTATACGGAGCTCGAAGAGGCGTATACCACTCGCTTAATCCCCAGAGTCCGTGCAGCCTGAAGAACGCGCAGTGTCCCTTCTACATTAACGCGATTGGTTTCCATGGGGTCATCGATAGAGCGCTTCACGGACCCAAGAGCCGCTTGGTGGATTATTACGCGGCACCCCCGTGCCGCCGTCTCGACAAATCCAGGCGCGCAAATGTCACCCTTTGCAAAAGTAAAGCGCGCGAAAGCTTCGCTGCCTACGATCCGCTTCACATCATCTAGATTACGCTGATGACCCGTTGCGAAATTATCAATGCCCACCACTCGCTGGCCGAGCCTCAGAAGCTCTTCCAGAATATGCGAACCAATAAATCCTGCTGCGCCCGTGAGACAGATATCGTACGCCGAACCACGTAGTAACTCGGCACGGAGCATTTCGTAGTTTGTCATACTTAGAGGCACCAATAAGAAATTCCGCTCGGCACCTTGGAGCGATCAAGGATAGCTTTTACATCCATAAGAATTGCATTCTTTTTGAGCATCTCTGCGTACTGAGAGAGCGCCATCTCGCGATACTGCGCATGCGCGACCGCGAGAATAACGCCATCGAGGTCTTTAAACGCGTCAAGACCTGAAAGCTCAAGCCCATACTCATGCTTTACATGCTGCCCTTTTGCCAACGGGTCATGCACCAGCACCTCGGCCCCAAATTCACGCATTTCCTTGACGATATCAGGCACCCTGCTGTTGCGAATATCAGAGACATTCTCTTTAAAGGTGAGACCCAAAACGCCAACCCGTGCCCCCTTAAGCGCGAAGCCGGCATTGACCATAAGCTTCACCATGCGCTGCGCAAGCCAGGCCCCCATGCCATCATTGATTCTTCTTCCCGCCAAGATGACCTGGGGATGGTATCCGAGCTGCTCGGCTTTGGTCGTGAGATAGTACGGGTCCACTCCAATGCAGTGCCCGCCCACGAGGCCCGGGGAGAAGCGCAGAAAATTCCATTTCGTTCCCGCAGCTTCCAAAACATCTCGCGTGGCAATCCCAATCTTGTCGAATATTATCGCAAGCTCGTTCATGAGGGCGATGTTGAGATCGCGCTGCGTATTCTCGATAACCTTGGCAGCTTCCGCTACTTTTATCGAGCTTGCACGGTGCAAGCCGGCGGTAACGACGGTGCCGTAGACCTTGGAGACGAGCTCCAGCGTTGCGGCATCCTCGCCTGCCACTACCTTCACAATTTTATCTACCGAGTGCTCCTTGTCGCCTGGGTTCATGCGCTCGGGAGAATAGCCGAGCTTAAAGTCACGTCCGCGGGCCAGGCCGGAAAGTTCGGCAATCCACGTGCCGCAGATTTCTTCAGTCAGGCCAGGGTAGACTGTCGACTCGAAAACAATGGTTGCTCCCTTGCTGATTACTTTCGCAAGCACCTCGCAGGCACTTCGAAGGGGCGTAAGATCAGGGTTGTGATTCTGGTCGACAGGGGTTGGAACCGTCACGACATAGAAATTGCATCCCTTAAGCGCATCGATGGAATCCGAGATTTTAAGAGAGGTCGCCTTGATTTCATCATCGAGTCCCTCCTCGGTGACATCAATTCCCTTCCTGAGCTGAGCAACCTTGTCACTCGCGATATCGAACCCAACAGTGCCCTTGAAAGTACGCGCAAACGCCAATGCGAGCGGCAGCCCCACGTATCCTAATCCAAGCACCCCAATGCGAATGTCCATGAACCCCTCGCGTTTTAGAACGGATGGTACGCTAGCACGGCGCCGAGCAGCTCGACAACCAACGTTAGCTTCTCGAGAAGGCCTCCGGTGCAGACCCAAATAGCGAGGGCGGGTCTTTTTAGAGCGCTTTTTCCCAGCCGGAAGGGGCTATTTTAGAGCACGCACCCGAATGGTGCGCGACTGCAGCCCTTCGCTTACCAGGTGACAGGCAAGATTGGCTTTACCGGCGGCTGGTCGCTTGACCGAGAAAGACACCTGGCCGCTACTATTGGTGAGTTTAGTTCCTCGACTCTTGTTCTTGCACACCAGGGTGACAGAAACGGAGGCTACTCCTTGCTCCGATGAGGCGTCCGTCAGAGAGCCCACCACGAAGGTAGCCTTTGCCGAGGCTTTGCGGGAGGAAATGCTAAGCGCGTAACTCTCCGTACCGCCTGTTCCCCCACTTCCCGGATCAGTTGATAGAGCAGAAGCAACGGCCGCGGAAGCGTTTATGCGGCCTCCTGTGCTCACTTTTCCTGAAAGACTGGAGACTGAGTCAACCGTATTAAGGATAATGCTCCGGATGGTAGCCGCACTCAAGGAAGGATTCGCACTCTTTACCAGTGCCGCTACTCCTGCCACGTGCGGCGTAGCCATAGAGGTGCCATCGAGGTAGACATAGGAGCCAGTATGGTAGGTACTTGCGATTCCCTCCCCTGGCGCAGCGACATCCACGGAGCTGCCTCCAAAGTTGGAAAAGTACGCGAAGGTATCTGACTCGCCAGTTGCGGCAACGGAGATCAGAGTTGAGGTCGTATAACTTGCGGGATAGGAAGGAGTCGTCTCTATATTTCTTCCATCATTCCCAGCCGCTGCGACTATCACAATACCGGCAGCCGCAGCGCGATCGAGGCTTGCCTCTAAGGCGGGGACCGCCGTGCTTGTACCAAGCGACAAGTTTAGAATATCAGCTCCGCGCGCGATGGCGTAATCAATACCTTCAACCACATCCGAGATAGACCCCGAACCGGAAGCAGCCAGCGCTTTAACCGCAAGAATCTGCGCTCCGTACGCTACCCCAATAACACCCTTGGAGTTGTTGCCAAGCGCCGCGATAGTGCCGGAAACATGGGTCCCGTGCCCATTGTCATCCATGGGGTCACCTGCACTTGAGTTTCCGCCTGTGTAAGTAATGGCATTAAGCCCATACACATCATCAACGTAACCATTGTTATCGTCGTCGATGTTATTGTTGGCAACTTCGGCGCTGTTTATTGCAACATTACCGGTAAGATCTTCATGGTCGTATTTCACGCCCGTATCGATGACCGCTACCAGCACGCCTGCTCCCGTACTCGTAGTCCAGGCAGTCGGCGCAGCAATGCGCTGCAGCCCATAGAGCAAACTATAAAACGTGTCGTTAGGGTTTGCGCGAATCGACACGATGACGTTAGGAGAACACCGATAGCCTGCCGCAGTATATCGCGCGCATTCCTTCGCAAGATCCTGCGAATCAACCCACACGGAGCTATCTGAGCCCTGCGCAAGTATGGCGCCTTGCTCAAGGCCCGCCAGCGCGTGATGACGTCTTTGGGCGACGATATTCGCACGAGAGATTCGAAGCGCTCCGAGCTGCCGAGCAGCTTGGTAGCCGGCCATAGGCTCGAGAATCAATTCCTGCCCTTGTTTTACTTCGAGCACTTCTTGCGCGCGGGAAGGCAAGGCACATGCTAAGGAGAACAGCGCCAAAGCCAAGATACCACTTATCTGCAACTTCATACTTTCACCCAGAGAAGAAAACGGTCGGCTTTCTGGGCAAAAGGCTGGAGGGTCGGTTGCTACTAAAGGAGTTGCTGAGTCAGGGAGTTAGGATCAACTAAGAAATTCTCGGAGAATCTAAAGTAGTGAGTTGGAAATTGTCTCAAAATTGCAGCGCAATCATAACGCGAAGGACTCGAAGGTCTGAAGGTGGTCACTGGGAGCCCCTCACCTCCTTCCTGCCCTAAGCAATCAAATCAGTGCCATTTTCGACCTGCAACACTCAGACCGCGAATGATGTAGTCTTTTAAGCTCCCGCGGGCCTAGAGCTCTTTGCTTTGTACATCTCAAGTGCCACAGGTACGAGAGAGAGAACGATAATGCCCATAATCACAAGGGTAAAATTATTTTTCACGATGGGCATATTGGCAAAGTAATGCCCGGCGAGACAAAAAGAGACAACCCAAAGGATGGCACCCACCACATTGTAAAGAGCAAACTTGGGGTAACTCATCACGCCCACGCCAGCGAGAAAGGGAGCAAACGTGCGGATAATGGGCACAAAGCGCGCAATAATTATGGCCTTGCCACCGAACTTCTCATAAAAGAGCTGCGTTCTCTCAATGTATTCAAGCTTAAAAAACCGAGACTGCTCTTTAAAAACCCGCGGGCCAATCCACTTGCCAACCGCATAATTCACCGAATCGCCAAGAATCGCGGCAATAATCAAAGCAATGAGCAGTTCAGGGACGCCAAAAAATCCTTGTACGGTGAGCGCGCCCGCGGCAAAGAGAAGAGAATCGCCGGGAAGGAACGGAGTAACCACAAGCCCCGTTTCGCAAAACACGATAACGAACAGGATCGCAAGGGTCCACCAACCGTATTCCCCTGCTACGGCAGCGAGGTGCTTGTCGATATGCAGGAAAACGTCGATAAAATGCATTACTACTTCCATTCTCTTCCTATGAATTCGACACGCAGATACCTGCGGTAATTGCTACCACAAAAAGCGGCAGTGGTGGTAGCGCGCCCCCATGCCCATCCGTCCCGCAAGGCGGATGGGCATGGCCGCGGCCCCTTCAGGGGACGGGCGAGATGCCGCGACCCATTTCAGCGGTAAGCCAGGCCTCAAACATCAACACATTCCAAAGCGGATAGTGAAAACTCCGCTCCCCGCTTCTATGCGCAAGCCACTTCTCTCGAATCGGCCCAGGATGAAAAAAGCCCTCTCGAACAAGGCGCTCCTCGCTAAGGAGGTCATCCGCCCACTCCCGAAGCTCCCCGCGCAGCCAAGAATCGATAGGAACGCCAAAACCCATCTTTGGTCTCTCGAAAAGCTCGCGCGGCACGAACTTAGAAAGCAGCTCACGCAAAATCCACTTGGACGTCCCTCCCTTGAGCTTAAGGCTCGTAGGGATTCGAAGCGCGCATTCGACCACTCGGTGGTCAAGGAACGGCGCACGAGATTCCAAAGACGCCGCCATGCTGGCTCTGTCAACCTTCACGAGTATGTCGTCCGGCAGATAGGTCTTGAGGTCAAAGAACATCATTTGAGACAAAAAGTCCTTTGCCTGAGGCCAGAGTGCTGGTGAGGTCAAAAAGCTCGCTGGCTCTGGACCGTCAATAACCACTGCCTCGGGGTTATTCCATTGGCTCGCCATATTGCAGAACAAGCCCTCTCGGGATCTGTTTCCCAGCAGCTCCGCAAACCGCAGAACTTTCTCGCCGGGGTGCATAAGACGCCATTTTTTAAATGGGAAGGCCCCGATGCCCGTCATCAGCCACTCCCATTTCTTGGGCCCAGGCAAACGAAGCGCCGCCGATACCAGAGAACGCAGGGGAGCAGGCGCTGCTCTCATAAGGCGCCAAATGCTTGCCGCCCAAGAGTAGCGTTCATAACCGCAAAAAAGCTCGTCACCACCATCACCTGAAAGGCTTACCGTCACCGAGCGCCTGGCAAGCTGCGATACGAGGAACGTGGGAATCTGGGAGGAATCAGCAAAGGGTTCATCAAAAAGCTCAGGCAGCCTAGGAATCACATTCCTCGCGTCCTCAGGTGACACATACCATTCCGTGTGCTCGGTCCCTAAGTGCGCGGCCACGAGTTTCGCATGCGGAGCCTCATCGTAGGCGGCCTCACTAAAGCCGATTGAGAAAGTCTTGATGCGGGAAGGGCTGGCCTTTTGCATGAGGGCAACAATAAGCGAGGAATCAATCCCGCCCGAAAGAAACGCCCCAAGCGGAACATCAGAGACAAGCTGTCCACTCACTGACTCTGAGAGGACCTGCTCAAGCTGCTGGAGCGCGTCTCTCTCAGGAAGACATGACTCCTCAAGAATGCGCCCTGGCCTCCAATAAAATTGAGGAGAAGCAGCCTCCCCAGCCTTCCCCCAAGGAAAAAACGCTGATGGACAGCCCCCCAAGGCATCAAGTCCAAGGGTGAAAAAGCTTCCGGGAGGGAGCTTGAAAATGTTCTGGTAAATAGAATAGGGCGCTGGGATGTAGCCATGACGCATAAAAAGCGTCAGTGCCGAACGATCGATCTCGCCCGCGAAGGAAGGATGGGCACGGAGTGCCTTTAATTCTGAGCCAAAGAGAAAGGCGCCTGAGTTCCAGCCATAATAAAGAGGCTTCTCGCCAAGCCGGTCCCTAGCAAGCGTTAAGGTGCGCGCCTCCTTGTCCCAGAGCGCAAAGGCAAACATGCCAACGAGCCGCGTGAGAGCACCTTCGATCCCCCATTCCTCCAAAGCTGCAAGAAGTACCTCCGTATCACTGCTGCCTTGAAACCTGGCCCCCTTCGTTTCAAGCTGAACGCCAAGTTCCCGGTAATTGTAAATCTCACCATTATACGAAATTACATACCTGCCAGAGCGGGAACTCATGGGCTGATGGCCAAGCGGAGAAAGGTCGAGTATCGAGAGGCGCCGGTGACTTAAGGTGAGCCCGTGATTCTCATCGACAAACTCTCCGCTATCGTCAGGCCCCCTGTGGACAAGAGCCCTTCCCATTCCTTGAGCAATGCCAAGAAGCGCCCCCTTATCTCTTGATGGTCGAAGATTAACGCTCCCTGCAATTCCGCACATACCAGGTTGGCCCTCACTTATGCTAAAGGTAGGCGATCTAGACTGCGATTACGAGAGACGTTTGTGCACCCTCAAAGCACCTTTTACCTCACTTATGGAAAGCGAGCCCTTGACGTACTTGTTTCGCTTGCTCTTTTAGTTGCCTCTAGCCCGATTCTTCTGATTACCGCGGCATTGCTCTCTTTGGTGAATAGAGGCCCGATACTCTTTCTGCAGGCGCGGCCGGGTAAAGACGGTAAGCTATTTCGAATTATAAAGTTTAAAACCATGACCGACGAGCGCACGGCATCGGGAGAGCTAAAACCAGATTCCGAGCGCCTTACCCCCCTAGGGTCCCTTATTCGAAAAGCCTCACTCGACGAGCTGCTTCAACTTATCAACGTTCTTAAGGGCGAAATGAGCCTGGTGGGCCCCCGCCCCCTACTTCCCGAATACCTTCCGCTTTACTCGCCCTTACAAGCCCGTCGCCATGAAGTTCTTCCTGGCATTACGGGGCTTGCTCAAGTCTCCGGACGCAATCTGCTTTCATGGGAGCAGAAGTTCGAGCTCGATGTGGCCTATGTTGATAAGCTCTCCCTTGGGCTGGATATGAAAATTCTCCTCCTCACCGCGTGGCAGCTCTTGAAACCGCGCGGGGTAAGCGCTCAGAATGAAGCTACGATGCCGCGTTTTACAGGGAGTTCTCGGCGGGGCTCCTGCTAAGGAAACTTTGATAGAGGTGGGCGAAGTGGCTTGCAAGAACAACCACTAAGACCACAGAGACCACTAAGGGGAAGAGGGATTGCCATTCTTTGGGTACTCCAAAAGGTTCTTTAACTTAGCCAGACTCGGCCTATCCTTTAAGACAACCCGTTTCGATTGTTCTCCAACAAGGTTATAAAGTAACAACTAATGCCTTAAGGGAGCGCGCGTGAAACCTTTTAGAATATGGCTATCCCCCCCGCATCTTTGCGGTAAGGAGCAGGAGTTTGTTAACGAAGCCTTTGCTTCCAACTGGATTGCGCCCCTTGGTCCTCATGTTGATGCCTTTGAAAGAGAGCTTGCAGCCTATGTGGGAGTAAACCACGCCGCAGCACTCTCGTCTGGCACCGCGGCCATCCACCTCGCGCTTCTTACGCTTAATATTAAGCCAGGCGATAGAGTTATCTGCTCCTCTTTTACCTTTGCAGGAAGCTGCAATCCCATTGCTTATTGTGGCGCAGCTCCCGTCTTCGTTGATAGCGAAGAAGAGACGTGGAACATGTGCCCCAAGCTCCTTGAGGAGGCCCTCGAAACACTAAAGAAGGAAGGGACCCCCGCGAAGGCTGTGATACTTGTTGAGCTTTATGGCGTACCGGCCAAGATGGAGGAGATTCAGAGAATCTGCCGCAACTTTCAGGTCCCTCTCATCGAAGATGCAGCGGAAGCGCTCGGCTCTACCTACAAGGGGCGACAATTAGGGTCCTTTGGTACCATTGGCATTCTCTCTTTCAATGGTAACAAGATCATCACCACCTCAGGTGGCGGCGCCCTACTTTCAAATAGCGAGGAGACAGTCGCGCGCGCTCGATTTCTCGCCACCCAAGCGCGAGATCCGGCGCCTCACTATGAGCATTCTGAAATTGGGTATAATTACCGCATGAGCAATCTGATAGCGGCGGTGGGGAGAGGGCAGCTTACAGTCCTGAGGGACCGCGTGGAAAAGCGGCAGAACACGTATGCGCACTATCAGAAAATCCTCGGAAATGTTTCAGCCGTCGCCTTCCCTGCCAACTTGCCAGGCGCAGCTCCAAACCGCTGGCTCACGACGGTGCTGCTTCCATCGCGTGACGTAAGGGAGCGAGTACGGATCGCCCTCGCTGAGACGGGAATTGAATCGAGGCCTCTTTGGAAACCCATGCATCTCCAGACTGTCTTCCGCTCCGCTCGCGCCTTTACGAACGGCTGCGCCGAGTTGTTGTTCGAACGTGGCCTTTGCCTGCCCTCGGGAAGCGCGCTTACGCGTGAGCAGGTAGAGGAGACCTCAAATATTATTATTCGATCACTGTAGCGTTATGACAAAGAACGCAGTTCCCAATGTGGTGTTCCTGGGAGGAACAGCTCCTACGTTCCCACTCGGTCGAGGTAACGCTCGCCGACATGCGCTCATCGAGTCCCTTGGAACCATTTTTGTAATAGGCTTTACCCCGACGCGGCTCCCCAGATTCTCTCGTGCCGGAGGAACGCGATTTATTCTTGCCTCGCGAACCCTTTCTCCCTCGCTACAATACGCACTCATATCAATGTTCGTCTTAGTGTACCTAAGCCTCCGTCGCCAGCATCTCGTCGCAGTCGCACAGAGTCCCTACGAGGGCATTCTACCTGCAATCTTAAAAAGACTGCCTTTTCCACTTTCAAGAATTCGCCTCGCCATTGAACTCCATGGGGACTTTGATGAGCGTGTAGAGCTACAGAGCACAAGAAAGCGCCTTCTCCCCTCCCTATTTCGTATCCTTCGGCCCCTCGCCAAGTTTGCGATCAGAGAGGCGGATGCTCTTCGAGCAGTTTCCTCTTCCACTGAACGCGCACTCAAGGAGGAGAATTCGCACACGCCACTTTTTCGCTTCGCTGCCTGGACGGATCTCACGCCCTTTCTCATGGCGGCTGAAATTCCGAAATCGAAGCAATTGAGTATTGTATTTGCGGGGCAGGTAATTCACAAAAAGGGAGTCGACACCCTCGTTGATGCGTTTCTGAAACTTAGAGGTAGCTACCCGACTCTTGTCCTCAAGATTATTGGCAGTACGCCTGATTCCCAGTTTCTTCTTTCGCTTCAGAAGAATATCAAGGCGCACGCGGCAGGAGAGTCGGTGCAGTTCCTCCCCTATTTGACCCAAGACGAGCTTGCGAGACAGATGCGGCAGGCGAGAACGGTAGTATTGCCCTCACGGTCCGAGGGACTAGGCAGAGTTATTATCGAGGCCATGACTACCGGGACTCCCGTCGTAGGGTCATCGGTCGGCGGGATTCCCGACTTAATTCAGCACGGCGAAACCGGGTACTTGTTTCCTGTGGGTGACGAGATTGCTCTCGCTGCAACACTTGAGAAACTCCTTGCCTCCGAATCTCACGCAGAGGAGCTCGGCGCATGCGCAAAAAAAAGGGCTATAGTTTTTTTTAGCGAGAGCATCTTTCTTGAGGGGTATCGAGCGGTTATCTCTCATGCCCTCGCGAGACCTTACGCTCAAGCGACCGCAACTTAACCCGCCCTCGCCACATTTAAACTCCCCCCCCCCTTAAAAACTGGACCCCGAATGCAACAAGGGGGAGGAGAAGGATACAGCCCCCCAGCCTAAGGTATGAACTTTCTTCCCTCACGATTCTCGATCTAGGATGCGTCACCATGAACGCGCTGTCATCCCCCACCCCGTCTCCTTCTCTCGCAAGAGCGAAACTGCTCGAAAGAAGAAATCAGCAGCTCCAGGCAATTATAGTACGCACGAAGGTTGACGCGTCTCGCCGCTTTGGCGCCTCCACGCTTATTCAGGAAAAGATAAAGTTTCTCGCTGACAACTGCGAGCGCGTGCTCGATTTTGGAAGGTCATCTCGGGAGCACTTTGCGTTGTTTCGTCCTGGTCAAGTAACCACGACAGACATCAACCAATTTGACGGATACCCGGATATTGTGGATGACCTCTGCGAAGTTACGGAGCTTTCTTTCGGCGTCTACGATGGAATCGTATGTCTCGCAATACTGGAGCACGTGTACGACCCTCTCTCAGCAGTAAAAAACTTACACCGCCTTCTCGCTCCCGGCGGATATTGCTTTGCCTACGTTCCCTTCCTCTATAATTATCATGCTCCGGCTGACCTTACCTTTCAGGATTACTACCGCTACACGAAGGACGGAGTTGCCTACTTATTTAGAGACTTCTCCGAGGTCACCATCTTCCCCGTGCGCGGCAGATTTTCAACCATCCTCAATCTGCTCCCCGGCTGGAAGGCTCTGATTGAGGGGAACTTTGGTCAAAGAGTTAATCGCATTGCAGAGGCGCTGCTCTCATTCAAATCAGACGACTGTCAAACGTCAGGCTATTTCATTTGGGCAAAGAAATAGTTTACCGACGAAAGAAATATGAAGAGGTAGCCGGCACTATGACACATCATTTAGGTTTTCTTGCGTACGCTGGTGAGGTTATTAAAGGCAAGGACAGCGCACGCATTTTGACCAATGCGCGAATGCTTGGGACGAAACTCCGCGGCGCAATCCTCGATGTCGGTGGAGGTGGGGTTCGCGCGAGCCACTTCAGATTTCTAGAAACAGAAGAGGGCGCGACCATAAAAACCGCCGACATAAACCCCTCCTCGCAGCCCGACATCGTGATAAACCTCGAAGAAGAGAAACTGCCTTTGCCCGACGAAACGATGGATCATGTACTCGCGTTCAATATTTTCGAGCACCTTTCTAAGCGTCGTTTGGTTGCTGAAGAAATTCGACGAGTTCTAAGGAAGGGAGGAACCCTGATTGGCTCTGTGCCGTTTTTGGTGAATGTCCACCCTGACCCCAAGGACTTTGTACGCCTCACTCGGCAAGGCCTTGAGGAGCTTCTTCTTGATGCGGGGTTCCGCCACGCAGAAATTACTGCTATCGGTCGCGGGCCATTCACTGCAGGTTTTTACCAAATCGAATTTCTGCTGCCGAAGGGCTTGAGGCTACTCCTCTTACCTATCATTTGGGCTCTTGATTCTTTTGTCATGCGCCTTAAGCCAAAGGTGTCATGGACAGAGCGTCAGCCACTTGCCTATTGTTTTATCGCTGAGAAGTAGCAACTTTGCTCAATCTTCTAAGCTTTGTCAGACCGAAAATGACAAAAAGCAGCGTTCCTGTTGCCCAGGATGCCGAAACCCCGATCACTACGCCCCGCGCACCAAGGGACTCTGCTAGCCCCACGCCAATCACCAAGAATACCGCAACCGCTACAAGCGACACCCGTGATTGGAGGCCCCAGCCACCTAAACTCAGCGCTAACGGCTGAGACCAGAAAAAAGCAGTTACCACACCAATACCGAAAATCAGAATGCGGAAATGAGAGACGGCCGGAGCAAACGCGCCGCCGTATAGAATATCAATAACCCCTGGAATTGCGTACCAGGCAGCTATCACTCCACCCGCCACAAGAGGTCCCCAGAAACGCATCATGCGGCGCACATGCCACAGCATCTTCTCGGCTGACTCTCCCCGAGCCCAATGGTGATTAAAGTCCTGAAACACTACTCCGGACAAACTTGCACCCGCGGTTTGCAGAAGTCCCACAAGCTGCTTCGCAATTCGGTAGCATCCCACCTCCGCTGAGCCCGATATGGCCCCGAGCAGCACCAGGTCCCCATTTTTAATTATCGCAGTGAGGGAACCAGAAAAATAGGACGCGCGCAGCACACTAATAAAAGCACGCTCCTTAAAGAAAGAGCCTCTCAATAGATGCGAAATGACGTCTTGCGCCGAAACCCCCACTCGGAACTTCACGAGCCTGAGTCCTAGAACGATAAAGATTAACGCCTGGCACCCTTGGGCGACGAAATAGGAAAGCACGACGAAAAGGGGTGTTAAGGTGCCGAAGTGCGCGTAAAAAGCTACCCACATCAATTGCGCCAGCGAAGCCAGAACCGGAACGATGGAGAGCCATTTATAGCGATTGGATTCGCGCAAGATAGCCGTTCCGAGAGTAATAAACGGGAGAAAAAGAAAAACACCACAATAAAGCAGCGTGAGAAACTCCCCCTCTCCTGCAAGGCCTTTGGGGAAAACCGACGTGGCATACAGAAGCGCACAGCAGGCAAAGGTTACAAGCGCTGAGACAAGGTCCGCAGCTAAGCTTCCCGCGAGTAGTCTGCCACACGCAGCGGAATCCCCCTCGGCAGCCCGAGAGGTGTAAAGCGAAGAAAGCGCCTCGGAGGTCCTAAATCCAAGAAGGCCGGCACATAGGGTTGGTAAAGCCAGGGCCCCAGCCACTACCCCAAGACCCTCGGGGCCAAGGATCCCCGCTACCAAAACAGACTGCACAAGACTAATGCCGGCGTTGAGGCCGGCGCCAAGGAGGAGTATACCAGAGTTGCGGAAAAGGCGCCTAAGGCTTGTGGTCACGGTGGCACCACTCTCCCTGGTTTCCGGTCGAGTGTCGAGAGTGTCTCTACCGCAGGCGGCACGAGAGAAGGCGAAGCTGCGTTGGCAAGGCGAGTGGAAGTATGCGGATACTCATTACGACTGGAATCTTCCCTCCGGACATCGGGGGCCCTGCCACCTACGTGCCACACATCGCCAAATTTCTTGCAGAGCAAGGGCATTTCGTGCGCGTCGTAACGGCAGCTGATGAAACGAATCCGCGAGATTCCGACTCCGCTCTCACCTACACCGTCCTGCGGTACTCACGAAAAGCCCCCCTTTTCCGCAGGCTGTGGAACTCGCTTTCCCTCGTAGCAGAGGAAATGCGGACGTGCGACGTGGTCCTCGCGAACGGGCTCTATGGACTCGTAGCGCTTGCAAAGCTGTTTTCCCCAAGACCTGTACTCATGAAAATCGTGGGGGATCCCGCCTGGGAACGTTCAGTGGGGAGAGGCTATACCAGCCAAACAATTGATGACTTCCAGAAGCGCCCTGGTAGCTTGAGAGCGCGCGTGCTTGCCGTGCTGCGCCGTCTTGTGGTCTCGCGGGCCAGCCTCGTAGTGACCCCTAGTGCATATCTAGGCAAAATTGTTCAGGGGTGGGGAGTCTCAGACACACGCATTAAGATCATTCGAAACGCAATTAAAGTTCCCGAGGCAGCGCCCCAACATCGCATCCCCAGCAGAATCGTGACGATATGCCGCCTTGTCCCGTGGAAGGGGGTGCAAGAGCTGGTGAGCGCCGTGGGGACCCTCCCCGGTGTCTCGCTCGATATCATCGGCGAGGGACCTCTCGAGAGCGTGCTACGGAATCACATTCGAGATCTATCCCTGGAGCAGCGGGTTCGGTTGCGAGGAGCACTCCCTCGAGAAGAAGTGCTTCAAGAACTTTCTCAAGCCTCGGCATGCGTTTTGAATTCTGAATATGAGGGGCTTCCTCACGTGCTGCTTGAGTCGATCCTGCTTGGTACCCCTGTCGTCGCGCGCAACGTTGGGGGGACCTCGGAGGTCGTAACGCATGGGGGAACAGGGTTCTTGGTAGAGACGAGAGATGCGGGCGCCCTTGCAAGCGCCATATCCGCAGTCCTGACCCCGGGGGCCCTTCCTAATTTTGACCAAGCCAGGGCCAAGGTTCAGGCTTTGTACTCGCTGTTCGAAATGGAAACGCAAACGGCGGAAGCCCTCGTAAGCCTTAATCCTCGCCTCCCAAATAGTCCCTGAAGACAGAGATTGTTTCATATGGTACTCACTCTTCATTATGGCTAACACAGCTTTTGATTCCTGTTTTCCGTCCCACATCGTCGTGACAGGTGGTGCCGGTTTTATTGGCAGCAACTACGCACGCCGGCTCATTGGACGGCGTCAGCAGGTGACTTTGATCGACAACCTATCCCGGCCAGGTTCGGAGATTAACCTAGAGCTACTACGTAGAGATTTCGGACAAGGTTCATTTAACTTTCACCAGGCAGACATCAGGTCGGGAGAGCTGATGAACCAGCTTCTGAGCAGTGCAGATGCAATTGTCCATTTAGCCGGGCAAGTCGCGGTGACCTCTTCCGTTGTGGACCCCGTGGCCGACTTCGAGATAAACGCCAGAGGCACTCTCAACATTCTCGAGGCCGCCAGACGCTCAGGACGCAACCCTTTTGTAATCTACGCCTCAACTAATAAAGTCTACGGGGATCTTGAGGACGTCCCAGTTTCCGAGGGCGCCACTCGATATTTCTTCCCTCAGCATCCCGACGGCATATCAGAATCGCAGCCCCTCGACTTTCACTCTCCCTACGGCTGCTCAAAGGGAGCCGGGGACCAGTATGTTCGTGACTACAGCCGCATGTACGGCATTCCCACGGTAGTGATGCGGCAAAGCTGCATCTACGGGCCATCCCAGTTTGGAATTGGGGACCAAGGCTGGGTTGCGTGGATCCTTTTGCAGGCTCACCTCAATCGGCCGGTAAAGATATTTGGAAACGGAAAGCAGGTTCGGGATCTCCTCTACGTGGAAGATTTACTCGATGCCTACGATGCTGCCCTCACAAGACGTGCAGCCGCAGCCGGCCATATCTTCAACATTGGGGGCGGGGCTCGCTTTACCCTTTCCGTCTGGGAAGAGTTTCGGGGCCTCCTTCAGGAGGTAATCGGAAAAGTTCCACGGGCAGAGCACCACGAGTGGCGCCCGGGAGACCAAAAGTGTTTTATTTGCGACATACGCCACGCCAAGAATGTCCTTTTATGGGAGCCAAAGACCGACGTGAGGACAGGTGTCAGGGAAATTTTCACTTGGGTGCAACGCAATCAGAAACTCTTCGACGATCCAAGAATTCGCTCTCTTATTGCGCCGCCTGAAAGCCCCCCGCCCGGGAACTCGTTTTCTGGGACGGCACTACCTGAGAGCCGACCGGCCTAAGAGTCGAAGAGACTGGAGACCCCTAACTGGCGCCCCCCCCCCAACTGGGGAAGGACCTCTGCTCGGGATTCCTGCGTGGGCCTTTTCCCCTTGAGAGGGCTACTTGCCGCCGGCAACAATACGCAAATCATGACCGGACTCGCGTCCCCCTTCAGACACATCAGAGAACTTTCCATGGGCAACCGCGTCTTTCCACGCGCGATACATGAGCACATTCCAGATACGGTAATGGAACTTCTTGTTAGAGTGTGAGAATTCATTCCACGTTGCCCGAACGACGTCCACATTAAGAGCCTCGTCCTCCCGAAGCTTCCGCACATCGAGCAGATCCTCCGCCCACCCGCGGAGCGGCCCTTTGAGCCAAGACTCCAGGGGGATACCAAAGCCCATCTTCGGACGCTCAAATAACGAAGCGGGGACGTAGCGATACAGCAACTCTCGCAGAATCGCTTTCGTGGTTCCCCTATTCACTTTATGATTCAGCGGTAGCTGCCAACTAAAATCGACCACCGACTGGTCCAAGTAAGGGACACGTGCCTCGAGCCCGTAGTGCATGGATGCGCGGTCTACCTTCGTAAGAATGTCACCTACTAAGTACGTACGCAGATCCCAAAACATAATCTGCTCCGCTACGCTCGCCTGCGCAGTTCGCTGAAACCGCGCAAGAAACTGCCGACCAACAGATCCACCTTCTGTTAATGCTTCAGCGGAATTCTGCCAAACCGAAATCATGCGGTCATACAAGTCGAGCAAATCTTTGGCATCAATAAGGCTCAGCATCTTGGTAATTTTTTCAGGGAGAACGGCAGGGAGGCTCCCGACTGGAATTACCCGTCCGACAATACGACTTAAGGAATTCCAGAATCCTTCTGGAACTTTTCTGAGCGAACTTGCTGCTACTCTTCGAAGTAGATGCGGGAAAATACTCAGAATGGAGGTGAGGCGAGGCGTCCAAAGGTGCCGGTTATACCCCCCGAATACTTCGTCGCCGCCATCACCGCTCAAAACAACCTTTACGGACGACGAGGCGAATCGCGAAACAAGAAGGGTAGGAATCTGTGAAGAATCGGCAAAAGGCTCATCATAGATTGAGGGAATTTCAGGGATCACGCCAATGACGTCGGGAGGTGAGACATAGAGTTCGTGATGATCGGTTCCTAAATGGAATGCAATGCGCCGCGCGTCCTTCGCCTCATCGAAACCGGCCTCATGAAATCCGATGGTAAAGCTCCGAATAGGCTTAGAAGACCGCCGCTGCATGAGCGCAGTGATGAGCGTCGAATCGATACCCCCAGAAAGAAACGAACCAAGCGGCACATCCGAAAGCATATGTCTTTCAACCGCGTTCCCAAGAACCCCCTCAAGCTCATCGACTACGTTTCCAGGGGCAGAAGAGTCACGACTTAGAAGACATGCTGAAAACCTATCCTCATGAGAAAAGTACGCTACCGGCCTCACAAGATCGGCGGGACCTGTGACCCACGGAGAGAGTCCCGTAAGGCCTCTTCGCACATCGTTCTGATTGACCGTAATCGAACACCCGGGTGGAAGCTTAAAAACACCCTCATAAATTGAATAGGGATACGGCACGTACCCTAACTTCATGAACAATTCGAATGCAGCCTTCGATTGAGGGGGTATTTCATCCCCCAGCGCCTGAACAAGCCGCAGCTCCGATCCAAAGAATAGAAATTCCCCTATTCCCTGCGCACGAATGAAACCATAATACAAAGGCTTAATCCCATGCTTGTCGCGGGCGAGGTGCAGCAATTTACGTTCTTCATCCCACACACCCAAAGCAAACATGCCCTCGAGACGCGTAATGGTGTCTTCGATACCCCAATACTCGCACCCCGCAAGAATCACTTCGGTATCGCTGGTCCCGCTAAACTGAGCGCCAAGCACTTCAAGCTCACGACGAAGAAAAGGAAAATTGTAGATTTCCCCATTGAAGGTAACCACGTACCTGCCTGACGCAGACGTCATAGGCTGAGCCCCACGCTCTGACAGGTCGAGGATAGCAAGTCGAGTATGACCAAGAGCGATGCCCTCTTGCTCGCGCACCACGCAGCCACTCCCGTCTGGTCCACGGTGACGGAGGGCCTGAACTCCCCTTTCGATCTTAGCTCGAAGCGCGCGTCCTCGCTGGGCGAATATTCCAACTATCCCACACATCAGCCCCTCCTACGCTCCGAATTTCCGACCGATTGCTCCGAGCCTCCACCAACAACGCCCCCAGGAAAGCCCCCAGGAAAGCCATTGCCAGAGATCCCGTCAAACAGTCCAGCATACACTCGATCGAGCCGCTCACACATGACTTCTTCCGAAAAGCACTCCTTTACTCGGAGTCCTCCGGCACGCCCCAAACGCTGACGCACCTCTGGCGAACGCAAGGCGTTCAAGCCTTTTGCAATCGCCCCACTATTGTTCGGGGGGACGAGTATTCCGGTCTGCTCATTCTCCACAATATCCCCTATCGAACTCACACGAGTGGCGAGAATAGAAAGCTCGCATACCATCGCCTCCAGAAGAACTAAGCCAAAGCCCTCATAGAGTGAAGTTAGTGCAAAAATGTCAAAGGATTCCAGGGTTGCACGCACTTCGTCGGTAAAAGAGACAAACCGCACCTGAGACCCAACTCCAAGTCGCTGCGCAAGAGACTCGAGATCGTTCTTGAGCGAGCCTCTTCCCACGATCACGAGGAACTCGGCCCCTGCCGCCTTATCGCCATCCGACAACGAGGACGACGAGAACTCCGAAAAACCCTCAATCAAAAGGTGTAGCGCCTTTTGGGGGACTAGGCGTGAAATAGTTCCCACTACTAAGGCATCATTAGGAATATTGAGGGCACTCCGAACCGCCGAGGCAGCCGCGGAACGACCGTGACCTCCCTTCCTCAGAGAGAGAGAGTCGCTTCGGGGAGGTAGCCAATCCGCGCCAATACCGTAGGGAATAGTTTCTACTTCCGGGACTCGATGCTTCACACCGGAAAGCTCGCTCTTCACTCGGGCGGCTACTGCAGAGGAAATGGCAATGACACGTACGGCACGCTTTAGAACCCAGCGCGAAAGCGCTTTAGCGAATGGCCCCCGATAAAACGGAGCATCGTTATGCCTCGACACAAGAAAGGGGCACTCTAGGTGAGCACACGCCAGCGCGAGGCGCGCATAAAGCTCGGCAGGGGGAAGATGGGCATGGACAACAAGTTGCGCCCCCCCCGCTGCCGACCGCCGCCTACATTCCTTGATAAGTTTAAGTAACGGTTTGGGATCTCCATAAAAGCGCAGCCCCAGCCCAACTACCTCTACTCCAAGCTGCTCAAATTTTACCTTCCAGTAAGGAGCGCCCTTCAAATAGGCAACTGAGACTGCCCAACCAATATCGCGCTGGTGCTTAACCAAAGAATACAGGTGATTTTCAGCCCCGCCCCTATCAATGGTAGTAATAATGTGAAGGACGTGGATGCGCTCGTGCATAGGCGTCAACAAAGCTCAGTTTAGTGCCATTCGCTCCTGAGCCTACCTTACCCTCGATAGCTCTTTAGGTATACATATCCAAAAGCTGCGGCGGCCAGCCACCAGCCCCTGACAATGTGCACTCGAAATCGCCATGGCATATAGCGGCCCACCGCCACGATGAAGGTGAGCAGGGGTATCCCAGGCCATCGATACCTGAAAGGCTCTGGTGCCGCGGTAAGAATCGAATAAGCGGCAGAAAGGTAAATAACGCCATACACCGCAAGGATGTAGTTATCCGGCAGTTTTAGGGCCAATCTCCCTATCGCAATAAGCAGGTAAGGGGTGCCCCAGTAGGTGAAGATAGTAATAAACAGGGTAAGAACCACCACAAATTCATCAGGGGAGGTCAGAATCTGAAACGGAGACGGTGAAAAGAGCGAATGGATTGGCGGAATCAAGAGATTAAGGGTCGAGCCGGGAGAGTTTGGGTCCAAGAAACGAGCATAGGTAGCACCGCTTCCCAACAGCTCTTCTTCGCCGCGCGTATCCGCTCCCTTAAGAATCGCGAGCATTTTACTATCTTCAAGCTTCTCCGATTCATAGCCCCTCACCACAATGGCTGTGACTATCCCAATCGCACACACGACTGCCGTGAGCGCGCGCAGCTGCGTCGATTTGGTGACGCCAAACACCTTAACGGTAGCGAAGAAAAGGGTTACTGGAATAAGCAGGAGTGCAAGATCCTGGCGAAAGATATAGAGGAGAATCGCCGAACCGAAGAGATACGCAAAACCACCTACTCGTCCAATGGTAAAACCATGCACCATCACCACGACAAGGGTGGCGACAAGCTGCTCTTTAAGGCCAAGCACTGAGATAAACATTACGGGCGGAGCAAACATGCTCCAGCGAAGCACACGATCACGAAGCCTTTGTTCCGAGTAGAGCAGGATAGCAATGTGGCCAAGTAAAAACGCAGTTACAATGCTTAAAGCCGCATTAAAGCACCGAACAGTGTATTCTGATGGGCCGACCAAGTAGTAAAGAACCCCGGTGAGATTGGCAAACGAATTTTCCTCCCAAACATTCGGGCTCTGGTGAGTAAGAGCCTCGGCAATTGACTCACCGAACGTGCTGTACGCACGCTCATCGTCAAAGGGAAAATGGTGCGCCAAATACACCATCAAAGGAACTCTTAGCCCAAGCCCAAAGAACGAATACCCAAGAACCTTCGAACGAGGAATCTCACGCGGGGCAACGGCAAGGGCCACCAGTATGGTGAGCGGAAAGAACACAAAAAAAGGATATATTTCGAACCCCATGAACTACCCCTGCTCCGCCTCGTGTGACCTTGCCTCCGCGCTTCCTCCAAACCGCGCCAGAATATCTGAAGCCCTCGCGGCCCATGTATACCTCTTCGACTTCTCCTTCGCTGCCGCTCCTAGGGCCTGTCGTTTAGGCTCAGAACTTGCAAGGTCTAAGAGGGCTCGGGCAAGCTCTTCTTCGGATCCCGGCGCAACAAGAAGAGCATCTTCCTTGTCCGTGAGGATCTCTCGCAGGGAGGGAAGATCGCTTGTAACTATAGGGAGGCCGGCAGCCATATATTCGAAAATCTTCAATGGGGACATGGCACGCGCGTAATGAGCCGTCCAGGGGAAAGGAGCCGCAGCCACCGAGAAGGCTTGAAGCCACAGCGGGGTTTCGCGAGCAGAGACCCTGTCAACAAATCGAACACGACCGCGGTCCAGACCTCGCGCATCGCACTCTCGTTCGTACTGAGGCACACGGGACAAGGGCCCACCGACGCAGACAAGAAGGGCCTTTGGTATCTCCCGTGCAACTATGGCGAACGCGCGAATAAGTTCGGGAAGCCCTTTCTCTTTACCCATAGTCTCGAAGCGCCCAAGGTATCCAATAATAAGCCCCTCGGTCGGCAGCCCTAACCTCATACGGCATTCAAGAGGAGTGGGAAGATTGGAATAATTCTTCGGATCGGCGCAATCATGCCACACTAACACTTTGTCCTCCGAAACCCCACACTTCATGACCTCAGTCTTCAGATAAGAAGTAACCGTGATGACTCCTCGAAAGGACTTGCGGAGTGCTATACCGCGCAGCAAAAACCTATCGAACAAAGAGAGTTGTTGATGCAATTCGAAGACTGAAGGAAAACTAAGCCAGGACAACCAGAACGCGGCAACCAGGTCTCTCGTATAAAACAACTCAGCTCTCGACCTTGAAAGGGAAAGCACACAAAATAGTGGCCAAAGAAAACTTTGAATGCCTACCAGTAGCGCAACCATGGGCTTTGGCAGAGAAGTCCAAAGCCCTGAGAGTACGTCGACGTTCTTAAGCACTTCGTGCCGAAAAGGGTGCGCCACGCCATAGAACGTCTCAAGCGTAACCCCACGAAGTGCCGGGTCGGGCTGCTCGCGGCGGGGGGACACCAGCACCACTTCCGCTCCGAGAGAGGCAAATGCTTCGCACATCCTAACAATCTGCAGGGTGTGCGCCTTTTCGGAAGGGAAGCGGCCGTTTGATACGTAGACTATTCTCACAAGAAGGGCTTAAACTCTTACGAACCAATTTCGTTTCTCGCTAGTGTTTAGTATCCAACGGATGCCCCTTGTCGTGCAATCGTGCTGTGTCTGCGAATCTTTCCCGCTTCGGCTCTTATGCGTGCGCGGAGCTAGCTTCACCTGACCCGGAATGGAACACGCACAAGTCTTAGTAGTGTGCATATGAAAGCTGAGTCCCGCTCGAGCAGCGAAGGCCATCCCCCTGGCGGCCCTCCGGAGCCCATTCGGCGCCTACTCTATTTTAACCTTGCGCTCGATGAATCGGACCCTATTCTTTCTTTCGCATGCCGCTGGACAAACCAATTTGCGGAGGATTTTGACGAGGTTGATGTCGTTACTTTCCGTCTAGGGAATTACCGCCCTCCAACGCACGTTCGCGTGCACGTAGTTCCGAAGCGTAGCTCTAAAGCCCTGCGTGCGGCACAGCTAATTTGGACAGCATACTCTCTCCTTCGCTCTAAGCCCTACACGCTCGCTTTCTCGCACATGAATCAAGTTGCGGCTGCCCTCGTTGGTCCGCTTACGAAACTTCTCAGGGTTCCGCTCGGCCTTTGGTATGCGCATCAATCAGTGACTCCATCGCTTAGAATCGCAGCATGGTGGTGCTCGGCAATCTTTACATCGAACGCTGGTGGGTGCCGACTGGAATCACCGAAGGTAGTCCCCATGGGGCATGGAATTGACATCGACCTTTTCTCCCCTGCTCCCTCAGGCTCCCGAGACCCGCAAGAGCTGCTCGAGCTATCGAAGCGTGCGGCCCCTTTTATCGTTCTTGTCATTGGGAGAATCAGCCCTATCAAGGAACTGGAGCTTGTTATCAATGCCCTTGCGGTTATTCCCGACCAGACCAGGCGCGCTTTCTGCATAGAAATCCACTTTGTGGGAGCTCCTCAAGGCGCACAGGATCTCAGCTACCAGGAGTCCCTGCACGCTCTTGCCTGCTCATGCGGTATTGATGCCAGGGTAACCTTTTGCGGCTCCGTTCCGCGGACCTTGCTGCCCGCAAAGATTAGAGCGGCGGGCTGCGTTGTTAACGTCTCCTCCAATACATCCCTCGACAAAAGTCTGCTCGAAGGTATGGCTTGTGCAGTTCCCGTTCTCGGGGCGAAGCAGTACGCAAGCGTGTTGGGGGTCTCCGGGCTCGGAGAATTAGTAGTAGAGAGTTCCCCCGACTCTATCGCTCAAGGGATAGTTCAGCTCGCAAAACTTGACCCACAGGAGCGACAACTAGTGGGGATGAAGCTGCGAGATATCGTGGTGCGCGAGCATGCGCTTGGGCCGCTCGTTGCGCGAATAGTAAACTCGTTCGGCACTTGCCGCACTTCCCAGAATTAACGGAGGTTCAATGACTGAAATTTCTGCTCCCATGCTCCTCTCTACACTTCGACCGAGGCTCTCATGATTTTTGGAGGCAATTTCACTCGCTTCATAAAAAGCGTATTCCTTAAGTTTGGATTCCGTCTCACACGATCGAATATCCCCTTTCGCTCGGTGTCCGAGGCTCTTGTGAATCTTCGCGCGAGGCGCTTCTCCCCCGCTTCAATAGTCGATGTCGGTGTAGCAGAGGGAACTCCTGAACTCTATGAAGCGTTTCCCGAGGCCTATCTATATTTACTGGAAGCAGCCGAAGAGTACAGGCCCCACTTGATGCAAATAGTGCAGCACCGCAAGGGAGAGTTCCACACGGTCGCCGTGGGCAGCCACGACGGTACCGCTACTTTTCGGGTTAGTTCTGACCCTCGCAAATCAACCCTTAGAGAAACCGCCCCTCGCAAGGGAATCGTCACCACCGAGCGCGAGGTGAAAATAACGAGACTTGATTCTCTGAATCTTAGCCATCTGCCGACTCCGATCCTTCTTAAGATCGATGTGGAAGGGGCTGAAATCGAAGTTCTGCGCGGAGCCCAATCGTTCCTTGCTCATGTGGAGGTAGTTCTTGTCGAGACCTCACTTTGGACTTGCCCTAAAAATGAGGCGCCAGCGGAAGACGCAGCAACCCTTCATCCCCTGAGCCCTTGCGAGCGCAGCGTGGGCCCCTCCTCCCCTTCGCCAAGCACGCTCTCGTTGCTCCTCTCACTTCTGGAGAGTCATGGCTTTACTTTGTATGACATCGTCGGCGCTGCAGATGCGCGCCGCGGCGGGCCACTCGCACATGCAGACCTGCTCTTCGTAAAACACCTTCCCTAAACGTCAGGTCTCACGGGATCCCTTACGGGTCCGTGAGACTGCGTTGGAAAGCCCGCCATCCAGGCAGATTTCCAACATCGCGCACCTACGAGCGCCGCCTACGCAGCGTCGCCCTCCGGTGCGCTCCAAATCACAAACCGTGAATCACAGCGTAACCTGAAAGCGCTTCTGCCAGAGCTGAAGGATAATCATGCTATAGAGAAGCGAAGGATGGTAACCCCGGCCCGAGCGGTGCTCTTCCATAAGGCTTCGTAGGTACTTCCAGTTAAAGAGCTCCGCCGTTGTAGAATAGAATTCGGGTCGCACGACGTCCTGCGCAAACTCATAGAACTCTTTTCTGCGCATCCACTTAGAGAACGGAGAGAACCACCCGCGCTTAGGCTGGGCAAGAATCTCTTGCGGCAGCTCATCTCGGAAAGCTCTCTTAAGCGCGATCTTCGTGTCTCTCATGGAAACCTTGCGCAGATGCGGAATTGAGTCGGCAAGAGCAACCACACGCTGGTCCAAGAGCGGAACGCGAACTTCGAGCGCCGCGGCCATTGACATCCTGTCGAGACTCGTAAGCGACTCATCTACAAGCCAGAATTTTCTGTCCACCAGGGGAAATATTTCATCAAAGCATTTTGCGTGAGGACTCCTCGGCACCTCAAATTCAGACTGAAACAAGGAATAGAGAGTCCCCATTGAAAAAACGCCCGGCATCAGAACGCTAGAAACTTGTTCTTCAGGCCGAAACATAAAGCGCGCATAGCGCTTGGCCCCAGAAAGGCGGGCCGCCTTGCCTTGTGGCAAGACCGAATCTAGATACCGCCGCAAAAATGCCGGTATCTTTCCGTATGCGGAAAGTAACAAGCTTTTCTGGTAGCGCGGATACCCACCGAAAAGTTCATCGCCTCCACTCCCATTCAGGGCTACGTCGACGCTACCCTTTGTTTGTTTCGAGAGCGCCCACATCGCAACCGTCGTAGGATTGCCCACAGGGTCGTCGATATGCCAGGCAATGCGAGGCAGCGCCGCCTGAAAGTCCTGCGCTGAAAGTATGTATTCCGAGTGCTCGGTTCCGTAGAACTGAGAATTCTTACGGGCAAGGGCAAGATCGGCATTGAACTTATCAGGCTGCTCACCTGCTTCAAGTTCGAAGCCCAAAGAGAAGGTTTTCAAACGAATTCCTCTCCGGGCCACGCAGTTAAGAAGAACTGTCGAGTCGATTCCCCCAGAAAGGAATATGCCCACAGGCCTATCAGAAACAAGCTGAGATATGACTGCCTGATAAATTGTTGAGCGAATCAGCTCATCCTCCTCAGAACGGGATCTCTTCAGCACCTGAGGCTCGGGTGGAACAAACGATTCTAAGGCCAATCGCCCCTCCCGCCAGCGCAACATAGTTCCTGGAGGGAGCTTACGAATTCCTTCAATGAGACTTTCCACACCAGGAACGTACTGAAGAGTGAGATACGCCCCTAACCCTTGCCGATTGATACGCCGAGGGATGTCATGCTCAAGCAAACTCTTTGCTTCCGAGGCGAATACCAAGCCGCCCGAAGGCAAAACGGTATAAACAAGAGGCTTTACTCCGAGAGGATCGCGAGCCAGGATGATCTCGTTACTTTCTGAGTCATGAACCCCAAGAGCAAAGATCCCCTGGAGTCGTTTGAGAGCGTCCGTCCCGTACCGCTCAAACAACGCAAGTATCACCTCGGTATCGCTTTCGCTTTTAAAAGGATAGCTGAGCTCCGCCCGAAGTTCACGATAATTGTATATCTCGCCGTTAAAGACTAAGGAGAAGCGACCGCTGGCACTCCTCATCGGTTGCGACGCGCGCTCCGACAGATCTATAATTCGAAGGCGATTGTGGCCCAAGGAAACCTGGGTGGACACAAAAACTCCGGAAGCGTCTGGGCCACGGTGCGTGGTGCTTTCGACCATCTTGCGAATGAGCTCGTCGTCACCAAAGGAGAAGCCGTGAATTCCGCACATACGCCCAAGGCCCTTACTACTGATTCTTCAGATAATTCTCTTTTGTATTCCGGGAAGGACCCTGCCTCAAAGCAGAACGCCGATACTGTTCTCGCTGGCTCGGCTTCAAAGTCGGCGGCGCTACTCAAACACACCGCGCCCCCGGAACTCCACCACAACTCTGCTCAAGTAGTAGCGCCAACCCCCCTCGCGGACCAGCCTAGAAGTATGCGTTTGAGCAAGGAACGAATTCTCATCATTGGGACTATTCCTCAGTCCCTTACCAACTTTCGGCTTCCGTTTCTTCGAGACCTCGTTCGCCGGGGCCATACTGTCACTACTATGGCCTCAGGGTCGACGTCTATCCCCAGGGGCGACGAGCAAAAGGCACTCTCCCACCTTGAAGGTCTGGGAATACCGTTCGAGAATTCCCACCTCAGGCGTACCGGCCTGAATCCACTTCTCGATAGAGCTGGGTTTCGTGCTATTCGGAAAGCCATCGCGCGATTCTCCCCTACGGTAGTCTTCCTCTATGGGGCAAAGCCCGTGGTCTTTGGCTCCCTGCTTATTCCACGCGACTCCTCTATCAGAATTTACTCCATGGTGACGGGGCTTGGATTCCTATTCCTACAAAGTGGCCTCAGGGGAAGAATGTTATCTTCAATGGCCTGCCTTGCTTATCGACTGGCGATTCGAAGAAACGCTCTGGTCTTCTATCACAACTCGGACGACCGCGATTTGTTTGTGTCCAAAGGAATTTGCCCCTCAGAAAAGGCTCGTGTGATCGGCGGATCCGGAATCGATCTCACTCATTATCATCCCATTCCTGACGCGCAGCTTGCATTCGACTTTATTTTTATCGGACGTCTTCTCGCCGACAAAGGCATTCGAGAGTTCTTAGGTGCCCTCGATATCTTGCGTGCCAAAGGCCACGCACCACGCGCCATTATTCTCGGCGAGCGGGACTCGAACCCTACCTCACTCTCAGAAGATGAACTTGCTCAATGGCGAAAGAAAGGGATTGCAGAATTTCGAGGGCAGGTCGAGGACGTTCGACCCTTCCTTGCCCAAAGTTTAACCCTAGTTCTTCCCAGCTACCGCGAAGGGATGCCCCGTAGCGTCTTAGAAGCCATGGCCCTTGGAAGGGCGGTTATTGCATCGGACGTCCCCGGCTGCCGTCACGCGGTTACCAACGGGGTAAACGGCTTGCTGGTTCCCGCTCGTGATCCCAAAGCCCTCGCCGACGCCATGGAAATTCTCCTCTTATCGAGAGAATTGGCCCAAGAAATGGGACGCAAGGGATTGACAATTGCCAAGCAACAATTTGATGTGAGCTTCGTGAATGCTGACCTTATTTCACAAATGGAGCTTTGATTGAACACGATTCGCACCACACACGAGGTTCCTGAGCGCACCGACACAGGCGGCCCCTCTCACGACCAACTCTCGAAGACCAAAGAGTTCTACAAACATCATCACGATGAAATTTTTGCGAAGCGATTTAACTCCTCCTTTCCGATCCGCCGTGCAGTACACCGCGAGGTCTATGACACTCTCGTTCGCCTTGTGTCCCCAGGGGAAAGGGTGCTCGACGATGGCTGCGGCGAAGGCACGCTCTCGATCCTCATGACCCTCAAGGGCGCCTCCGTAGTGGGTCTCGATTACTCTCTTGCCAATATTGCCGCAGCGAAGAAATACGCCCAGGACCAAGGGCTCCAGGACCGCATTCACTTTCTCGTAGGCGACTCAGCACACTTGCCGTTTTTGCCCGGGAGCTTTGAGACCATCGTTTCGAACCACGTGCTTGAGCACCTGCCTGATATAGACCAAGGGATAGATGAGGTTCGGCGCACCATGTCGAAACGAGGACTGCTTGCGGTACCTACCTGCCTGAGCCCTTATGCCTGGCCTCTCTTGGGAGGGAATTGCTATTGGTCCTTTTCATGGCGTTCGCCTTTTGCGTCCCTCTTCGGGCTCCTTAGGGTATGCGCTGCCTTTCTCGCGGGGAGCGAGGGAGTCAATGAGGGTTATGCGGGGAACAAGCAGCTTGTTCACATCTTCCGCTTTCCTTGGAAATTCGCAGCAAGGCTAAGGTCCCGAGGGCTTTTGGTTTCAAGAGTCGTGCCTCAGTGCCTTGGGATTCCCTATGTACTCAAACCCGTCAGAACGCCTCTCCTGCAGCGACTTGGTTCTTCATTCGGGTTTGGGACGATTTTTGAGGTAACCTCAGGGAACCCATGAAAATAGCCCTTTTCTCCTGCGACGCTCACGAAACGAATGGCTGGGGCTCTATCACCCTCAATATCTGTCGGAGTTTCAGCGCCAAGGGAATTCAGTTTCAACTTTTTCTGCCACGCTCCCACCCTGTGCTCACGGAAAGCTGGGCAGAAAAGGTTGAGTATAGTCTCCCCACAGATGCCTTGCTGTATTCTCCCCGGGCGATTGCTCAGGCGCTGTGGTGCCGCCCTATCGATGTCAGCTCTTGTGATGTGGTCCACTCTCTTTTCTCGACTCCCGTCGCGCTCTCGGCCGCGCGCGCCGTCTCTAGGCACCCCGAGCTGCCGTTTGTCCTGGGTGAACAAGGCACCTATGCCGTAATGCCGTTTCAAAGACCTCTCAGTCGATGGTGCTATCGGAAGCTCCTCAGTCACTGCGACCACTTTGTCACCCCAAGCGACTTTACTCGGAGCCTACTTATCAATCTGGTGGGCGACGATAGGTTCGAGGAGCGCACCTCTGTTATACCAAATGGTGTAGAGTCCGCCCGCTTCAGCGGCTCAGAGCGAGACAAATCGGCCACTCAGTCGGACCGCTGGGGCGCCCCACGGAAAGTCTTTTTGGGCGTAGGCGGACTAAAGCCTCGCAAGGGTTTTGATATCTCAATTGCAGCAATTGCTCCCCTACTCCGCGAACGGAGCGATGTTGTCTACCGAATCGTGGGGGGAGGATCTTCCGACTATTTGTCTGTTCTAAAGAAACTCGCTGCGCAAGAGGGCGTTGCGTCACAAGTAGAGTTCGCTGGCGAGCTGCGAGGTGAGGCGCTCACACGCGAGTTTCTTAACGCTTTCGCCTATCTTCATCTGCCACAGGCTCGGCACTGGCAATTTGAAGGATTTGGAATCGTGTATTTGGAAGCAAGCGCTGCTGGCCTGCCCGTAGTGGGAAGCATTTCAGGTGGCGTCACGAGCGCGGTAATTCACCAAGAAACAGGCCTGCTTTCTCACGAGGGGGATGTTCTAGGCGCTCGCACTCATTGCAAAATGCTTCTCGATGACCGCGCGCTCTATCAGCGACTAGCCTCGCGCGGCCAAGAGTGGGCCCGGCAACATGACTGGCATGAGGTTACTGGCAAGTTCCTGCACTTGTATGAACGGCTCATGACAAAAGAACAGCACAACTGAGAAGAGAACCATGTATTCTAATCCGCACAGTCAGAAACTCCCGCTTATCCCCCTTGTTATTATTGGAAGCGGCGGGTTCGGTAGAGAAGTGCGCTGGCTGGTGGACGAAATCAACGCCACAAGTCCCACGTATTCCCTGCTCGGATTCCTCAACACCGACAAACAATCAGACTCCCACACCCCTAAAATCGATGACTTACCTGTTTTCGACGCCCGCTTTTTTTCAGAGGCGCCCAATCAATTGAGACAAACAGGACTCGCCGTGGCGATTGGGATAGGTTTGCCCGCAATTCGCAGGCGCGTAGCCCTCTCCTTGCCCCCCTGGACCACCCTTCCTAACCTCATCCATCCAAGCGTAAAGATGTCTAGTCGAGTGCGGCTCGGTGAACCTGAAAAGAGAGATTCTGGGATAATTATTACCGCTGGGAACATCCTCACCACCAACATCACCATCGCCGAACATGCCATGATAAACCTCTCTTGCACCGTTGGTCACGACGTTTCAATCGGCGCCTATGCGGTAGTCTCGCCAGGCGCAAACATCTCAGGCTGCGTGGCCATTGGCACGGGATCTTCCGTGGGAACAGGAGCTAAGGTGATTGAAGGGAAACGTATCGGGGAATGGGCGGTCGTCGGTGCCGGCGCTGTGGTAATTTCAGATGTGCCAGATAACTCAACCGTAGTGGGGGCTCCCGCCAAGGTGGTAAAAACTCGCCCGGCAGGCTGGCAAGACATCCCGGTAGCAGAGCGCCCGGCTCAGAATCCGGCTCAATAAAAAGCCCCTGCAACAAGCCTTAAGCCAGGATAGTAGCCCCACGCTCAGGTTAATACCAGCGAGCTATTTCTATTCCACATTCTGACGTACTAGGCTATTAGATCTAGGTAAGAAAATGCCCCCTCGGCTTCTAGGGAATTCTATCTACGCGACTCTTTCTACGCGATTGGGCTCGGTAGAGAATAGGATGAGCCAAATTTGATGTAGTATCCATGCAGTCCGACGTCCTTTTGCGATTCCGTCTTCCGCTCATTCTTGCGGTCAACGTGTGCCTCACCGCAGCAGGCTTCTGGCTTGCTATTGCAACGCGCTTTGAATTTAATTTCGAGGACACTTTTCGCGCTCAGTTCGTGCTGCCGCTTCTGATTTTGCTTTGCCTTCGAAATGCGGCCTATCTATTCTGGGGGCTTAATGAAGGGTACTGGCGCTATACCTCTTCACGAGACGTCTTTACCCTCGTCAAAGGACATGCGGTATCTTCTCTTGTTTTTACTGCATCAATCTTCCTTCTTAGAGTTGAAAACTTTCCCCGCTCAGTAATATTTTTTGAGTTCGTCCTTTCATTAATGATGAGCTTTGGGCTTCGTATGCTTGTGCGCTCGGCCGCCGAGCGCTTCCTTCGAAGCCCCACCGAACATAGAAGCCTCGGTCGAGAGGTGATTGTCCTGGGCGCGGGCGACAGCGGACATTTGCTGGTTAAAACCTTGCTTTCCCAAAGACGTTTTGGCTACCTGCCAGTCGCCGTACTTGATGACAGCGACTACCTGCAAGGAATGTCTGTGTACGGCGTGAAAGTTGCAGGGCGCCTTGAAGATCTCCCAATGACGCTGCATCAGTTTCCTCGCGTTTCCGCAGTTATCGTCGCAATTCCATCACTTTCAGAAGCGCGCTTTGAGGCACTTCGCACTCAGGCTTTGGATTTTTCAGTAGCACTCAAACGCTTGCAGTCTTTTGAAGACATTGCGTGTCTTGATGCCGAGGACCCGCATTCACAGCCCTCTATTGAGGCAGTCTTGGATAAGAACGTTTTCATCGAACACGAGGCGGAGGTTCGCGCTGCCGTCGGCGGGCTGGTTGTGCTCATTACCGGCGCAGGAGGGTCGATCGGCTCTGAAATCGTGCGCCAAGTAGCGCAATTTTCCCCCGCTAAATTAGTACTTCTCGACAACTGCGAGTACAATTTATTTCGGCTTGAACAAGAAATAAAGCGCTCCTTCCCGTCTCTTAATACGCACTATTTTCTAGGAAATATTTGCGACGAAGCGCGGCTTCTGTCTCTTTTTACTACCCACAAACCCGAGCTGGTTCTTCACGCGGCGGCCTTCAAACACGTCCCACTCCTAGAAGCGAATTGTTATCAGGCTTTTCAAAATAATATCGTCGGAACAAGAAACCTTCTCCGTCTCTCTCTCCATGCCGGGGTGCGGAGATTTGTCTTGATCTCCTCAGATAAAGCAGTCGATCCGAGCAGCGTCATGGGCGCCTCAAAACGAGTAGCGGAGCTGCTGACTATCCAAGCTTGCCACCAGGCTGCAGAAGCCGGAAACCGACTCTTTTCGGCCGCGGCCGTACGTTTCGGAAACGTAATTAATAGCACGGGGAGCGTTATCCCTCTGTTTAAAGAACAGATCGCCTCCGGTGGCCCCATCACGGTGACGCACCCCGACATGGAACGCTACTTTATGTCCATAAAAGAGGCCGTAAGCCTTGTCCTTACTGCGGGAGCGCTTGCTCAGTCCGGTGAGGTCTACTTGCTCAACATGGGTAAGCCAATCAAGATTGTTGATGTAGCGCGAAAAATGTTGGCGCTCTATGGAAGACGAGATCTCCCCATCGTATTCACAGGCGTAAGGCCCGGCGAGAAGCTTAGCGAATCACTCACCCAGTCCTCAGAGCATAAGGTGAGTACGCGTTTTGCAAAGGTAAGCAGAGTAGTTTCGGAATCCGCAATCCCCACCGATGCAATGTCTTGGGTTATCAGCCTCGAAAGGGATATCTCGAGGCGGTCTGATGCTGAAATCGGCGACCTTATCAAAGGCTTCGTAGAACAAGATTCTAGAACCAGAGGCCCTATCCCCGAGAAGATCCTCGGCGCCTAAATCGCTGCAGTGGAATTTCTCCCTACCACCGCTGCTTATTCCTCTAGACGAATGCATCTACATCGACTAGGCTCTAACTGCTCGATGTTACGGAGCGATTAGGACCACCTTGTTAGGGGCCATGCGCATGTGAGATGCCTTGCGCCTTCTTGGAATTTTTTGAGGCTTCGATAATCAAATGAAAAGAACTATTTCGGTTCTTGCTACCGCGGTCGCAGCAACCCTGGCGCCTGCATATTCCGCGTTTGCGGCTGAGATAAAAGTCACAGACTGCGACGGAACACCACGCGCCATCCGCGAGGTTCGAGATGGTACAAACACTTCGGTCGAAATCAGAGTGACTGATAAGTCGGGCTCTCCGCTTTCCGATGTTGGTTTCGTCCTCTCCTCGGCTGCGTCTGAGTCCCTCACGTCCTTCGTTGTTGGCGGCAAGGGTGGATTCAAGAACGTAACCCCTGGGGCATGGAAAATTTGTCAAGAGACCGCTAAGGCGGGAACTACCCAGAGCGAAGCAATCGTTTCTCAAGTAGCAGTAATTACCACAGACGAAGAAGGCAGCTCGAACGCCGCGGCATGGCTTGGTGGCGCAGGCGTTGCGGTTACCGGCGTCGGCCTTGGCGTCTTCTCAGGTAGAGACAGCTCGGAGAGCGCAGTCCCCTCCTCGACGGGCGGATCTACGGATTCGGGCGGTTCCGATGAACCATCCGCGGCTCCACTTCTCCCTGCTGACGATGAAAGCAGCACGAAGAATGGCTCTAATCCAAGCAAGAAGCCCGGAAACGACAAGATCGCTTGTCCTGCAACAGAAGATTGCTTGAACGAAGAACGACCAGATCCGCTTCCTCCGATTTCTCCAAGTACCTGAGGATATTCGCACCTATAGGTCTTGCGACTGAGAAATGGTGGGGATTTGCAATGTTTGCGGTGCCCAGGAAGAGGCGAAAAGTTTTGACGAGGTCAGGAATTAAATCTTAAGAGAGCCACGTATGAAGAAATTACTAATTGTTGTTGCAGCAGCCTTCACCTTCGCAGCAGCGAAACAAGCGATGGCGCAGTCGGTGCCACCTGTTCGCGTGCAGCTGGCTTATAATGGGAACACAGCCAAGCTTCAAATGCGCTTTCGCTTCAACCGAGCTCGTCGGAGCGAGTGCCGAGTTAGGGTTATGGGAGGCATAAGCTACCCCGGGGACACCGAGTTCGAGAAGAAGCGCTTGCTTATCGAAAAGCGCTTCACTAACCGCAAGTCCTTCACACTTAATGCCGAAGAGCTAGAGGGCGTTGAGAATAACGAGGACGGCGAGCAGCCAATTCTTAGCATTCAAGGCAGGCTCATTTGCAATCAAGCATCTATCAACGAGTACTCTGAGTCGGTTGCGCGTTTTGTCAACTGCGGGGTATCCCGTCAGGATGTTTCGCCGAACGCGTTCCTTCGAGCACTTTCCTTGAAACTCAAGGACGATGCAGCAGACATTCAGTAATGTTGGCTATCCAGTGAGAGATCACTCACACTGTTAAGCCGTAAGGCAAACAGAGTACGAGAATGGGGAGCTAACATGCTCCCCATTTTTTTTGCTCTACGATACGAGCTTAGAATGAGTTGAATCCTCTTCCTGTTGCCGTCCCTCGCGTTAGAATTCCCCTGCTGAAAAGCCGGGGCACCTCGCAAGACCTCTGCAATAACTAGGAGGTCAAATCATAGCTTAAGCCCCTAAAGAGGCCCCTCGCCGCCCCTCTGAGCCTTGAGCTTCCGCGCTTCTCGCAAGACGCGCTCTAAATTCGGCCCCTGTTTTCCCTGCTCGCGCCCACCCAAGAGTGCGCCCTCCGGCAGGCTTCCTGCCGCAGCTCCTACGCCGGTCGCAGCGTGGGCGCCAGACTCAGGCGCATTCGTAGCCCCATCGGACTGTCTCCTCCGATTACGCACCACACGTAGAAGCCCCGCGAACGTCCTCAGGTCGGCAACCGCGTCGTATTCGTCAACGATTTCTTTGCCCACGAGCTCTTCCATCGTGTCTTCAAGAGTAACAATCCCTGCGAGGCTGCCATGCTCATCTACGACGGCACAGATGTGCTCTCTCTTATCAATCATTCGAAGGAGCAGCCTATCGGCTCGCATGAGCTCCGGCACTACTGGCAGTTGGCGAGCAATCTGCTTGAGCGTCGTGGTCTTGTTCCCCCTCACGGCCTCCCGAAAAACATCCCGCTGCAGAACGTACCCACTAAGATGCTCAGGGTCGTCCTCTGGATAAATGGGGACGCGACTATGACTCCAGTCCGGAAGCTCCTTTTCGACTTCAGCTACCGTTAAGTCCTCTCGAAGCCGAAAGACCACGACGCGAGGAGTTAGAATTTCTCGCACAATAATTTCATCGAGCCCAATCACGTTCTGGATGACCTCGCCCTCGAACTCATCCAATGCGCCTTCCTCTTGTCCAATTTCAGCCATGGATTTCACTTCATGATGGGACATGGTTTGCTGAGGCTCATCCGCTTTGACTAAAGAGGAGATTCCACTACTAACCCAAAGCAAAGGAGCAAGAAGCTTCACGCATAGAAGAACCGGGAAAGCGACAATCGGAGCGATGGTTTTAGAATAGGTGACACCTATGAGCTTGGGAGTAATCTCTCCCATAAATAAAATCGCTGCCGTGAGCACACCCGCGGCGGCGAGTACTCCCCACTCGCCCCAAAGATCGTCCACAATAGCACCGCACACTGCCGGGCCTAGGGTATTCGTTATCGTATTGACTATGAGAATAGCAGAAATGGGGGGGCCCATATCGTCTTTGAACCCTGCCAAAATCTTCCCACTCCTTACCCCAGACTCCTCGAGCATCTTCACGTAGGCTGGAGGAATGGAGTAAAGCGCGCTCTCTGAAATTGAGCAGCAAAAGGATCCCACCAAGGTGACAAGTACGATAACTATGAGTAGCGTTTCCATGTTTTGGAGGATTCTAATGGGTCTGTGGACCGTTTACTAGATGAAGACTCACCCCCAGGTGCCTCCAGATTAAAAACGAAATCCCCTCGATTCTGTAAAAAGGCAGGCCTCAGAGTAGTTTTGCTTTGGCCAATCGCGCTATAAGATATCCCTATATGGCGCAGAATCGAACCTGGACAGTTCCGCTGGTTAACCTGGCAGGAGTTCCCATACGGGTGCATCTGACCTTTCTGCTCTTGCTTGCCTTGGTGGCCTTTGATGCGTCCTCAGGGGGCGGGAACCCGATACCTGAAATGCTCTTTATCGCCGCACTTTTTGGTGCCGTCCTGGCCCATGAATTGGGACATGCGCTCGCCGCTCTGCGTTTTGGAATAAAAACAAGGGACATCACACTTTACCCCTTTGGCGGAGTGGCGTCGCTACTTCGAGAAGCAGGCCCGCGCGCTGAACTAGTTATCTCTGCGGCGGGGCCCCTCGTTAATGCTTTTATCGCTATGACTCTGGCCCCCTGGGCTGAGACGCCCACGGACCCTGCACAGCTCGCTCAGTCCTCGTTTATTACGAAATTTTTTGCTACCAACGTCGTGCTCGTGGTGTTTAACCTTATCCCGGCCTTCCCGATGGACGGTGGCCGAATCTTGCGTGCCCTACTCTCCATTTTCGGAGTTAAGGAGGCTACTGCGGTTACGGTACGCATCAGCCAAGGCGCAAGCGTCCTGCTTGGACTTGCGGCCCTGCTCACCTTCAATATGTTCCTCGTGTTAGTAGCGGCAATCGTATTTACCAACTCCATGCAGGAACTCGTGCGCTCGAAAGCGCTCCTGGCGTCGAAGGAACTCTCTGCCGAACGTGCGATGATTCCAGTCTCCGCCCTGCTGACGCTCCCTCACGTCACCACAATTCCTCAGGCTGTAGACCGTGCGATGCGGTCCTTTCAAGCACTCTTTCCCGTAGTGCATGGCAAGACCGTTCTTGGCTTTGTCGATCGGCAGGACCTCATAGAAGCTGCCGCCCATGGCGATGAACACGATTACATCTCGGGCCTACTTTCAAAGGATTTTCGTTCGGTTGCGCCCGAGGAACCAGTGGCAAACATCTCTGATATATTCCGGGAGAACGGCTCGCTTGTAGTCTTTGTTATGAAAGACGGCGAACTCCTAGGAATCATCCTAAGAGACTTCCTTATGGAATTGCTCCTCGTAGAAGGGCTCAGGGGCGAAGCGCGCACTGAGAAGGATGCCGGAGAAGATGAAGCTCCCTTCTAGAGCCATACTCACAGCTCTCGGCGCTTTTGGCTCTCTGCCCGCCGAATTTCGTGGAAAACTCGGCGCGCTTTTAGGAATCATTTTCTCTCTTATACCCACGCGCGACCGCGCTATTTGCCAAGCTCAAATTCGTGCAGTTTTGAGAGCTGGGGCAAGCGAGACCTCTCAGCTCACCCGAAAGGTCTATGCCCACCTTGGACGCACCCTGGCTGAATCAGTTAATCTTGCCCCATTCCTTGCGGCCTCAGAGCAGTTCTCCTTCCCCGAGGAGCAACGGGCACGCGCACTCACCAACTCAGGCCAACCTCTTATCTGCCTCACGGGCCACGTAGGCAGCTGGGACCTCTTTGGCGCCCTTATGACCTCGCGCGGGTTTCCTCTTACCGCCATAGGCAGGGAGGCCCGCAATCAGCACCTCCAAGAAGTCCTCGCGAACCTACGTGGTCGTTATGGTATTGAAACCATCTGGAGAACCAACTCTGCCCAAGGGGCACGTGACATACTAAGGGCGCTTAAGTCTAGGCGCTGGGTAGCTGCCCTCATAGACCAAGATACCAGGGTGGCCGGTACCCACGTTCCGTTTTTCGGAATTCCAGCAGTTACCCCAAGCAGCCTCATAGAACTGGCACTCCGCCAAAAGGCTCATGTGGTAAGCGCCTTTTTAGTGAGAGAAGGGCGGGGTGGCAGAGTAATGTACCGAGAGCTTCCCTCTTCCGGGAGTGCCGCCGAGGTCCTGGCCGCTTACCATGCCCATCTCGAAGAAGTCATACGGGCCTATCCGGAGCAGTGGGTTTGGATTCATAAGCGCTGGCGAACTCTGCCGAGCGGGGAAAGGCTTTCGTCAGCGGCGTATCTACTCGCATTGAATGAGGGCAGCCTCGGGCCTGATATTAAACGAAAGGACAACCACTAAGACCACAGTGACCACTAAGTGAGGGATAGAATGTACGTCGTTCTCTGAAGTTGAAGCGCTGAGAAGCTATCAACAATTCGGGAACCTGGAACCAGTTGCAGCACCATCGGTTACCTGAGAATCTCTCGCTATGCGACAGAGTCTTGCCCCAAGGATTTTCAAGAGGCTTCGCCCTTGGCTATGCGCGGCCCTCGTGCTGGTGCTTCTCTCAGGATGCTTTTCAGGGCGAGGCGGCGAGTATGGCTTTCTTGAACGTGCAGAGGAGCTTAGTCGCGAGGGTAAATACCAGGAGGCGATTGAAGCCTACCGCTCCCACATGGCATTTCGCCTTAAAGTTCCCAAGCGCCCTGAATGGGAGAATCCCTATTTTTATCTAATTCTCATTGGCGACATTCAGCTCGGACAAGGGCTTATTGAGGAGGCGGAAAAGAGCTATGCTCTCGCCGAGGAAAACAAGGTGGATGAATACCTTGTATCGGATCGCTTCCGCGGTATCGCGAGGTGGTACGAGGAACAGGGCAAACTTTCAGAGGCCATAGAGTTTCTGGGTCGCTACCGCGACAGGGACCCGCTGCTTTATGAGAGTATGCTCGACAGGCTCGCCAAGGAGCTCACTCTCAAGGAGGATAGCGGAGCAAGCGTGGAAAAGGCCTCTCCTAGGAACACCGCAAGCTCTGAATTACCTGCAGGGAAATGAAGCGTTCCCCTTTCTTTGTGGTCACTGTGGTCTTAGTGGTCACTGTGGTCTTAGTGGTTGTTTTTTACCGAACTCCCAGCCTTTCCCCCTTAGCGCTCTTGTTATTGTAATGTTTGTTTTTCTAGATTGGGTGTATGCATTTTCTCTTCTGGTGCGGATTTATCGTCTTTGTTCTTGGTATGCTTGCCGTGGACCTTGGCCTGCTTCGGTCTAAGGCGCGCGTCATGAGTTCCTCGGAAGCTCTGCGCTGGTCAGGATTCTGCTGCGTTCTTGCAGTTCTCTTTAGTGGCCTGGTCTATTTTTTATACGAATACGGCTGGATGGGATCCGTAGCCCAGCTTCGAGCCTCGGGAGGCCTTTCCGAAGCCGCGGCAGGAGGCCTCGGTGCGCTTCCCAGCTCTGGAGCAGAGGCTGCAATGCAGTTCCTCACCGCGTGGATTGTGGAGCAGTCCCTCAGCATAGATAACATTTTTGTAATCGCCATCATCTTCTCTTTCTTCCAAATCCCCCTCCAGCATCAGCACCGCGTTCTTTTCTGGGGCATTTTGGGCGCGCTTGTCATGCGCGGCGTTATGATTGGTATTGGAGCCACGCTCATAGCAAATTTTAGCTGGGTGAATTATTTATTTGGAGCCTTGCTCCTGTATGCGGCGGCCAAGCTATTGGTGGTAAAAGAGGAAAGCTTCGATCCCTCAACGAGCCGTCTCTACAAACTAGTTACACGCTTTGTGCCCACCACGAGCGAACTAGATGGCGAGAAATTTTTTACCATCCGTAGTGGCAAGCGACTCGCCACCCCCCTTTTTCTGGTACTTGTGGTCATAGAAAGTACGGATCTGCTGTTTGCCTTTGACTCAATTCCCGCCGTATTCGCCATTACGAGCGATCCCTTTCTCGTCTTTACCTCAAATGTTTTCGCTATCTTAAACCTGCGGTCTCTGTATTTTGCCCTGGCCTCTCTGATCTCGCGCTTTCGTTTCCTTAAGGTAGCCCTGGTTGGGGTGCTCTTTTTTATCGGCATGAAGATGATGATAGCGGGCTTCTTTCATATCCCTACCCTTTGGTCGATGGTGGTGATCGTCGGCGCGTTGACTGCAGGTATTCTCGCCTCCTCACTTATCCCCGAGCCGCCTGTTGAAGCAAATACGCCCTGAGAAGCGCGAAGTACGCACCAGCGTGCATACCTTGTGTTCTCCTGCTGCCCACCCACCCCTCGTAAATTCTTCGTTCACAAGGTGGAAAAGCAACCTCCCCCTAGGCAAAAGCTGTGCTGCGGCGAAACAAGGCAGGCTCCGGCCAGCGCAATTTGTTGAATGCGGCCGGGCGTTAGCGGAGCATTATTGCCGGAATAGCTTGATCAATTGCTACCCAACTCACTCCTACGAGAGATTCGTACTCCTTTGGTGCGTAAAGGAACGATTTAACCGGGAACCATAAAGGCGAGGTGACCAAGATCCGATGGCACACTCATTGCTTGAGTTGTCTATGGGGGACCAGTTTGAGAACCGTGACTTGCGTGACCTACTAAAAGGTCAACCATGACGCCTAGTCGTCTTGTCTCACTATTATTCGCGCTTCTCTGCTCGCTTTCACAGCCGCTTCTGGCCGACACAAGGGTTGCGCCTCCTCGCATTGAGATTGAGTCAAGTGGCGCCATCGTGGTTCGACTGCTGCGAGAGGTAGCTCAAATACCCTCCGCTCGTCATTCTATTGAAATGTATCGCTCTGAGGGAGGAGAATGGACACGTGTCAAACGCGTCGACCTAAGGAAGCAGGTACTTCGCTACAAGATTCCTCCCCAGACCCTCGAGGCAGGCCACTACCGATTCCGCACGCTCTCCCGCGGCACCAAACTCCGAGGGAAGGCGAAAGATAGTCGAATTATAAGTCGATTTACGCGCAGCGTAGTAATCGAAGATCTTGCTGGCCCAGGAGATGAGCTGCCGCCAACCGTTTCACCAACGCCGCCACCAACGGAACTCGTCACGCCCCCCTCGGAGGACCCTCAGCAGCCCGAGGCGCCTGATGAGAAAAAAGAAGAAAATCAGCTCACTCCCCCCACACCGACCTCGGGCGCCGCACCTACCGCAACCCCCACTCTACCTGCGGCGACGCCAACCCCAATTCCCGTCGTCACTTCTTCTTATCTGATGGGAGGAGATGGATTCCCCGAAACTATCGAAGCCCCTGCCCCAATTGGCAATCCTGGAGACGTGGGCTACGAAGCACTCGCGATTGCACGCTGGAGCAGCGTGCCCTTTCAAGTAGTGAACAACGAACTTCCTATTGGTGTCGTGGCATTTCATCGCAACGGTATCGCAAAGGTGCTCTTTTCGGCGAACGGCGGTCCTTGGGTAGCCGTGGATCATCCGACCGTAAATCCCTCTAATGAAGTGAGTGAATACTGGGTAACGCTGCGCGCGAGCGACTTCCCCGATAGCAAGGTTGAGGTTCGGGCGCTGGCTATTCCCCGCAATGCTGGCATTCCAAGGCTTCTTGCGGGAAATTACCAGGCACCTCTTCCCAATGCGCAGCCCAACCTTGGCGCAGCACCCGCCACGAACGGCGTATACTCACTTTTCATCTGGACCAACGCGGGAGGGAGCTATTCTCGAACACCCGCCTACGTCTCGGGACTGGGGTCCGATTCGTCAGGAGACGGAACTCTGCAGAACCCTTTTCGGACCCTGAAAGCCGCAGCCGCTCAGCTTACCGCTCAGTACGGCACGCTCGACGGCAGCACCATTTACTGTCTCCCTGGAGAGTATCCCTACGCACTTGCATCTTCAAAAGCTGACGAGCGTTTTTTAACCATTGCGGCTGCACCAGGAGTACCTGAGACTGCCGTGCTTCTACGCGGCGTCGATGGCGAGGCGCAGTACCAGCCCCACGACAGCGTGTTTCTGGCCCGCATAAAATTGCAGAATGTCTCGCTCGTAACTAACGCAAACGGACTGTTTTCGATTGGTTCAAACTCCCTACGCCCGCTTATTTGGCTCAGTGGCGCCCACGTGAGCGCGCAAAATGGCCGCTATGGGCCCACCGGCGGCGCCAACGTCTTCATGAAGACGCTGCTGTATGTCACGGACACCGAATGGACTGACACCGCAGATGGCCCCGTTGACTCAATTCTTATCGCGAACACTACTGTCTCAAAGATTAAGTCTGATTTTTTCTCCGGCTCGCAAGTCGTGCTGAGCGTACAAGCGACAGACGTAGACGCCGCAGACACAGGAGCACATCCCGACTTGTATCAGATCTACCGCCCCAACGCCGGCATGGACAATCACATCCTGTACGGAATGTACGCTCACGACGTAGAGAGCCAAGGCATATTCATTGCCGCACTTGCAGCAGGTGAGAAAATTAACAACTCTGCCTTTGTCAATGTGCTCATCAGAAAGGTTCCCTCAAATTTTACGTCCCAGATTAACACCGACTGCAACCACGTACTTTTTATTAACAATACGTTTGACCAAACGCTCTTTTTTCGAGCCGACGGGTATACCAATGTAGTCTTTGAGGGAAATCTGCTGAGCGCGGTAACGGTGGACCTTAACTCGGGCAATCCAGACAAACCAACCCTCGCGGACATTGCAACCATCAACTGGAATCACAACCACTTTGTCGATGTTACCTCCTATGGCACGTACAGCTTTGGAGAGGACATAAGCACCGGACCGCCGCAGGTAGTGAACTGGGCGTCAGGCGACTATCAGCCTCTGGCAGTCTCTCCGCTGAAGGGGAGAGTTCCTACCCTGCACGCTCTCAAAGACGTACTTGGGGGCAGTAGAGCCACCCCAGCCACCGCTATTGGCGCGATTGAGGCTCTTGAGTAAGGTGGTCGTGAAATTGTCCAAATGAAGTTCGAAAACAATCTATGGCCTGTAATTTTTCAATATGCGCGAAAGGGATTCCCGTTTTCCAGGCTACGTAATTAAAACTTACCTGATCTCTCCGGCTTCCTTGGAGAATCTCCTTCCACCAGGCCTCACAGAATTGCAGACTCCCAGGCTTGCGGTGGTCGCGAACGATAATGCCTGTTGCCACCATCCCAGAGCCAGGAGGAAACCCTTCGCTGCGATAGCGCGCTACCTGGTCAATTAAGACCTCGGGAAGATCCCGCTTCGTCTGGAGACAGCGCTCGGCTTCGCAGTACACATCATCATTGGTCGGGTGCTCAAGCACTGCAATTGCTCGGCCCTGGAGTGACTCCACAGCCCACGTAGCAATGTCTCTTTCCAATTGGAACTCAAAGCTTGCATCCATCCAAATACTAATGTCGCAGGGAGGAAGCACCTGATGCGCAAGGACTTTATAAAGGCGCGCCTCTCTCACTGAATCGCTGAGCGTTCGAGAAACTTTCTGCACTTGGAATTGAGAAGAGTGCAAAGTTTCAGAGTCCGTAAAACACAGCAGCGGGACTTCGCCGAGAAATTTCTGAAAGTGCAAACGGTCATACTCTTGCATGAGCGCGGTATACACGCACACGCGCGGCTTTCGGACTCTCGATAAGAACTTTTGAAAAACGGAGAGGGACATATTTCAGACAATCATTGCGGGCTACGCCCCTGTAGTTCTGCCACAAAGCGTGAATCTTGCAATGCTTCCGAAGCTGCCTCAGCCATTGCCCGAGCAAAGGCGCGCTCTATACGCTCAGTAGAACCAATAGGATGCTCTTCGTCGATTATCCCTGAATATCTTGCGCTGTAGAGCGGCTTTGCCTGCGCAGGATCCTCCCCCACCGCAAGCACCTCTAAACGAATCTTAGCCGAGGCATGCATTTTAGTACTTGGGAACCCCGGGGTAATGCGAATATGCCACTCAAGCAATGTGCCGCGAATGGTCGCGCCCTCAAAAAGCCCCCTCCTCACTCCAGCTTCCCTAAACTGTGCTTCCACAATTCTTTGAGCCGCTGCGGCCGGATCGCGCTCTGGCTCAAGACCTCGTCCATCAATCTCGGCAACCTCTTTCTCGCGGCGCTCGTCGACGAAGGGAGCAAATCTTACACGTAGCCCGGTAAGAAGTTTTCGCGACTCCACCGGGACCGTCTCAACGCTGGAAACATTGAACGATGTCCCAAGTCCTGGTGCGCAGCTCACGAGAAAACCGAGCAGCATGATACTTGCCGCACAACGCCCTACCCTAAGGCTCTTTAACGTAGCCTGAGCTACCATCTTCTTCATTTTCATTCGTGCACCTGACTCCAAAGGCGCGCCTCCTCCCTCACTATTTCCGAGGGGTCTCGCTCCGCATGGCTTAGTATTTCTCGCATTACAGATTTGGGCAAAGCATTACAATTCTCTCCAAGGGTGAGAATTGCCCAGAGGGCGTGACTCCTCACCAAATCAGAAGAATCAGACAGGGCCTCACGAAGAGCCTCACTCGTCGATTCGGACTGCGTATTCGCGCTTACGACTGCGGCGTTCCTAAGAAGTCCGGGGCGCGTCGCACGCATAAGCGCAGTCCCTTCAAAGCGTGAGCGGAACTGCGCATCTGTTCTCAATTTTAAGACCTGCGCGAGATTTATCACCGGCCCCACTCCCTCTTCCTGACACAGTTCAGGAATACTTGGCGCGGCCTCTTGTTTTAAGGCATGGGCATTAAAGGGGCACACGTCCTGACAGATATCACAGCCAAACAACCATTCCCCAAGTGCCTTGCGCTCACCTAGGGAAAGGGAAGAACGCTTTTCTATCGTCAGGTATGATAAACAACGCCGAGCGTCGAGCACGTAAGGCTCTACAAAGGCCCCCGTGGGGCAGGAAGTCAAGCAACGCGAACACGCCCCGCAACCGCCCTCGCTGCGCTGGCCCTCGGGCATTGGCTCTACTGCAAGATCCCAAAGAACTTCTGCAATAAAGAAAAAGGAACCAAGCCCCCCAGAGCGAATCAGCATGGTATTTTTCCCCACGAAACCGAGGCCAGAGGCTCTCGCTGCGGCACGCTCTAAAAGTGGCACTGCGTCCGAGAAAACTCGCGCCTCAATCGTCCGGCCAAGTTCCCTCTCCGCAGCTTCTACAAACCGCCTGAGCGCTTTTTTAAGGACCTTATGGTAGTCCCGCCCCCAGGCATAGCGAGCCACCCTACCAAAGCCCTTCGGAAGTGGCCCGGAGGCTCCTGGCCCTCGATCATAGAAGACCGCGAAGGACACAAGGCTACGCGCACTCGGGAGAAGCTTAAGAGGCACGCCAAGAAGGTCCCCATCGCGCAACATATATGAAAGCTCACCCGCCCGCCCGGCCGCCTGCCAAGACGTCAGCCTAGCGATATCCTCGCTTAGGGTAACGACCGGGCTCTGAACTGCACAAAGGTCAAGTCCTGCCAGGGCCGACCAGCGCTCTAATGCCGAAAATGGTACGTGCTTAAAACTCATGCCAAGATTTCAAAAGCCCCCCCCCGTTTAGTGAGTCGGGGCGGTCAGATTACTACTTATAACCCTCTAACCGTTATATCTCACGGGATCCCTTCGGGTCCGTGAGATTACTGTTGGAAATCGGCCATCCGGGCCGATTTCCAACATCGCGCACCTGCGAGCGCCGCGAGCACGGCGTCGCCCTCCGATGCGCTCCGTCGCGTCTCTACGCGCCAATAGCGCGATGCTCCCGATGGTCAAAATTTGCTAACGCCTTCCGGGCGTTAGTTAGCCTGGTTTGCTCTCGGCCCGGAAGGGCCGTGAGCAAACCAGGCTAAAGCCCCGCATTTGATGTTAATTTTCCTCTCCCATCCGTTGCCTCGGGCGAACCTATCGCATATGCTCCTGCCCTCAACCTCTGGGGGCCCGTTGTCTGAGTAAAGACGCTCGTGTTCTTTAAGGGGGTTACTAGTTATAGCGTGCGTCCCCATCGTCTAGCCCGGTCTAGGACACCTCCCTTTCACGGAGGTAACAGGGGTTCGAATCCCCTTGGGGACGCCATTGTAACTGTGTTGCCACTCTGGAGGTATCCCGTAAAGGTAATGTTCATTTTAGGCACAATTACCTAGTTAGGTATCCAGCTATCTGGTGGTCCTAATTCACTGTGTGGGTCTAACTCACTCAGGCCACAACATGTGGCGGTGCTTGCGCGACAACCTACTTGCGGCTTGTGTCCAAAATGCAGATTCGAGTTTTTACGGGACACACTCCTAGGCGAGTTTTTTTGCTATGAGCGCGGCACTTAGTCTACTTGGAAAACTCCCCGGACTCTCAAGCATAGAGGCTCTTATCGAGTCGCGGTTTGCTTCAGACGCTCCCCTGCTTAAAGAGATTAGCACCTACCTACTATCCCTGGGCGGAAAACGCATTCGCCCCATGCTCGCTATTTTGTGCGGACAGCTTTGCGGCCTAAACGCCCCGTTTGAAGAGACGAAAGAAGGACGTCAGCTTATCGATATTGCTGCAGGAATAGAACTCATTCACATGGCGACTCTTCTCCATGATGACATCATAGATAAATCCCCCTTAAGAAGGCACAAGGCTTCTCCTCTCGTTGCATTTGGCTCTGAAAATACCTTACTGGCAGGTGATTTCCTGCTTACTCGCGCGTTTGGCTTGTGTGCCAGGCTCGACAGGTACGTAATTGAACGCACCGAAGAAGCCTGCGTCGCACTTACCGAGGGGGAAATTCTCGAGGTAAGCTTGGCCAAGCAAGCTCATACACTCGAAACAAGCCTCACCATTGCTAAGAAAAAGACCGCCGCGCTCTTTCGGCTTGCGGGCGAAACCGCCTCTCATATCGCCGCCGCGGGAGATTTGGCTACTCGCCATCTTGGTGACTTCGGTGAAAAACTTGGCATCGCCTTTCAAATTCTCGACGATGTACTTGACGTAACTTCAAACGAAGAAGTCCTTGGCAAGAAGAATGGCCAGGACCTCCGCGAGCGAAAGCCCTCGATTGTAAATGTCTTGTGGCTCGCGTCAGGATCCCCAGGAGCCGCGCGGCTCCGCACGCCCGCCCTTCAGACTGAAACCGCTACGGCAGTGGAGCTTGAGCAGGAGGAGGCGTGGGTAGCTGCCAGCCTTAAGGAACTGAGAAGCGGATCCGTGATTCGGGAAGCTCGGGAACTTGCCCAAAGGTTTGTTGCCGGAGCAGACGAAGCCCTGAACTCTGCAGAAGCAGCCTGCACGAAGCCTTTTGAAAAAGGCCCCCAAAAAGTCCTGCATGCCCTGATGGAGTATGTCCTTGAGCGCGTAAAGTAGGCCTCACGAGCTGCCTAGAAAATTCGGCACTGGGATTTCGGCGTTCTCAAGAAAAGTACTGGATTTCGCCCAGTTTGCGCCTAGGCGCCCTCAAATAGTTGCCCTAAATTCAAATAAACTTTCACAAAAAATCGGCAAGTCACACCTAAGCACCTAACACCACTCAAGAATTAGCAATCTAAGAAAGTTGACTAGCCTACCTACGAATATGCAACACCCCGCACAGGTCCTGACATAACGCTCAGTGAGTTCTGATTGCTGGGGCGGTTGTGACCGGCAATGAGAGGCTTCTTACACGAGCCGCGCTAGAGGTGTCCTATTTTATCCTTTTAGCGCTTGTTTTTTTTGGTGCGCAATCACCTCTCGTCCTCTGGCCATGTGGTCAGCGAATGTTGAGAGGGCTCACGGGTTTTCAAAAAGGTTTCACGCGATGAACGAGTCAGCGGGGTCCCCTGTGAGCAGAAGTGATTCTCTTCCTACCATGGACATGGCCTTCCACGGCGGCAATGGCTACAATCCTATCAACGAGCTTATGCGTGCGATCATCCTTCGCACCGTAGAAGATTTTCACTCGGGCGGAGAATTTCTCCAAGAAGCGATTGAATACATGCATGACGAAGAAGAGGAGTATGTCTTCTCCTTCCGCGCGATTTGTCGGCACCTGGGTTTCGATCCTGAAAAAACGCGCTATGCCATTATGAATGCAACGCATCGAATTTCGACGCGCCGCAGAGCGGCGTAATTGAACGCATCGCATAGCTAAAAAGGACCGCCTCGTGCGGTCCTTTTTTTTTGCCCCAAAGGGGTAGTGGCGCGGCATCTGGGTAGGGCGCCGCGTCCCCGCGGTGCCGCATGATCTCACGTCCCGGCACGTGGCATATATTTGTCCACCGACCTAATTGCGAAATTGCCATCATCCGCGGATGCCCCGTGGCATTTGTTGCGGCACGCCGGGGCGCGCGTCGCGCCGTCGCCTACTGGCAGAGGCGGAACGGCGCGCCCTACCTAGCGTGCAGCATCTTGGTAGGGCACCGCGTCCCCGCGGTGCCGCATGATCTCACGTCCCGACACGTGGCATGTATTTGTCCACCGACCTAATTGCGAAATTGCCATCATCCGCGGATGCCCCGTGGCATTTGTTGCGGCACGCCGGGGCGCGCGTCGCGCCGTCGCCTACTGGCAGAGGCGGAACGGCGCGCCCTACCTAGCGTGCAGCATCTTGGTAGGGCGCCGCGTCCCCGCGGTGCCGCACGATCTCACGTCCCGGCACCTGGCATATATTTGTCCACCGACCTAATTGCGAAATTGCTATCATCCGCGGATGCCCCGTGGCATTTGTTGCGGCACCCTGGGGCGCGCGTCGCGCCGTCGCCTACTGGCAGAGGCGGAACGGCGCGCCCTACCTGGGGTGCGGCATCTTGGTAGGGCGCCGCGTCCCCGCGGTGCCGCAAGATCTCTCGCCCTGGCACGTGGCATGCATTTTTTCCGACCGAATTGCGAAAAAGTGGACAGCGCCCCCTGGGCTAAACTGCCGATTGCAAAAATAACTTCGGGGGTGAACGCCCGATTAGGGCGGGAGGGGGCAGAGCCTCCTGGGCCGGAGTCCGGCTCCGCTAACGCTGCGCCGCGATGAACTGCCGAGCGCATACTCTTGGGGGTGAACGCCCGGCCAGGGCGAGAGGGGGCAGCGCACCCTGGGCCGGAGCGCCGAGCGCATAAAAACGAAAGCCACCCCGAAGGGTGGCTTTCTCTTTTGCCTACGAGCCGACCGGCTCAGTTTATTCACCTAGAGGGTCCCCAAGGAAACCTAGGACGATACCTAGCGATCCCATGCTGGCCCCACCCAGAGTGATCTGTTCGTGAGGTGCTGCCAGGAAAGACCTGACAGTCGATATAAGGCTACGCGCAAATAAAAAAACCATTAATGCGCTTCTGCAGCCACCGCACCTTCTGAAAGGAGCGCCATCATGCGGTCGACTCCTTTCAGTTTTAATCTCTTAAGGCGGGCTTCTTCCGCCTGCTCCTCGTCCGTGAGAAAACCTCGCCGCGAATAACGCTCCAAGGCGAGCTCCAGATTTTCATGCTCTCGGTAAAGGCGCTTCAATTGGGAATTGGTATGAAGCGCACCTAGAATTCGTTGACGATCTTTGCTCTCCATTCAGTTTCTCTCCCCCACTTAGTATCTCCTAGTTAGTAAAGAGCTAAACGAACTCGCAATTGACGCAGGCTAGAGTGCCTTTATTCAAGATATAGATTGGTGAAATAAATTGTCCACTAAATTCTGAACTTTCTCACCCGAAGTAACGCAGAAGCCTTGTATTGCTTCGATAAAGATTTTTCGCAGGAGTTTTCCACAGAATGGACGTTCGGCTCGCTAACTTGGGAACCTCCGAAGACTCTCCTCTGTGTACCTCTGTGTTGAATTTTTTCGTGAAAATTTCACCACAGAGGACACAGAGATACACAGAGATTTATTGAGAATGGAAGTATTTCAGAGGTTCCTTGGCTTGTGAGGTTGAGACAAAGGTTAAATTCCGACCCGCAAGAGCGCCATCACGACGATAGGAATGCCAGAAGGTATTGGAAATGGTGCATTGTTCGCAGGACGCGACCTTGGCCCCAAGGCTCTCAGCATACCGCCGGCACGTAGCCGCAAGATCAAGCAGAAATTTCCCTTCTCCCACGGGGCGCGAGACTGCCCCTTCGAAGGCCGAAAGCACCTCGCTCCCCACCTCGTAACGAGCACCACTCGCGGCAGGACCTATCACGACCTCTATGCCCGTCGTCACGCCCGAGAGGGCCCCAAGCCTATTTAACGCTCCCTGGACTATGCCTGCGCTCAGCCCTCGCCACCCTGCATGCACAAGTGCAAAGTAGCAGCCTGATTTCATAATGAGCGGAAGACAATCGGCGGTTCTAATTCCGTACACCCGAAAAGAAGCCTTTGGCTCATTGGGCCTCAAGAAAACAATACCATCTCCTTCCCCAAGATTCTGAGGGCAATCCAAAGCGCCAGGAGCCGGCAAGTCAGACCCCTCTATGATGGCCGTTCCGTGCACTTGATGAGCGAGCGAGAGCGAATCAGCGCCTACGACGCGGCAAATCTCGCGTGCATCCCTCGGCATACTCTCGCTGTCAAAGCGCAAACTCGCGCCAAGAAATCCATGCGAAAAGCCTTGCTCCCACCAGGGCCGAAAGACTAAGGCCTTATGCTGCCCGAAGTTCACCCAAGAGAATATTTCAACCTCGGAAGACATGCACGCTCGCTATGGCAGTTTAAACTTCCTAAAGGCATCCAAGGCCTCGCGCATATCGGCCGGTATTTCTGCACTAAAGCTAAGCCGCTCTCCAGTGACGGGGTGAGAAAAGGCGAGAACTCCTGCATGTAGAGCTTGCCTTCCCAGCCCCTCATGGAATCGCCTCAGAGAAAGAGGTAAGCCAGAAAACTCCCCATAGGTCTTGTCGCCAATTAAGGGGCAGCCGATATGCGTGAAGTGAATTCGTATCTGATGCGTCCTGCCCGTCTCTAGCCGCGCCTCCACCAAACAACCGAACCCCAATCTCTCTATCACTTTCCAATGAGTGATGGCCTTTTTCCCCTCACTTCCTTTGCCAGGGATCTTCGGGGAAGGCGCTACTGTCATCTCCTTACGCCGAGTCGCGTGCCTAAGAAGTGGCGCGTCGATTTTTCCCTGATCGTGCAAGTTAAACGGGCGCTTCCCACGAGGAGTGCAAAAGGCCAGTGCCACGTAGCGTCTTCCCACACTACGTTCAGCAAACTGTTTGGCAAGCGCGGTGTGGGCTTGCAGCGTCTTTGCCACCACCACAAGACCAGTAGTGTCCTTATCAAGCCGATGAACAATCCCCGGCCGAACTACCGTGGCACCATGAGTTGCCACAGAAACCGAAGAGTCCTGCCTGAGCGCCTCTGGAACATTTCCTCTCGCGCGAAAGAGACCGAGCAACGCGTTGACGAGCGTGGTGGCATTATTCCCAGCGCCCGGATGCATCGAAAGCCCCGCTTGCTTATTTATGACCAGCAAAGAGTCGTCTTCGTAGACGATATCCAGGGGGGTATCAAAAGAAACGAGCGATTGAGCTTTAAGCTCTAAAACCCGAACAGAAATCCGGTCACCCTGCTTCACCGGGGTGCCCGCTTTGGTAGCTGGCGCTCCGTTGACATCAATCATGCCGCCCTCTATCCAGTGCTTGATCTGAGAACGCGACAGATCCTTAAATTCAGGAAGAGTGGAGACAAAGCTTGCCACAAGACGATCTAAGCGTCCGTCCTCGTGCGCAGTAAAATTTCTAGCCTCACTCATGAAATTCCTTTAAACAACTTTTTGCGGACTCAATATCAGTCCTGATTTGAGCGACAAGCTCTCCAACCGAATTGAATTTTTGCTCGCCCCGTAGCCGAGCTTCGAAAGTGAACCTGACGCGCTGCCCATAAAAGGCAGGCCCCGCGTAGTCCCAGGCATGTACTTCGAGAGTAGGGAGTCTGCCCCCAAAAGTTGGCCGTACGCCCACATTCGCAACCGCGCGGAAAGTTCCTCCAGGCAGCGCGAGAAAACCTGCATACACCCCGTGCGCGGGAAGAAGCTGAGTGCGGGTCAATATATTAGCCGTAGGCACTCCGATTTGCGCCCCTCGCCCGTCCCCATGCACCACCCTGCCCTCTAGACTATAGGAACGTCCAAGGAGCATCCGCGCGCCCAGCACCTCACCCGCCGCCACAAGCTTGCGAATCCGGCCGCTACTGACACGCTCAGAACCTTCCATTACGAACGGAAGAATTTCGGCGCTTCGGCCATGACGCTCGAAGTAATCCTTAATAAACTCAGGGGTACCTTCGCGCTTAAAGCCGACATGCGCATCTGGACCTAGCACCAAATGCTCAACCCCCAAATTCCTGAACAATATTTCCTCAATGAACTGAGCAGCCCTCATGGTAGAGAGGGATTTGGTAAAATGAATTAGCGCTAACGCATCAATCTTGCACTCACTGAGCACCCGCAGGCGCTCAGAAAGCGAGCTCAAGGAAGAGGAATCGGTTTCCTTACCGAGAACCTTGGCGGGATGAGGGTAAAAGGTTATCGCTAGCGAGCTGCCCCCTTCCCCCTGCTCGTTTGCCTTCTGCCGCACCGCCCTTAGCAACGAACGATGCCCTGAATGTATTCCATCAAGATTGCCGAGCGTTGCTACCACAGGGCGCGGGAGAGCAAGCGGCTTTGTAATGTTTCGTAAAAGGCGACACGTATATTCCACACAGAGAACCTCTCGCCCAATCCCCAATTACTTACCCAAATCTTTCAATCTATCTCGCGCCCGTGCCGCTTCAGCACTCTTGGGGAAATCGGCGATTAGCTTATTGAACACGAGGCGAGCCGTTTTTTTGTCCCCAATCCTGATGAGCACCGAACCCTGTCTGAGAAGCGCAGCCGCAGCTCTTTCGGACTTGCTATGCTGGGTAGTGATTGCAAGATAAAACTCAAGGGCCCCGCGAGGATTGTTTTTACCCTCCATGGCTACGCCCTTCCAAAAGAGCACCATCGGAGCCCACTCGGTATCGATCGCAAGCCCCATGGCATCGTCGAGCGTCTGAAGCGCCCTGTCGAAGCCGCCCTCACGGAGAGCGATAAAGGCATCGTTCATAGGAGCTGCAAGTTCCGGCGGGAGACTCTCAAGGGCCGCTTCGTCCGCCTCTAATTCAGGTACAGGAACGATAGGTGGGGGAGGAACGCGCCTCTTAAGGCTCGTCAGATCACTCTTTAGAGAATTGAGTGCGGTACCGAGTTTCTGATTCTGCTGGAATTCAAGCTCATCAAGACGACCAGAGATGCGGCGCACATCGGTTTCAAGAGTAGAGAGCTTGGTGGTTTGCTCAGCCTGGAACGCGCGAGAATCTTCAAGATCAGAAGACAAGCGCTGAACATCCATGCGCAGCTTATTATCAACACAACCCGTTGCGAACCCAAGAAGACTGCCTGCCAGTAGCAGCACTGACCCACGTTTGCATGTAGTCATAAAAAAACACTCCGAGAAGATTCTCTTCATTCGACAAAAACTTCGCGGTAAGCATATCGCGAAGTCACAAGAGACGCGAATCCCCAAAAGATATGATTACGTCAATGCGCGCGCTAAAAAAGACAAAAGGTGAGGCCACCGTAGCGATGACCCCACCTTCCCTTGAGAAGCATCTATAAGAGCGCCAAGGCCCTTAATCTACTTCTTAGCCAAGTCAATTTTCAGAAAATCTACTTCTGAATACTGAAGTGAGCTCGGCGATTCTTAGCCCACGCTGCCTCATTGTGCGCTGGGTCAAGTGGAAGCTCTTCTCCGTAGCTTACCGTGCTGAGGCGAGATTCTGCGACTCCGAGCGAGCGCAGGTAATCATACGCCGCGCGCGCACGGTTCATGCCAAGGGCCATATTGTACTCATTGGTCCCACGCTCATCGCAGTGACCTTCAACTTGGACCTTAACGTCCGCGTTGGCCTTCATGTAATCAGCATTCGCCTGAAGGGTGGCCTTCGCAGCGTCACTGAGCGCATACGAATCAAAGGCGTAATTTACATCACGCATCTCAACTCCCTCAGTCGCTATCGGCAGATTGTTCTGCGCTTCAGCAGGACCAACCTTCTTCGTTCTGCACGCACAACCAGTAGCGACAAGCAGAGCGCATACAACCAAAACTACCTTCATGATTCGCATAACAATCTCCTAACGTAAGCTATATCTTTATCTTCTCTACACACACGCCGGACCCCGGCACGAAAGCAAGAAAAAACTATCCAGTCGGCGCGAGACTCTAAGAGCTGAGCACTTAGCTCCCCATAACCAGAGGGCAAACGAGCCTAATGGGCGCTAGCACTATCCATGTAAAACATGGCACAAAGTCTCGCAACCTAAAAATTGCGTGACAACGCCTAGTTGGGGCGCCAACCGGTGAAAAAACTACAGATTTTTCATCGAAATGGCAATTACCCAATGCCTTAAAAAGACACGATTTTTGTATTACCCCCGAATCTAAGCCAGCTCGAATCTAAGGCAGTGGGCCCCAACGAGGCTCCATATCACCGACTCGAGCGGTAGTGAGGCGCTTTATATTGCTACCGTCATCTCGCATCATGGCAATGCTCTTGACATAGCCTCGCCCAAAAGTGGTCGAAAACGCCAAAAAGCGCCCATTAGGAGCCCAGTCAGGGTCCTCATTGTCGCCCGCGCTCGTAAGCTGAAGCGGATTAGCCCCATCAACGTCAGCGACAAAGATGTTAAATCCGCCATCCGACCGGCATACAAAAGCCAGCCGATCGCCTCGGGGAGACCAGCTCGGAGAGGTGCAGTAGCTAGAGTTCACAAAACTTACCCGGTGGGCAGCCGAGCCGTCAGCCTCCATCACATATATTTGAGGACCTCCACCGCGATTCGAGCAAAATGCAATTTTCGACTGATCAGGAGACCAGCTTGGCGAAACGTCAATGGCTCGTGTTTTGGGCGTAATGGCGCGGCGAATAGTTCCGTCCAAGTTAAGAAGTGCAATCTGTGATTGCCCTTCGCTGCTGATTGAAGTCAAAAGGCCCGACCCATCTTTGGTAAACTTTGCGCCGAGCTCCATGGCTGAGCCACGAGTTACTTGCTGAACTGCACGCCGCTCAAGATTAAGAAGAAAAAGATCTGGCACCCGCGAACGATAAGAAGTGAAGGAAATCGTCTGGCCAAGAGGATCCCACGAGGGAGAAATCGCGAGCGCTCGATCATTTGTTAACTGCCGCAGATTGCTCCCATCCATATCCATGACAAAGAGTTCGCGAAAGCGGCCCACTTTTGAAGAAAAGGCGATCTGCGTCCCAAAGACGCCCTGCTCTCCCGTGAACATGCGATAGACTTCATTCGCAAAACGGTGCGCGATGAGCGGAATCTGTGACAGATCGCCCTCGTACTCTTTACCAAGCAAGACCTTCTGCCTTTGCACGTCATGCAAGAACATCTGAGCCCGCATGCGCTGTCCCTCGATAGTTACCTGCCCCCTCACGACGCCCTCGGCGCGAATAACGGACCAGTCCGAATACGCGAAGGCATCGGGCGCGCCGCATTTGCCGGGAGTTTCAATGTAGCCACCTGGGTCAAGCACATCGAAGTACCCCGACAAATCGAGGTCTCTGCCTACAATACGAGGAATGTCCTTAGTCGGATTTTGCTCTGGGTTCACAGGGACTCCGGCCTGAAGGCAGAGCTGAGGGACGGCAATAGGAATCCTACGGCCTGCTCCCTTAATAAAAATATCAGTTTGCGCATGTGCCGACGCGGCTCCAATCAGCGCGCTGCACCCCACCGAAACAAGCAAAAGTGCTGCGGATAAAAAGGACGACGAAATGCGAACTTCGCTCAGCATACGTAGCTTCATGAACACTTTCTCCTAGGCAAGGAACCGCTAGTTATATCTCACGCTACGCGCTACCGCACCATAGGCAGGGCGAGGCCGTGCGCGGAGACCAAACGGCTCTCAAAAACCCCTCGTCTACCCTCAACACTACTCCGGCTCAAAAATCATTCGAACGGTCTTAAAGTATTGCTCGTAAACACTCGGCGGCGGTTTTGGTACAGGGTTCGCTTTATACACCGCGCGCAGCACCGATTCGTCGAACTCTCGATTTCCCGAACTCTGGTCAATTCGAACCGAGCTCACATTGCCATCCGGACCAATATCAAAAACTACAGATGCCTTGATTTTTGCCTGAGGATCTATCCAGCGCCACCCGCCCTTGACGAAAGCTTCGAGCAGATCCTTATAGCGGAAGAACTCAGGTGGTCTAAGCGCACCGCCGCCCATCCCGGTTCCTCCGACCTTTGCCGCACCGAATCCTTTGCCGCCCGCATTGGAGGATTCCCCGAGATACTTCTGCATGGTGGCTTGGTACTCCTTATCAAGCTCAGCCTTGGTCGGCACTTTGGGCTTAGGAGTTGCCTTAACGGGAACGGGTGTCGCCTTCGCGGGAATAGGAGTCGCTTTTTTAGTAGGCACAGGCTTAGGAGTCGGCTTTGCCTCACTCAGCGAAACCTCTGCATCCTTAACCGGAACTAGCTCTTCCTTAGGCTTATCTTCCGCAAGGGCCTTAGGGATTTCCGGAGACTGCTCGCTGACTTTGCGGGGTACCGCGCTTTGCGCTTTCTTTGACTCATCGGGAACCTGGCTTATTCCGCCAAGCGTCTTCCCACCTTCTATCGTCACAGAGAAAATTTGCTCCCGAAAGTCGAGGGGCGTCGGAGCAACAGAAACAAGCACTACATACGCAGCAAGGGCATGCGCGACAAGTGAGCTCACAAGTCCAAGTGTGTAATACGAGTCGGACTCACTTTTCAAAACAGACACTTCCACGCCCCCACCCTTCGGCTTGGCGACAAGCCGGTTTATACGGGGTCCTTCGACCTGCCTTCGGTGTCCGACGACTTGATTATCAAGAACTGAGGTTCTTGGGGTTCTACTCACCGAGGAACTCCTGTCGCACCAAAGTTTCCCAAAAGACCTACAACAAGCTTCTCAAATCTCCTTGAATCCCACTCTCGCTGCGCTGCTTTTCCTCGACGTCCCCCGCATCCCCAGCTCCGCCAAAGCTGCGCCGCAATCATAAGGCGTAGGCAGCTCCGCGACATCCAATACCTTTCACATAGAGACGTAGCTGAGGGGGGAGTTTTTCAGGGTTTCCCCAATAGACGAAGTCCCTACTTCCCCTCTCCTTGAGGAGCCGAAACTAGACCTATCTGGGTTATTCCCGACTGGTGCAGGCTACTCATGACGTCCATAAGAACCGAGTAGGGCAGCCCTGCGTCGGCCTTAATATAGACCTTCTTCTCTTCTTCTGGGCGACTTGAAAGCGCAGCGGCAACCTTGGCGCCAACCTCTGGCACCGTTACCTTATTTCCCGAACCAAGAAACACGCTGCCTGCTGTATCAATGGATATCACCAGCTGCTCTGCGGAGCCCGCTAATGGCGCATTCGTCGCTTTTGGCAAATTAACTTCGACGCCCTGCTGCAACATAGGAGCCGCCACCATAAAAATGATCAGCAGCACCAACATCACGTCCACCAAGGGCGTCACATTGATCTCTGCTATCGGGGAGCTATCTCCCCCTCCCGCTGAAAATCCCATAACTACCTACCTCCTCAGCCCAGCCTATTCACCACAAGATCTCAAGCGCCATGTGCTACGCCCGCCCTGCGAAATAGTGGCGAGCGACACTGAGAAACTCGCCACTAAATTTATCCATAGACTCGCGATAGCGGCGCACGGCAACCGCAAAGTAGTTGTAGGCAATCGAAGCGGGGATAGCAGCGGCGAGCCCCACGGCCGTCGCTACGAGCGCTTCAGAAATTCCCGGCGCTACCGCTTGAATAGAAGTGGACTTTGCAAATCCAAGGCTGTGGAACGCATTCATGATGCCCCACACCGTTCCAAAAAGACCAATGAACGGAGCCGCGCTTGCGACGGTAGCTAAAAAGGTAATCCCCTTCTCCAGCTTTACTGATTCCTCGAATTCGGCGCGCTTCAGCGCTCTTTCTACCGTGCCAAGCTGTGTCTCGGTGTCGACGGCGTGGCGCGGGCCACCTGACTCCCCATTTTGAAGCACATGACTTAACTCTCGGTATCCCGAGGCAAACACATGCGCTAAGGGACTTGCCGCAAGGCGCCGAGACGAATCATCGATGCGCGCCAAATTTCGGCTTTCCCAAAAGAGCGCACTAAAAGCAGACGTGTCACTCGTCGCCCTACGAAACTGCAGATACTTGGCAATCGTAATTGCCCAGGTCCACACGGAGAGGAAAACGAGAATCAGCAGAACCACCTGCACGACCGGCCCTGACCCGGTAATCATGCTAAAAATGGTCGGGTGAGAAAGCTCCTGAATCGGTTCCACGGGTATGTCCACAATGCGCCCCAAAAATAGCTAGAAATTACAAATACCGAGACAACAAATCCTGCCTCGAACTTGCCGCCTCAAATGTGCCTAAACCGAGACCTCGCGCCGTTCCTCACGAACTTCGGTGGCGTAAAGCAGCATCGCGTAAAGCAGCATCCGAAACGTATCGAGAAAGCGCCCCTGACAGGCCCCCAAAAGGCCAAGGCTCACGCGCTTACAGATACCCCTAACTATATTGGTAGATGCGCTTGTTGCACAATACGTAAGCAGCGAAAAACCTCGTCGAATCATGCGGTTGAAGCCCTCACTCGGGCCTCAATATCGTTGACACCTCAAGCCTCGGTCTCGTAGGGTGCCGGTAGTATGAATTGAAGGGAGTTATCATTATGACAATCAAAGTAGCCATCAATGGATTTGGACGCATTGGTCGCCTCGTCCTCCGCCATCTTTATAACCACCAGCTGTCGGGCGAGATTAAAGTTGTCGCCATTAACGACCTTACGAGCGCGACCACCCTCGCCCATCTCCTCAAGTACGACTCTATTCACCGCACTTTTGGCGCTGACGTGAAGCACGACGACACGTCGATTACTGTCAATGGCGACCAGATCAAAATTAGCGCCATCAAGGATCCCTCGACACTGCCCTGGAAAGAAATGGGAATCGATGTGGTCCTTGAATGCACGGGCGCCTTTACCGACAGAGAGAAAGCAGCCCTGCACCTTAAAGCCGGCGCGCGCAAGGTGCTCGTCTCAGCGCCCGCCAAAGATGCAGATGTCACCATTGTCTACGGAGTAAATCACTCGATGTATGACAAGTCGAAACACGACATCGTGAGCTGCGCTTCCTGCACCACAAACTGCCTTGCCCCTGTGGCCAAGGTACTCGTGGATAATTTCGGCATCGCCCACGGCACCATGACTACCATTCACTCGTTCACCAACGATCAGAATGTCCTCGACCTTCCCCATAAGGACCTGCGCCGTGCCCGCGCGGCAGGTCTTTCAATGATTCCGACTTCGACGGGAGCGGCAAAGGCAATTGGGCTAGTCATTCCAAGCCTGGCAGGCAAATGCGACGGATTTGCAGTCAGAGTTCCGACTCCAGACGTTTCCCTCGTGGATTTTGTAGTGGAGCTTGAGAAGGACGCGACGGGAGCAGAGATCAACGCCGCACTTAAGAAAGCAAGCGAAGGTTCATTAAAGGGAATTCTCGGCTACTCAACCGAGCCCCTCGTTTCCTCCGACTACATTGGGAACACGCTTTCCTCGATTGCTGACTCTGCGCTCACGCTCGTCATCGGAAAGCGCCTCGCCAAAGTGGTTTCTTGGTACGACAACGAGGCGGGGTTCTCCGCGCGCATGGTTGATGTAACAAAAATGCTTGGCGGAATGTAACACCAGCATCGCCTGGTCTTCTGCGGCCCCTCTGGGCCGATAGCGGACCAGGCGAAATCACAACGTGGTCTTCGTGGTAGTTATCTCCCCCCGTCCGTACTCCTCAAAAGGAATAAAGGAGCCAGCCATGGCATTACTTGCCGCGAATTGGAAAATGAACCTCACCACCAAAGAGGCCCACGCACTCGCCTTAGGCGTAACTCGCATCGCAAAGTCATTGGTCAGCACGGAGCTTTGGCTCGCGCCCTCATTTCCTCTCTTATCAACCGTCCTCGACGCCTGTCACCATTCCGCAGTTCTGGTGGGAGCTCAAAACGTCTTCTGGGAAAAATCCGGTGCTTTTACCGGCGAAGTCTCAGTCGACCAACTCACTGATTTAGGATGCGATTTTGCTCTTGTAGGGCATTCCGAAAGACGGCATCTCTTTCGAGAGACGATTGAGGAAAGTGCAAAACGAGCCGCGAGCGCACTCCACCAGAGGCTACCGATTATTTTTTGTATTGGCGAGACACTTGCTGAGCGCTCAAACGGAGACACGCTCAGAGTCCTAGAGTCTCAGCTTGCTCCACTTCTTGAGCACTACAAGAGTTTCCCGGCGCAAATCTCTTCACAGGCGACACCTCCAACGGGAAAGGCGACACGAGCGCCGCTACTCACCCTTGCCTACGAACCCGTCTGGGCAATCGGCACGGGCAAAGCGGCTTCTTTGCAAGACATAGCCGAAGCGCATGCGTTTCTTGCTTCGTGGTGGGCGCAGCACGGAAGCATTCTTCCCACGCCACGTATACTCTATGGCGGCAGCGTTTCCCCCGAGAACTTTGCCTCCATCTTAAGCGTGCCTCACGTGGCAGGTGCGCTCGTCGGAAAAGCGAGCCTTCAGGAGAAGTCTTTTTCCGAACTCGCCTCTATTGCTGAGAAATGTGGCGAGAAGACAAGTGGCGCGCTGTCAGGTGGCGCTGTTTCAAGTGGCACAACGTCAGGCAGCGCACGGTGAGCGAAAACCCATGAAAACGCTTCTCATAGTAGAGGATGAGCCCGCGATTGCGGACACCGTGGAATACGCGTTCTCAACCGACGGATTTAGCGTAACGAGGGCCGCAACCGCGGCAGAAGCTCTTGCCTGTCTTGCGAAAACATCCTTTGTGCTGGCGATTATCGATGTAGGTTTGCCAGACAAAAACGGCTTTGAGCTCTACAAGGAGCTGCAGCTTACCTATTCGCTACCGGTTCTCTTTCTTACCGCTCGTGCAGATGAGATCGACAGGGTACTAGGCCTCGAGCTTGGCGCCGATGATTATGTCGTAAAACCGTTTAGCCCTCGAGAGCTCGTGGCCCGAGCGAAAGCAATTCTTAGGCGTACGGGAGGAGCGGCGCCACTCACTCAAGGCGAGAATGAACCCCAAACCCCGCAGGCGTTCAGTGTAGACGCCAATAGACATGCCATCTCATATCATGGTCAGACACTCGAATTGTCGCGCTACGAGTTTAAATTGCTCCAAACTCTGCTCTCCCACCCGGGCTGGGTATACTCACGGGACAGACTCATGGAACTTGTATGGGACGATCCCATGGCGAGCATGGAGCGCACCGTCGACGCTCATATTAAAACACTTCGCGCCAAACTTAAGCTCATTCGCCCAGGCGAAGACCCTATCGTAACCCACCGCGGCGTAGGCTATTCGCTTAAGGAGAAAGAATGAGCCTTGCTACTCGAATTGCATTGCTCTTTCTCATTACGGTCACCATTACCACGACGTCTTTTGTCTGGAAGGTCGTAGACCAGGTAAAGCCGCGCTACCGAGAAGCGGTAGAGGAGCCCCTCGTCGATATCGCTTATGCCTTGGCCTCTATTGTCGCCTCCGACTTTCCGTCAGCAAAAGGCACTCCTTCGATCACGGATACCACGACCCCCTCTAAAACGAGCGCCCTTTCTGGGGACGCTCTGCTTGCCGAGGAGCTGCCCACCCGCCCCTGGTACTCCGCGCTAAGCGCCCTCCGCACTACCAAAGTGAACGCGCGTATTTACGACACCCTCAAGCATCAGGTGGACCTACGCGTGTACCTTGTGGACGAGCACGGCATCGTACTTTTCCACTCGCATGCCCCAGACGCCGTCGGCCAGGACTATTCTCAGTGGAACGACGTGCTCAAAACGCTCCGCGGAGAATATGGGGCGCGCACCTCTCGAGATAGCGAACACGATGGGGATTCCTCAGTTCTGTATGTGGGCGCACCCGTTATTTCTGGGGGCGTCCTCCGAGGTGTGCTCACGGTTGGGAAGCCATCTCGCTCCGTCAATAGCCTCGTCGCCAAGGTATCCTCCGAACTTTGGAAAGGCGCCCTCATTGCACTTGCGTGCCTAAGCATTCTTACACTTCTACTTTCATTGTGGATAACCAACCCTTTGCGGCGGCTTACGCACTACGCTCGAAGGGTAAGAGACGGGAAGCACACTGCCGCGCCCGACGTGGAGGGGCGAGAGGCGCGCGAACTTGCTCTTGCCTTCGAGGAGATGCGAGTTGCACTAGAGGGCAAGCAATATGTCGAGCACTACGTACAAACTCTCACGCACGAAATCAAAAGCCCGCTTTCTGCCATACGCGGAGCAGCAGAGCTGCTCTCGGAGGACAGCATTGACGAGAAGAATAGGCAAAAATTTCTTTCGAACATAACTTCAGAGGTGCGGCGCCTCCAGTCCCTGGTAGATAGGCTTCTGCAGCTCGCCTCCCTCGAACGTAGAGAACGCCCCTCCTTTACTCACGTGTGCAAGCTCCAGGCACTGATGCGAAGTGCGATGGAAGGTATGGAAGCCTATGCCGAGAGTAAGGGAGTCACGCTCACCCTTTCTCAGTGTGAAGATCTCACTACTCTCGGCGATGAGCTTCTTCTTAGCCAAGCGATCTCAAATCTGATTAAAAATGCCATAGAGTTTTCGCCTCAGGGCGGTAACGTGGAGCTCAGCCTGTCCTCACCTACGCCGCACGGGGCAAGCTCAGCGGTTATCAAGGTTCAAGATCAAGGCCCCGGCATCCCTGAGTATGCCAAAGAGAAAGTTTTCGAGCGTTTTTTCTCGCTGCCTCGTCCCTCAACGAACGTCAAGAGCTCGGGCCTTGGGCTCAGCATCGTCAGGTCCATCGCTGAGCTGCATTCGGGGAGCGTAAGCTTAGAGAATCTGCCGCACGGGGGTGCTGAGGCTTGCCTACGACTTCCGTTGAGAAAATAACCATTCCAGCGAGCCCACGATGGAAATGCCACGACATCATGTGTTTAATCGATTTATGGGGCCAATCTATCGGTTTAATCGAATATCAGAGCGAACAAACTTCTAGCGCCAGAGGCCTAATTCCTCTATTTTCCCTCCATGGAACTTCTTACTGACCCCCACGTATGGGCTACTTTCTTTTTGCTGGTTGGACTTGAGCTGGTACTTGGGATCGACAACATCCTCCTGATTTCCATTCTCATTTCCCGCCTTCCCGAACACCAACGCGAGCAGGCACGAAAGCTCGGGCTTTTTTTAGCCCTAGGCTTCCGGTTGCTGTTCCTCTTGGGCGCTAGCGTTATTCAGAAGCTTCAAACTCCACTTCTCTGGGGACTTACCGGTAAAGAGCTAATCCTTGTAAGTGGCGGCTTGTTCTTGCTCTATAAGGCGGTAAAGGAAATGCACTATGTTGTCGAGCGGTATGGGCTCGATGAGCAAGTGAGCGGCACAGTCGCTGGCGCCTCGGCGCGAGGAGTCATTGCGCAGATTGTCCTCCTCGATGTGGTTTTTTCGGTCGACGCCGTTATCACTGCGGTTGGCCTTACCGAACAACTTATCGTTATCTACGCGTCGGTACTTATCTCGTTTGTCGCAGTCCTTGCGTTTTCCAAATCAATTGCCGATTTTGTACAGACCCGGCCATCGCTGAAGATTCTCGCGCTCGCCTTCCTGGTCTCGATCGGCGTAACGCTTTTCGCAGAGGGCCTCGGCGCGAAGATTCCCAAAGGCTATATTTATCTGCCGATGGGATTTGCCCTGATGATAGAACTCTTGCAAATGCGCTTTGACGTCAAGCGTAGGGCGAAACGCGCAGGATCGCCTATCAGCAGCGGTCTGTGATCTGTACCATAGCACATATCGAACACCGCCGAGAAAAGCTTACTCTGAGGGTACTGTGCCGGGGCGGAACAAAGGTTATTCCGCGCTTTCTGGTCTCCCTTTAGCAAATAACCTTGACGCAACCCCACGAAAGAAATGCCACAAAGCAACCGCCGCGAGGCGCGAGGTTTGATCGTCCCGGTCAAAACTAGGGTTAACTTCGGCGATGTCGAATGAGCTGACGTGGGCGTTCTTCCCGGCTTCATGCGCGATGTGGAAAAGCAGTGCGGGGGAGATTCCGCCAGAAGCTGGCGCGCTCACTCCCGGTGCAAAAGCTTGATCCACCACATCCATGTCGATGCTCACCAGAGTTGGACCGGAAAGCTGAGAGAACGCTTGAGAAACCACAGATTCCGTAAGCTCCTTTGCCCAGACGCGCTTCTGACCCTTTGCATCTAGCCACGCGAGATGCTGAGCCGCACAAGACTGGGGCTGCAATCCCATTACCGCATAAGACCGGCAACACCCAGATTCATGAAGGAGTGCATCACGAAAGGAACTCCCCGAATGAGGCAGCCCCTCCCGGCGTTCCCTCACGTCAGGATGGGCGTCAAAGTTAAGAATAGAGACGTGGCGCTTCGATTGAGCGTAGCCAAGAAAATGCCCATAGGAGGTTTCGTGCCCACCTCCTAGTACTATCGGGAGAATGTTCTTCTCAAGGCACTCAGAAACCCTTGCGGCGAGCGCCTGCTGATCCTGCACGATGTCATTGATGCAGGCCAGATCTCCAAGGTCCTCCGTCGAGGCCAGGCAAGCCAGAAACGCCTCTCCCGTCTCGAAGTCTGGAGTAAGACGATGCAAGGCCCGCCGAATTTCACGCGGCGCAAGGCGTGCCCCCATACGCCCGCCGTTGATGCGCACGCCTTCATCATAGGGGAAGCCAAGAAGCGCTGCTTTAACGGGCGCCTGTCCTAAAAGCAGGGCCCCTAGCCTAGGATCAGAGAGAGAAGAACTAACGTTAAACTTCATTTTTTGCTCCAAGACATAGCCCCCCTAAAAAGTCTCCCTTCGTGTTCTTAGCGGTTTAGGAAAACAACCACGAAGAACACTAAGGAAGGGATCAGCTTCTCATGCCATGAGGTAATCCAAGGGATTCCTAAGGAACCTCTGAAAAACCTTCATTCTTAAGACACCTCTGTGTACCTCCGTGTCCTCTGTGGTGAATTTCTTCATGAAAATTTCACCACAGAGGACTCAGAGGTACACAGAGGTGAGTTTTTCAGAGCTTCCCTAAAATAGACTACCCGAAATCAGATTTCCTCCGCGAATCGTCCCCACACACGCATTAGGCTGCATCTGATAAAGCCACTCATTTACGGAAGGCGCATCTATAAGAGCCATATCCGCCCGCTTTCCTACCTCAAGAGACCCTACCTCTCCTTCAAGTCCAAGCGCTCTTGCTGCGATTAAGGTTCCGGCGTTAAGTGCTTCGGCTGGAGTAAATTGAGACATGGTACAAGCGAGAGTTAGCGCGAGAGGGAGATGATATGAGGGAGCCGAACCTGGATTAAAATCAGTTGCCACCGCGAAAAAATGGCCCTCATCAAGAAGCTGGCGCGCCTTAAGGGGCGGCTGCTTCGCATAGAGACAGGCAAAGGGCAAAAGAACGCCCACGACGCCACGCTGCTTCATTAGGCGAAGCCCCTCAAGAGATGCGTGCTCGAGGTGATCGGCCGAAACGGCTCCAAGCTCTGCCGCTAACGCTGCCCCGCCGCCATCACCGAGCTGGTCAACATGCAACTTCAGCGAAAGCCCTGAACGTTTGCCCGCCTCTGCAAGAATACGTGCCTGATTCTTAGAAAAGGCAATCTCTTCAACAAAGATGTCTAAAAACTTGGCAAGCCCGCGCTTTGCTACCTCGGGAATTAACTCATTCGCTATCAGCGCCACATAGTCGTCGGCACGACCTTGGAACTCAAGCGGAACGGCATGAGCCGCAAGCACCGTGGGAATAACGGCAGGGAGCGAATCTGACGCGACCTCAGAGTATACTTCGAGTATCTTAAGTTCGCTCTCGGCGCTAAGCCCATACCCACTCTTTGCTTCGAGAGTAGTTACTCCGAGCTCGCTACTTTTACGCAAATAGCGCCGACAGTGCTCAGCAAGTTCGGGAGCAGGAACCGCGCGCGTCTTGGATACTGTAGAGAGAATGCCGCCGCCTTTCTTCGCGATTTCTGCATACGAAGCGCCGCGAACCTTAAGTTCAAACTCATCAGCTCGCCAACCCGCAAAAGCCAAGTGCGTATGACAGTCCACCAGTCCCGGAACAACCAAAGCACCTTTCGCATTAAAGCTTTCGCCCTGCGCACATTCCCGGGGGAGATGCTGCTCAGGCCCGGCCCACGTAATACGTCCGCCTTCCCACGCCACAGCCGCGTGCGGAACAACTCTAAGCTCACTTTGAGCGCCTCCTGTAGCCCCCGTAGCAAGCACCCCAATATTTCTAAGAACTGCCATACGTGTATCCCTTAGCCCCCGTGAGGGCAAAGCTAAACTGTGAGGACCAAGCTAAACGGTAAGGGCCAAATCGAAGAACGCCTATAGCTTTTTACTCTCTCGCTGCACCATGGGGAGATCAATTGAACGCTCCCTGGCGGTCGCTATCGCAGTTTCATATCCCGCATCGGCATGCCGCATCACTCCAGAACCCGGATCAGCCGCAAGAACCCGCGCCAAGCGCCGGTCGGCTGCATCACTGCCCTCGGCCACCACCACCATTCCCGAATGCATGGAGTACCCTATTCCCACTCCCCCTCCATGATGCAGAGAAACCCAGCTTGCACCTGCTGCGGTGGTAAGCAGCGCGTTAAGAAGTGGCCAGTCTGCAATCGCATCCGATCCGTCCTTCATCGCTTCCGTTTCACGATTTGGCGATGCCACCGATCCCGTATCCAGATGGTCACGCCCAATAACAATAGGGGCTTTTACCTTGCCCTTCTTCACAAGCCAATTGAACTTGAGCCCCATCTCCGCTCGCTCACCATATTCAAGCCAGCAGATACGGGCGGGCAGCCCCTGGAACTGCACCTTCTCCCTCGCCTTATCAATCCACAACCCAAGACTTTTATTCTTTGGAAAGGTCTCTTTTACGGCAGCGTCCGTGACTGCAATATCCGCGGCATCCCCCGAAAGCGCTGCCCAGCGAAAGGGCCCAGAACCACGGCAAAAAAGAGGACGAATGTACTCCGGCACAAAGCCGGGGATAGTAAAGGCCTCTTGTAGTCCCCGCTTGTCGGCAACTTGGCCCCTTAAATTATTTCCGTAGTCGAAGGCCACCGCGCCTAGCTTCTTCAGGCCAAGAAGAGCCCGGACGTGCCTCTCCATGGTATCCAAAACCGCATTTTCGTACGCAGCTGCGTCGCGGCTGCGAAACTCAGCCGCTGCGGCGAGTGAGTAACCCGACGGAATATATCCAAGCCGCAAGTCGTGGGCCGAAGTTTGGTCGGTTACCACCTCGGGAACAATCGATCGGCGTACGAGCTCCTCTGCAACATCTGCAACGTTTCCAACAAGCCCGACGGAAAAGGCGCGTTTTTCTTTTTTCGCGCTCAGCACCAGAGTAAGGGCCTCATCAAGCGTGGTCACCAAGCGATCGCAATAACCACTCGCCACGCGCCGCTCTATGCGCGAGGCATCAACATCAACGCCTAAGAAGGCTGCGCCGTTGAGCGTCGCTGCAAGGGGCTGCGCGCCCCCCATGCCCCCTAGCCCCCCGGTAAAGACGAGTCGGCCCGCCAGAGATCCACCAAAATGCTGGCGAGCACACTCTGCAAAGGTCTCATAAGTGCCCTGCAGAATTCCCTGAGATCCAATATAAATCCATGAGCCGGCCGTCATTTGGCCGTACATGGTGAGACCTAATGCTTCAAGGCGTCTGAACTCTTCCCAGGTCGCCCAGCGCGGAACGAGGTTCGAGTTCGCGATAAGAACCCGAGGAGATTCCTCGTGCGTCTTAAAAACTCCGACCGGCTTTCCGCTCTGAATAAGAAGAGTTTCGTCATTCTCAAGGCGCCGCAGAGTCTGACAGATAACATGAAAACAATCCCAGTTCCTGGCTGCCTTCCCGGAACCACCGTAGACCACCAAGTCCTGCGGGCGCTCTGCCACCTCAGGATCAAGGTTGTTCATCAGCATGCGCAAGGCGGCTTCCTGGTGCCAGCCCTTACAGGAAAGGACACTGCCGCGTGGGGCCCGAATAGCGTCATGTGGCATAAAACAAAACCCAAGAATTTGTTCCAGTACCAGCCTATCAACAGTTTTAGAATTCGGCATGTGGAAAAGGCAGTGCGTCTGGCCTTTTTTGAGGCTTTTCTCTCGAACAGATTGCGACTAGCGTTTTAGGCATGATGACACACAGTTGTTTTCTCAGGGACGCTCTTGCCATCTTCGCTATTGTTGCCGTTTTTTTCGGGGAGCTCCACGCCTTTGCTCAGAATCCTTCGCGCCCCCCCAGAGGTGAGGAATTGAAATCTCTGGTTCTGGCGAAAGCAAAAAGCGCGGGCATCAGAGACGCTAAAGGCGGACTTGCTGAGATACTAGCGCACCTTGCGAGGGTGCCTGAGAGTTTCAAGGATGTTCAGCTTCTTCCTACCATCGAAAGTGGATTCACTGAGCCACTAAACCTAAATCGCTCCGAGGGCGCCTTGGCTGAAAGGGTGTCAGAAGCCAAATCAGGAGAGCTTTCAAAACTATTCGCACTTATTGGCTTCGCACTTCATATTCCAATAGAAGCTCGAGATAAAGACGGCCCTCCGAAATACATGGCCTCTCAAAATGAACTCGAATTTGCACAGTCTTTGGCGAAAGACTTGTTATGGAACATCGCGCCACCTGATGAAAATTTGGTGAAGCACCTTGCCTTTATAGTCGCGGCTCCTGATTTAAGCCGAAAAATTAATACGAATATCCTAAATGCAGAAACGCACATAAAAGAGCGGCGGCAGCTCCTTGTTGGTCACGCTAAGAATGAGCCACTGCTCATGTCCACACTTCCCCAAGACCTTGCGAATGCTGTCACTGGGGAGATCCTATTTTTCAATGCACAAGCGGACGGCACGTTTTCGGTTGCCGGAGGGGCGGGCGACAATTCCTACGACATGTCCAGAATTAGCTCCGTCCTTGATATTGGAGGAAATGATACCTACCGATTTTCTGCGCCCGCAGGAGCTCCATGCCCTAACCACTTAGTTTTCGATCTCGCCGGAGAAGACCACTACGTGGGTGAGAGCGCCTTCTGCGGCCCAGGTGCCGCTCAGTTCGGATTTTCCTTAGTGGATGATAGGTCGGGGAACGACCGTTATAGCTCCACGCAGCCATTTTCTATGGCGGCCGGTCTCTTCGGCGTCGGAATGGTTATTGATAGAGCCGGAGACGACCGATACGAGAATTCGGGTTCATATGCGGGATGGGCGCAAGGTTCGGCCTTGTATGGGGCCGGGATTCTGCTCGACCAGGCCGGCAATGACCAATACATCGCGCAGCGATTCTCTCAAGGGGCAGGCGGCCCTTCAGGTTTTGGCGTAGTGATTGATGTCGAAGGTCAAGACCTCTACCGCGCAAACGGCAGAGATTACCCATCCGTGTATGGCGATCATTGGGTCTATAGTGGCATGTCCCAGGGGTTCGGGTTCGGTATACGAAAGTTTGCTCCCGGAGGGATCGGCGGAATGTATGATTTTGCGGGGAACGATCGCTACGAAGGAGGAGAGTTCACTCAGGCAAGCGCATATTATTGGGGTCTTGGCATTTTACATGACTACTCCGGAAGCGACCTATATTACGCCAACCGGTTTGGGCAATCGGCCGGCGCCCACCGAGCTCTTTCTATACTTGTCGATGAAGAAGGGAATGATGCTTATTGGGGAATGACTTCATCATCGCAGGCTGGCCCATGGGATGAGTCTGTGGCATTTTTAATTGATAAGGGTGGGGACGATAGCTATCGCTGTGAGGAGCTATGTCAAGGAGCTGCTGCTCAACAGTCGCTTGGGATATTGCTAGACCTCAGCGGCAATGACCATTACAACGCAGCTAGCACTCATGTGGTAGGCGGAGCCCAAGGCGCCGCGGGCAAGAACTCATATCATTACCAGATTAGCAGGGTTTTTTCGTTCGGTGCACTTTTCGACCTTGGTCATAAGAGCGACGCGTACTCTTCTCAAAGTTCGAATAATTCGGTCTTGCGAGTTGCACGGCCGAACACCGAGGACTTGGGCGAGTCAGAGCAATTCGGTCTTTTTGTTGATGAGTAACTATTCAATATGCCAGCCAAAATTGTCATCGGCTTTGGCCGTAAGATTAGCATCAAGGACGTAGTAGCTGCGGCCCACGGAGCTAAGGTAGTCCCTAGCTCCCGCACGCGCCCTGTTCTATTGAAGCGACGTGCACAGGTGATGAACCATCTTAAGGCCACTTCAGAGCCCGCCTACGGTTTTAACCGCGGCTTTGGACATAACGTAGACATTCCTGTTGCTGAAGCCGAGCTTGCTGCGCTCCAGGTTAACTTGGTCCGCTCCCATGCGAGCGGTGTCGGTGAAGCGCTGCCCAAGAGTGTCGTTCGCGCGGCTATGTTTTTGCGCGCGCATTCGCTCTCTCTTGGAGCGAGCGCGGTGCGACCAGAAGTAGTAGAGGCGCTCGTTACCTTCCTCAACAAAGATCTCACCCCTGTGGTTCCGCGATACGGTTCCGTAGGAGCAAGCGGGGATTTGGCGCCTCTCGCTGCGATTGCTCTTACCCTTATTGGAGAAGGGCAAGTCCTCGTGGGCAAGAATCCGCGTCCCGTTCCCACAAAGACCGCATTTAAGCGCCTCAAGGTTGCGCCGCTTAAACTTGAAGCGAAGGAAGGCCTCGCCCTCACTAATGGAATTCAAGTATCAACCGCGCTTGCAGCGCTTTGCCAAGCCGAGATGGAGTCACTCCTTGAAACTGCGGCGATCGCAACGGCGCTCTCAGCTCAGGTGATGCTTGGAAGTGACGAGCCCTACGATGCGCGCTTCCACGCACTACGACCTCACCCAGGTGCTCAGAAAGTTGCCGCCTGGCTCACGAAACTTATGCGCGCCTCACCTATCCGGCAGAGCCATCGTCATTATGCGACGGACGGGGAGGTACAGGACCCTTACAATCTTCGCTGCGCCCCTCAGGTTCTTGGCAGTTGCTATGAGCTGTGCGACTTTTCGAGGCGCTCAATTTCCATTGAAATAAATAGCGCAACTGATAATCCTCTCTTGCTAGAGAGCCGCGCAGGTAACGGACAGTTCACTAAAATAGTATCAGGCGGACACTTTCATGGCATGCCCATCGCAGTGGCGCTTTACAACCACCTTCAGTCAATGGGAATTATTGCGCGCTTATCAAACATGCGCTGCGTGAGATATGTAGACGAAAAGCGGAACAAAGGACTAGGAAGCGATCTCATTTGGCCAGGCCTCTCCCCTCAGGAGCGCTCAACCTCTTCGGGTATGATGATAGCTGAATACACTTCAGCAGCGCTCACCAATGCACTTTGGGGCGCTGCCATGCCGAGTCACCTCTTCTCGCTCTCCACCGATGCCGGACAAGAGGACCATGTCAGTATGTCGGCAACCCTTGGACTGCGAGTGTGGGACTCTCTTCCACGATTGGCCGAAGCACTTGCAATCGAACTTGCCTTTGCGGCCCAAGCCGCAGAAATCAGGAAGGCATCTCCCCGGGTCCCCACTAAACTCACACTTAAGAGAAATGTGGCGAGGAGCGTCGAAACAAACTCACAAGAACTCAAAAGGGCAATTGAAGCCACCGTTAACGCTCAGAGTTCCTCACAGAGCTATGAGGCAGAAATCTCTATCCAACTGCTTCGCTCCTGGAGGCCCCAAGAGAGAAAACTCAGTCCCATAAGCGAGCGCATCATAAAGGAAATACTAAAGGTTTTTCCGCGGCTCACACGGGACCGCGAGTTAAGCTCTCAGCTTATCGCACTGAGCGAGTTGGTGCGTTCAGGGCACATTCGGGGGCTTGCCAAACTGCAATAATTACAAGATCTTAGCCCTTGTCGCACCAGGCGCAATTTGAGCCGCATCTAAAGCTTCACGACTACCTGCTCGGAGTTTCGTTATGGCCCCCAAAGATGATACCACCCCCGATTCGGAGGCCGTAAACGGAGCCGCAATCGCCGCTGAAATCTTGAAGCGACTTGAGCCTGAGAATCGCCAGCGAATTCTCAAAGAGATGGAGCTCAGATCCCCTGCCCTCGTGCCCCAGGTAGAGTCAAATCTTTATCGCTTTGAAGAGATTACTGAGCTTTCAACCCAAGGCATTCAAACTCTCGTGCGAGAAGTAGACCACAACGACCTCGTTGCCTCCTTGCGCGGAGCACCGCCAGCAGTAAAGAAGGCCGTCCTCGAGAACATGTCGGGAAGAAAGCTTCAAATGGTGACTGACGACCTTGAAAATCTCCCGCAACACAAAGCTGTTGAAGTCAAAGAAGCACAGCGGCGCATCATGCGACTTATCGACGATCTTCGCTGCCAAGGAAAAATCCTGAGTGACACGAAGGGTGACAAGAAAGGGCGCTACGCCTAAGTGTTCCCGTACTTATATTTGACCGCGGGAATGGTGGTCATTGGGGACTCGAACCGGAATCCACCCGAAAACCCTTGAAGGCAAGAGGCCAGCCCTGCAGAGATCTTGCATTCTTACCTAAAGAATAATGTCTATAAGATGTCTCTTAATCCGAAATTTCACTCCGGCGTTTCGCGAAACTTGCTACCAGCGCAGTCGCTGGCTCTACCGCGTACGCTTTTTACCGGCCCATCGCCCTTACAATTGGTTTACTCTGTAGTGTTTCTCAGCCTCGGCGGAGCCGCCCTTACTTTCTATCTTACTACAACCCCAAGCACCGATCCTCTCCTAGGCCATCCGCTATTCCGGGCAATGATTAGTCTAATTCCTATGTACGCCGGGCTAGCCACCCTTGCGGGTAACTTAATCGGATTCTGCGCCATTCGACGACGAAAGCGTCTCCTTGCAAAAAACTTTCCCCCTTGGCTCGCGGATTATCCGTGGAATGAGAAAAAAGCTAATGCTAGATCGCGAATCGACTCAATTCAATTTATTGTTTTCTTTCTCCCAATCGCGACCCTGATTGCCTCTATCGCATTGTTAATTTTCCTACTTGGTGGATGGCAACACACTGGCGGCAAAATCGTAGGTATTTGCATCGGCGTACTTGCGGCCCTCTTTTGGCTCTGTATCTTGAAGTGCCTCTTTAGAATAGTGACAACTACAATCTGGGGCCCAAGCGAGGCACGATTTGATAAATTCCCATTCCATCTTGGAACCAATCTATCGTTAACAGTGGTAGGCTACCGAGGAGCAGCGTCTCCCGCTATACGCTGCACATTATTCTGCCTTAGTGACGACTTCATCGATGTACCACCCGAGCCTGGATACTCGAGGTCAAAGAGCTTGCTGAGTACTGTTTTGTGGGCCGAATCTACCTCAGTGATGGGACAAATAGGAGACGAGGGCTTTAAAGTAAGGTTCCCCCTCCCGCAGCAGAAAGAATTCTCAACAAGGCTTAGTCAGAGGCCGCCGGTGTATTGGATGTTAGAGGTAGAATCCCCCGGTTACCGGCCCGAGACCTATTTGATGCCTGTCTATCGCCCTCACCATTAAATCTCAAACTAGGGAACCTCTGAAAAACCCCAAATTTATTTTCCTCTGAGCTGTTTTTCCTCCGCGTACACCGCGTCCTCCGCGTTATACAAAGCGTTTCAATTAACGCGGAGATCTAGTTTTTCAGAGGTACCCTAGCCCGCCTGCTCTGCATCCGCCTCAGAAAACATCCTCCACATTCGCGCAAACTCTCCTTCCTGCTCCAATAACGCAGCTACAGTTCCGCGCTGGACCACTCGTCCCCCCGCAAAGACAATTATCTCATCAAAGAGATGCAGGAGATTAAACTTATGAATAGCGGAGACCACGCAGCGCCCCCGGAACGCCGACAAGAGCTGTTCGTAAATGAGCTTTTCGTTGAGAATATCGACGCTACTTGTGGGCTCATCAAGAAGCACAATGTCAGATTCGCTTTCTTCAGCAAAAAAAAGTCCACGTGCGAGCGCAAGGCGCTGTTTCTCGCCCCCGCTTAAATTAACGCCCTTCTCACCGATACTGGTCTCTAAGCCCCGCGGTAAGCGCTCAAGCACTTGCTCGAATCTCGCAAGGCGCATGGCGCGGAGCACCGCCTCATCGCCTGTGGAAACCCCAAGAGTGATGTTAAATCGAACCGAGTCCGAGAATATTTCTGGGTCTTGGGGAATGAGGGTCGCCGAATGGGCAACGTGCGCAAGCCCAAAGGGCAAGGCCACACCGTCACAAAGAACTGAGCAAGAATTCGCCGCATGAAGACCTCTAATAAGTCCAAGCACTGTGCTTTTTCCGCTGCCGCTTTCACCTACAAACGCATAGGAGCGTCCCCTCGCAAGAGTCAGGTTCACTCCTTGAATCTGACATGCTTCGACAGGAATCTTTGGCCCGTCACCATTCTGGTCAAGAGCCGATTCCGCAAGCGCCTGCCCTACGAGCCCCTGATGCGAAAAAGAGAGCCCAGAGAGTTCAAGAGACTTCCACGCACGTGGGAGGGCCGCGCGATCCGATCCTCGCACTTCTTGCTCAAACGCATCCTCGATATGCTCTGCTCCTCTGACGCGCGTACTTTTGATTACCAGATCCCCGTAACGACCGGTGAACTGGAAAAAGGAATCGCCAATTGATCTTAAATACTCAATCAGCGCGTAGACAGTTCCCACCTCTACCGCGCTTTCCGTACGAAGCGCTGCGAAGAGAAATCCCATGATGACAAGGGCCTGGGTGAAATCGATCAGGCGGCTCGTGGTAGCCCATTTTAGTTCATTAAGAATTGAGTTCTGTCTGACTAACGGAGCTACCTTCTCAAGGCGCTCTTGAATCTCACGAGTTACGCGCGGCTCAAGGCGCAGGCTTATTACGGTAGCTACATTGGTTAGATAATCTTGCACGGCAGCCGCAATCGCGTTTGAACGCCGATTCAACTCTTGATACTGCCGCACGAGTCTTTTATCGAAGAGCAAGATACTACCGATCACCATCACGGTGGCAGCCGCCACGGCAAGGCCCGCACTCGGCATAAAAAAACTTAGCACCGCGCAGGCCCCAACAAAGCGCGTGAGAAGGTGGATTACCTCAAAACTCTGTTCACCAAATTCCCCAAGAGCTGTGGTAGCACGAGCAACCTGATCAATTATTTCGCCGGAATGGTGCTCTTTTTGCCAGCGCATAGGGAGAGACACGACTTTGTGAAACAAGTCCACTTGAAAGGCGCGCTTTGCCTCAAACGCATTGGCTGTTTCAATTACCCGGCTTGGACCATGCAATGCCCAAAAGAGAAATCCCACCAAAATCCACGCACCGAGGAGCAGCCCCACTTCTTTCAGCATCGGATATCCCCCGCCTTGCTGAATTGCATTCATGGCGCGAGCCATGATGAGCGGTGAAAGGAGGCTCACGAGAACTGAGGCGATGGAAAGTGATACATAAAACACCACCTTGCCGTGGCTACCCGCGGAGTAGCGCCACAACATGGCAGCGAGATGGACAAGCGGGTTACGGCTACGCACAACACTCATAGAGACTCCACAGCCCCCCTCCCTCTCCCGCTTCACTAAAGCGGAACGCTCGCCACGCGGCTTCTGAAGCAATCAAGCTCAGGAAGCGCAGAACTCGGAGCGCTGCAAAGAAACAGCGATAAAGAAGATTTGAGAGAAAGAAGGGCAGCCCACTTAGTTATCTTCTCAGATCCGCAAAGTCAACGTGACACATTCACCCAAGCATTCAGATAAGCGTTCAGAGTGTGCCAAACTGCCTGATATGACTGCGATTGAGGGGCGCTCTATAGCTAGGGAAGCTCTGAAAAAATCTCCTCTGTGAACTCTGCGCTCTCTGTGGTTGATTTAAATTGTTGAAAAACCACAGAGGGCACAGAGAACACGGAGGGAAAGAAATAAAATATCTAGGTGTTACAGGGGCTGCCTAAGGCCGGCCGAAGAAGTTGGTATACATTTCAACTACCGCATCCTTATTGGGCCCAAGGTAGTCGCCATTAAGCACCGAGAACTCAATACCGCCACGCCAAAAGAGCTGAAACTGGAAGCGCTCGGGCGCTTTCGCCCAGTCCGCTTCATGAGCAAAGGTGAGAAAATCGAGCAGCGGAATCTTGGGCGCGAGCGTAAGCTTGTCATCAACCGCGTCAAATACCCAGCGATGATGAATGTATCCGCGGTACGGTGCCTCTGGCCGAATGCTCTCCAGATACCTTGAAGGAACCGCAACATATCCGGCATCAGCAATTCGAGGCATCATTTCTAATGCAACAGCAGGATAGGCAATATCTTCGAGCGTATGCGAGCAAATACAAAACGAGAAGCGTCCATGACGGGAAACGTGCTCTAAAACCCGGTCCCAGCTTCGCACGTCATTAACGTTGCCTCTAAAATGTAAGGGCGCAGCAGCGCAGTCATTAAGATCCAACGTGGCATCAAGAACTGGCGCAGACCAAGAATTCGCCGCGGCGCCCACATCGATAACCGAAAACTCAGGGTTGCGATGCCGCATATGCCCAAGATACTCAAGCACAGGGGCGTGATCGTTTAAGGGGGAATACCTAAAACTTTGTCGTGGACGCTTCACCGCTCGTTCAAAAAGCAAGTCGAGCTGAACGAGCGCTCCGCCATTGGGGCGGTGGAACTCTGCAATTTCTGCAACCTGAAAGCCAAGCTCCCGCATTGCGGCATACACCGCCTCGGGCCATGCACCACCCTTATTATACTCAGTGAGAGACATCTCAATGAGCACATGCTCGGCACGGCTTATAATGTGGGGCGCCCCAAGGATCACCTCCAATTCGGCGCCTTGTGTGTCAATTTTCACAAAATCGAAGCGCCGCCCTTTCAGAAGATCGTCAAGCCTGACGGTCTCCACAGGGTGCTCGACTACGACCTCGTCACGAAAGGCCGCCGTGTTCTCTCGAAAGAGAGAAGCCCCCGTCGACTGCAACCACTCTTTGGTAAGAAACAATTGCCCCCTGCCATTCTTCGAAGAGGCAGCGACCCCAAAGCTTTCGAAAGGAAGCTTCGCAAGATCCTCGTGACAGAAAGGATTGGGTTCAATCAACGTGGGAATGCACGTAGGCAAGACTTCCCGCACCATCTTGCTGAAAGTACCTACGTGCGCTCCCACATCGAGAAGGGTGCGCGGAGCGCAACCGGTAAACAGAAGGCGCTCAAAAAGTTTCTTACTCATGGGCATTCCATGTACCTGTCAAGCGCTTCGAAACACCCCGGAGCTCAGATCCGCATGGCCTCTTTCATTCGCTTGCCAATCTCGGCAGGTGAACGAGAGACAAAAATGCCAGCCTCTTCAAAAGCGTTGAATTTCGCAGCCGCCGTGCCTGAACCGCCGCTCACGATAGCACCCGCGTGTCCCATGCGGCGTCCAGGAGGAGCCGTAGAACCAGCAACAAACCCTACCACGGGCTTCTTCATATTGGCCTTAACCCACTTGGCTGCTTCTTCCTCTGCATCTCCGCCGATTTCGCCGATCATGACCACTGATTCGGTAGCTTTATCTTCATTAAAAAGCTTTAGACAATCGATGAAGTTCGTACCATTCAGCGGGTCCCCACCAATTCCGATACAGGTGGTCTGACCAATGCCAAGCTCGGTGAGCTGAAAGACCGCCTCATAGGTAAGAGTGCCGCTGCGAGATACGACTCCAACGGGACCACCTGGTTTGTGGATAAACCCAGGCATAATTCCAATCTTGCACTCCCCTGGCGTAATAATCCCAGGGCAGTTTGGTCCGATCAGGCGGGTGCGCTTGCCTTGCATAGCGGCGTTCACCTTAAGCATGTCGAGCACAGGAATGCCCTCGGTAATACACACCACGAGGTCGAGATCCGCATCCACCGCCTCAAGTATTGCATCGGCGGCAAAAGGCGCGGGAACGTATATCACGCTCACGTTACCTCCCGTCTCATGCTTTGCTTCTCGCACGGTGTTGTAGAGAGGAATCCCCTCAAAACTCTGGCCTCTTTTCCCTGGCCCCACTCCGGCCACCATCTGCGTGCCGTACTCCTTACACGCCTTGGTATGAAAGGAGCCGCTTTTTCCGGTCATTCCCTGGGTAATGACGCGCGTTTGTTTATTTACAAGAACACTCATGAGCTTAACTCCCCTTCACTGCCTTAACTATCTCTCTGCCCGCATCTGCCATCGATTCGGCAGGTACAATCTTGAGCCCCGACTCGGATAGAATCTTACGGCCAAGCTCCTTGTTCGTGCCTTGCAGACGCACGACAAGCGGAACTTTAACTCCAAGCTCCTTCGCTGCTTCAACAATGCCGGAGGCGATCACATCGCACTTCATGATACCGCCGAAGATGTTAATCAGAATTCCCTTAACCTGATTATCAGAAAGCAGAATCCTAAAGGCTTCAGTCACTGTTTCCTTCGAGGCTCCACCACCCACATCAAGGAAATTGGCGGGCTCTCCACCATAGGCCTTGATGATATCAAGCGTCGCCATTGCCAAGCCGGCGCCATTGACCATGCACCCAATGCTGCCCTCAAGAGCCACGTAGCTCAAATTCGCCTTTCCAGCGCGCAAATCCTTCGGGTCCATCTCGTCATAATCCTGCAGCGCACGTAGGCGAGGCTGCCGGAATAGCGCGTTATCTTCCACCGCGCATTTGGCGTCCAAAATGACGAAGTGACCATCCTTGGTAAGGACCAGCGGATTTATCTCCACAAGCGACAAATCGCTTCGCATAAAGACTTCATAGAGTCCGCCAAGAATCCTTGAAAGATCTCGTCCCTTTTCAACGTCAAGTCCCAGCTTGAGACCAAGTTCGGTGCATTGAAAAAGCTGCAGGCCTACGCGTGGGTCAACTCTAATCTTAACAATCTTCTCTGGGTGATGCGCCGCCACTTCCTCGATTTCCATGCCGCCCTCAGTTGACGCAATAATCGAGACACACTTGCTGGCGCGGTCCACGAGCAGGCTCACGTAGAATTCACGGTCGATATTGCAGCCCGCTTCTACATACACCTTGCTAACTTTTTTCCCCTGGGGACCAGTTTGCGGGGTCACCAGTTTCATGCCGAGAATCTTCTCGCCGTGAGCCCTAGCCTCAGCGGCGGACTTCGCAAGCTTCACGCCGCCTCCCTTTCCCCGACCACCTGCATGCACCTGCGCCTTGACGACGCAAATTCCGCCGCCAAGTTGATCCGCAGCCGCTTCGACCTCACCAGGCGTATAACAGAGAAAGCCCTTTAGGATAGGCAATCCGTGCGCCGCCATGAGCGCTTTTGATTGATATTCGTGCAAATTCATTGTGCCTTTACCTCTCCTTTCACTCCACGAGCTTCGTCCCAATGCGCCGCAAGGTAGTCGCGGTTCATTCGAGCGATCCATTTAATACTAATTCCTTTGGGGCACGCCTCCTGGCATTCACCGTGATTTGTGCACCCACCAAAGTTCTCTTTGTCCATTTGCTGCACCATGGCCAGTACGCGCTTATTGCGCTCTGGCTGACCCTGGGCGAGTAGCCCAAGGTGCGCAACTTTCGCAGCGGTAAACAACATGGCCGATCCATTGGGGCAGGCAGCGACGCACGCGCCGCAGCCGATACATTCGGCCGCATCCATGGCCGCGTCCGCCACATCCTTCTGGATTGGAATAGAATTCGCATCCACGGCCTGCCCCGTGTTCACTGAAACAAATCCTCCTGCCTGAATAATTCGGTCGAAAGGACTTCTATCGACCACAAGGTCTCTCAGCACAGGAAATGCACTCGCGCGCCAGGGCTCCACGTAGAGAGAATCCCCGTCCTTAAATTTGCGCATATGCAGCTGACAGGTTGTCGCCTTCTTCTGAGGTCCATGCGGCTGACCATTGATGGCCATGGCGCACGAGCCACAAATTCCTTCGCGGCAATCATGTTCGAACGCAATCGGCTCCTCGCCCTTCTTGATCAGGCCTTCATTCACCACATCAAGCATTTCAAGAAACGACATATCGGGCGAAACATCAGTCGCCTCATAGCGCACAAATGCGCCGGCATCGCTCTTTGATTTCTGACGCCATACGTAGAGAGTTAACTTCATACACTCCTCACTGGTAGCTTCCTATTACTTGTAGCTTCTTTGCGCCAATTTTACGTTTTCAAATTGGAGGGGCTCTTTGGTTAAATGTGGACGGCTGTCCCCATTTTTGCTCCAAATGAATCCGCTGCAGTACTGCTCGTCGTTGCGAAGCGCTTCACCTTCGGGAGTCTGATACTCCTCCCTAAAGTGCCCACCACAGGACTCCTCACGGGTAAGCGCATCAAGGCACATGACTTCTCCAAATTCGAGAAAATCAGCCACGCGGCCCGCCTTCTCAAGCTCCTGATTAAGAGACGTACCCTGCCCAGGAACCTTGACGTTCGCCCAGAACTCCTCACGAATGGCGGGGATTTTTTGAAGCGCAAACTCAAGACCTGCACGGTCGCGTGACATTCCACATTTATCCCACATCAACCGTCCAAGTTCGCGGTGGAATGAATCGACAGTTCGCTTTCCGTTTATGGAGAGTAGCTTCTTTATTCCGGACTCTAACTCTGACTCGGCCGACTGAAAGGCAGCATGATCGGATTTCAGTCCATCCGTCTTATGATGAGCAAGGTAGTCACCGATGGTGTAAGGCAAGACGAAGTACCCGTCCGCCAATCCTTGCATCAGAGCACTTGCTCCCAATCTATTTGCGCCGTGATCCGAGAAGTTTGCCTCGCCTATGGCGAAAAGTCCCGGGATATTGGTCATGAGGTTGTAGTCCACCCACAATCCCCCCATCGTATAATGCGGAGCGGGGTAGATACGCATTGGTGTCTCATACGGATTTTCTCCCGTGATGAGCTTATAGATATCAAAAAGATTCCCGTAGCGTTCTTGAATTTTTGAGAGGCCAAGCCGTTTAATCGCATCCGCAAAATCGAGAAACACCCCCTGGCGTCCTGGGCCCACGCCGTGCCCGTCGTCGCACATACGCTTTGCGGCGCGAGACGCAATATCACGCGGACTTAGATTCCCGAAACTCGGGTATATCCGCTCAAGATAATAATCTCTCTCTGCTTCTGGAATATTGCGAGCCGACCTTTCATCGCCTTTTTGTTTCGGCACCCAGATCCGTCCATCATTACGCAGAGATTCACTCATCAAGGTAAGCTTCGACTGATGGTCTCCCGAGACAGGAATGCACGTGGGATGAATCTGCGTGAAGCAGGGATTGGCAAATCCCGCGCCGCGCTTATACGCACGCCACGTTGCCGTGACGTTACAACCTTTGGCGTTCGTGGAAAGGAAAAACACATTCGAATAGCCGCCTGTTCCAAGCACGACCGCATCCGCCGCGTAGGAGGAGATCTTCCCCGTAACAAGGTCGCGCACGACAATGCCGCGCGCTTTCCCATCAACGAGCACCACATCTAGCATCTCTGTGCGCGGAAACATCTTCACGCCACCCGCGGCAATCTGTTTCTCGAGTGCTTGGTAAGCCCCAAGCAGAAGTTGCTGTCCCGTTTGACCGCGCGCATAAAACGTACGCGAAACCTGCGCTCCACCGAAGGAACGATTCGCAAGCAATCCGCCGTATTCGCGAGCGAAAGGCACCCCTTGGGCGACGCATTGATCGATGATGTTTACGCTTACCTGCGCAAGGCGATACACATTCGCCTCCCGTGCGCGAAAGTCTCCTCCCTTTACGGTGTCATAAAAGAGACGCTGAACACTGTCGCCGTCATTTTGGTAATTCTTAGCGGCGTTAATTCCGCCCTGGGCTGCAATACTGTGCGCACGCCGAGGACTATCCTGGAAGCAAAAACACAGCACCTCGTAGCCTAGCTCTGAAAGTGTTGCAGCAGCCGAAGCTCCCGCAAGCCCAGAACCCACCACGATAACGCGATATTTTCGCTTGTTCGCAGGGTTTACCAATTTCATTTCAAAGCGATGCTTATCCCATTTCTTTTCAATGGGCCCTGAAGGGATTTTACTATCAAGCTGCAACATACAAATCTCCTGGGAGCGGAGGACAAAAGGTTAGCGGGACACGGACACCGGCAGTTCGGCAACCACCGAACCGCTGGCCGGAGCAGGGAGCACGCCTGCGAAGATCGCAAGAGGAACAGAAACAAACCCCACAAAAACTCCTATCGCCACGACCTTCGCAAGAAGACGCAGCGTGCAATTCCAGCGAGGGACATCAATTCCAAGCGTCTGCAGCATGCTCCATGTGCCGTGATACAGATGGAGGCCAAGGCCCGCCATGGCTGCGACATAAAACGCGGTCCAATACCAATGCTGGAAGGCTGCATACACGTTGGTATACACCTTACCCTCAACAAAGCCGTCGAGGTGCACATGACCCGTAGTAAAGTGCAGGATATGGAGAACGATAAAGAGAAAGAGCAGTCTCCCCCCCCACAACATTCCTCGCGAAGCGAGCGTGGCAGAACGGTAGTTGTTCACGTGGTAGTTCACGGGCTTTGCGCGCACATTGATCGCGCGTAGTTGCAGCGCCGCCATGACGTGCAGCACTACTGCTAACACGAGCCCTATCCGTGCAAGCCACAGAAAGTTCCCTCGCCCTAAAATATCCTCTCCGATTGCTCTCAAGTGCTCTGCATAGACATCAATGGCGTAACCGCCATGAAGGCTATCGGTACCGAGAAAAATCTTGAGATTCCCGGCCATATGGCTCACGACAAACAGCACCATCACCGCGCCGGTGAGCGCCATAATGACTTTTTTGCCTAGGCTTGAATGGTAAAAAGCCCCTACTCCACTCATAGTCTTAAGTCCTGTACTTAACCTTCGCGGGGAACCAAGCCTTGAACTAGAAGCCGAAACTACCGGCTCTAACGCTCGGCTCCCCGCGCACATTTCTATCAACACACAGCCTAAAAAAGCTCCGTGTCAAAGGAATCCCGAGAACAAGAACCCCTGGATAAAAGAACTCCAGAATAAAGGAACACCGAAACAAAAGAACACCGGAACAAAAGAACACGGTGCTCTAGGAACAACGCTACAGTATCGCAATGAGTTCCTTGACCCGTCCCGCGCTCTGGTGCAGCGCTTCTTTTTCTTTCTGCGTAAGTTCAATTTCAAGAATCTTCTCCACGCCATTCTTCCCCATCACCACAGGCAGTCCGAGGTAAATATCCTTTACTCCGTACTGGCCGGTGCAGTGCACCGCTGCGGCGAGCACTCGCTTCTGGTCAAAGAGATACGCCTCGGCCATCTGAATAGCTGAAGCTGCGGGAGAATAGAAAGCTGAGCCTGTTTTAAGAAGGGCGACCACCTCTCCTCCCGCCCCACGAACGCGCTTTTCTAGAGCATCAAGCTTGTCCGAAGCGAGCAACTTCTCAACAGGGATTCCATTGCAGGTCGTAAACGAACGCACCGGCACCATGTCATCGCCATGGCCGCCGAGCACGAAAGCTGAGACGGACTGCACGGAGACACCGAGTGCTTCTGCCAAGAAGGCTTGATAGCGCGCCGTATCAAGCACACCTGCCATACCGACGACTCGATTGCTCGGAATACCAGTTTCCTTTTGCATCAAGTACGCCATGGCGTCGAGAGGGTTCGTCACTACGATAACAAACGCCTCCGGTGCAAATTTCTTAATTCCTGCTGCCACGTCACGCACAATGCCAGCATTCGTTTTCACGAGATCATCACGGCTCATCCCAGGCTTACGAGGAAGACCTGAGGTCACAATAACCACATCGGAACCAGCCAAGTCCGCCAAGTTATTACTGCCTTTCACCGTGAAATCGCAGCCGAAGACTGGCGCTAAATGCGAAAGATCGAGCGCCTTTCCCTGCGGCATCCCGTCAACAATGTCGTAAAGCACTACGTCGCCAAGATTTCTCAGCCCACATAGAAGAGCGAGCGTGCCACCAATTTGTCCTGCGCCTACAAGCGATATTTTTTTTCTACTTGTCATACTCTTTTCTTTCACCTTCTAAACACAACCGCCAAAGCAAGGGCTATTTCCCCGCTTGGCCAGAAGCAACTTGATTCTCTTGAGGCGAAGGGAGCTGCCCCCCGCTACGCACTTCGGGCTTTGCAATTTCCCCAATCCTTGAACCCGGTCTTGCAGAGGCACCTGACGCAGTGCCCGAAACCGCCGCGCTCGCTGCCGTCCCTGTCTTTGCGCTCAGTGCCTCAAAAACGCCAAGCTGATTTATTAATTCATTGGTATCGGTTCTCTGCACGTCAATTCCCTTCTCTGTGCCACCGCTTCCCATCAGCACAAAACGTGGGTCGCTTTGACGCAGCGCATTAGCAAGCTCTAGCTTAAGAATGGCCGCGCCTCCTGGGCCTTCAAGAGCATTGATACGCTCAATTAAACCTTGCACTTCGGCTTTCCCCACGGCGAGAACCGACTTAGCCTCGTTCTCCCGGCTGGTCAGGTAAGAACCACCGCGAGTTTCCGCTTGAGATTTCGCTCCAAGCGCTTCCTGCACGAGCCGATTCACATGAGCTTGTGTTTCAAATTCTCGGCGCTCACCTTCCGCCTTGACCGTCTTAATGCGCAATCTCTCTCGCTCGGAGTCCTCCACTAATCTGAGAACCTCGTTGAGCTTTTCTTGATAACTGCGATCGACTTCACCACTTGGCCCTAGCCGCGCGAACTCGAAGCGGTCGAGCATCATCGCCATAATCTCAACGCCACCAGGAAGGATGGTATCCAACTCTTCCTGAACTCCTGCCTTGACCTTTTCCACGGCCCTATATCTATCTTGCTCACCAAGGAACCCAGAAGTCCTAAGCTCATTTAGATGGAGACGAATGGAGGCACGGGAGACAGCCACAATAAGCTGCTGTAGCTCCTCGTCCGTGGTCGTCACCTCCTGCACCAGGCGCACTAACGTATCTTCTGAGTCCGTCACGCGATAGCGCACGGTCATGCGCAGCGCGACCTCATTTCCATCCTTTGCCCTGGTGAAGACAAAGCCAGCGAGATCCCCGTCAAGCCCCGCCTCACCGAGGGAAACATCTCGGCTTCCCGTATCAATTCGGTAGATAGAGTCCCAAGGCCACACCACCACTAAAGCACCTGGCGGATGCACGGAAGTCGCCACGCCACCACCTAAAAAAGTTGGGAGGCGCCGAAACACCACGCCTCGCTCCCGAGCACCAAGCTGCTGCACCGGAAGGTCGCAGCCAGAAAGAAGCAGCACACTTAAAACGACAAGAAGAAAACGAAGATTTTTCATCAGACCTACTAAGCTCTTTGAACTGCCACTCCTATAATCACTTCACTCACAAGCCGCGAGCCCTGTGGACCTTTGGCCCGCCCAGCCCAAATCAATCCCTGGCAGCGGTTAGGGAGTACTCGCCCCCACCGCAGAAGCTGCTGCCGGGGAAGGCGCGCTTTTGAGCTTTGCTTTGGAACTCTCGCCAACCCCAAGTCGCCTCGCCCAAGCATCAACATCGTAGGGATCAAGACTTGTCACGACGCCTCCCTTAAGCGACGAAAGTAAAGGCGCCATCTCACGAGCGACAAACACATCCGCACCTGTACTTTGTGCAAGAGCCGCCGCCTTTAAGCGATCTACTTCAGCCTGAGCTTTCGCCACGAGCAAATCGCCTTCCGCCATCTTCTGGCTCTCGTAAAGCTTAGCCTCAGAAAAAAGCACCTTTGATTCGCTCTCTCCCTTCACGCGCAAGGTCTCTACTTTCGCATCCCACTCCGCTTCGACTTGCTCGAGCTGAGCCTTCACTTCCGCCAGACGCCCAGAAGCATCCTTCAGGCGCTGCTCTTGCTCTTGGAGATTTTTATTAAAAATCGCTTTATCAAAGAGATCATCCTTGTAGGTATAGCGCCGCAGAAGCACCGCCTCGACACGAATACCAACAGGATCTAAGCGCTCCCTCATCGCATCCTGGGCACGTGCCAGTGCATCCGCGCGAGTGGTAGGCTCTTCGTAAAATTGCCGCGCGAGCAACGCACCTAGCGCCTGGCGTAATTCGTCAGCCGCTACACGCCGTATCTGATTATCCCAGGCCGCCTCGCTGATACCTACTGCAGTGAACAAGTCTGCGGGACCGCCGTGGGCAGGCTTATCCTTTCCTCCCGCGACTCCTGATTCTGAAGATCCCTCTTCTACATTTGCGCTCGGGCGGTCATAGAAGCGCGTAAGCACGGACACATCGAGATCAACGGAAAGCCCGTCGCTCGTACGAATTTCTAAACTCGCCACTTCGTCAGGATCGTTAGAGACTGACGCGATGTCTGAATCTGTGCCTTTGCGGTGAAAGTTAAGTACCTGCACCGTCCTTGGAATCAGATACACATTCACGAGAAAGGGAACGGTGAAATGGAGCCCCGGGTGAAGTCCATTTTTGGAAAACCCCTGCCCTGGACCAGCCGTTACTTGCCGAACTCCAATGTAACCTGGCGCAACGACTTGACCGAAGGTGTAAAAGATTATCGTACCGACAATGAGTGCAACGACGGCAGCACCAAGCAAGCCTCCCGCCACTTTACCACTCTCACTACTCCGAGGCACACGAATCAGAGATGATATCTTGCCGGCTTCTCGTGAGGCCAGCGCGCTTCGGCGAAGAGAAATCAGCGCGCTGGGACGAAAGCAAGCCTCGGGGGATGCTTCGAGAAGCGCACCAGTAGCGGCACCAACCGAAGATAGAAAAGATGGGGAAGAGAGACTCAAGATAGATACTCCTCGACAAGGGGAACAATCCCTGCACAGGGCAAAATCCCTACAGGGAGGGCAAATACACCCCTCCCAACACCGTGCAAACTATCGCAGTGGCGCAGGAGAAACAACGTGGAGAATTCAGCAATTTATGGCCTGAACTGCTAAGCTTGGCCATGCGGCCAGCCTATAAATCCTAGGGAACCTCTGAAAAACTTACCTCTGTGCACCCCTGCGTCCTCTGTGGTGAAATTTCTTCAGGTAATTCACCACAGAGGACGCAGAGGTACACAGAGGTGTATTAAGAATGGAGGTTTTTCAGAGGTTCCCTAGGAGATAAAAAGAGGAGCGCCAAGAGGCGTATTAGGCCAGATCTGAAGTAAGCCTGCCGAACAGGTTCTGAATATCAAGGGCGAGCTGGACGAAGGGGACCGGGTTACGAGCTTTCCCGTCCACAAGAATCTCATAATGCAGATGAGGCCCCGTGGAACGACCGGAAGTACCCACTAGCCCAATGACCTCCCCTCGGCACACCTTTTCGCCTTCGGAGACAAAGGCTTTTGAGAGATGTGCATATCTTGTTACCACCCTGTCCGAGTGTGCGATATCAACCACAAGTCCATACGTGCCATTTCGCTCAACAGAGAGAACGACCCCATCCCCCGTAGAGTTAATCTGGCTGCCCTGAGGAAGCGCGAGATCAATCCCCTCGTGCATACTTAGGCGACCGTGAAATGGGGAGAAACGGAAGCCAAAGCCTGAATTAATATACCCAGGCGCTGGGAGCCCAATGGGCGCTATCTTGAGTACATCAAGATAGGTATCGAGTAGCTCGATAAGTTCCTTTTGATCGGCGGCACGGCCCTCGGCTGAGGCCAGATTGAGGCGAGCCCGAGTTCCGCTTAGCTGGGATAGCTGCTTTCCACAGGCTGAAGCATCAGTTTCACAGTCAATTTCAGCCCCACCCACCCCATCAGCCGCGCCCTCATCGCCCTTGGCCGCACTCGAATTCTTACTTATCGAGGAAACGGCGGGTTTGGCCGCTTTTTGAGAAGAGCTAGCGGGGTCCACAACTCCAGCATCAGCCAAAGCAGATTCAGCAGCCTCACTATCAGCTCCGGCCTCCCCTCCAACTCCCACCTCTTCCCCTGCAAAGAGGTTGCCCTCAGAACTTTCAGATCCTGAGGCCTGGGCAGCCGAGACACCAAGGCCCTTCACCCCCAGACTTGGGGCAAGTACACGGCCTGGATCTGAGGCTCTGAGAAGAGAGGCAAGCTCATCAAGGCGCGCCTTCACTTGTTGTTCATAGGAAAGAGAGCGCTGCTGAGCGGTTTCAAGGTGCTCGACCTTAGACTCAAGGGTTTCACGAGTGCCCTCAAGCTGCTCCTTCTCATGGAGCACGCGCTTTAGTTTAAAATAAGACTCGGCGCGCTGAATATGAGCACGCGCATAGTCAGAAGCGACAAACAGGAATCCGGACGCAATGCCGCCAAGAACCACCAAGGCTGCGAGCAAGGTTTTAAGGGTAAAGCGTAGCTTACGAACCCTGCCGTCCTTGCTGCCAACAACCCAAAGGCAGAACTCTCTCTTATTGCTCGAAATCATTAGTCCCTTACGTAGCGGGTTATTCCCAGCCTATCTCATGCAGCCTTCGCGCTTCTCAAGAGTCGGAGCGCGTAGCCACAAGAAACTATCTCAATCCTCATTTCAGTGCGGTTCCGTGAGCAGGCCTAACGCCTCGCTAACAAATGGCAACTGCTCAAAGCGAGCCTGCCAAATTTCCTGCCCTAGCCAAATTACTGCTCTAAAGGGTCCATCCTTGAGGGCGCCGCACAAGCTGGGGAGTCGACGCTAGCCAATAACCCAACAAGACGTCAACGGCCCAAGGCAACGCCGCAAAACGACGTTATTCAACCCCTTGCAACTACTGCTAAAGCTTAGATGAAAGTAACTCACGGGCGGACTCCCTTGCGGCGGGAGTAACCTTGTAACCAGCTAACATTCTTGCGATTTCTTCTATTCTAACGTCCCCTTCAAGCTCTCTGACGCGGGTCACGGTCCTATCCCCTGAGAGCTTATCCACGAGGAAATGATGGTCAGCAAGAGAAGCGACTTGGGGCAGATGCGTCACACAAATAACCTGTGAAGAGCGCGCTAAGTCCCGAAGCTTAAGTCCAACCGCTCGGGCTACCGCGCCCGAAACCCCCTGGTCAACCTCATCAAAGACCAGCACATTGACTCCCGTTCGGTCAGACAGGACCTGCTTAAGGATCAAAAGAATTCGTGAAAGCTCCCCTCCAGAGGCAATGTCGCGAAGGGGTCGCATGGGCTCACCACGATTAGCAGAAAGCAGAAACTCCACGCGGTCTAAACCATGAGAGCCAAGAGTTGAGGGAGAAAGGGTAACCTCAAGCGAACTGCCCTTCATGGCAACGCACCCAAGGCCCTCCTCCACAAGTGGGCAGAGCTTTTTTACCGCTTTCAAACGACTCTCGTGAAGCGAAGCCGCGGCCTTCTCTAGCGCAGAGCGAAGTCGCCCAACCTCTTGCTGCAAGTCGCCGATGCGCTTTCCGCCTTGGATCGTGGATAACGCCGTACGCAGCTCTTCGCGTAAGGCAACTAGCTCCGAATCGGTTCGCCTATACTTTCTCTCGAGCCGCGCAACTTCTGCGAGCTGCTCGCGAGCTGAGGCAAGCTGGTCCTCATCCAGGGACAGGGACGCCATATAACGAGCGACCGCGGTTTCGAACTCCTTGAGGTGGGTCCGAGCAGCAACAAACAGATCCGCACGAGAAGAGAACTCTGGGTCAATCTTTAAAATCTCCTGCACCTCGGCAGAGATTCTCTGCAGCTGCGTTGAAAGCCCGCCCTCTGAGGTAAGCGCTTCATCGAGCTGCTGAGAGGAAGACAACAAACGCTCCGCGCCACCAAGTCTTTTCACCTGAGCCTCAAGCTCTGCTCGCATTCCGGGCCTTAACTTTGCCGCATCGAGCTCCTTAAGCGTCTCCGTCATGTCAACTTCTTTGCCCTCGCGCGCGCGGGCTTCCTCTTCGAGCTTCGCAAGTTCCGAGCTTCGTTCACGCCATAATTCGAAGGACTCTTTGCATGACCTCACTAAGTGATCGTGACCCGCAAAGCCATCAAGCACATCGCGGTGATAGGACTGATCGAGCAAGCGCACATGGTGATTCTGCCCGCAAATATTAACGAGCTTTCCGACTATCTCTTCAAGCAATCCCAGACTTGCGAGCCGGCCATTGATATACACCTTCCCCTTGCCGCTCTTGCCTATCGTGCGAACCACCGCGAGCTCATCACCCCGCGCCAGATCCGGAAGTTCTTCCACGAGGGCTGGCGGAAGCCTCTCAAGCGAGAAAAGTCCTTGAACCTCTGCGGATTCGGCGCCCGAGCGAACCACTTGAGATTTAAGCTTCTCGCCAAGAAGAAACTGAATGGCCTGCAGAAGAATAGATTTTCCGGACCCCGTTTCGCCGCTTATAACATTCAGCCCCGCTCCAAAGGAGACGCTCTCCGTTTCAACTAGGGCAAAATTTTCAATATGTAATTCTGTAAGCATATCAACTACCGGTGACTCTAGCCGTAATGTCTCACGGGATCCCTAACGGGTCCGTGAGACTGCGTTGGAAATCCGCCATCCAGGCGGATTTCCAACATCGCGCACCTGCGAGCGCCGCGAACACGGCGTCGCCCTCCGGTGCGCTCCAAATCGCTTCCTTCGGTCGCGATTTGCTAACGCCGTCCGGGCGTTAGCTCGCCTGATCATCTCACAGCCGTTCGGGGCTGTGAGATGATCAGGCGAGGCACATTCTGGAGTATCAAGGGCAAAAAACCTCCGTAGCAAGACGGCTCGAACAACGAGCTTCTATTCGCCCTTATTCGCAATGCCCCAATTAAGCTTGGTGCGTAAAATATCGAAATAGCTGCGCGAACTGCTCTGAACCAACTTAATGCGATAAGGAGACTCCCCTATTTCTATGGCGTCTCCTGTTTGAAGCGGAATAGACAGCTGCCCATCAATAGTAAGCACCATGGTCCCATCGTATTCGGGAATTGTGGCCAAAAGTTTATCAGAAAGTTTCAAAATTAACGGGCGCGCCGAGAGGGAATGAGCGCAAATAGGCGTTACCAAAAGAACTTCTAACGCGGGATGGACAATCGAACCACCCGCTGCCAAAGAATAAGCAGTGGACCCCGTCGGGGTGGAACAAATCAGGCCGTCAGCCCGAAGCCGCATCACGGGCTCCCCATTGACCGCGATATCAAGGTCCAAAAGTCGGGCACGCGCGTCTTTTTGAATGACCGCGTCATTAAGAGCTTGGGCAGCAAAAATCTCCTTTCCCTTGCGCCGCACGCTGGCGTGCAGCATTCGGCGTTCGGCAATACGCGCGGTTCCATTCAGCGTACGCTCCAAGGCCTCAAAAACCTCCGAAGGCGTAGTCTCAGTGAGAAAGCCCAAATTTCCAAAATTCACACCAAGGATAGTCGGGTACTTTCCATCCACATGGCGCGCCAAACCAATTAAAGTGCCGTCTCCTCCCAATGTCACAATAGGATCGGCTCGTTTCACGAGCTCGCTATGCGGGTATGCGGTAACACCAGAAGGCAATTTGTGACCTGAGGCGCTTGCCCCAGAGAGCGTAGGAAGGGATGCGACGTCCAGCAGAACTTCATGCCCGCGTTCACGGGCCCAACTTACTAGCTTAATCCCAACTTCTTGTGCGCGCTCGACACCAGGACGAACGACAAGTCCAATTGTAGCCATACTCCTCTATCTACTTTCCGGAAGACTCAACTCTCTGAGGCGCAAAATGAGCACACTCTTCGCCCGCACCATTTTGAACTGCACCAATTTGAGCTGTGCAATTTTGAGCGGGCACACGTGGCGACGAGCTGGGCCCTGCTACGCGGCTCTCAAGAATCGGAAGTAACTTCGCTCTTGCCACTTCCTTGGTCCGATACTCCTTGCCCGCAAGAGCAGCTGCAAATCGACCTGGTCCTGAGGTTATCAGATCAAAGGTATCACTCCACGTGCTCCCTTCTTCCTCAGACAACGCCGTCGAGACGCCAATCGGCTCATAGCCCGAGAGGGAAAGAGCAGCATTACCCGCCACCACCGCAGCATAGGGCGGAAACATTACTATCGCACCTACGTTAACCGCGGCCTCCCCCACACCTTGGCCATAGAGCCAATTGCCCCCGACCTGAGACGCTACCTCCTTGGTCTCTTCGGCCGAGAGCGGGCTGCTCCTCGCAGCCGAAAAACCCAAAAGCTCAGGCTCCTGCTTCTTCTTTAGCAAGGAGCACCCAGCGCAAGCTGCCACGAGAAGCGCCAGAACAGGGCCTCGCACGAGAACAAACAGCATTCTGAGATTTAGCCTCATGTCCCCTATGTTGCAGGAGAAGCTCTGCACACGAAAGCCCCACAGATTCAGCCTGAAGAAGTTATATCTTGCTATCCTTGAGGTGAATTGGGGCTTTTTCCCGAGGCCTTTTAAGGGCACACTCATCCAATTGATATACCTTCGACCCGAGGAGAGCATTATATGCGTCTTAGCGCACCGAACGTCTTTGTGCCCGTAGCATCCCTTTTGGCAGCTTCGCTCATTGCCACAGCCTCCCTCTCACTTCCCCTCGCCCACGCCGAGGAAGCAAACTCAACAACCGTCACTACCCGTGGAGTAAGTGGAGACGAAGACAAATTTAGCAGAAATCCTACGCTTACCGTGACCCACCAGGTCGTCAGCGGCACGGAAACGGAGCCAGCCAGGGTGAAACTACTGGTGGACGCCTACACGATTGATGACACCTTTAGTAAGTATCCGCTGCGCTTTGATTTTTTTGTAAACCGCAAACTCTTCTCTACGCAGATGCGCTCACCTGAGCTTCCTGGCGCGATTGGAGTCGACATCGGGACAGACATTGCGACCCCGCCCTTCAACTATACGGTTGTAGCTACTGTGCTGCACCCCAACCGCAGCTTCACAACCGTCCTCAATGGGGCCGTATTTTCGAGCGACCTCGTGAGAAAGCTCGACTGCTCAGTAACAAAGCCCGCAGCGACAGAAGGCGCTGAGGATCTGTTCCAAGCAAGCAGCGTCGATTCGCTTCAAAAAGGAAACGACACGATCGCGCTTAAATACAACGCAGATTCCGCCAGTGGCGATAAGCAAGATGAAGTAGTCGTCTCGCTCACGCTGGCCGAAGTTCCCTCTACTTCTAAGACCGGGGACATTTCAGTTTCGGGTTCCGTGAGCACCACCGGGGACGGCAAGGACGTAACCACAGAGGTCGAAGGGACCGCAACCTTCACGAGCGGTGCGCTTACCGGAATTGAGGCATCGTCAGCGGACGATACGGTATCCCTTAGTTGCTCAGAAGCTTCTGCTGAGTAAGTCGAGGACGCGCCGCTTCGCTAGTTTTCAAGTAACGCGGGGGACGCAGAGTACGCGGAGGGTGAGCCTTTTTAAGGCTCCCTTTGAAGCCTGCGAGGTAAAACTACGACATAGATTAGGCGGACGTGCCCTAAAAACGGGCTCTTAGGGAAGCTACTCCGAAAAAGTCTGCTCTGTGAACTCTGTGCCCTCTGTGGTTGATTTAAGATGTTGAAAAACCACAGAGGGCACAGAGAACACGGAGAGAAAGAAATAAAATATCGAGGTTTTTCAGAGGTTCCTTAGTTGCCGCCCTTAATTTCCGGCGCGAGACGCCAGGCGAGCAACCACTCAGGATCAGAGGGCTTAAGCCCATAGGACTGCCCAAGCTGACGCTCGAAATCAGGCATGTGAGCTCCGCCGTAAAAGATAGCAATCCTCCGCTTTCCTTGGCCAAGAACCTTTCCCAACTCTCGAAGCGCAACCTTATTTCTTTCGGTGATTATACTGCTGCCCTCAGTACCATTGAGCGTATCCAAAAGCATATCGATATCCTCGAACTCACGGGCCATAATGCGGCGCAGGGCAAGTGCCCGAGCATCATCAAACATCAAAAGAAACAGACTTCCCACATCCGGGGGCTTCCCCTCACCCCGCGACTCCTTGGCGGAGGCTGCCGCCATGGCTTTAAGAAGCATCCCCATAAAAGACTCGTTTCGCGATGCCATGGAAGTGGAAAGTTCCTCCGGGGACATATCGGCATGAACAAAGTTGGGGGCCTTGTAATTGACGCGGTCAAGCTGAAATTCAAGTTTGAGAATTGACTTCATTCCCATCTGGAGCAGCGAAATCGGGTGCTGCCCACGCGGGCTGGTCTCTCTCTTCTGCGCACTCACATCGAAATTCTTAGGGGCTACAAGCTCAAACAAGACTGCGTCGTAGCCCTGAAAGCGCCGGTTAAGCTCTTCGTAGTACGCAAGCTCCCCCACATGCACGGCCGCGATAAGATCTACATACCCATCGTGAGGGAATGAGGAATCCCCGCCCTCGGCCGGCGGAAGTAGCCGCACGATAGAGGTCTCAAGTGCCTGTGGCTCATCTCGAGAGTCGCGGCTGATACGTACGTACCGAGAGCTCTGGGCCCGCAAAGAGGTGTCCTGCAATGAGGCGACCTGCCCAAAGGCGGGAACATATTCCAACCCGAAAAGCCCCTGCCCTATGAAAAAGAAACAAAACAAGCACCCACGCAACAGAGACCGCGCGCAAGAACAACTTGCTTCCCTAAATGCTTGATTCTCCGCAAAAACAAAACTCCCCACCTTAGTGGTCTCCGTGGTCTTAGTGCCGTGATCTAAGTGGTTGTCCCCTTTCCCCTCTCTTTCCTTCTCTTCGCTCACTCCGGCAAAAGCCGAAACTCACTCCAGGTCGAAAGCGGGAATTTCTCAAGCGCAGCTTCAATAGACGACCGCGTAACTTTCTTATACTGCGCAATGGTTTCCTGAAGCGTCTCAACCTCGCGCCGAGCGTTCCATTCGAGACCTAAGGCCATAAGCTGCCCCATGGGGAGCTCATTGCTCTGAACCATACGCGTAATCACCTTCGTTCGCGCACGCTCTAAATCTTCGCTTGAAAAATCAAGCGGGGCCGCAAGAATCTCTTGAACCAGGGCTGCGACCTTGTCGACCTTAACAGGCTCGGTGCTTGCGTAGGCCGAGAACGCACCGGTACCATCTCGCTCCTCGGTATCAGCCCCTGCTCCATCTGCGAGACCTGAATCAATAAGCGCCCAATACATTTTCGAGCCTGAGGAGTCCCCAAGCATCGTCGCAAGCAGCCCTAGCGAGAACCTCTCGGGATCTTGAGCAGAAGCCCCATCAGTCATGAAAAGAACATGCGTTTGATGTAGTTTCTTCTTGCGGTATTCTTTACGCATCACCCGGGCGACATGGCGCGGAGTGCTGCGCGGCGTGCTCATCGGCGTCCAAGCCCCGCAGTACTTTTCTGCATCAGAGATGAGCGCCTTCCAGTCAAAGTTTCCGGCTGCCACGAGGGCAACATTCCCGGGGGAGTAGCGACGATTAAAATAATCGCGCATCGTTTCTGAGGTCAGCGCTTTTATGGATTCGGGGCTCCCCAAAACCGAATTTCCCGCCGGATGAGCACCAAAGAAGTCCCTACTCGCATTTTCAAAGAGGAAAAAGTGCGGTCTATCCTGGTAGAGCGCAATCTCTTCTAGAATTACCTGCTTCTCGGTATCAAAATCTTCCTGGCGCAGGGCTGGCCTCATCATATCAGAGAGAATTTCCTGCAGAGAGCTCACATATTCAGGCAGCACAGCCCCGTAGTACACCGTGTTTTCTTCGGAGGTGAAGGCATTCGCTTGCGCGCCAATGTTGCCCATTTCGAAAGTCAGCTCGAGCGCAGAGCGCTTGGGAGTGCCCTTGAAGAGCATGTGCTCAAGAAAATGTGAGACTCCGGACTCGGCAGCGACCTCGTCACGCGACCCGGTCTTCACAAAAAATCCTACGGCCGCACTTTTACGAGTCTTGGTAGGTTGTCCAATAACCTGCAAGCCATTCGAGAGCGTATGAAAGAGAAAGGGTGATTCCATAAGTACTTTATTCTTTGAATCGTTGACCAGCAGACTAGAGTTTTCTTGCCCCAAGAGTGACGAGGGTAAAAGGCTCCACGGGGTAAGCGCTCAGATAGGCATCGAGCTCCTTTTGCCCTACGGCATCGATGCCCCTCACAATTTCATCAAGCGTGCGCACCCGCCCATCAATCCAATAGTCCTGAGCATTGGAAGAGGCGCGTGCTCCCGTGCCCTCCTGCCCCATCACGAGGGAAGATTTAAGATTGGCCTTCGCACGTTTTATTTCAACCTCGGTAATAGTCCCTCTCAGCCCCTTCATCACCTCGAGCATCACCTCGAGCGTTTCGTGGGCGCGCTCAGGGGTGGTCCCTGCGTATGCCGTCACGGTTCCATACTCTTTAGCAGACGAGTGAGAAGCATACACGCTATAGACCAAGCCTCGCTTCTCTCTTACTTCGATAAAGAGCCGACCAAACATTCCACCAGAAAGAATCTGGGCGGCAATTTTCGCGGCGTAATAGTGCGGCGACCCAAAGGGCGCGGAGGGATGTGAAAGCACGATTTGAAGCTGCGCACTTTCCTCTTGCAGGTGATGGCGCGCAAAAGGTTGAATCTTACCAAAGGGGATGCGTTTCTTGGCCTCGCCTTCCCACTTTCCAAAATTCTTCTCAGCCTCAGAAAGCACCTGCGCCGTCTTCACATTACCCGCCACTGACAGGATGCTGCCCGAAGCGGCGAAGTACTCTTTATGCTGAGCTCGTAGGGAAGCAACGGTCGTATTTTTAAGTCCCTCTTCATTCCCACAGCCCGGTCTATTAAATGGCGCCGGATAGTAGCGATTACTCAGCTCCAACATGGCGCGGCGCGAGGGATTATCGGCAAGTGCCGCAATGTCTTGCAGGAGAATGCTTCGAATACTTTCGATTTCGTCTTCTGGAAGGAGCGGCGCATGCACCATGAGAGAGGAAAGTCTGAGTGCCTCAGAAAACGTATCCTTAAGCAGCGCTGCTCGGTACACAAAACGCTCGTGTCCTGAAGACTCTGAGTGACGAATCCCAAGACTATCAAAGGCGTTCGAAAGATCCTCTGAGGACAGCCCGCCCGCGCCCCTGGTAGTAAGCTCTGCAAGAAGGAGCGAACTTCCTATGCGCGACTCCTCGTCAAAAGCGATCCCGCCTGGAATGTGCAGCTCAAAAGCCGCAGACTCAAAGTCAGGCATCTCCTCCACAATGACGATAAGGCCATTGCTAAGCCGGTGAATTGAAACATCCTCAGTTGATGACATGCGTTCTCTTTAACAAAGTAAATCTTTCTCAACGCTCCCTTTACGGGCGCGTCACCTTTAGTGACTGGTTTCGTGCCGCTCGGCGCGAGGAGCATCTTCGACAAGCTGTGCTAAACTAATCTTTTCAAGCCCCTGCCCTCCCGCGAGACTTGAAAAAAGCCGCGCCATGGCCTCGGGATAATGAAGCGCTACCCTTGCCCCAAAAAGCGCATCGCGCACCTCTGCAATAGAGATTCGCTCCGCACTCTTAAGAAGCGTAATGGGCATCTCGCGAGAATCTCCCCTCGTTACGATACCTGCTTTTTCTAAAGAATCGATAGTGGGCTTGAGCACCACAGTAGAACACCCGAGCTTTTCGGCGAGCTCGATATCACTAGGCAAATCCCTGCCCTGAGAGAAAGCACTCTCAATCAGCACCAGCGACTGGATGGCAAGCATCATGCGCGCGTCGCCGATACTAAGGACAGACTGCTTAAAGAGATTCCCTACGCGCGGCAGGTATTGGGACTGGTAGCTGACCTCGGCGCCAAAGAGCAGAATTATCCAGGACAGGTACAACCACACCAGAGATACAGGAACAGCGGCAATGGACTTGTAGAGCGTGCTATAGCTGGCGAAATCTCTAAGATAAATCGCAAACCCCGCCTTTGCCAAATTAAAGAGCACCGCTGCAACGAGCCCACCAAAGCAGGCATTCCAGAATCGCACCGGAGCCTTAGGCACAAGAAAATAAAGCGCAAGAAAGGCAATCCAATCGAAAAAGTACGGCAGGACCGCACGATAGATAAGACTCATTACCCCTGTCTCGGTAAGAAAATCAGAGTGAGCAAATTTTTCGTAAAAGTAATAGCCGCTCAGCACGAGTGGCGGCGCCACCAGCAAAATCGCACTAAACACCGCAAGACGCTGGGACCAAGGGCGCGGCTCGAAGACCTGCCAGGTTGCATTCAGCGCGTACTCAATCGAGTTTACCAGGAGCAAAGCCGTGACCACGAGAAAGAGGACAAAAGTTACATTGAATTGAGATGCGGCAGCGCTAAAATTCTCTATATAGGCAAGAACATCGCTCACAAATTGGTTGTCGGGAACAAACTGCTTAAAGATAAATTCCCGGGCCCGGCCAATATATTCCGTTGAAGTTGCAAAGGAAGCCAGAAGCCCAAACGCCACTACCGTGAGCGGCACGAGCGACAGCAGTGAAGTATAGGCAAGAGACGCGGCTCGGCTAAAACCATCGTCCCAATAGAAACGCGACGCTGATGAAATGAAGACTCTTCCAAGCCAGCAGATGCGCTCGAGAAGAGACAATGCTGCCCTAGGGGCCGACAAACCGGCCGCACTCAGCGAAACTCCGCCCAAGGTCAAGGGCTGTAAAGGCTCACTGTCAGAATTTTTAGGCTCTTCGGCCACGCTCATATTCCTTGCCTGATTGTCCACGCACTCCCCTAACGTATCGGAAGAATTGCCCTAAGATGAAAGCAATTTAGAGACTGTAACGGAAACTCTTTAAAGGGAAGTACGTTACATAGGTTCCCTACGGAATCTCTGAAAAACTCACCTCTGTGTGGCTCTGCGCCCTCTGTAGTGAATTTCATGAAAATTTCACCACAGAGGACACGGAGGGACACAGAGGTGCATAAAGAATCGGGGGTAGAGCATTCCTCAGTGTCAGACCAAGCTACAGCGAACAAAACAGCGTTTGCGCAGGCGCCTATCGCCCCCGGCCCTAGATCTGAGGAAGCTGAGCGCCCTATACTTCCATCTTGTGAGCTACCACTGCTTCAAATGCCAAACAAAACAAGAATTATCTGATGCCTCACAAGTGGGGCGCAGGGATTCGTGCAGTTCCTGCGATGCCGACCTACACGTGTGCCTCAATTGCAAGCACTACGATACATCCGCCTACAACCTTTGTAGGGAGCCCCAAGCGGACCGCGTGCTCGACAAAGACAGAAGCAATTACTGTGATTATTTTTCCTTCCGCGAGGGCCAGGGGAAAACGCCTTCTGGGCCCTCTAAGCTTGATAGAAAGAGTAAGCTCGACGATCTCTTTAAGAAGTAGTGCTCACGTGATCAAAACCAGCACGTGCGAGCAATCGCGAGTCCCCCGATACGGAGGTTACAAAGACTCCCTCCCCCTCATGCACCCGGCCAATTATGGTTGCAGGCACAAGCCTTGCCTTTTCCTCTGGCAAAGTGAAAAGCAGTTCGTACTCCTCACCGCCTCCATATACGAATGAAAGAGGGTCAATCCCGCGCTCGCTACCCAAACGAATGACTTGAGGATGCACGGGTATGCGCGATTCTAGAACTTCAAGCTTCACGTGACTTGCGGAGCTTAAGTAATACAGCTCACTTGAGAGTCCATCAGAAATATCGATCATGCTTGAAGCGTGCGCGCCAATTTTATCAACGAGGTCGAGCCTACAGCGCGGCTTCTTGTGCGCACGCTTTACCTCTTCATAGCCTTCCCAGTTGTTCCTTAGAGCAAGAAGCCCAGCGGCGGATGCTCCTAGATGGCCCGTCACGCAAAGTACTTCCCCTGGCACAGCCCCCGACCTGCAGCGCGCAGGACGCGAAGGAGGCAGTTCTCCTATAACGCTCATAGTAAGTTCAAGAGTTCCCTTCCCTTTGGCAAGATTGCCGCCCACAAGCTGGCAGCCCAGCCTCTGACACGCCTGCTCAACGCCTCGCGCCAGCACTCGGTAAAAGTCCAACTCCCTGGTCACCTCTTCGTTACCAAAAACAAGAGACCAAAGAATAAAGCGGGGACGCCCTCCCATCGCAATCACATCTGAGACCGATCCTTCTACTGCCTTGGCGCCAATTTCATCAGGAGAAAAATAGCTTCTATCAAAATGTCGCCCTTCGATGAAGGAATCGGTGGTAAGCACCAGCGCCTTCTCCCCGAAACGGACCACCGCGGCATCGTCTCCTCGCCCTACAAGAATCTCTGAGCTTGTAGGTCCGGGCGAGAATATGTGTTTGAGAAACTCCTGCTCATCCATAGGCGGGCAACAATATCCCCTCTCCTTGAGTAACTACAAATCCTTAGCGGGAAACCTCAGCGCGTCCCACCACCGAACACCTATGCTTGCCCCCCTTTACTCGAGGTATAAATCACACCAATAAGCTCAAATAGTTATGACCACAAAGTGCTCCAGATCTTTTTAAAAAAAGACGATTTTATAGACGCACAGTATTAAGTTTTTTAGCCACTTGTAGAACATGGCAATTTCACTCGGCTCAAATATTGGCTCCCTTCGTGCGCAGCGTCGCCTGAGCAGCGCGCAAGGGGCCGAGTCTACGGCGCTCGAGCGCCTCGCCTCGGGCAGCCGAATTGTACGCGCCTCAGACGACGCCGCCGGGCTTGCCGTCGCAAGTTCTCTTTCCGCCCGAGCAAGAGTTTACTCTCAAGGTGTTCGAAACATATCTGATGGCGTAAGCGCACTCTCTATCGCCGACAGCGCCCTTGGTGAGCTCTCTTCTGTCACTACGCGTCTTAAAGAACTCGCCGAGCAGGCGGCAAATGGAACCTTCTCGAGAACCCAGCGCCTTGCGCTCCAGAAGGAGGCAGACGAACTTACCAAGGAATTCAACCGCACTTTGAGCACCACAAGCTTTAACGGGATCTCCTTGCTGAGCGGCGCATCAAACGCTCTGCGCATCCAAGCGGGGTTTGGAATTAGCGGCGGAGTGTCGGTGCAGACTTCCCAGCAGCTCGCCGGGCGCAGAGGACTTGGCACCTTTGGTGAGTCATCAAATATTGGATTCGCCGGGAACGACATTCAGTCTTCAGATCTAAACGGAGACGGGAAGCTCGACGTTGCGACAGTCGACGGCAGCGGCTTGGTTCTTATTCGCCTTGGAGATGGAAACGGTGGCTTCACTGGAAGCGCAAGCTACGCCATGGGAGGGACCACTGCAGCTCTTGCAGTTGCAGATTTTACGGGAGATGGAATTCCAGACATCGCAACGACCGAAAGTGGCACGATAAGGCTGCGGGTTGGCGATGGAACCGGTTTGTTTGGCAGCATCAGGACTCTCGCGGTCTCAGGTACGAGCGGGGCGCAAGTAGGTGATTTTAACGGAGACGGCAAAAACGATCTCTTCACCATGGACGTGAGCACCGGTGTGATTCGCGCCATTACGGCCTCATCAAGTGGGACACTCTCTGTAGCGGGAACTTATTCAACAGGTATTACGAATGCCTCCTTCTCACTCGCGGATATCAATGGCGACGGTCGTAAGGATATCTTACTTTCGGACTCAGGGAACCTCAGAGTACTCCAGGCCACAGGCAACCAAAGCTACACGCAGACCGCCACTCTTGTCGGTTCTTCTACAGCCTTCGTTGCAGACCTTAACCGCGACGGGCTCATGGACATAGCTGTTGACGACGGAACGTACCTCCAAAACAGCGATGGCTCATTTGGGAGCAAGGTAACACCAAACGGCGCATCGGGAATGACCGTGCGTGCTGCCGCCGACATGAATGGGGACGGACTTATCGATTTGCTCTATGATGATAACAACGGAAGTGAGTCTGGACTCTCCCTCTTCCTAGGAAATGGGAGTAACGGCTTCCAACTCTCAAGCACCTTTAGCGGAGGCGGAATCGGTTTCTTAACCGTGGGGGACTTTAATGGCGATGGGGCGAGTGATGTTCTATTAGGGCTCTTCGGGAGTCTCTACCTGCAGGGGACAGTTTCATCCACTGAAACAAGTTTTCTGACCCTCACGACACAAGCAGACGCCAGAAACTCCCTCACGAGTATCGATAACCTCCTGCAGCGCCTTTCCCAGGCCAGAGGCGCTCTCGGGAGCGGAATGTCGAGGCTGCAAACTTCTCTTGCCGTAGTACGAGAGCAGCGCGACACCATGGAAGCCGCACAAGGCCGCATAACCGATGCCGACGTCGCTCTTGAATCGGGGGAACTCGTAAAAAGTCAAATTGTAAAACAAGTTGCGGCCTCGGTCATGGCGCAAGCCAATACCCAGCCTGCCCTTGCGCTTCAGCTCCTGCGCACATGACTAAGAATCAAAAATGCCTTAGCCTAGTTTAGGTCTTTCCCCTGCTCAGACGCCGCAAGCTCAGAAGCGCAGCGCTGGGTAATCCCAAGCTTATCCATCTTATATTTAAGAATACGCCGGCTGATCCCTAAAAGTTCAGCTGCCCGCGTTTGAACGTAATTGGTCTTCTTCAGAGCCTTGAGAATCATCTCTGACTCAAACAAGCGCTCGGCATCTTCAAAGCTCATCGTCGGATCCGTGAGGAGCTGGCGCGGAGGCTGCCTAAGCTCGCGTGCAAGCACCTTGCGGGGCAAGTCGTCCTCGGTAATTTCGTCCTTGGGAGAAAGCGCCATTAAGCTTTCAACGATATTCTCTAATTCACGCACATTACCCGGCCAGGCGTAAGCAATCAGCGCCTGCTGAGCATCTAAAGCAAAAGTAAGCTCACGCTCCCCATAGACTGGTTTGAGCACTTTTACAAAATGCTGACACAGGGGCGTGATATCTTCGAAGCGATCCCTAAGAGGCGGAATCGCGAGGTTGATCACGTTAATTCGGTAGTAAAGATCCTGCCGAAAGGTACCTGCAGCCACAAGCTCCTCGAGATTCTTATTGGTCGCGGTGATGACACGCACGTTTACATGAATTGGCTTAGAACGTCCTACGCGGTAAAATTCATGCTCCTGCAGAAAACGCAGCATCTTTACTTGCACAGGAAGGCTTAGTTCCCCGATTTCATCGAGAAAAAGCGTGCCGCCATTCGCTAACTCAAAGTGACCGAGACGTCTCTCTATAGCATGAGTAAAGGCGCCCTTTTCATGTCCAAATAATTCAGACTCAATCAGGCTCTCAGGAATAGCAGCGCAGTTAATGGCCACAAAGGGACCGTTCTTACGCGGACTAAGCTCATGAATACGCCGCGCCACGAGTTCCTTACCGGTCCCCGACTCTCCGGTGATAAGAACCGTAGCGTCACGTTCGGCTACTTGCCCCACCTTCTTGAAAAGCTCCTGCATGAGGGGACTTCTTCCCACCATGTCCCCAAAATCAGCCTCTACTACCCTGCGCTCTTGCTGGGGTGAGCTTACTTCCCCTGAAAGGCCCTTGGCATCAAGCGCCTTTACAATCGTGGCGGTGAGCTCTTCGACATCGAACGGCTTATTCAAATAATCGACGGCCCCAAGTTTCATGGCCTGCACGGCAGTGCGGACAGTGTTCGTAGCCGTGAGCATGATAACAGGCAGCGACTCGCTTTTTTCTCGAAGTTGCTGGAGAGTTTGAAGCCCATCAAGATTGGGCATTAAGACATCGAGGAGCACCAGATCAGGCGCGAAGGTCTCAAGCACTTCGAGGGCGCTCCTTCCATCTTCAGCCGTGATTACTTCAAATTCCCCTTTGAGCAGAAGCCGAAGGGAGTCACGTATGCCGGCCTCATCATCAACGACGAGTACTTTTCGGCGAGTATCGAATTCACGAGTAGCCTCCTCAGAGGTCGGCCTTGAAGAAGAAGAATCGGTCACGAGACACACCTCACAGGTTAAAACCTTTCACCTAAGGCCAGGAACACACCCCGCCGGGCCTACCGAAACAATACGAGTTTCATTCTATAGGATGCACTGCCTACCAGAGGCGGTGTTCAGGATTCGTACCGCAATGCACAGAACTGAGCACCAGGGAAAATGACGGGTGGGGTCAACTAGTTAGCCCTATCGCGGCATGCCATTCCGCCTTGCGCTGTTCAATTTTGGAGGGGATTATAGCAACCGAAACCATGGCCTTAACCGAATTGCCCTGAAGCCACTGCTTGAAGCTTCTGCTTGGCACTGGCAAACCTGGCCAGCAGGTCGATAGAGAAATACCCATGATGTGCAAAGTTCCGTTCAAAAAAGCTCGGCCCTCGGGCCATTGCTTCAGATATTTCAGATGCAATAACTTACCCTGTATCCTAGGGAGCTTGACCCTCCTCACGGGAGTGCTGGTATCCCAAGTGGCGGCGGAGGAGAGTCCCGCTACAACCCGGCCTCCTAGCGCTTCGACGCCCAGAGCGAGCTCCTTGATTGAACTCCCTCTTATGCCGCCCTCTCAGCTTTTGGGGAAATTGGCAGTTTCCGAATTCCCGCAGACGCTGCAACCTGAAGTTGCGAGCATTATCAAACAGTCTGAGTCAGGAGCTCTTTCCCCTGAGCAAATCTCTCAAGCCCTCGGCACGCTCTCCCAAATTGAAAATGCGGCGCTTAAAGGTCCCGCACCCCAGCGTTACTATTTTCTCAAGGGACTACTTCAGCTTGCCCTTGAGGATGCTCCGTCCGCACTACAAAGTTTGACTCAGGCTCAGCGCCTAAGAGCGAGTGACCCCGATACCGTGTTCCTGAAAGGGCTAGCGCAGCTTCGCCTAAAAAAGTCTCTCGAGGGACTGGACGCGATAAAGGAATCTCAGTGGTTCGGGAAGGCACGCTTTTTCCCCGAGTCAGAGGTGCTCTACGCCCAAGCCGTGGGCTATTCTCAGCTTGGGAATACACCCAAAGCAGCTGAAAGTTTAAATGCTGCTATCAACGCCCCCGCGGCAACTGCCTACACGCGAATCGCCCTTTCCAAGCTTGAGCTCGCGCGCGGAAATATTCCGGCCGCACTCAAAGCTGCCCGAGAGGCTGCTGCGCTTGAGGGCGGCACCGACCAAGGACGCGAAGCCAACATGCAGCTTGTGCGCGTGCTGCTGACGAATCCCGACCCTTTGCTCGATGGCGCTCGTATTTCAGAGGCCGATCGATTAAGCGCGGCCCTCTATGACAAAGCCCCGGCAGCTTCGGGAGAAGCGAGGGTAATACTGCCTCTTCGAGTAAAAAGTCTCCTCGCTACTCGCAAACCAGAAATCGCAGAAAAAATGGTTCTTGCCGCCCTCAAGAAGGCGCCGGGCGATGCTGAACTTGAGCAACTCCTCAAGCAAGTAACTATTGAAAAATCAGCGGCAGTAAGACGTGAGTAAGCGGGAACTGTGCGCTCGCCTCTCTGTTTGTTTCTAAGGAACCCCTGAAAAACCTCGATATTTTATTTCTTTCCCTCCGTGTTCTCTGTGCCCTCTGTGGTTTTTCAAAAATTTAAATCAACCACAGAGGGCACAGAGTTCACAGAGCAGACTTTTTCAGAGCTTCCCTAGGGGAGAAGCTCCTTGCAACGACTAGTGACCATGAGCCCCTCCGAAATAGATTTCCTGTAAGCGCGGGTTCTCGCGCACGCTCTTGGGATCTCCATCCATAACCACCTGACCAACATCCAGCACGATAATTCGGTCACAGAAACGCTGAATGAACTGGATATCATGTTCGATTACGAGCACTGTTTTCCCAAGTTTGCGAAGCTGCTCAACAAGCAGCGCAACTTCCTCTTTCATCTTGGGCGAAACTCCGGCCGTTGGCTCATCAAGAAGAAACAGCTCCGCCCCAAAGGCAAGGGTGCGTGTAATCTCCAGAAGCCGCATCTGCCCCCCCGAGAGACTAGAAGCCTTATGCCCCGATTTCTGCTCAAGCCCCACCTCTGCGAGAAATCGGAGCGCCTCTGTCTTATTGCGGCTATGGGCGGAGCTCCAAGGGAAGAACGTCGAAAGCAGTGGCTGACGACCTTCAAGAGCCGTAATCATATTCTCAAGCAAAGACATTTCACGAAAAATCCCAGGGTTCTGAAAGACGCGCCCCACTCCTTTAAGCGCCCGCTGCGAGGGCCCAAGACCACTAATGTCCTCTCCGCGAAAATGGATCACGCCATGGGGAACACGGTTAAAACCACTCAGACAATTGAAGAGCGTGGTCTTTCCACTTCCATTGGGACCAATTATCCCCACCGTTTCACCCTGTGCCACAGAGAAGGAGATGCCGTTAAGAATGGGGGCTCCTCGAATAGAGAACCGTAAGTCCTTTATCTCAAGGAGAGTGGCGGCACCTTGGGGCTGATTACCTTGCAGCTGATTACTTGGCAGTTGACTCATATCATTCTCTCAACAGGAAACAGCCGCGCACGGTTTAAATATACCACCACAAAAAGTAGCAGCGCATGTAAGAACTGCCTTAGTGGCCCAAGCACACTTGGTTCAAGGGGCAGAAACCGCAGCCCCTCAGGGAGTAGCACGACGAGGAGAAAAGTCGACGCTGCCACACCCCAATATGAACCTGGGCGCCCCACGACGACTATCGTAAGCACAAGAACCATCTCAGATAGGGAAAAAGAGGATGGATCGATATAATTGAGGTAGTAGGCAAAAAGGGCCCCTGCAATCCCGGCAAAGGCAGAGGATAAAAAGAAGGCCCAGATTCGAAGACGCGCTACGTCTCGCCCCAAGCTCTGTGCCGCCACATCAGACTGGGCTGACGCTTTGAGGCTTCTGGCAAATGAGCTTCTAAAAAGAAGCCACATGCACATCATACAAACGGCTGCTATTACCATGGTAAAATAGAGAAAGTTCTCAACTCGATTAAAGTCAACCCCGCCCCATTCGGGGCGAGGAATCCCCGGTATTCCGAGTACGCCTCGCGTGAGGCTGCGCCAATTTACCAAAAGCGCGCTCACCACCGCGCTAAAGGCGAGAGAGCCAATCGCAAAATAATCGGTCGCCAAGCGAAGAGAAATGGCGCCTATCAGTAAGGCCAGGAGTCCTGAGAGCAAGGCACTGGCAAGCAAACATTGCCAAACTCCGACGCCGAGCTCCGTTGAAAGAAGAGCAGTAGTATAGGCACCGATAGCGTAGGTCGCCACATGCGCCAGATTAAAGAGCCCCCCGACGCCGAAGACTAAATTAAAACTTTGCGCGAGAATCAAATAAATTCCAAGCAGCACGCACATATGCAAGGCGTACTCTGAAGCAAGAACGGCATAAAACCCGCTAAAGAATGAAAAAAAGCCGTCTACCATTTCGCTATACCCTTCGGCCCACGCGGCGAAACAACCCCTCAGGCTTAATCAGAAGCACCATGAGAATGATGACAAAGGCAAATGCATCTTTGTATCCCGCAGGTAGACTATACCCACCAAAATCAAGCCCAATACTCAAATTCTCTATGAGGCCGAGCAAAAAGCTCCCTAGCACCGTACCCCACAGGTTTCCCAGGCCTCCAAGTGTCATCGCGGCAAACGCCTTAATAGTATAAGAGCCCCCCATAGTGGGCTGGATATTGGTCTCCAAGCCCACCAGAATTCCGGCGTAGCCTGAAAGCACGGCGCCCAAACAAAACACAAGGATAGTGGTGCTTGTGTAGCTTGTCCCCAGGCTGGCCGCTGCGTAGCGGTGTTCAGAAAGCGCCCTCACCTTTCGACCGAAAGAGGTTCCGTGCACCACAAGCGCAAGAGCGCCAAGAAGCACCACGGCACTTAAGATAATGAGAATTTGAATTGGAGTAATATAAACCCCTCCAAACTCAAGACTCTCGAACTCAAGGCCGCGGCTAATGGATTGCACATTCACGCCAAAAAACATGGAGACGCAGGATTCCAGCATGGCGCCAAGTGCGAGCGTAGTCACAAACGGAAGAAGCGGGCTATAGGCTGAGAACGGAAGCACAAATATATAGAGCGAGCTTAGCCCAAGAACCAGCATCACCAGCAGCGAGACAAGACCAGCCTCCGCGAGGCTGCCCTCATGTAATACCCGCGCAAAGAAAAAAGCGTAGGCACCCACCATCATAAAATGCCCCTGCGCAAAATTGAGAATGCGCTGCAGGCCGTAGGCCAAAGATAGCCCGGAACTCGCGATGGCGTAGATACTGCCCGAGATAAGGGCATTAACAAGTAGCTGAGGCAAGATATCCATGTGGAAGAGAGAATAGCGAACTCTCGCGAGCTAGGAAACCACCGAATACTGCCTTGGGTAGCCTCTGAACAACCCCGAAAAGGAACAATCTTCGTCCTGTTTTACCTCCGCGTACTCTGCGTACTCCGCGTTATTCAATAGTTTTCAAGTAACGCAGAACCTTCTGCGCCAAGCCTGGCTTCAGTGCGGCCGCGGCGCAGCTTTAGCAGAGCCGGGGACGCAAAGTACGCACGGGGGACTTTTTCAGAGGTTCCTTAGCGTTCTGCGGAGCACCTCCCCGGCCACATCCAGAGAAAGCGCTCCTCAGGAACCTCTGAATAAGCCCGCGCTCAGCACTCCGAGGCTACCATGAAGGTAAGGGCTAAGCTCACCGCGGGCGCCGTGCCTTTGGCCGCCCCTTTGCTGCGACTCCGCTCTTCGCTCCTTTCTTTACTGACACGGAACCTGATTTCGAAGATTTTTTGGCTCCTGCACGAGCACTCGTACGCATAGCCGTCTTTCTACCGATGCCCCCACTCGCCTCATCCAAAAAGGCAAGAACCTCCTGGGCATGCCCCTTCGCGCTGACTGAGTCAAAAACTTTCAGTACGCGCCGCTTCTTATCTAGAATAAAGGTAGAACGAAAAATCCCGTTGAATTTTCGTCCCATAAAAGACTTCTCCCCGAAGACGCCAAACTTTTTTGCAACGGAGAAATCAGTATCGGATAATAAGGTCACGCCAAGATTATACTTGTCACAAAATTTCGCCTTCGACTTCTCATCCCCGCCTGAGATTCCAATTACTTCCGCCTTGCGCTTCTTGAACGCCGCAAGCTCACTGGTAAATTCGAGCGCTTCAACCGTGCAGCCTGGCGTATTGTCTTTGGGATAAAAATAGACAACCAAGAACTGCGAGGGCACATCCTTGAGGGAGGTTTTCTTACCTGTTTTATCGGGAAGAGCGAACTGAGGTGCTTGAGATCCAACGGAAAGCATAGAGAGATACTCCAGAGCAGTAATAAGACTCCTCGAAGCATAGCGTGATAAACGGGGTAGGAACACCCACGTTGATACCGCGATCCGCAGAGGTGGAATTTGCAGCGTGACTTCGCAAAACCCAAAGATGAGAAGACATCCCCTTCCCTTCGTGGTCTCTGTGGTCTTACTGGTTGTTTTTCATCAACAACAAAAGGAACGCGGACGCTTCTAAGAGACTTCCTAGTTATACTCGATCTCTTCCCACGCCTTCTCGCGAGCGAGCGCCTCAGGGTCTGAGACGATATCCTTAAGCACCACTCGCCCAAGCCGCGAGTACACTTGCTCAATCGGCGCATTGCGTCCATCAGGACAGAGCGGATCCATAAAGTCCGGATGAAAACGCATCATATGCTCAAGCACTGCTCGGTCATGCTCGGATTTCGCGAGGATTGCCCAGACGTTTCTGCCGATCCAAGCGAAATCGTTGGATCCCCACTCGAGGAGCTTCATAATGTAATGCCCTCCCGTGAGCAGTTCTTCCGGTGCGGGTGGTCTCTCAAATTGGTACGACCCTGCCGAGTCGCGCATGCGGTCAGCAACAGATACCAGATTGGCCACCAGTTGCGGCATGCAATGTTTCGATAAAATGTTGCGCTCGAGTGTCGCATTCAGATAAGTCATGCGAACGGGATGAACACGTCGCAGAAGTGCATCGTTAAGGGTCCGTGCATAGTTCTTGGTAAAAATAATGAGAAGATTATCAATGTTCGCATCGAGAGGCGGCCTCGACTCCATCCAAATACGTGCGTCCTGAATTGGTCCGAGGAAGAAGGTATCTATCGCCGTGTCAACCTTATCAATTTCATCAACGAGCAAAATAACGGGCTGATTCTGAGACTTCATGAAGGCCCGAGAGATTACGCCGAGATTCATTAACTTTTCTTTCGCGCCGCCCTGATTCCCCGCCATAGACTGCGCGATCGCGAGCGCAGACGGTACTTCAATCAGGTGCTGAATGTTCATATCCTTATAACAACTAAGACACATGAACTCGGCGCCCGTAATTTTGGCAAGGCATTTTGCCATGAAGCTTTTACCGCACCCCGAGGGGCCTTCAAGCAGAAGCGAACGCACTCGATCTGAAGGAGTATTAAGAAGGAGTGAAATCTGAGTCGCATTAAAGGGCAAGCATTCGTAGCCCACTGCCTTTAGCTTACGAGCAAGGTCCTGCGGCGAGCCCACCTTGGTAAGTCCCACGACTTCTGGTCGATACGCCTTTCCTCGGCGCTCCGCGTCGGGGTCGTCAACAATCCCCTCAAGCACCACGCGCCCAAGGCGTGCGTAAACCTGCTCGATAGTTGCCTTGCGGCCATCGGGTACAAGCGGATCGAAGAACTCTGGGTGATACCGAAGCATGAGCTCAAGCACTGAGCGATCATGTTCAGACTTGGCCATCATATACCACACGTTCCAACCGACAAACGCAAAGTCGGACTGCTTCCACTCAAGAAGCTGCATGACAAATTTGCCAACCTTAAGAAGTTCCTCAGGAGCAGGCGGCCGCTCAAAGGGATACGAGCCGTCTGATTCGCGCATGATATCCGCAATGCGTACCAAATTCTCCACAAGTCGAGTCGGACAGTGCGGCGAAAGAACCGCAACCTCAAGGGAAGAGTCCATGTATTGCATGCGCACCGGCTGAATACGTCTCAGCAGTGCATCATTGAGTGGGCGCTCAAAATTCTTGGTAAAAACTATGAGTAAATTATCGATATTGGCATCAATCGGAGGACGCGACTCAAGCCAGATTCGCGCGTCCTGAATCGGACCAAGGAAAAATGTATCAATAGCGGGATCGACTTTATCAATTTCGTCTATGAGAAGAATTACAGGGCGCGATTGTGAGGCCAGAAACGCTTTAGAAAGAATGCCAAGGTTCATTATCTCCTCAGCAGTCGCTCCGCCCTTCCCGGTCATGGCACTCGCCAGCGCCAAGGTCGAGGGGCTCTCAATCAGATTCTGAAGATTCATTCCCCTAAAGCAACTGAGGCACATGAGCTCAGCGCCTGAGATCTTGGCCAAGGACTTTGCCATGAAACTCTTTCCGCACCCCGGAGGACCTTCGAGGAGTAGCGACCTGACCGTCGCACTTGTGGTGTTAAACAGAAGCGACATCTGTGCGGCATAGAACGGATGACAGTGGTATCCAACCTGCTGCAACTTCTCAATCATCTGCTCAGGGGATCCGAGAGTCGTAAGCCCAATTCTCTCGGGCTTATAGCTACTGCTGAAATTCTTATTTGAAACCCCTAACTCACTTCCGTCAGTCATGGGGGACAAGGGCGTTTTCGCGTGCGGAGCTGCTCCTTCGCTCACTTCTATCTGGGCAATTTCGTCGGCTTCATCCCTCGAAGACGATGCCTCACTGGGATCCTCAAACCCGAGATCCCGCAGAGTTTCTTCAAGTTTTCTAAGATCACTTTCTCCCCCGTGAGTGTGCGAAAATGGCTGCGCGGTCGGAGCATGCTCAGTTTCCCCATCAAGCTCGGGAGCTACCGTTTCAGCTACTTGCGTATCATATTCCTCAGCGGCCAAAGCCTCCTGAGGTTCAGCCACGTGCAAAGAAGAGGCCTCACTGGCTTCATCGGACGCCATGCGAGGAGAATTCTTAGGAAGGTGTGGGCGCGTCGTGCGAAGACGAGCGGCTTGCGGGGCCTTGTTGCCCTGCCCCATTCGGATAGTGTTCTTGGGGGCCGAAACCTGCGAAGGGCGCTTTGGTATCATGGAAACCAGTCTCCTCTTCAACCTCTTCCGCGTGGCAGCGCGAATTGATCCCGATGAAAGGAGAAACAGCATTCTCTCCTTTAGGACCGGTAACCTGCTCTAACACTTAGGGTTATGTAGGATTTCCTAAGAGATGTGCGCACCCGTCGAAAATTATTATGGTTAAACTTCAAACACTTACGCCAGCTGAAGCAAGTATCCTCTGACTACCGATCTTAAGGGTGCGGACTGATTGACTTCGACCTACGTTAGAAGCGGCTTCCCGCAGACTTACATGCCGAGGTTTTACCATGAGCGAACAAACCCCTGAGACGCCCGCGAACTCCGCGGCACCCGAGCAAAGCTCCGATAAAGCGACAAGCAAGGCTGCCTTTGCTTACGCCGGGAGCGAGTCCGATCTTGGATTTGATAATCCACTGCTTGAAAAAATTAGAAAGCTACTCACCAGCACGGACCCTGAGAAATGGATGGTAGGAGGCGAAGATCTCACTCCCACTTTACGCTTTCCAAGACCTCGCCCCGCCTACGAACAGGTACTCGTGAGAGACATCCCCAATGGGTCGCTTTGCCTACACCTCGTTCAACCCATTCAGTGTCACTATGGGCCGGGGGGCTATTCTATTACGCCTCATGGCGCAGCGATTTATACCATTGAAGTACGAGACCGCGTTTTCGACGCGACAAAGCTCGTGGATCCCAAGTTCGCGGCGAACTTTCTCGGCAAACGCTGCGATGTGGTTGCGGGAGGAGATATTGCAAAGAGCCTCTATATTCAAGTCAAGCAAACTATCCTGTCTTTCTGCAAAGAAAAAAAGAAAGAATTCGATGAGGCCTGCGACTCTCTCCTTCCGGAAATTCTGGATAGAGTTGAAAAATCAAATTTTTCGGATTGGAAGAAGTCCTCGGAAGTCGTGGAAGAGGAACGCACGATTACCTACGCCTCCGAGCTTCAGGGACTTTTGGTGGAAGTAAAAAAAATTACCAAAGGTTTCGAAGATGCCTTTAAGGTTCTCGTCTCTAAAGATGCTTTCACCAGCAATAAAGTCCCCCAGTCCACCGCAAGACTTTGTTTCAAGAAGATAGAAGACCTCGAGCAGAACTCACAGCTCGAAAAGCTAGGAGAAGTCCTCAAAGATCTTGGCTTTGAATAAGCCCCTCACCTCAAGAGTTCATTGAGGTGGGCGGCGATTCCCGCCTACGGCGCCGAACAGAACCAGACGCTACAGACTCGGAACCTTGCTCACTGTTGTAGTATGAGTGGTAATAGCGATTATAGTAATAATAGTCGCCACTTGTAATATCGACGTCATTCAAAATAGCGCCAAGGAATCGTGCGCCCACTACCTTGAGGCGATCTTTTGCATCTTTAATCACTCTTCGCGGCGTCGACGCGCCGCGCACCACGAGCACCACGCCGTCAACATATCGTGAAAGAATAACGGAGTCGGTTACGGGTAAAATCGGAGGCGAATCAATAATCACATAATCGAAGGCTTGGGCAAGCTCGTCAATCAAACTTGCCATCTCAAGACTTCCCAATAATTCAGCAGGATTCGGCGGGATGCTGCCACTTGGGATAAGCGTCACGCGCTTTACCACCTCTTTGATGGCCACATTCTCGATCTTCGCCATGCCGGTAATAACTTCCACAAGACCTGGAGAATTTGAGGTAAGACCAAAATGCTTATGAACGCTAGGCCTACGCAAATCGGCATCAATCAACACCACCCGTCCGCCCGCACTCGCTAAACTCGCCGCCAGATTAATAGAAGAAGTCGTCTTCCCTTCCGAAGATTGCGCGGAGGTTACGAGCAAGGTGCGCGGCGGCTCACCTGCCTGCGAGAGCAAGATTCCAGTCCGAATAGTGCGATAGGCTTCCGCGGCAAGAGACCGGGGATCTGAAAGGAAAGCAATGGCTTTGAGCGCTTCGGACTGCAGAAGGGGCAAGCTACTCGCTACCGTCGCACCGGCAGAACTGCCAGTCTGAGATCCCGCTGCGCGAGCACTCGCAGGCCCTGAGGCTTGAGGAGGAGGCAGCTCCTCAAGCTCGAAAGAAGGCACTACGCCCAAACTTGGGATACGAAGCAACTGAATTAGATCTTCGGGCGTGCGTACGGTATTATCGAGATAGTTTAATAACAAGGCGAGAGAGAGTCCCAGCACAAGACCAGCAAAGGCACCGATAAGCAACATGAAGGACTTTCGGGGGAAGCTCGGAATACCAGGCGGCACAGCAAAATCAACCACCGAAATATTAGAGGCATTACTCTCTACGGCGAGGGAAGTTTCCTTAATTTGCCTCAGTACATTCTCTAACATCGTCCGCGAAGATGTCAGGTCGCGATTGAGGACATTATACTGCACCTGCCTCTTCGCCAGCTCAAAGGCCTGGCTCTTTTGCTGATCGAGCTCCTCCTGAAGATTCTTCTCCTCTTGCTGAGCGGCCAGCATTTTCGCCATAAGTCCCGTCACCACCTGGCGGCGCTGACCTTCAATGGAGCGTTTGAGGCCTTCTACCTGGGCTCGCACTTGCTGCACGCGCGGGTACTGGTCAGTAAACTTGCCTAAAAGCTGCTGCAGCTCGCCCTCAAGTTTTGCGAGCTCTGAACGCATAGACTGCGTCGAGCCATCATCGAAGCCGGCAGATGGATTCTTAAGACTCGCCTCGGCTTCCTTATAATTGTTCTCAACTTCGATTCGCTTAGCGGTTGCATCGGTTAAAAGGCGATTGAGCTGGGAAAGCTTCTGCGCCGTGATATTTTCGTCTTTGTTAACGGCAACAATCGAGTTGGTCTCCGCGTAGTCCGCAAGCTCGCGATCAAGATCGGCAACTTTCTCTTTCAGCTCGTCAGCCTGAGCGCGCAAGAAGGTGAGCCCCCGGGCCTGCTGCTCAACGCGCACCTGGCGCACCCAGTCCATGTAAGAAGTGGCGTGGTGATTCGCTATGAGGGACGCAAGCTCAGGATCGTCTGCGGTGACTTGAATTCCCACGAGAGAGGTGCGGCGAACCGGCTTCACATCGATCATGGAGAGATACGAACGTATCAGACCTATCGGCGCCTGATAGCGAGACTGCGCCGAAGGCACCTGAGGAGCTTCGTCCTTGGCGCCAAAAAGCTGAGAAAAGAACCCCCTTTTCTCTTGTTTAGTCACCTTGGATCGAATCGACTGGTTCTCAAGAACTTTGTCAGCGAGGGAAAAACTCTTCAACTCTTGAATCTGTGTCTCTAGAAACGTGCCCTCACGGCTGCGATCCTGAAGCATGTCTTCAATCTTGGCCCCAGTAAGGAGCGGCTCATAGGTGCTAATTCTGATAACCGACTGCGTCGTGTACAAAGGAGTCGCGGTAAACGCATACATCAAAGAAAAAAGGACACTCAAAACGAGTGACGCCGCGATAATGCTCCGATATTTAAAGACTATCTTGAGATACTCACGAAGCTGAACTTCGCTATGCCCATCTGCTCCATCGGAGCTGAGATTATCAGATGCCTGAGGCGCGAGAAGCTGGGAAGGGAGACTTCGTACATGCGTAGTAGGGGAGAAATCTTTCATAGAACTACTTCACCATAGGGACACAAGAAAAGAAGACAAAACGAAGCGCCTATGGCGCTAAATTAAAACTGCCCCCCACTCCGACATTTATGATTCGGCTCAGGCCATCAAACGTGTCTTGGGTAAGACGCCGACCACCATCGGAGGGAATGCGCACGATATCACCATTGCGAAGACGCACATCGCGCTCCTCGCCTGTCCCAATCTTGGTTATATCGACGACCAACCGGGCCTTTTCAGAACCTCCAACATCTCGAATGACCTCTACCTCGTCAACTTTTGCGCTATAGGTAATCCCCCCTGAGGCCGCTAAAGCACTGAGCAGCGTCATCTGCTGGGGCAAATCATAGGTCCCCGGCTTAGAAACCTCGCCCTCTACATTGACCTTCCCGGATTCTGGAATGATCACCATATCCCCGCCACGCACGGGAATCTCTACGGGAATTCCGCCACTCGTTCCCATGACTTCATCGAGATAAATCTCTATACCGCTATCGCGCAGCACGTTTGCTCCAAGTGGACCGCGAGCTCTAGCAAGCCCAAAATCTCCAGCTCTCTCTAATCCAAGCTGCGCACTTCGATTCGAGTTGGCGTTTTCCGCTTCTCCCTTTCCTGCTGCCTGGCCTCCTATCGCGTAGCCACCTTCGAGAGCTGCAGAGTTGGCAATTCCTGAAACTTCAGACGGGATAAAATTAATATAGTTCCCCGCCCTCTCAGAAACCCCTCCGGCCTGGGCAATCAGCTCTAGAATGCTATTGGCACCCTTTTTAAGCGGAATATTCCCAGGGGTTCGAACGGCCCCCATAACTGCCACCTTCTGACTGCCGTAATTCGTCACAAACACTGAAACCTGAGGATCGCGCACAAAAGTTTTGAGCCGAGATCTCAACTGTTCAACGAGCTCTGACTCCGTAAGACCAATGGCATTTACTGCGCCAATAAGGGGCAGAGAAAGAAAGCCCGACTGGCGAATTTTTGTAGTCACGTTAAGCTCGGGAACATCAAAAACGTTTATCTCAATGTCATCTCCCGCCCCAAGTCTGTAACTTGAATCCTTAAACTCTGGCTCCGAGCGCTTCGCTATCAGCGTCTGAAGTCGCTTGCGTTGAGTAGTTTCCTGAGCAAAGAACAGCTCTCGATCTTCTTCTATACTCCTTGCTGCCACGCCCTTGCTCTGCGCGTTTGCAATAATTTCAGAACGCGGGTCGAAAAACGCTCGCTGCGCACAACCCACACACGAGAGGCTTACCATGAAGCCCAAAGTAATACCGACGGCGACCGAGAAACTCTGCCCACCATGCGGACGGGCACGGCAATCCGAAAGGTTTTCGGTTGCAGAAGCAGTTACTTGCAAAGTGCTGGAAACGGTTTTCATTACTCACTCGGTTACAAAAATCCCAAGCCCTTGAGGCCTAAACCCGGCTGCAATCTTGCCTCACTTATCGGGCAGACAACCAGCCAAGAATTATCAAAGAATACAGCCGCGACGAGTCAACTTAAGTACTTAAGTTCATTAAGCTCCACCTGCCTCCCACAGCGCACTTGCAAGCCTTTTCGTTGAATCATCCTATAGCCTGAACACTCCGAGGATAACAAGGTTTGATCGCCACGGGCACGCGTAAGCACCTCTTCGTCCTCAGTAAAAAACAGATCTATCGTACCAGTCCTCAAGGCGGTGAGTGCATGAAGGCCGTCGCGGAACCCGCGTAGCACTATCTTGCCTGCCCCGGTATCTAGGCCCCTTGTCCGGGCAAGGGTAATCTCTCGTCCCGCAAAAAAATCCTCAATGAGAAAGTACCCAGAGGCGACTAAATTACTTCCGACCCCAAGGTCCGCGCCAAAACGCTCACTACTGCCTTCCTCCAATATTGGGCACTCGGAAAATACTTCCCAAGGAATCCCCTCTACCCGGGATGGCAATGGCTGGGGAAAAGATTGGGAAACAAACACCCAGTCCTCACTTACTCCCCGATTGGTGGTTCTTGTTGCGGCACTTAGCGTGGCGGAGCGAGGAACTATGCCAGCATCCTGGCAGCGCCGAAGGGAGAAAAGCACGTCTTCGGGACGAACTGGCAAACCGTTCGAAAAAGCCTCTCCACCACGAATACGAAAGCTCCACTTCGAATGAGCCGCATCTAAAGCAACACTATCCGCAAGCGCCAACGTATAGGGCGCTAACGTTGCCTCCCTGCCCGGCCGCACCGCTTCAGACGCGGGACTTACGACGGAATCTTTAGGGACTGGCGCAAGCAGGCCCCTGGTGGCGCCGCCTCGAACTAAGCGCGCGACAAGATCGTCTGAAGTAAGAACATTGAGCTCCTTTGAGAACTCACCGACGCCAATGGCAATCTCTTCGGCAGAGGAGTCTGCAGCATAAAGACAGGCACCCGAAGCCCCCATTAAGGCAGACAGAAAAAGCGCCCGTAGTCTCGGCAAAACTGGCAAGAAAGAGATCCTCATTTCCCTCCTCCCCTCGCGAACTCCCGACCGGAGGACTCGCCTCTACTCGCGAGAGGAACATCTCTTCCACTACGCGCAAGAGCATTCGACGTTCCATATACGCGAACGCCTTCTGGGATACGCCCCAAAAGGAGACGCTCGCGATTAGCGCTGGAGTAGTGAATCTTCCAATATTTTGATACCCGCGCCGGGAAACGCATGGTTACCAGCACTCTTCGCCCAAGCTCAAAACTACGAAAGGTTACTTGCGAGGTAATCTCGCTCCAATTCTGATTATCCTCGCTCACAAAAATTTTTATCAACTGACCCGACGCACTGTTAGGCAGACTACTTACCTGAAGCTCAATTCCCTGCGCAGCCTGTCCCGCCGAGAGATAGAATCCGACAGAACGGTAGAACTCATCAAAGTGAAACCTTTCCTCGCCAGCCCATTTCACTATCGGGTTCTTTGAGGGCCTTGTATCAGCAGACATTGTTGCATAAACCGCTTGCAACTGCTTAAGAGATGCCCGCTCCGACAAATAATCCGAGAGCGCTACCTGACTGCGACGACGGACGAGAGTAGACAACTCTCGGTCAAGCCGTTGACGCACGGAATCATCGGCTGCGAAATCACTGAGCCGAATCAAACGGTCCGTATGAATGGAATAAGGAACCGCGTCGAGGGAGTACTCCTCGACTGAAGATGCAATTGCTTCTCGCTGAAGCTCCGCAAGAGCGCCCACAAAATTCTTCTGGCGAACTTTGTCGTCACCGAACGAAAGTGGATTCGCGTCCAAATACTCCGAGACATATACAATTTGAGGGAATCGAGCGGGAACTATCGCCCGCAGGGACGCTTCCTCTTGGACTCGGGAAAGAATTCCCCGACGCTGACTTTCGGTCAGTTCAGTATTGAATCTAAGAACCTCGCGCATAAGCTTCCAGGCCTCTTTAGGCGCATTTCCCCAAAGAAGAAGAAGCGACGCCGCGTATTTCGACTCAACATCTGTGGGGTTAAGCTCGAGCGCCTGAACAATCGCCGAAGCGTAGTCCCCCTGCGTCAGAGGCAATTGGCAATCAACCGGTCCGAGTATCTGCCGCACATTTGCCCAGCTCATGAGCAGACGAGCGCTCAATGGATCTGCGGCAAGGCCTTTGCCATAGGCAGCAAGCGCTTCGCAGAACAATTTGATTTGATCTCTGAACCGATCGTTCCCTACGCGCGCTCCGAGCCCCTCGCCCCGCACTTCCGCAAGATGACGCAGTAATGATCCCAAAACAGAATGGGCTCGCGCATCAGCGAGCCAGATTTCAGAGGAATGCCTCGCGGCACTAAGAACATCCTGTTCTTCAAGCTGCATCGCCCGCAGCCTCCCATCCTCCTCACGCACATCGGAATTCGCGTCTAGACCTGAAGCACCCCCCGCGGGGGTAACGGGCGAACTAACCTCCACCGGAGATGAAGGGAAACCCGCCGCTCTCACTTGTGAACGTAGCTGCTCTCGAAAGGACCTGACTCGCTCAAAGGCGGAGTGAGAGTCAATTCCGGAGCGCAGCTCGAGCACCGCTTGAGAAATGCCGACCATGAGAAGGACAGGTATGCCCAACCAGGCGCTGAAGTGCCAGAAAATGAACTTCACTTACGACCTCTTATTACCACGCACAGACCTCTCAGCCCCAAAGGTAGCGTTGCTGGAGGCAGAGATAAAGAAGAAAAATCACCACTCCTATCTAACGCGGGGCCTCGGAGCTGCTCCCGGGTAAGGGGCATTTCAAAACCCCAATCCTCCCCTCTCACGCCCAAACTCATCAAGGCGCACCTCGACTTGCAAGAATCGCTATTCCCGCGGCATTTGCGTGAGAAAGAACGTCATCATAATCGAGAATCAGCGTCTTTCCCGCCTCGATCACAAGGGCCGAGGCGCCCGCCGCAATCATAGAGTCGATGGTCGTCCTGCCGACGGTCGGGAGATCCAGACGTTCGTCCTGCTGCGGCTTACAGAGCTTCACCACTACTGGCCCACGCGCATTTCCGCCGCCTGCGCCGGCCAATAACTCCAACGAAGAGGTTAGCGCACGACCCAGCGCCGAAGAAAGCGGCCCGAGCTCCCCTTTCCTCGTCAACTCTCCCGCCCTTCGTATCGTTGCGTCGGTCCCATCTACCGCTTCCACAGCGACTACTAGCCCTTGATACGCAACCACGGTCTGCCCGATATCCAGGGCTCCAATTGCCTTGGCCGCCTCCCAGCCAATTCTGGCATCCTGCCTTTCACCGGCATCGAGGCTGCGCCGACTAAGCAGGCCCTCCTCTGCTACCGCTTTACTGAGAATCTGAGCAGCTCCAAAAACTTCCATCCCAGACTGGCACAGCACTTCGGCAATTCCTCGCAGCAGCACATCGTCCCGTACGGTCCCTAATCGAGCAATCAACTTTAGCGCCTGCCAATCAGGCCTCGCACCGCTCCCCCCAAAGATTCTCACGCGGGAAATCCCCCCCGCCATTGCGACATGGCGCACGCCCGCTCGCTTGAAGCACCTCAGTATCTTTCCCAACTGCCCAACCCGCACCCAGGTGCAATCAGAAGTCAAAGATTCTATCTCTGGGCTTGTCTCACCTATATGAGCCGCAATTATTGGGCTGGCACCAAGCTCTCGCAAGCGCCGAGCAACTGCGAGAGGGAACTGTCCGTTTCCCGCAATGAGGCCAACAGGCTCTCCTTGCGCGAGGCTCTCAATTCCGCTGGCACGGGAGGCTCCCCCTTCGCGAGAGGAAGAATCGTTTTTGGAGAAAATCTCTGGCGGGGAACCAACACTCATGCGGGAGCGCTCCCATGGTCGCTCGTATCCCTCTTGGCTATCATACTATCGAACTATCATTCAGCCGCATCATCCGAGGCCCCTGCCTTGGCACGGCCCATACGAGCACCTATGACTCCTCGCTGGCTTGGCGTTTTCAGAAATTCAATAAGCTGCGTTCCAAGCGGGAAGTTCTCTCCCTCAGCAGATACCTCCTCGAGCCGCGCCGAGAACTTGCCCGCGCCCCAGAAAAGTTTGCGGTAGAGCTTCCGTAACCGCGAGATATCCTCTGGGGAAGCCCCGTTCCTCTGCAATCCAATTCGATTGAGTCCTATAAGAGAGCAGCGATCTCCCTGTCCCATGCAAAAGGGAGGAACATCTTGAGCTACCATGGAACCAGCCGCAAGAATCGCCATATCTCCAATACGCACAAACTGGTGAATCCCTACCAGACCGCCCAGCGTGGTGCGGTTGCCCACCACCACGTGGCCCGCAAGGCAGGCGTAGTTGGCGAGCACGTTCCCATTTCCCACCATGGTATCGTGAGCGACATGACTACCTGCCATAAAAAGGTTTTTATCCCCGATTACGCTTTTCATGCCACCTTGGGAGGTTCCCGGCTGCAGAGTCACGTACTCGCGAATCATGTTGCCGTTACCAATAAGCAACTGACTCTCTTCCCCCTTAAACTTCAGGTCCTGAGGCGCGGCCCCGATGGAAGCAAATTGATAGACTCGGTTTTCATCCCCAAGAGTTGTCCGCCCCTCAATAACGACGTGAGAGGCGATGCGATTGCGCTTGCCCATCACGACACGGGGCCCGATCACCGTGAAGGGGCCAATTTCTGTGCCCTCGCCAATAATCGCGCTTGGATCAACGATTGCAGAAGAATGAATCACTGCGGAGGGATGCACATTCGAAGTCATGGGTCACACCATTCGTGGGATTTCTGGAACGTCGCTTACGGCGTGGTTACTTAAGGCCGCCCTGTTGCTAGGAGGTCCCAAGCACTACGCCGAAACCTCGAGCTCACCTGAGGCGCAAAGCCCTCAAGGCGACATAAGCCTCAACACCTTATCTACATCTTCTTTGAGTCTAAAATACGAATCACTTCCGCGGTGAGGTCCGTACGATCTGAAGCAAAGACCACCACCCTTGGATCCTTCTCTATGATGAGGGGATACGTGCCGCGCTCACTCAGCTGCTTCACCACCACATCTATCTCATCAACCACTTTTTTCATTTCAATATTGTGCTTTTTCCCAAGTTCTTCGCGCTGGTCTTGCATCATGCGCTCAACTTCACGCTGACGCTTTTCGAGAACCTCTCGCTTCTCTTCAAGCGCATCAGATGAAAGTAAGGAGGACTGCTTCTCGATATCGGCTCTAAGCTGCTCTACACTTTGGCGCTGGAGCGCGACCTTAGATTCGGACTTGCGTACCTCAGCTTCGATATTGGATCTCGCGGCTTTCCCAATAATCGATTCATTTGCGACTCGGTTCATGTCGATGACAAAAATCTGCGGCCCATCCCCCGCGGCCAGAACCGGACGAGAAAACGAAAGGAGCGCGCCAAGAGCGAAGGTCCCAAAAACAAATGATCGACCCAAAAAGGAAGGCAGCAAAAAGGTCGCCGCCCGACGTCCTGTCACGTCCCAAAGCCCACTTAAAGCACTCGACCCATTACGCTTCATGGTTTCAGTCCCCCGTATCTTCAGTTCTCTTAAATCTTTGGCTCTGAGAATCATACGTCCCGCGCAAAAAACAGCACGTTCTAAGCCGCCTCGCCCATATGGACGATTCTGCCAAACGTTGGCCTCTGCAAAGCCTCAAAGACTATAGGGAATAAGCGCGGCAAAGTCTAACGCAGGTCGCCCCCCTTTCCAGGCGTAACCACCTGACATGACCTTATAATTTGCTAGAAGCCTCTCACTTGCCCCCCCCACCCCTTAGTGGTCTCTGTGTTCTTAGTGGTTGTCCCAACAAAACTTAAAGAACTAACAAAGAGGCGACCTAAGGCGTCGCAAGCAGCAAACCTTTGCGATTAGAAAGGCGCACCAAACGAGAACTGGGTAACCATATTGCTCTCCCCTTCCTGCCTATCCAGAGGAAACCCGAACTCGATTCGAATAGGTCCGAGAGGCGAGCTCCAGCGTATGCCAGCGCCGTAGGCCTCTCTCAATGCTGAGAGGTCAATTGACTCATCGTCATCGAATGACTGCCCGATGTCGTAAAACACCACGCCCTTAAGCCCGGCCGAATTTATCAATGGGAAGATGAGCTCAACGTTATTTACGAGTTGCTTACTTCCACCATATTCGTTTCCGCGCTCATCCTTAGGACCAAGAGTCCGGTTCTTGAAACCGCGCACCGAGTTAATTCCACCCGGGAAATATCTCCGGTACAGCGGGAACGGGTCATCATCAAAAGTCTCCCCATACCCGAACTGAGTTCTCCAAGAGAACACGAAATCCCCAAAACTCGTTTGACCAAGAGGGTAATAAAGGGATTGCTCTATCTCAAAAAGGTAGAACTCCTCGGTTCCTCCTAAACCCGCAAGCTCGACAGAAATTTCCTGCCGTGAGCCTTCAGTGGGATTCAGAGGATTATTAATCGTGTTACGAACAAGACGTGGGGTAATCGCAGACGCTCTGGTCGTACCCTCTGAGTCAATCACAAGCTGCGCGGCGTCCTCTTCGTCTACGTTGCTGATTTTTGCCTCAAGAAATTCATACTTTAGTCCAAAGGACATATCCTCGAATATCTTGGCTGAAAGAAGCTCTTCGAGCGGATAGCCCGCAGAAAGAGAAACTCCGTTCGCCTGCCTATCGAAGTCGCGGAACTCCCTGTCTGTTCTATAGATATCGGTTCCAAGCGACCAGAAGGTGTCGTTGAACCGCCGATCTTCGAATGAGATAACGTAGCTATCTCTCTGTGTACCAATATCAACATTGAGCACCGCCTTCCGGCCTGTCCCAAAGAGGTTATTCTCAGAAAGACGTGCATTAAACAAAGGACCGTCTGAGGTTGAATACCCAGCACCGGCAGAGAACGTTCCGGTAGATCCTTCCCTCACTGCCACATTCAGATCCACTTTGTCGTCGCCCACCGGTTCCGTAGCGATATTCACCTCTTCGAAATATCCAAGGCGCTGCAACACTGCTTGACTACGCTTGACCTTGCTTCCCGAATAGAGATCCTGCTCATCAAGGCGAATCTCACGGCGGATGACGTTATCGTAGGTCTTATCATTGCCCTTGATGTTAACTTTATTAACCGTGGTGAGATTTCCACGAGTTGCGCTGTAGTCGATATTTACCGTCGCCGTGGACTTGTCGACCTGAGTATTAGGAACTACGTTCGCAAAGGCGTAGCCAATGTCGTTGAACTTCTCTGCGATATGAAAGGAATCTTCACGAATCGCGCTCGCACTAAAGACGTCGCCCTCTTTTACCTTGATACCCTCAATCGTCTTCGCCGCGTCATTCTCGATCAAATCCCCTGCAGCTGAGATAGCACCGACCTTATATTCTGGCCCCTCAGTCACATCGAACGCTAGATAAAGGCCGTCTTCCCGGCGCTCAATCACTGGAGCGCTGACGTTGCCATCGATGAGTCCATGATCGAGCAGGTATTGCCGAACTCGCAGCTGGTCGTTCTGCAAACTTTCAACATTCAGGCGCCCTGTTCCCATGAGCCAAGAGCTCCACCACTTATAGCGCCGTGTTTCCATGGCTGAAAGTACGTCGTCCTCCTCAAGACGCTCGATGCCGCGAATAGCGATCTCGCGAATCTTATAACGCTCGCCTTCTGTGACCGTAAACGAAAGGTCAACTTGGTTCTCACCTACGGGAACAAGAGCATACTCAAAGGAAGCGTCGTAGAAGCCTCGCGTCTGATACAAAGAGACGCCCTTTCGTATCATTTGATCTACTTTGGTGCGGTCAAAGAATCGGCGCGCATCAAATTGGAAAACACTTGCCAAATCTGATTGGTCGACTTCTTCGTTTCCCTTGATAAAAACGCGCCGTACCACGGGCTTCTCGCTTACGAGGTAACGCAAAAAAGCACGACCAGACTTTTGAACAACAGACGCCGTGACTTGCTCAAAAAAGCCTGTGCGATAGAGAGTCTTAACATCCTCAGAAATTTGCTCACTCGAGATGTTCCCCGAGGTATATTTAAGCTGAAGCCGAATCGCTGCGCGATCGATGCGCTCATTTCCCTCGATCTCAACGTCATCAACTCGCACAAACTTGGAACCCTGGGTGGTGGCCTGAGGCGCGCCGCCCTGGGGAGTTGACGAACCAACTTGAGCGGCCGAGGTGCCGGCATGCAAAATTCCCACCCACAAGGCAAGAGAAAGAGCGAGCGAGCAGCGAGAATGAGAGGTCAAATGCTTCATGGGCGTTTCCTGAGTTCCAAGAACTACTTACGTACGTCGAGCGGGTATAGCATGAGCGACGAATCCCCAGAAGGCCCTTCGATGCCCTCTTCCAGGCCTGTATCCCACGTTTTGGTGATTGAATCGAAAACATCCACTAAGACCACGGAGACCACAAAGGAGTGCTCTGCCAAAGACTTCTTCGGGAGCCTCTGAGAAGCCTCGATATTTTATTTTTTCGCTCTGCGAGCTCTGTGTCCTCTGTGGTTTTTCAACAATTTGAATCAACCACAGAGGGCACAGAGATCACAGAGTGGACTTTTTCGGAGGTTCCTTAGGTAGCCGATGGCCGGGGGCGCTGGCCTTCCCAAGAAAATACCCGTAAGGCCCCGCCCGGCTGCATTTCGAGCACGGTATCCATGTTTTTCGCTAAATCTATATTGTGGGTGACCACGATGAGCGTCGCCCCCGTCTCACGCTGAATCGAGAGCAATACCTCTTGAACTTCCTTGCCTGTAGAGACGTCAAGATTTCCGGTCGGCTCATCAGCCAAAATTACTGCAGGGGACGCCACTAGAGCGCGCGCAATAGCCACACGCTGCTGCTCCCCGCCTGAAAGCTGCCCCGGACGGTGAGTCATTCGCTCAGTAAGTCCCACACGATGGAGCAATGCGGCAGCTTTCTTGGAAGCTTCGGATTCATACTCTCCCGCTATGAGGAGAGGCATCGCAACGTTCTCAAGCGCACTGAACTCCGGTAACAAGTGATGGAATTGGAAAATAAAGCCCACCGTCTTACCGCGAAACGCTGTTCTCTCGGATTCAGAAAGAGAAGTGAGCGACAAGGAGCCATAGCGCACTTCGCCACTAGTCGGCTCATCAAGCCCCCCCATCAGCTGTAGAAGCGTGGACTTGCCAATTCCCGACCGCCCAAGAATCGCAACGGAAAGTCCCGGAGAGAACTCAAACGACACCTCACGGAGGACCGCGAGCTCCCGGCCTGCATCATGATAGACTTTCGAGACGTGATTTAAGCTAAGTCGCACACCGCACCCACACAAAAAATACCGAGAATCAAAAACACCGAGAGCCGAAAACTCTCTCACACGAGCCCCTCTACCCCTACCGCTAGCTACTCATACCGCAGGACCTCGCTCGGATGGAGCTGACTTGCGCGCCACGCGGGATAGAGCGTGGCGAGGCAACAAATCAAAAATGCCACGGCCCCAACTAAAATAAAATTAAGCGGCTCCATGTGAACTGGAACCGTCGACATCTGAAAAATCTGCTCATCGAGTGGAAACCCATACCATGTAAGACCAAGACACCCGAGCACCCCCAGCACCAGCCCAAGCAGAGTTCCAAGCGCCCCAATAATAGCGCCCTGCACAAAGAAAATAGTCCCAATAGCCTGTGAGGTCGCGCCCATGGTGCGCAAAATTGCCACGTCTTTACGCTTCTCGAGAACCAACATGATGAGCGTAGTGACAATCGAGAAACTCGCCATCACGATAATAAGCAGAAGTACAATGGCGTAGACACGCCTCTCGAATTTGAGCGCCTCCCAGAGTGGTCGGTTTGTCTCGGTCCAATCTTGGGCATAAAGACCTGCGGCAAGGTCCTTGAGATCTGACATAATGAGACTCGTAACTTGAGGGGCTCTATCAATGTTCGCCACGCGCACCTCGAGTCCCGAGACCCCGTCCCCCATGCCAAAAAATTGCTGCGCATCAGGCAAATTGGCGTAGGCAAGACCACTTTCAAACTCGATCAGACCCGATTGATAAATACCGGCAACGACAAAACGCTTAAAGCGAGGCATGAGACCAAACGGGCTTGAGGTCACCTGAGGAGACAAGATAGAGACGGGACTTCCTACAAGAACCCCTAAAGTGCGCTGCAGCTCACGCCCAATAATAATTCCAGGCAGTGTAGCTTCATCCTCAGTTCCATCGGTGCGATGAACGACCAAAGGGGGTGGACTAAAGAGAGGAAGCTCCTCTTCTGGGGTTAGCTTCATGTACGAGCCCACTTGCCCCGCTGCGGAGCTTCCCTTTTCAATGCCGCGAATCAGGAGACCTACCGCACGCTCGCCGCCAAAGGGCCTCTCACTCTTAATCAGAGCTTGATGCTGCGTGAAGGCTGAAACTGAGGTTACTCCCTGGACTGCTGCAATTCGGTTCGCCACCTCACGCCAGCCGCTCATACGTCCATCAAGGCTGCGAATCAGAATGTGAGAATTGGCACCAACTATCCGGGACTTAAGTTCGCTCTGAAAGCCCGTCATTATGGCCATAGCCATGTTAAGGACCATGACGCCTATGGCTACGCCAAGAATAGAGACTACTGTAATGATGGTAATGAACGCTTCTGATCGCTTTGACCACAGATAGCGCATGGCAATTTTTCGGGGGAACCTTAAGGAGGCACGGGGGAAAGAGGCAAAAAGGGACAGAACCATAGAAATCTCAATCAAAGGGCAGTGGGCACTCACGCTGCAGAAATGGCGAACTCGTATTCGTGTTCTCTGCGAACTTAGTGATTTATTAGAACAACCACTAAGACCACAGAGACCACTAAGGGGAAAGAACATTTACCGATCTTTCGGGTTCTTCAGGGCTCCCCAAGGTTAAATCGATTAGGGAACGCGAACTGAAGAAAAGCGGTTCGCTACTCATTTCCCGCCGCCTACCAGCGAACCATCAATCAGAAAAACTCGCAATCTGCTTCATGGAGCCCCAACAGGAGCGCCCAACAGGGCCCACGGCCTTGAGCCCCTTCTCACTCCTGCCGATACGGAAGATATATGAAGTATGCCTTTCCCATGCTCTTTTATGGCACCATGCTCTTTGGATCTCAGATAGCAGCCTGTCTCTACCTCGTGATTCTCGGAGATCTCTCCGTCGGCGGACTGTTTACCGCTATCCTTGAGTCCCTGCCGAGATAGGAGAACTACAAAAGGTCTTCTTCTTCGCGAAAATCTACGTCCGATGGATCCCCTTACATGATACTGCGCAGAATTTTAACGCGAAGCCGCAAGCCGCCGAAGCTGCGCCGGGCCCCACTCTCGTGAAGCCTCGAAGCAGCCTCGGCGGAGACAGGACACAAAAGTGTCACTTGAGATGCGCCTTAGGAAGCTGCGCTCTCTACCGTCCCGACGACCGCAAGAGAAACTTCAAAATCATCATAAATCAGACGATCTCCAAGGTTCTCAAAGAACTTGCCCGAACCGTACCTGACATTCCACTTGGTGCGATCGAGAGTGAAGGTAGCCTTGGCCTCCGCTTTACCATCAGCAATTGAGACTACGGCAGGAAAGGTCACAGAATTCTTAATTCCCTTAATGCTCACCTCTCCCGAGATTTCATAATTAGGCTCTCCTGCTTTGGCAGAAGCGATGGGCGTCGCCTTGGTAATCGTAAGCAAAGCTACGGGATGTACGCTCGCCCCAAAGAAGTCGTCGCTCTTAAGGTGGTCCGTCAGCTTAAGATTATCTTTTGGATCCGTAATGTCGGTAACCTTAATCGTGCCAAGATCTACCTCGAAGGTCCCCCCAACGAGAGTGCTTCCCTCGATAAGAGCTTCTCCTCCCTTAATGGCAACCGTACCTTGATGTTGGCCGGTTACTTTCTTACCCACCCAGGCAATTGAGCTCTTCGAAGGATCCAGCTTCACGGGAGTAGGCGCACCTAGCGCCACGCTCGAAAACGCGAGAGCACTTCCAAGTAACACACTAGCGAAAGGGAAAAGGCCTCTACTAATTCGCATGATAACCATCCTTTAAAATTAAAAAGATTCTATAGGACGGTGCCATGAACTTTCCAGATGGGCAACTGGTCTGAAGCTACCGGGCAACACTTATACCAGCATCCAAATACAACCTGTAAAGGAACCTCTGAAAAAGTCCTCCTTCGTGCTCTTCGCGTCCTTCGCGTTAAACCCAAACATTGCGGGAGCGCGATATATTGCAAGATAACGCGAAGGGCGCCGAGGTCGCGAAGGTAAAGAAGAGGTTTCTTAAGACCCCTGGCTGCCAAAGAATGCGAGTCGCACTTCATTGAAAAGGACCGCAATCTCTGGAGGAGGCGGGGCAACCCGTTTCACCTTCGTCACCGCATCAAGCACACTCTGGTCGAAATCAGGACTTCCCGAAGATTTTACAATTTTGGCACATTGAATAACTCCCTCTTTATCAATGGAGAGATAGACATCGGCAGACTCGCTGGGAATGGCACCGACCCAGGCCCAATTTTTTTGAATCATGGTGCTCGTCGCAGCTCGGTATTCCTTGAACGCTGCTCGGTGCGCCGCTGCGAGCGACTTTCTTTCTTCGATTTCACTCGATGAGTACTTAGCGAATCCGTGGCACTCCGGCAGCGGCGCCCGATGCTTCAATCCAGCGCATCCAAGCAGGAAAAAACTAAGCAGAGCGTAACAAAAAATCTGATTATTTCGCATATTCCCACTCTCCAGGACGTCATGACCGCTCATACGGTAGGCTTGGTAGCCACGCAGGAGCGGCAGCTCTCATTAGGAAACCTCTGAGAAACCCAGAGATTGAACTTCCTCTGTCTTGATTTTCCTGCGTGTCCCCCTGCCTCAAACTGCAGAGCCTCCGCCCCGAGGCCCACCCCGAGAATTCCCTCGTCCTCGGCTAGACTTTCCACGACCACCTCGACCGGACGATGACCTTGGGCCAGAATGCGACCTCGCCCTCGAGTCTGAGGGAGCACGTGCATTCGCCGAAAGCTTGTCCAGACAATCAATGACATCACCGCGTCTATCAAGCACAAAGATCCAGCGCTCGTGCATGCGGTACTGATAATTGTTGCCGCGCCGCTCAGGCGGTAAAAAACGCTGCACACGGGGGAAGTCAACGTGCTCGGCCTTCAGCAGAAGTAAAGAAAAGAGATCTAAACAGTCCACCACGGAGAATCTGGTCCAATCATAAGCAGGCGCCTTTGCTTGAGACGAGCTGACGTCCGAAGTGATCACTTTGAGGGGAGCTTCCGGCTCAGGCGCCGTTCGAATTACGGCTCGTACGAACTGGAGCAACGCATGGCTATGCAGCGGGTAGTCCTTCCCATAAAACCGAAAGCGGCCAATCGCGTCGGACCGATGACGCGCAATTTCAAAATCTCGAATCCGCGCAAACTTATTTTCTTTGGAAAGATTCGCGAGCTCCTGACGCAGGAAGAAGGAAAGATTCGGGCCCTCTCTCTCAAAGACTCGCCCAATGATCCCAGAACCCTTCACGGTCCAATAGAGATGCTGCACAAAAAGCGTCTCAGCGGTCTTGTCCTTCGCACTAGTAAAAGGCAAGAGGAGGCGCTGGTCCGGGTTGGCGAGCTTGGCGGTTGACAGAAGTTCGAGCATTAACTTAAGGGCATCTCGAAGAGGTGGGGACTCCTCAGGAAGCTTTTCTTTTAGAATTCGAGAATGCACGGCAAGACGGGCAAACGACTTCACAATGTCAGCGGAAAACTGAAGGGACGAGAAGCGTTTTAAGGGGGCAGGAAGCTGGAGAATGAACTGCACTCCTTCCGGCGCGTGCTTCACGCTAAGCTGCGGCATACACTGAAGCAGCGGATCCTTGGGATGAATCTGCTGGGCCCCGTCCTCAAGACTCCCAAGATATACCGGTAGGCCGAGTGACTGAGGGTTGGCAACAGGGGCGGCGATTAAATGTCCCACGAGGGCGCGCTTTTGCTCAACAAGGTAGTAAAGCGCAGGGGTTGTCGTACCAAACATGCGCTTTACTATGCGAGCCGGCTGCTTTTCCTCTGCCTGAGGCGCGATACTGTGCAACCAGCGTTGATAACACTCAACGAGAATGTCGAGGCTATCTTTGTGAACGAAAAGACCTCGCGGAGTAACTCTCACATCCCCCTTCACTCTTTCGAGGGGAATCCAGTCCTTTGCAACCGCAATAAAACGAGAAACAGAATCAATCCGCGCCCGAGATTCCTCGGCCTCTTTCGGAGATTCGGATGGAGAGACTCCCGCTCCTGCGGAATTCGTTTCAGCGCCTGAAGGACTCATAAAAAGCACCTCGTACTCTGCCGGATGAGCTCAAGAAGGATATGTCAGCGTGATATCCTTCCATTGACTTCGTTCAGAGACAAGAAGCTCAGCCAGGGCCCAAGAATGTTCGGCATAAAACGCTAAAATTACTTAAGATTTTATTGGACCACAAAGGACGCTAAGGACGCAAAGAAAGCTCAATTAAAAACAGGAATTTCAACGTATTCCTTTGCGTCCCTTGCGTCCTTTGTGGTGAAAAAATCCTGATGCCCTAAAGCTCAGCAATCAGGGTTTGCGAAGCAGCCGTTCCCGGTCTGCACGCTCCTGGACGGGAGAAGATCTATGCACTTGATATTGTTGAGGCATATCTACACTTGCGATTCCTGTGCTAGAACTCCAGGCCTATGGATTTTGAAGTGCTCAACGAACAACTGGTACTACTTGCCACGATTCTTGGCGCAGTCGCCAGCGTGCCCGTCCTCATCGAATTCCTTATCGATCTCAGAAAGAGGCGCAAACAAGTCGCCTTGAGCATTGATGACGTAGAGGTTGAGACTTTACGCGTCAATTTAGCCGGCCTCGATCACTTGCTTTCTGAAATCGGAGATCTCATCGATCGTGCCCGCGACCCCGTCGCTTACTCATCACTAAAATTAGGAAATGAGATTCTCATCCTTGGCCCTCCGCAGAGCGGTAAGCGCACGCTTGCCCACCGCATCGCAAAGGATGCCCACATGTCGCGCATCATCACGGTGTACAACGCGCGCAATGCAGACGCCCTGGTGCGCGCCAAGGAGCTGATTCTCCGATCTGAGCGCGAGAAGGTGATGCTTCTCTTGCCTCGCATCGATTTGGTCTTCGAACGTGAAGATGAAGAAGTTTTGTCTGAGCTCGACGCGCTCATAGAAACCTCAAGTCAAATGAGTAATGTTCAGGTAGTTGGTACGGCAGTCTATTTCGAGCCTGATTCTGTCATTGATAACGTCTTCGGAGTGAAGCTTGTGCTCCCTGGTTTTGTCTCTGAAGGGTCGAGCCTTTCGGGGCCTCGGCCCGAAGCCGTTACCACCATGCTCGCCGAAGTCGCTCTGTTTTATCTCAATGCCGCAATGCGTGACGGATTCTTGCTCTCGGGGCTGACGCTTGAGGAGGCTCGCGATAAAATCCTGAGCGCCGTGAACAACCCTGCAGAAATCGAAGATATTGTGGTGATCTGCCAAACAAGCGCCTTGTTTGAATCTCGTGTTCGGCAACTGCAGGGGAAAGCCATAACGGCGGAAATTCTTGAACGTGCGATAGGCCGAGTAATTGTGAATGTGGTCTCGAACCGCGCAAGCAAAGTGGCAGCATAGGAAAATTCTGCTGTGTCCCGTGACTACTGCACACTTTTAAAAACCACTAGGAACTCAGAGGACAAAGAGAGAAAATATAAAATATCGAGGCCCTTCACAGACTCCTTAGTGCCCCCCTGAAAAACCCACCTCTGGGTACCTCTGGGCCCTCTGTGGTGAAATTTTCATCAAGAAATTCACCACAGAGGACACGAAGGTACACAGAGGTGTAGTAAGAATGGAGGTTTTTCAGAGGCTCCTTAGTTTAACTATTGCCATGGCAAACTTCCCAAACACCGACAGCACTCCGCCTAGTCCCCCCTCTCAAGAGGGCACGGACCATTTTCGCGACATGATTGGACCCAAGAACCTGCTCACGCTTGTTCACAACACCGCAGATTTTCTTTTTCAGGACCTACGCGAGAGCCCACCACTCCCCTCTCCTGGCCCTGGAGCGTTAGCAAATCGTGCGGCGCCTTCCCTTGGGTTTATCGATATCCTGCGCGGCGCTGAAACATTTCCATGGACCGGACATTCGGAAACAGCCGTCTTTGTGGACTACTTTGCGCTTTGCCTTTCCGCGCACCACGCCACCGTGGCAACCTTCGTTCCAACCGATGTCGATAGCAAAATTCGTGGAACTCTCTGGTTAACGGCTCCGTCGAATGCTGCCCGCCGAGAGATGTTCGAAGTAGTCCGGCATTCACTGGGCTGGGACACAGGCTGCTTGTCGACTCGCTGCAATGAACACTCTGGTGTGGGCCCCGTCAGCGGCCACAATGGCGAACAACTCGGCGTCCTCGCGGGTTCGCTTGGAACGTTTTTGGCTGATGGAGACATGGAATATGCAGCCATGGCCACGGACGCGATTGAAGCTGAACTCGAACGAGAATCTCAGGAATTTCTATTTGTAGCGCGCCAGCGCGGCATGGAAATACAGGCGCTACAACTTGCGGCCTCTCTTACCCATAACACGGGAGATCTTAACCAAGGCATCGGCTATTGGCGAGAAGTTCCCGCCGAGGCTCCTTACCGCGAGCGCTTCGAAGATTTTACGAAGAAGAGACTAGGGGCGTACGGAGGGGCATTTGAAGTAGCGGCCGCGCTCTACCGAGCCATCCTTTCGCCCGAGGGCCATCGTCACTATCCTCTGCGTGGAGTTCCCGCTCTGAGAAAATCGCGCCAGCTTCTCCTTCCCCTCGGCCCTTTTCTTGATGACTGGGGATCTATGCTTGGAAGTACCAAGCTTCTCAACGAAGTTGAGCGCGCGGAAGTGCTCGCCGCGCTCCTGAGTGGCTGTAAGAAAATTGCCGGCCAACAAGGCTACTACCGCGCCCTCGCGGGCATGATTGATTCACTCGGGGGATCCCTTGAGCGCGTCGCTAGACACATGCCGAACTCTATACGCGGACTTCTCAAGGATTCCGAGATTCGAAAGAAGATTGATATGCGCCGCATTTCATTTGAGTCTCAAATGAAAAAGAGAGCTCAAGAAATCTTGTCTTCCTATCGAGGGCGCTACCTGTAGGGAAGCGCTGAAATACTCACTTCTGTGCTGCTCTGCCTCCTCTGTGTAAGAATCGAGGTTTTTCAGAGGTTTCTCAGGGAAACTCTGAAAAACCTGGAAAAACGAACTTTTTTTTGTCCTGTTTTCCCTCCGCGTACTCTGCGTCCTCCGCGTTATTCAATAGTTTTTAAATAACGCTGAGTACGCGGAGTGGGAGTTTTTCAGAGACTCCTTAGGGAACTTCTGTTTTAGTGAAACAGTGAGAGCTTTGCTCTAAGATCCGACAAGTGCTCCTCTACTGCCGCAGCAAAACGATCCGAGGGAGAGAGCTGGAGGTAACGAGAAAGGTCCGTTTCTGCACGCCGGAACATTTCAAGTTTTTCAAAAACAAGCCCTCGGTCACGATACGAAGCCGCATTGAGGGGATCGAGCGCCAACAAGATCTCACATGTGCGCAGGGCGCGCGGATAATCAGAGCGCAGCATGTAGGCGTGCTTAAGGTTAGACACAAGCCTTAGTAGCGCAGCCTTGTTGCTGGTTTGCTGAAGATGCTGACCAATCGAGTCATCGTCTATTGCGGGGTCCGCGACACGTTTGACAAGCTCCTCTCGCGAAATGACCACCCCCGTAAAAGGATCAAGAATAATCTCCTCGTCTCCCTCGTGCCTCACAAGAAAATGTCCCGGGAAACCTACGCCTACGGCACGCAGCCCACACTCTCTCGCCACCTCAATCACCACGAGGGCAAGCGTGAGCGGGATTCCTAGCCGCCGCTCTATGACCTTAGGGAGGTAGCTGTTGAGTGGATCGTAATAGTCCTCTCGATTTCCACGAAAACCAATATGGTCAAAAAGCGCGTCCCCTAACTTGGCATAGCGCTGCGGGAGTGGCCCCGTGAGGTGAGGCCGAACTTCGCTCGCAAGTTGCCGAATAGCAGCGCGAGTGTCCTCGACCGAACAGGCACGATACTCTTCCTGGGCAACCCACACCGCGGCCTCAAAGAGCGGCAGATCGGCGTCTTTCATGCGCCCAATCTTAGAATA